>WGNE01000022.1 GCA_016124645.1 Alphaproteobacteria bacterium
ATGATGTTGGGCGCGGCCTGCGGGCGAATTTCCAAAAGCGTTTCCAGCAAGAAGGCCGCGTCCTTGTCGGGGTGCAGGCGGGAGAGCACGCCGAGCGCGATGCCCGTGCTGCGCGCCTTGCCCGCGTGGCAATGGATGACGACCGGCCCTTCGCCGATGTAGCTCATGACGAAGTCGATGCCCTGCTCGATCTGGTCCTTGTCGGGGCCGTTCGCGACTTCCTGCTCCGCATCCCAGAAAGTGAGGACGAGCTGGGGCACATCCGCCGTTTCGGGCGTATCGGCCAGGCGCGGGGCGGAACCCTTGCCGCCCCTGGGCACGCCCGGGTGCTCGATTGACAGCACCGCGACGGGCCTTTCGCGCTGCACGGTATCCACGAGCTCGCTCGCGCGGCAGATGATGATTTGGCTCATTCCTGTTTTTCCTTTTTATTTTTATTTTTTGTTTACTGCGTTTCGTGGCGCAGGTCGCGCGCCAGCAGCGCCTCGATCACCGCGCCCACGTCCGCGCCTTCGTGCAGAATGCCGCAGACCGCTTCGCTGATGGGCATCTCGACGCCTTCGCGCGCGGCGAAGGTCTTGGCGGCGGCGGCGGTCGCCACGCCTTCGGCCACCGTGCGGCGGCCCGCCATGTAATCTTGAAGGCTTTGCCCCTGCCCCAAGGCATGGCCCAGCGCGAAGTTGCGCGAGGTCAGGGAATTGCAGGTCAGCGTCAGGTCGCCGATGCCCGACAGACCGAGAAAGGTTTCGGACTGCGCGCCCTTTTGCACGCCGAGGCGGCGGATCTCCGCGATGCCGCGCGTCATCACGGCGGCCTTCGCGTTCTGGCCCAGCTTGCGCCCCTCGACGATGCCGCAGGCGATGGCGATGACGTTTTTCAACGCCCCCGCGATCTCCGCGCCCAGCGGGTCGTCGGAAAGATAGGGGCGGAAGGCGGGCCCGCGCAGGCTTTGCGCCCAGACCTCGGCGACTTGCGCGGGCGCGGTCGTCGCCAAAGTGACGGCGGTCGGCAGGCCTTTCACCGTCTCGCTCGCGAAACTGGGGCCGGACAGCACGGCGAAGGGATGGCCCGGCGCGGCCTGCACCGCGACTTCCGAAAGCAAGCTTCCCGTTTCAAGCTCGATGCCCTTGGCCGCGTTGACGAGCGGCACGGATTGGGGCAGCAGCGGCGCGAATTTTTCCAGCAGCGCGCGCAGGTATTGCGCGGGGGTGACGAGCAGGACGAGCTCGGCATCCTTCACCGCTTCACCGGCATCCGCCGTGGCGTGGATGGCAGGGTCGAGCTTCGCGCCCGGCAGGTAGGTGATGTTTTCGTGTTCGGCGTTCAGCGCCTCGGCCAGCGCAGCCTCGCGCGCATAAAGCGTGACCTTGCGGCCGGCGCGCGAGAGCACCTCGGCCAGCGCGGTGCCCCATGAGCCCGCGCCCAAGATGGATATATTCTGGATGGATCTGTTTTGCGGCGTTTCTTCTGTCATAACACCTTATACAGGTGCGGGGGGCGCAGCGTCAAACGCCGTGATGAGGCGTCAAAGCTTGTCCACGGGCAGGCGGACGAACTGCACCCCGTTGATATCCTTGCCGAATTGCCCCGTGCGCAGGTTGACCTGAAGCGAGGGCAGAATAAGTTCCGGCACGCCCTTGCCCGCGTCCGCCGCCTCGCGCGCCTCGATGAAGCGCTCGCGCGTCACGCCCTGATGGAAACGCAGGTTGCCCGCGCGCTGCTCACTGACCGTCGCCATGCACTGCGGCTCACGGCGCGGGCCGGGGGGATAGTCATGGCCGACGTACATGCGCGTTTCGGGCGGCAGGGCGAGCAGCTTCTGGCCGGAATCATACGAATCCCCCGCGTTGCCGCCCGGGAAATCGCAGCGCCCGCTGCCGACGTCGGGCAGGAACATCGCATCCCCCACGAAGACCGCGTCGCCCACGATATAAGACGTATCGGCGGGGGTGTGGCCGGGGGTATGGATCATTTTCGCCGTCATGGGGCCGATGGTGAATTGCTGATCGTCCTCGAACAGCACGTCGAACTGGCTGCCGTCGAGCGGCGTGTCCTCCGCGCTCTGGAAGACGGGCGCCCATGTTTCCAGCACGGCGAGGATGTGGCGACTGATGGCGATCTTGCCGCCCAGCTTCGCGCGCAGGTAATGCGCCGCGGTCAGGTGGTCGGCGTGGATATGGGTTTCGAGGATCCATTCCACTTCAAGCCCCCGCGCCTTCACGAAGTCGATGACCGCGTCGGCGGAGGCCGTGGAATGGCGGCCTGAATGCATGTCGTAGTCCAGCACGCTGTCAATGATGGCGCAGCGGCGGTCTTCATGGCCGGAAGACCAGACGACATAGGTCCAGGTGGCGGTGGCGGGGTCGAAAAATCCCCGGACGTCGGGTTTCAGCGTCACGGAAAAGGCTCCTTTTAAAACAGGCCGCCTTGCCGTCGTTACGCGCAGCCGGGCTTGCCGGGGCCGGGCGAGGAGGCCGGAATATTGTCCGGCTTGATGATACCACAGGCGCCGCCCGTGTCAGCCTGTTGTTTCAGCCCCTTGTTCCACGGCATTTTCTTCAGGGTTTCCGCCATCAGGCAAAAGCCGGAAACCCCCGAGAAACTCAGCCCCGCGCCCACCGCCAGCGGCACGTAGAGCCAGACGGGATTGACCCAGATGCCAAGGGCCGAAGTGACCAGAACGACCAGTCCCGCGATGAGCCGCACCTGCCGTTCGACGGACATGGGCTGTTTCGTTGCGCAGGAGCCCGCCGCCGTGCCGGTTTCGACGACCATGGCGTTGATGTCCTCCCCGCAATCGTCGCAGGCGATGATGCCGCCCTCGATGACATGCACGTTGGGAAAGCCCGCCGCCGCGAATTTTTCCGCCGCCGCGCGGGCGCGCGTGCCGGCCTTGCACAGCATATAGACGGGGGTTTCGCGGTCCAGCCCGCGGCGCAGCATGAAGTCGGCGGGGTCCAGCTCGCCCAGCGGCACATGCGCGTGCGGCCTTGCCAGATGCGCGTCGCTGTGCTCGCCCGGGGTGCGCACGTCGAGGATGACGCCGCCCTTGCCTTCGACCGTATGGAGATCCTTGGGGTGAATGGTCTGGATATCGCTCATGGCATCCTCTCTCGCTGTTTTATATTATATATTTGTAATATAGTTGCAGGGCGGGCGAAAAGCCAGTGGCGCCGGCTTTTATTTTGCAGCCCTATATCCTCTCCGACTTGCGGCTGGCAACGGGCGCGTCGGGGTCGAGCGGCCAGCGGGCGTGGACGGGGAAGTCCGGCGCATCCGTGAGGCCGAGGCGCAGCCGTTCCACCCCCGCCCAGGCGATCATCGCGCCGTTGTCGGTGCAAAGCTTCACCGGCGGGGCGACGAAACGCAACCCGTTCTTTTCCGCCAGCCCTTCCAGCGCGGCGCGCAAAACCTTGTTGGCGGCGACGCCCCCCGCCACCACCAGCGCGGGCGCGGCGGGATCGCCTTTCAGGTATTCGGCGATCGCATTGCCCGCACGGTCGCAGAGGATATCCGCCACCGTCAACTGGAAGGAGGCGCACATCGCCGCGATATCATCTTCCGGCAAGCCCGGGACGTCTTTCGCCCCCGGCGTTTCCTGCACGCGCAGCTCCACCATGCGCCGCACCGCGGTCTTCAGGCCCGAGAAGGAAAAATCGCAGCCCTCGCGCCCGACCAGCGGCAGGGGCAGCGGGAATTTCTTGCGCGCAGCCTTCACGTCGGCGCAGCCCGCCGCCGCGCGTTCGACCGCGGGGCCGCCGGGGTAGCCGAGGCCGAGCAGCTTCGCCGTCTTGTCGAAAGCCTCGCCGACCGCATCGTCGATGGTGGTGCCGAGACGCCGGTATGCGCCGACGCCCTCGACGACCAGAAGCTGGCAATGCCCGCCGGAGACGAGCAGCAGAAGATAGGGGAAAGCCACGTCCTCCACCAGCCGCACGGTCAGCGCATGGCCTTCGAGATGGTTGACGCCGACGAGCGGAAGGTCATGCACCGCCGCCATCGCCTTGGCCGTCATGACGCCGACCATGACGCCGCCGATCAGCCCTGGCCCCGCCGTGACCGCGACACCGGAAAGATCCGGCAGCGAAACGCCCGCCTCCCCCAGCGCGGCCTCGACCATGTGGTCGATGTGGTGCAGATGCGCGCGCGCGGCGACTTCGGGCACCACGCCGCCGTAAATCTCGTGTTCCTTCTGGCTCAGGATCTGGTGCGAGAGAATCCTTTTGTCCCCCGTCACGATGGCGACGGCGGTTTCATCGCAGCTGGTCTCGATGCCCATCACAATGGGCGCTTTTGCGTCTTGCTTGTCCATAAGGCTTTATATAGCACGCGGCCCCCGGGATGACGAGCCGCAAAGAAAAAGGCGCCCGCCCCTTGAAAACAGGAGGCGGACGCCGTTTTCAGGCTGGTTCATAAGCCCCTTAGCCCGGGTTTTTCGGCGGGCTCGGCGCTTTTTGCGCGGGCTGCGGCACGGGCGGGACGCCCTTGTCGTTCGCGGCCGCGCGCTGCTTGTTCAGCGTCTTGCCCAGCGCCTGCACCTGCGAGAGCAGCTCGTTCGGGTTCGTCGTCGTCAGGATGACGTTGCCCTTTTCGGCGGCGTCGCGCGTGGTGTCCAGCGCCATGGCGAGCAGGATGATCTCATGCGCCATTTCGGGCGACATGCCCTTGTCCGCCAGCTTGTTGAACTGCTCGGCGTAGTTCTGGAAGATTGCGTTGCGCTGCTCGGCGATGCCTTCCCCGTGCAGGCGCAGCGCTTCCTTGCGCGCTTCGGCATCCGCGATGGTGCGGCGCTTGTCGGCCTCGGCGTTGTTGATCGTCGTTTGCTTGTTGCGCTCGCTTTCCTTGACGGAAGAGAACGAGGCGACGGCCTTCGCGTCCGCCTTGGGCTGATCGACGATGACATCGACGAGGCGCATGCCGTAAAGCTCCTCGATCTCCTTGCCGACTTTTTCGCGCGCTTCCATGGAAATCTGCTCGCGCGTCTTGTAGAGGTCGGTGAAGTCCATGTCGGAGACGAGCTGCTTCACCGTCGCGTTGACGCGGGCGATGACCTGTTCGTCGGGCGGGGTGGTCGAATCATAGAAGTACTTGCGCGAATCGACGACCTGCAGGTGCATCTTGATGGGGATATCGACGAAGATATCGTCCTTGGTCTTGGTGTTCAGCGTGTCCTCGATCTGGCGCAGGCCCATGGGGATGCGCTTTCTTTCGTTCTCCCAGGGCAGGATGATGTGGATGCCCGGGGTCTTCAGCGTGCGCACGTATTTGCCGAAACGCTGGATCAGCACGTCTTCCTTCTCGTTGACGAAAACCATGAATTTCATCGGATGTTTTCTCCTTTTGTAAAATCCGTGGCAACATTGCGGTTGACGCGCACAAGCCTTCCCGCCGTCACATCTGTGCGGCGAAAAGATTTTTAACGTAAACCCTGTGTTGCATATCTACCTGATTAAAGAGCGCGCGCATCCGCGTCAAGAAAATCCGAAAGAAGCCCCGCCGATTTTCCGGCAAGGCGAACGGCCGCAAAACCATCCACGCTGAAATTGCTCGATCTTTACGCCGTTCTCGCCGATGTTCAGAATATTCTGAAAAACGAATGTTTCCGTTTTCTTGTTTGTACTCCAGATGCAATTGGTTGTAAGAATGGCGCATGACGAAGCCCATCAAAATCGGCACGCGCGGCAGCCCGCTGGCGCTGGTGCAAACGGAACTCCTCGCGGACGCGCTGCGCCGCCATCACCCGCAACTCGCCGCCGAGGGCGCGATCGAGGTCGTGACCATCACGACCTCGGGCGACCGCATTCAGGACCGCGCGCTTTCCGAAGCCGGCGGCAAGGGGCTCTTCACCAAGGAGATCGAGGAAGCGCTGCTCAGCGGCGAGATCGACTGCGCCGTGCACTCGATGAAGGACATGCCGACGCAATTGCCGGACGGCCTCGTCATCCCCTGCCTTTTGCCGCGCGACGACGTGCGCGACGCGTTTTTCTCGACCCGCGGCGATACGCTGGACGATTTGCCCGAAGGCGCGGTGGTCGGCACCTCCAGCCTGCGCCGTCAGGCCATCGTGCTGGCGCGCAGGCCCGACCTGCAGGTCGTGACCTTCCGCGGCAACGTCGGCACGAGGATGAAGAAGCTGCAGGAAGGCGTGGTGGACGCGACCTTGCTGGCCGTGGCCGGGCTCAACCGGCTGGGGCAGGCCCATCTCATCCAGACCGTGCTGGAGCCCGAGGTCATGCTGCCCGCCGTGGCGCAGGGGGCCGTGGGCATCGAGATCCGCGCGGACGACAAGAGGATGCGCGAATTGCTCGAAGCCGTGCATTGCCCGGTGACGGAGCTGCGGGTGACGGCGGAGCGCGCCTTCCTCGCCGTGATGGACGGTTCCTGCCGCACGCCGCTGGCCGCCCTGATGACCGAGCCGGACCCGCAAGGCCGCGTGCGTTTCGACGCGCTGGTCGCAAGGCCGGACGGCAGCGAGGTCGAAAGCGTGACCTACATGATGAACGTCACCAACCTCCATGAAGCGCAAAAGCTGGGCGAAACCGCGGGCGCGGATTTGAAGAAACGCCTGCCCGAAGGCTTTTTCACCGGCGATCATAAACCCTGATTTTTCGATAACGCCGTTTTCTTCAATCCATCGCACGCTTTTATTTTTCAGAAGCCAGGCGCGTACGCCCGTACGCGTCATTGAAACGATTCAATTAAGTCAATATTGACGCATCCTTGCTATCATCTTCATGATAGTCTTTAAACGGTAACGACGAAGGGGTGGTTTTCAAGAGATGCGCAGTGTTCTGGTCACACGTCCGCAGCCCGTGGCGGACGAGCTGGCGGAGAGGCTCCGCCGCGAGGGGTTCGAGGTCTTCGTCGCCCCGATGACCGAATACATCGAGCTCGCCTGCGATACCGGCCCGCTGTCGGACTATCAGGGCCTCGTCTTCACCAGCGCGCAGGCCGCCGTCATCTACGCCAAACGTGAAAGTTCGGGTTTCGACCTGCCGGTCTTCGCCGTGGGCGACGCGACCGCCCTTGCCGCCAGCAACGCGGGGTTCCGCAAGGTCTATTCCGCGCAGGGCGACGGGGACGACGTGCTGCGCCTCATCCGCGAGAAAAAAGATATCTATGGCCTGAAAAAACTCCTCCACCCCTGCGGGGAGGACACGGCGCAGGACTTCGCCCCCCTGCTCGCGACCGACGGCATCGAGCTGAAACGCGCGCCCGTCTATAAGGCGCAGTTCAAGGACACGCTGCCCGGCGATATCGACAACGCGCTGGCCGAGGGGGACATCACCACCGTCACCCTTTTCTCCGCGCGCACCGCGGCGAATTTCACCCGCATCCTGCAGCGCGCGGGCATGAAGGGGGTCAGCAACGACCTCGAGGCCGTGTGCCTGAGCGAGCGCGTGGCGGCGGAGCTCAAGCCCCTGCAGTGGCGCACCATCCGCGTCGCCAAGGTGCCGCGCATGGAAGCGGTGCTCGACATTTTGCGCGCGAAGGACGACAGGGAAGACAAGACCACCATGCCCCTGCCCGCCGAGCCCGTGATTTCCGCCTTCGGCGGGTTGCGGCCGCTGGCGACAAGGCTGGACATCACGCCTTCCACCGTGCAGGGCTGGCGCAAGCGCGGGGTCATCCCCGGCACGCGCACCGCGGATATCCGCAAGGCCGCGCTGGAAGACGACATCGATCTCGATATCCTGTGGAAAGAGGAAGACAACATGTCAGAAAACAACAGCAGCGACGGCGGCGACGACAAGAAGTCCGACACCCGCCAGCACGAGTTCCACGACCGCCGGGTCGCCAAGGCGGACCGCCGCCAGAAGCATTCCTCCGTCGATCGCCGCGGCAACGTGCAGGGCGACAATTACAAGGGCGCCGACCGCCGCTCTGGCATCGACCGCCGCGCCTATCACGAACGGCAGGCCCAGCGCATCCGCGACGAGAAATGGCGCTTCTTCAACAGCATGGTCCTGAAGGGCGCGGTCTTTTCCATCGTCGTGCTTTACGCGGGCGCGCTGATCCTCGCGCCCGACATCAAGAACCTCAAAAACAACGCCGACCAGGTCGAGGCCATGCAGGCCCGCATCGACCAGATGAACGCGCGGCTGCAGGCGCTGCAGCAGCAACGGCAAGACAGCCCCTCGATCGGCAGCCGCCTCAGCGACGCCATCGGGCAGGTCGAGGACACGACCGGCAGCGTTTCCGATACCGTCGGCACCGTGGCCGAGGTCGCCAAGCGCGCCGCGCAGGACGCCGCGGGCGCGGCGGCGCAGCAGGTCCAGAACGTGCGCGAGCAGACGGGCGACAGCGAAGCCCTGCA
The DNA here is from genome assembly GCA_016124645.1 of Alphaproteobacteria bacterium. Taxonomy (GTDB): domain Bacteria; phylum Pseudomonadota; class Alphaproteobacteria; order Micavibrionales; family UBA2020; genus WGNE01. The sequence goes on from WGNE01000022.1 coordinate 8,318, forward strand.
ATCGCTGCAGGGAATGCTCGCCATGATGAGCCAGGCGGGCAAGATGCAGCAAGCCGGCCCCGGCAGCTACGCCAAGGCGATGGCCGCCCTGCGCGCCGCGATGGCGGGCGCGGATGCGGACCGTGCCTCGCTGGGCGCCGCGGTGGACGCCGCGCGCAAGCAAAACCCCGACCTCGACGCGCTTTTATCGACGGTCGGCGCGAAAGACCTCGGCGCGGCGGCGATGCTGCTGGCGCTCAACGAGTTCCGCGACAACGTCGGCAGCCAGCGCCCCTTCGCGCAGGACCTGCTCTTGCTGGAAAAATACGCGGGCGACGACCCGGAAATGCAAAAATCCCTCGCCCGGCTCGCGCCCTACGCGCAGCACGGCGTCTTGAACCCGCAGGCGCTCAAGACGCAGTTCAAGGGGCTCGCTTCCGACATCGTGATGGCCAAGCTTCAGGGGCAGGATCTTTCGGTCAAGCAGCAGATGCTGGCCCGGCTCGGCAAGCTGGTGAAGGTGCGCCGCATCGACGATATCGAGGGCGACACGGTGGACGCAAAGGTCGCGCGCGCGCAGCTTTCGCTCGACAAGGGCGACGTGCAGGGCGCGGTGCGCGAATTGCAGACGCTGGAAGGCGCGCCCGCGCAGGCGGCGACGCCCTTCCTGAACGCGGCGGAAGGCACCGTGGCGGCGAACAGCGCGGCGGGGGCGGTCTCGCGGCTCATCCTGCGGCAGCTGTCATCGCAGACGGGTTTCTCGCTGCAGGGGTTACTGGGCGGGCTCGCGCATATCGCGCCCAACGACTCGCCCGAGACCCTCTCGGGGCAGCCGCCGGAGGTGCCCTATATCTCCCCCGCGCTGCAGGAACAGGATTCGCCGTTTTTGAAATGATTGTTTTTAAAGCGCGGCCGTAACGCCGCGCGCAGGATATAACGAGGTCGCATGTTAAAAGTACTCTGGTTTCTCTCCCGGCTCGCGCTGCTGCTCGCCGCCGTCGTCTGGCTGGTGAAAAACCCCGGACATATCGAGATCACGTGGCAGGGCTACCTTATCGAGACCTCGGTCGGCGTGCTCGCGGCCGCGGGCGCGATCTTCCTTTCGCTCTGGACCCTTTGCGTCTGGCTGTGGCGCGCCTTCATCTCCGTGCCCCACGACTACCGCCGCTACCAGGTCGCGCGGGCGCGCGAGAAAGGCTACCGCGCCGTGACCGAGGGGCTGGTCGCCGTGGCGGCGGGCGACGGGCGCGCGGCGGAAAGACTTTCCAGACGCGCCGAAGGACTGCTGCCGGGCGCGGCGCTCACCAAGCTCCTGACCGCGCAGACCGCGCTGATGAACGGCAACGCCCCCAAGGCGCGGCGCGAGTTCACCGCCCTGCTGGAGGACGAGAGCGCGGCCTTCTTCGGCGTGCGCGGGCTGCTCAACGACACGCTGCGGCAAGGCGATTACCGCGAGGCTTTGGAGCTGGCGCGCAAGGCGGAGAAGCTGCAGCCGAGGCGCATCTGGGTCGTGCGCACGCTTTTCGAGCTCGAAACCCGCAACCGCGACTGGGCGAAGGCGGAAAAGACGTTGCGAAAGGCAGAGAAGCTGGGCATCTTCGACAAGAACGAGGCGCGCCGCCACCGGCAGGCCATCCGCGTCGCGCAGAGCGACGAAATGCTCGCGCAGGACCACGAGCCCGCCGCCTTCAAGTTCGCTCAGGAGGCCTTCGAGGCCGGGGCGGGTTTTCCGCCCGCCGCCCTGCGCCTCGCCGGTTTCTACGAACGCCGCGGCCGCCGCCGCGCGGTGCTGAAGACGATCGAGAGCGCGTGGCGCGCCCAGCCGCACCCCGACCTCGCCGCGCTCTGGATGAGCCTCGCCCCCGCGCCGAAAAAGACCCGCTCGATCTACGACGCCGGGCGCGGCATCTACGACTGGACGAAAAAGCTCTACGACCTGCGCGCCGACCACCGCGACAGCGAACGCGCCCTCGGCCTCGCCGCGCTGCAGGCCCGCATGTGGCGCGAGGCGCGCCAGCACCTCGAGGCGGCGGGCGACTACCGCGCGCTCGCCCGGCTGGAACGCGAGGAAAGCGGCGACGAGGGCCGCGCGCGCGAATGGCTGGAAATGGCCGCCGACGCCGCGCCCGACCCGCGCTGGGTCTGCGAAAGCTGCGGCCACGCGCCCGCCGACTGGCGCGCGCTGTGCGACCACTGCCTTGCCTTCGACAAGCTGGAATGGGTGACCCCCGGCGCGGAAACCCATGCGCCGCGCCCCCTGCTGGCGGGCAACCCGTCAGACGGCGACGTCATCGGCCCGCCGCCCTCGCTCGCGCTGAACGGCTAGGCGGCACCGCGGAGCGAAACGACCCCATGCAACAACGCCTGACCCCGCTGCGCTACCTTGCCGTCACGGCCTTCTTCATTCTCGCGGGCGGCGCGGTCATGACCGCCGCGCTTTTGCAGGGCAGCGGCTGGGTGCTGACCGCCAGCCTCGCCGCCGGCGCCCTGCTGACCTGGAGCATGATGCGCAGCACCCTGCGCTACGCGCGCAGCGAATGGAAGCGTTACCCCGTTTCCCACGAATTCTCGCCCAACCTCGGCCGCATCATGGCCGCGCTGTGCGAGGAAGCGGGCCTGCCGCAGGGCAGCGTGACGCTGCTCGATTTCAGCGCCTCCGAAACGCTCGTCAAGAAGCTGCAGGCCGCGAAAAAGAAATACGTGCCGCAATTCATCCTCAACGCCGCCGCCGTGACGGCGGGCGGGGATTACATCCTGATTTCCGAGCCGATGCTGAAGCTGCTGGACGACGCGGAGGAACGCGCGACGCTGGGGCACGAGCTATCGCACATCGTTTTGCGGCACAACAGGTTCACCGCGCTCCAGCGCAGCATCGGCTACGTCACCGGCGTCGCCTGCATCGGCCTGTTGCTGAACGGCGCGGGCGCGGCGGGGTGGCGGGCGGATACGGCGGCCCTGGCGGCCGCGCTGGCGGTCACGCTGCTCGTCCGGCTTTTCCACCCCGACGGCGACGCGCTTTTCGCCGTCGAGACGCCGGGCATGACGGCTTATGAGCTCGTCGCGCGCGACCGGCTGCGGTCCCTCTACAGCCTGCTTTTGCAAACCGCCTGCGTTGCGGTCCTGACCTATTCCAGCCATGACTTCATCCGCGTCTTCGCGCTGGCATGGGGGCTGCTGGCGGCAAGGGACGCGATCGCCGCCGCCGGGCTGCGCAACCGCGAATACGAGGCGGACGCGGGTTCCGTCGCGCTGAAAAGCTCGCCGCTGGCGCTGATCACCTCGCTGCGCAAGATCAAGATACTGGAGGAACGCGCGCTGCAAAAGGCGCGCAAATCATGGCTGCCGCGCGCGGGTTCCGCCGCGCGCGCGTGGCGCGGCCTCGTCAGCTCGCACCCGCCGACGGAAAAGCGCGTGGCGCGGCTTTGCGCGCTGGCGAAAAAGCTGGGGTATCCGCAAGAGGAAATAGACAAGGCCGCCGAGGGCGACATCGTCATCGCCGAGGGCAACGACATCCCGGACGACGTGGTCAAGCATTACCTGCGAAGGCTCTAGCATTCCAAGCCTTCCGGTGCGGCGAAAAACCTAGCGGTTGCCGGTGCGGGTTTTCGGGATGGTGATCTTGGTGAAGCCGCGCTCGGTCGTGGCCTTGTAGAATTCGTCGTAGGGCGCGGCGGGTTTGGTCGCGGCGGCGGGTTTGCCGATGCCGCCGATGCCCATGTCGTTCATCTGCTGCTGGATTTCCTCGAGGCGGCGTCGCTTCGCGCCCCTGTCTTCCGCGGATGATTTTGCGTCGAATTGTTTCTTGGCCATGGTGCTAACCCCTTTTGGTCGAATTGCTCTGTCTGAAAAAACCCCTGCGCGCGCCAGAACGGCGGCGGAACGGGATAAAAATATCTCTGTTTTTAATTCTTATCAATCCCTTGCGGGATATTCCTCATGCGCGTGTCCCTGAAGCCACACTTGCCGCCGCGCGGGAACACGTCCTTGTTGCGGTGCAGCGTGGCCGGATGCTACTGAAAACCATTTGCCCCGTCAAGCCCCGCGCTGAGGAATAAAAATTATTATTTATCAAATGGATAATAATATCATTTTTCCGGCAGGCGCATGACCGGACGATAAAGCAAAAGCCCCGTGATGAAACCGCCGACATGGGTCATCCAGGCGATGCCGTTGCTTTCGCCCGGCACGCCGAAATAGCCCACGAGGACGAGGGAAAGCAGGATGGCGACGAAGGGCATGAACTTCCGGTAGCCGCCCCCCAGCATGCCGCGCGCATAGGCCATCATCATCAGCGCGCCGAACAAGCCGCTGATGCCGCCCGACGCGCCCACGAGCGGCATCGTGCTGTCGAGGTTCAGCAGCGCGTGAACGAAAGCCCCTATGATCCCCGCCGCGAAGAACAGGACGATCCCGCGCCTTGTGCCGATATACCGCTCCACCCCCGTGCCGAAAGCGACGAGCATCCCGACGTTAACGCCGACGTGCAGCCAGCCGCCGTGCAAAAACATATAGGTGACGGGCGTGATGACGGCATAGATGTCGAAAGGCATGACGCCGGAATAACGCGCGGGGATGAAGCTGAAGCTGGTGAGGAAACCGTCCGCCATATCGTCGGGCATCAACTGCACCGCCAGCTGGATGGCGAGCAGGATGAGGCACAGCGCCTTGGTCACGGGCGGCAGGTTGAAGACCGGCTCGTATTTTTGCGGCGGGCCAGCAGGCTCTTCCGGCTCCGGCCGCTTGCCGCCGGGCGGAAAGGGCGTGACGTTGCCGCGTTCCGTCTCTTCGAAATCTTCTTCGGGGTCGTGGTGACCGCCGCCGTTCATGCCTGTGCCGTTCATTTTTGTCATATCCGGGACGACCTGCCTTGCTGCGCTGCCGCACGGGGGCGGGGTTGCCATGCCGCGGGCCTTGCGAGTATGCTCTCTTGGAATTTTCAATGCAAATATTCAGGGGCGGCCACCCCCGCAAATATGACCGCGAAACGCCCCCTGAAAGACAAAGGATGAAAACATGACCTCCGCCCTGAAACCGAACGACCTCGACGCCCACTTCATGCCCTTCACGCCCCAGCGCCAGTTCAAGAAGAAGCCGCGCATGATCGCGAGGGCCGAGGGCATGTTCTATTACTCCGACGACGGGCGGAAGATGATCGACGCCTCGGCCGGGCTGTGGTGCGTGAACGCGGGCCACAACCACCCGAAGATCGTGGAAGCCATCCAGAAGCAGGCGGCGGAGCTGGACTACGCGCCCAACTTCTCCTACGGCCACCCGCTGGCCTTCCAGACCGCTTCGCGCCTTTGCGCGGAAATGCCGGGCGACCTCGACCATGTGTTCTTCAGCAACTCGGGCTCGGAAAGCGTGGACACGGCGGTCAAGATCGCGCTGGGCTACCACCGCGTGCGCGGCAAGGGCACCAAGCTGAAGATTTTAAGCCGCGAGCGCGGCTATCACGGCGTGAACATCTGCGGCGTCTCGCTGGGCGGGCTTTATTATAACCGCAAGATGTTCTCGGGCGCGCTGATGCCCAACGTGGACTTTTTGCCCCATACCCACAACCTCGAGCACAACGCCTTTTCCCCGCACCTGCCGGAATGGGGCGCGCATCTGGCGGATTCTCTTGAAGGCCTGATCCAGCTGCACGACGCGGAAAACGTCGCCGCCGTCATCATCGAGCCCGTCGCGGGCTCGACCGGCGTGCTGGTGCCGCCGAAGGGATACCTCGAGCGCATCCGCGCCATCTGCGACAAGCACGACGTGCTGCTGATCCTCGACGAGGTCATCACCGCCTGGGGCCGCCTCGGCAAGGCCACGGCTTCGGAATATTTCAACGTCCAGCCGGACATCATCACCTCGGCCAAGGGCATCAACTCGGGCACGGTGCCGATGGGCGCGACCTTCGTGCGCAAGGGCATCTACGACGCCTTCATGACCGGCGGCGAATACGGCGTGGAATTCATGCACGGCTACACCTATTCCGGCCACCCGCTGGCCTGCGCCGCCGCCATGGCCGCGCAGGACGTCTATAAGAACGAGGGCATGTTCGAGAACGCGGCGAAGCTGGAAAAGAAATGGTCGGACGCCTTCCAGTCCCTGAAGGGCGCGCCGCACGTCATCGACATCCGCACCATCGGGCTGATGGCGGGAGTCGAGCTGGACCCCGGCAGCCGCGACGCGCCGAACGAGAAAAGCCGCGCATGGGAAGTGCTGGACAAGATGTTCTTCGACGAGAACATCGTCATGCGCTTCACCGGCAACACGCTGGCCTTCTCCCCGCCGCTCATCGTGAACGAGAACCAGATCGACGAGATCGTCACCAAGCTTCGCAAGACGCTGGAAACCGTGAAGTAACCCCCCATCATCAGGAAAAACAGACCATGAAAAAATATCTTTTCATTCTTCCCCTCGCCGCCGCCCTTTGCTTCACCTCCGCCCACGCCAGAGCGGAAGATTCGACGGCCGCGAAGGAAATGCCCGCAAGGCACCACATGAAAAAACCCGTCGATTTCGCGACGAAAAAAGCGCGCCGCCTCAAGTCCATCGACGCGCATATCCAGAAGCTGAAAACCGCCCGCACCTGCGTGAAGGCGGCGGCGGACGACGCCGCGCTCGACGCCTGCCTGCCGGAAAAATACCGGCACCATGACAAGAGCCGCAACATGGACGGCGAACACCACGAGCATCATGAGCATCACATGGACAAAACGGACGGCGGGCAGGAATAACCCCCGCGTTCGCAACGAATAAAAAAAGGGAGCGTCAGACACGCTCCCTTTTTTCATGTGTGTTTTTTATGCCCGCTTCTTTTTCCCGCCTTCCGCTTCCTGCGTTTGCAGCCACGGCGTGAAGGCGAGGGCTTTTTCAAGGCGGTGGCAGACCTGCATGAGCAGGTCGTCGCGCAGGTATCCGGCCATGACCTGCAATCCGGCGGGCAGCCCGTCCTTGGTCATCGCGGCGGGCAGCACGGCGGCGGGCAGCTTCGCGAGGTTGGCGGGATAGGTGAAGGGCGTCCAGTCCTCCCAAGGGTTGCCGCGCGCGTCGTTGGGCATGTTCACGCCGCAGTCGAAGGCCTGCATGGCGGTCGCGGGGGTCACGAGAATATCGTAGCTGGTCAGGATATTTTTAAAATACGCGCCGATGTCCATGCGCGCGCGCTCGGCATCCAGATAGTCGTTGAGGTGCAGCGCCCGCCCGCGCTGCGCCCAGTTCATGAAGCGCGGGTCGAGATCCTTGCGGATTTTTTGCGGCATGTCCTTCACGATATGCGCAGCCACCGCCATCCAGTGCTTGTTGAAGACGTCGATGAGCCCGGGCGCGTCGAGCTTGATCTCATCGACCGTGCCCAGCTGGCGCAACACTTTCAGTTTCCCCTCCAGCGCCTTGCGCACGGCGGGCGTCGCCGTCACGCCGTTGATCGCAGGCGCGTAGGCGATGCGCAGCGCGGGCAGCTTCGCCGAAAGCGTCGCCATGAAGCGCGGCGGCGGCAGGGGCAGCGCGTGCCAGTCGCGGTCGTCGTGGCGGGTTAAAACGTCCAGCATCAGCGCCGCGTCCTCCACGCAGCGCGTAAGCGGGCCGAGCGCGGAGAGGGTGGAAAACAGGCTGGGCGGAAAAGACGGCACCATGCCGGGGCTGGGCTTGAAGCCGAAAACGCCGGTGAAGCTGGCCGGAATGCGGATGGAGCCGCCCGCGTCGCTGCCGAGGTTGAGCCAGCCCATGCCCGTCGCCGCCGCCACCGCCGCGCCGCCGGAAGAGCCCCCCGGCGTCTTCTGCAGGTTCCACGGGTTGCGGGTGGCGCCGCAGAGCAGGCTGTCCGTCACCCCCTTGTGGCCGAATTCGGGCAGGGTCGTCTTGCCGATGAAAATCGCGCCGGATTCGCGCAGCCGCGCCACGGGGGGCGAATCGTCGCGCTGGGGCAGCGGCGGCACGATGCGCGAGCCCATGCGCGTCGGCCAGCCCTTGACGTGAAACCAGTCCTTGATCGTGACGGGAAGCCCTTCCAGCACGCCGTTTGGGGTGCCTTTATACCATCTTTTCTCCGACACCCGCGCCTGATGCAAGGCCGCCTTTTCATCCATGAAACACAGGGCGTTCATGGCGGGGTTGTACTTCAAAACCTGTTTCAGCGCGGCCTGCGTCACCTCGACGGGGGAAAGCTGTTTTTTTTCGTAAAGCCTGAGAATGGCGGGCGCGGAAAGCTGCAGGATGTCGGAGGTCATTTTTTCTTTTATTTCATGTTGTTAAGAAAGCCCCGCCGCGACGACGAAAAAGGCCGGAAAACAATCCGCTCCGCCCGCAACAAGGGTTGCCGTTCTTTTGAACAAAGATATGATATAATGGAACAAGGTGCTGAAAGAGAGAAATAAATTCTTTTTTCCGACGATGTCCGACCTTGCACGCGCGGATCTGCCGTCGTTTTTCAGCGAAATTTCGGGGAGGAGTTTCAGGCCGTGAAGAAATTTTCCATCAGACTGGCGCTTGTCGCCGCCGCCTTCTTCTGCGTCGGCATGGCCGGACAGGCCTTCGCGCAAGGCTACGGCGGGCTGATACCCGACGACGAACCCGCCGCGACGGGCAACAGCAACAGCAATAGCAACGCCAACGACGACGGCTACGGCGGGCTCATCGCGCCCAGCCAGCCGGAACCGACCGGCGTGTCCCAGCCGCGCGGCTATGACGGGGTCATCCCGGGCGCCGTGGATTCGCAACCCACGGGCACGCGCAGCGCCAAGACCGGCGGGCAGAACGGCAAGGCATCGACGGGCGCCAACCTGAGCCCCGCGCAATACGGCCAGATCGCCAAGAGCATGGACCCGGACGCGGCCCGGGGCTACACGCCCATCCACCGCACGCCCGAGGTCACCTACCGCCCCGGCTTCCACGACCGCGCGCCCGCGCTGAGCGTGGACGACCTGAAAGCGCTGGCCGCGCTGCTCAAGCACGGCATCGACTTCGGCAAGCTGCCGGCGGAATTCGAGAAATCGATCCATATGCCGCCCGGCACCTTCCACAGGCTGTCGCATCCGCAAAACCGCATCGACGGCATGCTGCCGACGGAATACGCGATCAAGCGCATGATCGACACAACGATGAAACTGGTCAACGATCCCTCCTACACGCCCGAGCAACGCCACCGGCAGGCGCTGGCCGCAATGGACAGGCTGGAGCGCATGGCGACCGGCATGGCGGTGACCGCGAGCATCCCCAAATCCATCTACGACAAGATGGGCGCGCCCGAGGTCTATGTGCAGCAGGAAACCGAGGGCAGCCAGAGGGCGCTGAAACGCCTGCACGACGCGATGGAAATTCTCTCGAAGATCTGACCTTTAGACGAACAGGATGAAACCGTTTCCGCGCGCGCGGAAGACGCCCAACCAAGGAAAGCGAGACAGATATGCTGAAGAAACAGGTTTTCACCGCCGCGCTGTGCTGGATGATGATAACGGCGGCGCCCCTCGCTTTCGCGCAAAGCTATCCCGGTCTCCTCCCCCCGGCCGAGAAGGACAGCGGGGTGCAGGTGGGCGAAAACCCCGTCTATGTCACCGGGCAGGATGACGGGGGGGACGGCAACGGCGCGAATGCCAACGCCGCCACGGACGATCAGGCTCCCGACAATTCGGTTCAGGCGGAGGCGGGCATCGGGCCCACGGATGACGGCTCCGACTTTCAGGATATGTACGGGCTGAGCGACAGCGACGGTACGAGCCTTGGCGACTTCGTCCAAAGTCAGGGCGACGATGCCGACAACCCGGGCGCCCGCCGACAGGCCGAGGTCATGAAGAAATACAACGAACGCATGCGCGCCATGCGCGAAGCCGACATCGCCAAGCGCAAGCGCGAAGCGGCCACCATGCAGCACCTTGCGAAAGAAGCGACGCGCAGGAACAATCCCAATGCCGATGACGGCCCCTATTCGCAGGACGGCGGGGACGACGGCTATTACGGTCCGCTGTCGGGCGACGACGGTGATCAAGGCGGCGACCAGGGCGGCGAATAACGCGCCCCTCTCGTCCGGCGTTTCGGCCCGTTTCATGAAATGGCGAAAATTCAGCGCAAATAATTGCAGGGCGTGCAACGCACGACCTCGTCGTCCTTCAGCTCGTAGAACATGATGATGCCGCGCTCGACCGCCTCGTCGAGGTAATCCTTGCGCAGGTCCTTCAAGATGGCGGCCTGCCCCGCGGCGGTGATGAGCACGTCGCGCGGGTTTTCCGGGCTGATGGTGAACTGCACGGGCACCTCCACCCCGCAGTCGAAGGCCCGCAGCTTGGGAATCAGGATGGTCACGCCCGTCCGCATGGCGAACATCACGTCATATTGGTCAATAATTTCAGCTTCTTGGCTATTCATCGGCCCGTCTCCCATACTTTACTTTAGCCGAGTCTGTCTTAATAAATGGTTTTCGGCTAAAATCGCCCCATGCCAAGCGCCCCCGCCCATTCCCCCCGCATCCTGCTGACCGGCCTGCCCGCGCCGCTGGAAAAAGCCCTGCGCGAGCAGCTGGCCGAAGCGGGGCCGCCGGGCGCCGAACTGGCGACAAGCGCGGCGGAAGGCGACGCCCCCTTCGACCTCGTCATCTGCGGCGATGCGCCGGATGCGGGAGCGGAAGCCGCCCCCGGCACGCCGCGGCTGGAAATCGACCACGGCCAGCGGCATCGGCTCGGCGTCATCCTGCGGCAGGCGCGGCAGATGCTGGAGGAGCCCGCGCTCTACCTCGACGGTTTTCCGCTGGGCGACTATTTCTTCAATCCGGCGGAAAAACTGCTGGCGGCGGAGGGGCGGGAGGATATCCCCCTGACCGACAAGGAAGTCGATATCCTCGTCTATCTCGCCCGCCACCACGCGCGGGCGGTGACGCGCGACGACTTGCTGCAAAACGTCTGGCGTTACCAGCAGGGCGTCGATACCCATACGCTGGAAACCCATATCTACCGCCTGCGGCAAAAGATGGAAAGCTCGGCGGAAAACCCCGAGCTGCTGGTCACGGTCGAAACCGGCTATCGCCTGATGATCCAGAAAAACCCCGCCTGAAATCCCTATTTGCGCGCCGCCTCCACCAGCGCGCGCAAGACGCGCAGGGCCGAACGCGCCTGTTCCTGCGGAATGTCCGGCACGGTGAAATGCTGCGCCTGCCCGGTGATTTTCCCCTTGCGCACCTGCGTCGTCAGGACGATGTCCGCGAGGCCGCGCAGGCGCTGGGCGGGGTTGACCTTCACCCGCACCTTGACGACGGAGCGGTAATGGACGCTGATCGGCGTGCGCATGAAAAAGTTTTCGGTGAAGACGAGCCGGTCGTCGAAGAAGGCGTAAGCCACCTGACGGCAGTCGAGCCAGCTGACGAAAAACTGCGGCAGGAAGACCAGCAGGATGACGAGCGCGGCCGCCGCAAACCCCGCCGCCGCGCCGTGAAACCCCGTCAGCCACCCGGCAAGGCGGCACAGCTCGGGAAAAACCAGCAGGGGAACGGCCAGCGAGACGGAAAGCCGCACGGGGTGCCGGTACATGACGACAAGGGGGTCGAAACGCGCGTACAACCGCAGGCGCGGCTGTTGCGCTTTCTCATTTTCCATCGGCTTGGGCGCCGGTCGCGGCGGCAGGAGCCGCGGCGGGTTCCTGCACGGGCTGCTGAGACGCCTGTTGCCCCTGTTCCGGGGCGGGCGGCTGCTGGCCGCGCTGCGCATAGGTGCCGTCGATGATGTCCATGACCTGGTTCATGTAGCCGCGCGTCAGCGGCAGGTCGGGCATGACGAGCCCGGCGAAGCCGCGCTGCTGCATGTAGTCCAGCGTCGGGACGTAGAGGTAGATGTTGGTCAGCCGGCGCTGCTCCTGCAGGGCGCTGGCCTGCTGGGTGATGTCGGTGATGTCCTCGTAGCGCACACGCCCGCGGCGGCGGTTGATGAGGAAGTGGAAATACTGGAAGTCGATATGGTCGTCGTAGAAATTGAAGGCCGTGCGGCGGTAGGCGCGGCGGCGCATCTCGTAATAGACGGCCGGAATGCCCGCCGCGCTGAGCAGCAGGAAGAAGCCGTAAATCCCGGAGGCGGAGACGAAGCGGCCCAGCCCGATGATGTTCAGCAGCAGGTAGAAGATCGTGCCCGCGATGATGGTGACCGGCAGGAAGCCGACGACCAGCGCGATGAGCGCCTGCACCATGGCAAGCGCCGTATCGAATTGCGGGCGCACGGACAATATCGGGCGTTTTCTCTCCATCTATCTTCCCTTGCAGCATCGGGGCCGCGCGATTGGCGGCACATGACAGTATCCTATGCCGGGCGGCTTTTCTCAACCAATTCTTTGATTCGCTCGAAGGGCGCGTCTTTCTCGGCGAGGCAGGGAAGGACGATGCGGTGCGTCCCGCCCGCCATGTCGCGCGGGACGCGGATGGGTTTGAGGCTGCGCAGGCGCACGGCGGTCAGGCCGATATCCCTGTCGGCGGCGTTGCCGGCCTCCTCGACACTTTCGATATTGTCGTAGCGCAGGACAAAAACGCATGTGGAGACGTCTCCCGCGCCTTCGACGAGGATTTCCAGACGGTCGTTAAAGAAAGCGAATTTCCGCGCGAGCAGGTGTTTTTCGATAATCGACGGCAGGGCCCACGCGAGCGCGAGGTCGAGCAGCGCCGCGCCGTAAATCGCGCAGACGCCCGCGGCGGGAATGATGTCGTAAGTCGAGAGATGCCAGCCGAACAGCCCGACGGCGACGGCGCCGATGGCGAGCACGTTGCGCATGACGGCGCGGTGGCGCGGGTTGGGCCGCGGGCGCAGGATGAATTTTTCCGCCTCTGCCATTGCGCGCTCCGCCCGCCGCCCCGCGGCCTATTGCTTCAGGTTCAGGAGGTCGTTTTTCTGCTCTTTGTTGTATTTGTCGGAGTTGCGCTCCCAGATGACCTTTTTCCAGCCCGCGTCGAAGAACATGATGTTGTCGATGGTGGCGGAGATCAGGTTGTAGGAATAGTTTTCATCCAGCTGGGCCGGTTGTTTCGAGGCATAGACCGGCTTGACGAAAAGCGCGGCGTTGACGAGGCGGCCCTTGCTCTTCTCGGCCGCCGCCGTGATGTCGGCCGCGATGTTCGGCGGCGCGGAAACCCATTTCTCGTCCTCGAGCTTTTGCGGCACGACGGCGAAATGCTCCCCGCCGAAGTTGTAGCGGAAGAAGGCGTGCTCGGAAAATTCGTCGCCGACGATGAAGCCCTGGTTGAGCGGGCTGTACTCGCCCACCTGCACGGCCATGCGGATCACGATGTCGTCGTTCAGCGACAGCACGCTGAACTTGCTGCGCAGGTCGGCCATCTGGTTTTCCAGCACCGACTGGCGTTCGAAGGCGTTGTTGGCCACGGCCTTGTATTCATCCGTGCTCATGGCCCATTGGCCGATGTCCGGCGCCGCGCCGCGCAGCTTGTAGTAGATGGCGGCGATGTCGAAATCCGACGACCACTGGGGAACGTAATGCGTGCCCAGCTTGGGGCCCGTCACGCCCGCGTCGCTGCCGCCCGAATAGGCCGAATCCGGTATGGCCAGCCCGAGGTCGTCGCCGCCGCCGCTGCTGCCGCCGCCCATGTCGTCGTATTGCTGGGCGAAGGCGCTCGTCACCGTCGCCGTGGCGCAGAAAAACGTCAACAGGAGGAGAAAAAGCAAATTATTCTTTGTCATATCCTTAACCCCTTCATAATCCAGCATTTATATTATACCATGGCGATGGTTAAAATAAAGCGACCCGGCGCCGCGCGGCGCGAAAGCCTCCGCCGCGGGTGGCCGGACATAATCGGGTTGTCGAACATAATATGGGCGGGGCCGCGTTGAAAAAAAAGCCGACTTCGGAAAAACCCGGCGAGGAAGACGCCGCGCTCTGGAAAAAAGTCGCGAAAACCGTCAAGCCCTACCACGGCAAGATGACGGCGGGAAAAGCCGCACCCGCCGCCAAGAGCGGCAAAAACCCCGCCGCGAAACCTTCGGCGAAACCGCCTGAGAAAAACCCCGCCGCGCCGCCCGCCGCCGCGCCGCGCCAGAAAGCGCCGCCCGGAAAAGTGCCGCTGGGCACGCAGGGCTTCGACAAATCGACGGCGGCGAAACTGAAAAAGGGCAAGATGCCGATCGAAGGCAGGCTCGACCTGCACGGCATGACGCAGGCGCAGGCGCAAGGCGCGCTCCGCCGCTTCGTCGCCGATGCCGCCGGGAACGGCAAGCGCACCGTGCTCGTCATCACCGGCAAGGGACGCTTGAGCGAACAGGGCGGCGTGCTGCGCCGGATGCTGCCGCTCTGGCTGGAGGATCCCGCGCTCGCGAAACACGTCGTCGCCCTCACCCCCGCCGCGCAAAAGGACGGCGGCGCGGGTGCCTTCTACCTGCGCCTGCGCAAGCGGCGCAAAGACTGAGGATTATTTTCCGGGTTGCTTCTTGGGGCCGCCCGGCGCGAAGCCCGCGGGTTTTTCCATCGGCGCCTTGTCGAGGCGCGCGGCGGCTTCCGGCGGGCGCGGATGACCGCCGAGCGCGACCAGCTTGTCGAAGGCGGCTTTCAGCGCGGCGGGTTCGTAATCGTCGAAACGGTGGCTGAGCATGGCGCCCTGCGGCTTTTCTTCCGTCGCGGGGCCGGTGAAAATCTCCGTCACGCGGCGCGATTCGAAATTGAAGACCAGCTTCAGCGCATTGCCGTGGCTGTCGAGGCGCTTGGTCTCGGAGAGCGTCTGCTCGTCCACCTTCACGAAAAGCTCCAGCGCCCAAAGCTTTTCGAGCAGGTACTGGGCAATGACCTCGTGATTGTTTTCCGCCGCGCAGTACTGCGCGTTGCGCCCGCCCGCCGAAAGATCGGCGCCGCCATCGACCAGCGCGCGCACGAGCTCGAAGTTGTTTTGCTCGACGGACTTCAGCAGAAGATCCGCATTGCCGTCCTTCAGGGACGCGCCTTTTTCCAGCAGCGTTCGCGCGGCGGGCGCGGAATTGCCGAACCTGTAGAACTTGTATTCGGATTTCGCGTAGCCCTCGTAGGTCATCAAGAGCTCTTGCTTGTTTTGAGTGATGACCGCGAGACGCAGGGCCGCGTCGAGGTCGCGCTGCGAAAAGACGTCGCCCGCCAGCGCCATGAATTCCGCGAGGGCTTCAGCGCCGAGCGCGCCGGCCTTGGCTTCCAGCGCGGTCGGCCAGGGCACCGCGCCCTTGCGGCACTGCGCCGCCAGAAAATCCGCGTCCAGCTGCGCGAGGATATAACGCTTGTGCTGCTGCCCGCCCCCGTCGTGCATCATCAGCAGGGAGACGGCCATGTCGCCCCATGAAGGGGACGGCGCGGCGGAATCGTTCCCGGCGGCCGCCTTGTCGCGCGCGACGGCGTCCCTGATGAAGTCCACGGCAAGGTCCCAGTCAAGACGGCCGTAGAGATAGGCCGCTTTTTTCGCGAATTGAAGCCGCGCGCTTTTGCCGTCCGGCGCGGCTTGCTCCGCCGATTTTTTCCGTCCCCAGAAAGCCATTATTTTCCGACCGGTCGCAGGGTGGTTTTCGCGGGGCGGGGCATCGTGGGCTTGCCGCCGATTTGTTCCTCGATCTGCGGCGGATGGCCGCCCATCTCGATCAGCTTCTCGCGCGCCTCCTCCAGCGCGGCGCGGCCGTAATCGTCGAAGGAGAAATCCTTCACCGTCGTCTGGCGCGGGCTGGCGCTGGCGACGTCGAGGATTTCATGCACGCGCCGGGCGGCGAAATCGAAGATCACCTTCAGCGTGCTGTTGGACTCCTGCAGCGGCTTGGTCTGTTGCAGGGTCGAGTTGTCGATCATGTGGAAGTTGCCGTATTCGAAATTGATGTCGCGCAAATCCTGATAGACCTTGGCGTTGCCGTTGCGCTTGGCGCTTTCCGCCCAGCCGGCAAGGTTCAGGAGGCCGTTCTGCCCGTAATGGGCGAAGATGCGGCCGATGTCCTTGCGCCCCGCCTCGACCACGGCGAGGTAAAGCGCGCCGCTGTTGTCGTAGCCGGGGTTCGCGCCCATCTCGAAAAGCTGCTTCGTCGTCTCGATGTTGCCGTCATGCCAGAGGCCGGTGGTGAAGAGCTGGGGCTTGGCCGCCCATGCCAGCGCATAGCTGGGGTTGAGCGTGACGTTGATGAGCTTGGCGCCGTCCTGCATTTTCACGAGGTCTTCGGGCGTGCCGAAGGCGGCCTTGCCGTTGAAGGCGGCCTGCCAGTCGATGAGGCGTTTTTCGCAGCACAGGATGAGCGTGTCCGTGTCCATCTTGCCGAAGGTGTAGTGCTGGCGGTTGCGCGGCCATTGCGCGTTGCCGATCGCGCGCGCCATCTTGCGCAGAGGCTCGAGGGCGGCGGCGCGGCGTTCTTCCGTCTTCTGGTCCTGATCGGGACCGGGTGAGACGAGGCGCGCGTCGGAAAGGTCGAGTTGCGACACGTATTCGTTGATGGCCTGCGCGCAATCTTCCCAGCGCTTCGCGTCGTCGCTGTTGCGCAGCAAGGTCTCATAGAGCGGCTGTTGCGGCTTTTCGGGAGCCTTTGCGGGGGACGTGGTTATGTCGTCGTAGAATCCGGGGTCTATCGCCATCTTGTCTTCAGTCCTTGATTTTTACCTGTTGCCGGGCCGCAGCGATTGCGGCGCGGGAAATTTCTTTTTGTCGGCCGCGCTTTCGCCGCGCAGGGGCGCGGGTTTGCCGCCCAGCTCGACCAGCTTGTCGCGCATCCGCTCCAGCACGTCTTCATCAAGCTGGGAGAAGGGGATCACGCTGGCCTGCTCGCGCGCGCTGTTGCCGTAGTTGCTGATCGCCGTCATGGTCCTGAACTCGAAATCGTAAAGGCTGACGAAAACCCGCATGGTTTCGTAGCTTTCGTTCGGGCGCAGGTAGCGCTTGACGGAAAGAACCTGGTCGTCGGCCTTGCGGTAGCTGATGCTGCCTGCCATCGCCCCGCCCCCTTTAAGCGCGCCACGCGCGATGCGGCGGGTTATCCGCAGGGCGACGCGCGCCGGGCAAGGGCTGCGGGCGGCCGCCCAGCGCGATGAGCTTTTCGCGGTGCAGTTCCAGCACCTCGGGGTCCATCTCGGCGAA
>WGNE01000001.1 GCA_016124645.1 Alphaproteobacteria bacterium
CCACCCCACCCCATCTCCACCCCCCAATCCCTGCCCCCAAAGTCCCCACCGAACCCCTCAGGCCATACCAAGCGCTCACCAGCAGCCACACCTTCTGGTGCATGCACCCCTCAGTCACCTCCACCCCCAACTGCTCCCCCACCAACCCCCACCCCTCCGGCCGCCTCGCCCTGTAATAATCCACCACCCGCCGCCGCCACACCTGCCCGTCCCCCTGCGCCTTGCCCCCCGGCCCCGCGCCCGCCGCCGCTGCCGCCCCTGGCAGGCGCAGCGTCGACCCCAGTCCAACGGGGCCCCTGCTGCTGCCGTTGCTGCCATTCTTGCCGTTGCTGCTGGGGGGTGAAGCTGGCGGGAAGCTGCCGCCCCCCCCGGCGCAATCCATCACCCTGCCCCTCCACCAACTGCTGCTGCTCTGCTGCTGCTGCTGCTGCTGCCGCCGGTCGTCCCCCTGGTCAATCCGGTCAACCTCCTGGCCCACCCGGTCAACCGCGACCCCACCGATGCACTCCGACACCGCCGCGCACGCCGCCGCGACACCCAGAGACGCCCCCAGCATCCCCCCCCACCTCCACGCCTCCTGCCCCCGCCCCGCCGCCCCCAGCCACACATCGCAGCACCCTTCCCCCGCCCCCCTCCCGCCGCCCCCCTCCCCCCCGCCAGCCCGCCCCCCCGCACGCCCCCTCGTCCAGGCCCCCCGGGGTGCCACCGCAGGCCCCACTTTGCTCCTCCACTCGAGCGACGGCCACCCTCCCGCCCTGAAGAACTGCGGGTCCAGGTACAACGCATCGTACGCCCCCACCGTAACCTCCGCCAGCGCGCGCGAGTCGATCCCCATCGCCACCAGCGCCCGCGCCGCCTCGCGCATCACCGCGTCCGACGCCCAGCCGCGATCGACGAAGACCACGCCGCCCGAGACGCGCTTGAAGGGCACGATCATGTCGAAACCGTCCACCCCGTCCATCACCCGCGGCTTGACGAGGTATTCATGCGCGTAGAGGAAACGCCCCGTCATGGTCACGCGGTGGTAGTCCAGCGCCTTGGGGTCCGGGTTTTCCGGCAGCGGCAGGGGTTTTTGCGCCATATCGCGCGCGATGCTCGCCAGAAGCTGCGTTTTCCATGCCAGACGGTGCACCTGCCAAACGCCGAGGCTGACGAGAATGGCGAACATGACCAGCGTCATGACCGTCGCGCCGGCGCGGGGCTGAAACTTTTTTACCCTGTTTTGGCTCATTATCGGCCGCCTTTCAAAAATTCGCTTGATTATATCAAATGCTTTGTCCACAAATGAATAGCAATCTCGGTTTTTTTATTTTTACAGAACGCGGCGCGGCCGCGGAAAGGCATTTATGTCTGCACGCCCCCTGACGGACGGAGAAATCGCGCTCGCCAAGACGGTTTTCGGCGACGCCATCGACTACAGCACGGTCGAGGTGAAGGACAGCAAGTTCGTGGGCTTCCATCCCGAAGGCACGGCCATGGCGCCAGACGGCACGCTTTACATGTACGGCTGCTATCACGACGATTATTCGCAGCTCGACCCCGAGGGGCAGAGCCTGTTCATCCATGAAATGACCCATGTCTGGCAGTTCCAGAACA
This sequence comes from Alphaproteobacteria bacterium, assembly GCA_016124645.1. Lineage (GTDB taxonomy): Bacteria > Pseudomonadota > Alphaproteobacteria > Micavibrionales > UBA2020 > WGNE01. The sequence goes on from WGNE01000001.1 coordinate 1,597, forward strand.
AGGTGCTCTACCCGATCGTCGAGGCGGTGAAGCTGAACTTCCGCCATAACTTCAATTACAGCGCCTCCTACGGCTACGCGCTTGACGAAAAGAAAGACCTGCTGGATTACAACATGGAGCAGCAGGCCAGCATCGTGCAGGATTATTTCGTGTTGAAAACCGCGGGCCGCGCCTCGCACTGGACGAGCTGCACGGACCACCACGACGACGCGGAGACCAAAAGACTGTACGAAAGCGTGCTGAAAAACTTCATCGCCGATCCCGGCTATGCGCGCAAAGCCGCGAAACAGGCGCGCCCGGCCCTCGCCCGCAAGAAACGGCCCAAGCCGCCGAAACCGCCTTCGAACTAGGCTTTACTCTATCGGGACCTTGTTGCGCGGGGGCTTTTTCTCTTCCGCGCCCTTTTGCGTTTGCCCCGCCTCACCGGGCTTGATGCCGAGGCCGCCCGGGCGGTGGCGGTATTCGAGCAGGATGATATAGGCCTTGATGACCGGCAGCAAAAGCAGGATGACCCCCAGCGCATAGACCGACCAGACCACGCCGTGCACCCATGCGGGCGGCGAAAAGGCCTTTTCGAATATCCACGCCAGCGGCATGACGGAAAAGCCGATGATGAAGGTCAGGAAGACCGAGGCGCCGTCGCCCACGTCGTTCTGCCCCAGCTTGGCGCCGCAGACCGCGCATTCGTCCACCACGGTCAGGGAGCGCGGCTTGAACAGCCTGCCCTCCCGGCAGACGGGGCAGCGCGGCTTCAGGCAAAAAGCGATGTCCTGCATCAACGGCATGCAAAGGCTCCATATGAAGCGGGCCGGTGTGACCGGCCCGCCTGACTAAGTCTTTATATCAGCTATTGCCCCACCAATAGACGGCGGTGAACAGGAACAGCCAGACCACATCGACGAAGTGCCAGTACCACGCAGCCGCCTCGAAACCGAAGTGGCTCTTGGGCGTGAAATGGCCCTTCATGTTGCGGAACATGCAGACGATGAGGAAGATCGTCCCCACCAGCACGTGAAAGCCGTGAAAGCCCGTCGCCATGTAGAAGGCGGAAGAATAGATGCCGTCCTTGAAGTGGAAGGTGGCATGGTAATACTCGAAGGCCTGAAAGCAGGTGAAGGCGATGCCGAGCAGCACGGTGATGAGCAGCGCCTTGGTGGCTTCGGCCTGCTTGCCTTCCAGAATGGCGTGGTGCGCCCAGGTAACGGTGCAGCCCGAAAGCAGCAGGATCATCGTCATCAGGAAGGGCAGCTCGAAGGGGTGGATGCCCTCGACCCCCTTGGGCGGCCAGACCCCGCCGATGGCGGCGGAGGGGAAGAGGCTGGAGGCGAAGAAGGCCCAAAAGAAGGCGACGAAGAACATGACCTCCGACGAGATGAACAGGGCCATGCCATAGCGGAAACCGATCTTGGCGATGGGCGAATGCGCCTTTTCGACCACGGCTTCGTGGATGACGTCGCGCCACCAGACCCACATGATGGCCAGAATGCCGCAGAGCCCGATCAGCGGCGCCTCGACGCCGAAGGTGATGCCCTCGAACTTCACGTCGTGCATGAAAAGCACCATCATGCCCGCCATGAGCCCCGCGATCATCGCGCCGATGATCGGCCAGACGCTGGGCTTGACCAGGTGGAAAGGCTGGGGCGGACCGTTTTTGAGGTCATATACGGGATTGTCAGACATGGCTTTTTCCTTTTTTTTATCTTATTTCGGCTCTGGTCCGTATCAGTGAAGCAAAATTCCTCAGCCGCCCTTCATGCGGATGATGCTGACGAAGAAGATCGTCGCCACGAAAACCATCAGCGCGGCCATGACCGCGTAGTTCTTGTTGCGTTGTTTTTTGTGCAGGTCGCTATGGGGCATGTCAGTGTACCTTGTCGAGCATCATGAAAGTGAACAGGGCGAAGAGGTAGAAGATCGAATAGCCGAACATGATCTTCGCGTATTTATGGGTGTCGTCGTACCAGACGCGCAGCGCGCTTAAGATGAACAACCCCTGCAGAACCGTGGCCGCGCAGAGGTAGAACAGCCCCGCCACGTGCAGGAAATAGGGCGCGAGCGCAAAGGGCGTGAGGATGAAGGTGTAAAACAGCATCTGCCGCTTGGTCGCGCGCTCCCCCGCCACCACGGGCAGCATGGGCACGCCGGCCTTCTTGTAATCCTCGTTGCGGAACAGCGCGAGCGCCCAGAAATGCGGCGGCGTCCACAGGAAGATGAGCATGAAGAGCATGACGGAGGGCAGTGAGACGTGGCCCGTCGCCGCCGCCCAGCCGATCATCGGCGGGAAAGCCCCCGCCGCGCCGCCGATGACGATGTTCTGCGGCGTCGAGCGCTTGAGCCAGATGGTGTAGATGAAGACGTAGAAAAAGGACGCGAAGGCCAGAAGTCCCGCCGCCAGCCAGTTGAGCGCGAGGCCCATCAGCCCGACCGACAGGAAGGTCAGCACCACGCCGAAGGACAGCGCCTCGGACGGCTCGACCCGGCCCTCGGGCAGCGGGCGGCGTTTCGTGCGATTCATGACCGCGTCGATGTCCTGCTCGTACCACATGTTGATCGCGCCCGAAGCCCCCGCCCCGATTGCGATGCAGGCCACGGCCACCAGCGCGAGGAAGGGATGCAGATCGCCCGCGTCGAAGCCGATGCCGCGCGGCGCGAGCACCAGCCCCGCCACGCCGGAAAAGACGACCAGCGTCATCACGCGCGGCTTCAAAAGCTCGATGAAGTCGCGCACGCGCCCCGTCTCGGCCTGCGGCAAAGACAGATCCGCCACCGAAGCGCCGGCGGCGGATGCTGCTGCATATGTGGGCATCTGCGTCATTTGTTAATGCTTCTTCAGGTCACGACCGGCTGGTTTTCGAACTGGTGGAACGGCGGCGGCGACGGCACCATCCATTCCAGCGTCGTCGCACCCTCGCCCCAGTAGTTCGCGCCCACTTTCTTGCCCGCGGCCAGCGTGTAGATGGCGACGCCGACGAAGAACAGGGTGGACGCGCCGACCAGATAGGCGCCGTAGGACGAGATCTCGTTCCAGCCGTGATAGGCTTCCGGGTAGTCGGGGATGCGGCGCGGCATGCCGGCCAGCCCCAGGAAGTGCTGCGGGAAGAACACGAGGTTCACGCCGATGAAGGTCGTGAAGAAATGCAGCCTGCCCGCCCATTCGGGGTACTGGCGGCCGGACATTTTGCCGATCCAGTAGTACCAGCCCGCGAAGAGCGCGAAGACCGCGCCCAGCGACAGCACGTAGTGGAAGTGCGCGATGACGTAGTAGCTGTCATGCAAAGAGATGTCCATGCCCGCGTTCGCCAGCACGACGCCGGTGACGCCGCCCACGGTGAAGAGGAAGATGAAGCCGATCGCCCAGAGCATCGGGGTCTTGAACTCGATGGAGCCGCCCCACATGGTGGCGATCCACGAGAAGACCTTGACCCCCGTCGGCACCGCGATGACCAGCGTCGCCGCGGTGAAATAGGCGCGCACATCGACGTTCATGCCGACCGTGTACATGTGGTGCGCCCAGACGATGAAGCCGACGAAGCCGATCGCGACCATGGCGTAGGCCATGCCGAGATAGCCGAAGATGGGCTTTTTCGAGAAGGTCGAGACGATCTGACTGATGATGCCGAAGGCCGGCAGGATCATGATATAGACCTCGGGGTGGCCGAAGAACCAGAACAGGTGCTGGAACAACAGCGGATCCCCGCCCTGATCGGCCTTGAAGAAGGCCGTGCCGAAGTTGCGGTCGGTCAGCAGCATGGTGATCGCGCCGCCGAGGACCGGCACCGCCAGCACCAGCAGGAAGGCCGTGACCAGCATGCCCCAGACGAACAGCGGCATGCGGTGCAGGGTCATGCCCGGCGCACGCATGTTGAAAATGGTGGTGATGAAGTTCGCGGCGCCCAGGATGGAGGACGCGCCCGCGAGGTGCAAGGCGAAGATCGCCATATCGACGGCCGGCCCGAGCTGCTCGGAGAGCGGCGGATAGATCGTCCAGCCCGTGCCCGCGCCCCCGCCGACGAAGGCGGAGCCGACCAGCAAAAACAGCGCCGGGACCAAAAGCCAGAAGGAAATGTTGTTCAGGCGCGGAAAGGCCATGTCCGGCGCGCCGATCATGAGCGGCAGGAACCAGTTGCCGAAACCGCCGATGAGACCCGGCATGACCACGAAGAAGACCATGATGAGGCCGTGGGCGGTGACGATGACGTTCCACATCTCGCCGCCGGTCACGAATTGCAGGCCGGGGTTTTGCAGCTCCGCGCGCATCAGCATGGAGAAGGCGCCGCCGATCAGTCCCGCGATCACGGAGAAGATCAGGTAGAGCGTGCCGATGTCCTTGTGGTTGGTCGAGCAGAACCAGCGGGTGAAAAAGCCCGGCTTGTGGTCGTGGTGGTCGTCGTGAGCATCGTGATGCGCGTCAGCGACGGCGGTTTGTGCCTTGGTTGCCATTATTCTTATTCTCCCGCTTTCTTGGAGCCCGCTTCTTCGGCGGCCTTGGTTGTTTCGGCTTTCATGTCGGCTTTCTTGGCTTCAGCCGCCTTTGCGGCCGGTTTCATTTCAGCCGCCTGCGCGCTTCCGGGCGCGGCTGCCGAAGCCTGCTCCGCAGGCATCTTGCCGCCCTGCGCCTTGATGAACTTGGCGAAATCCTCTTTCGAGACCGCCTTCACCTCGATCGGCATATAGGCGTGGCCCGCGCCGCAAAGCTGCGAGCACTGGCCGTAGAAGGTGCCGGTCTTGTCGGCGCGGAACCATGTCTCGTTGATGCGGCCCGGCACGGCGTCCATCTTGACGCCGAAGGCGGGCACCGACCAGGAGTGGATGACGTCCGCCGCCGTCACTTGTACGCGCACGTCGGTATCCACCGGCACCACCAGCGGGTTGTCCGTGGACAGCAGGCGCAGGTCGCCGGGCTTCAGGTCTTCGTCGTGGATGTAGTTGCTCATGAAGCTGACGTCGCCAAGCTTGGGATATTCATAGCCCCAGTACCACTGGTAGCCGGTGACCTTGACGGTCAGGCCCGGGTGCTTGTCGTAGGTCGCATCCGCGTAATACAGCAGCTTCATGGAGGGCACGGCGATGGTCGCGAGGATGATGATCGGCACCAGCGTCCAGATGATTTCCAGCATCGTGTTGTGCGTCGTTTTCGACGGCACCGGGTTCGCCTTGGCGTTGAAGCGGAAAATGATGATGAGCAGCAGCCCGAAGACGAAGGCCACGATGGCCGCGATGACCGGCAGCAGGATATGGTCGTGGAAATGCTCCACGCTGTCGCGCACCGGCGAGGCGGAGGCCTGCAGCACGGTTTCCCATTCATAGGGCTGGCCCACGGGGTGCGTTTCCGCCGCCCCGGCGGCGCTCATGCCGGCGAAAAACGCCGTCAGGCCTGAAAAGAGATAAAGGGGGTGGATCTTTTTTATTCTTGTCATTTTTATTGAATCCGTTGGAGGGGATTTTGGACGCAGTCGTTCTGAATTTTGGTATACACCCGCCACGCGACAATGTGAAGCTTCGATCAAGAAAAAATTAATTCCATAACGAACGACGCCCCACTGCAATATGAACGGGTTAAACCTGCAATTCCGTGGCAGAACGCGCGCATTGCCTGCGGGCGGCGACGCGAAGGCCTAAAACATCGCCAGAATCGCGCGCAGCTCGGCAATCCCGGCCTTGCTGGCGGAGCTGGTGGCATAGACGTTCGGAAAAGCGCCCTTGTAGGATTTCAGCTCCGCCTCGATGCGCTCCGTCAGGGCGGAGAGCGCCGCGGGCTTGGTCTTGTCCGCCTTGGTCAGCACGACGACATAGGGCACATGGGCCGAGTCGAGCATCTCCATCGTGTCCTGATCCACCGCCATGATGCCGTGGCGCGCGTCGATGAGCACGCAGACGCGGATGAGCGTGCGCCGCTCGCGCAGGTAGGTGCGAATCATGTCGTTCCAGCGCTCGATCTTGTGCTTGGAAGCGACGGCATAGCCGTAGCCCGGCAGGTCGGCGAGATGCATGTCCGCGCCCAGCTGGAAAAAATTGATCTGCTGGGTGCGCCCCGGCGTGTTGGAGGCGCGGGCCAGCGCCTTGCGCCCGGTCAGCGCGTTGATGAGGCTGGACTTGCCGACGTTAGAACGCCCCGCGAAGGCCACTTCCGGCAGGTCGCCCGGCGGCAGGGCGGACATGGTCGAGGCGCCGGCGACGAACTGGCAGTCCTGCCGGAACATCTTCTCGCCGCGCGAAAGCGCCTCATCGTCGATGACAAATCCCGTTTCCACCTTTTTATCCGGCGCCGCCCCCGGCAGTTTTTTCCTTGGCCGCCTTCTTCTTGCCGCGGCGTTCGGAGTGGCCGAAGAGCAAGGACGTCTCCTGCCCGCCGTGCTTGCGCAGGATATAATACTGCTGGACCATGCTCAGCACGTTCGACCAGCACCAGTAGATGACGAGGCCGACGGCGAAATGCGCCATCATGACGGTGATGAAGAACGGGAAATAAGTCTGCAGCTTTTCCTGCGCCGGGTCCGTCATGGGCGGCGAGAGGCGGCGCTGCATGACCATGGTGATGCAGTAGATGACCGGCCATGCGCCGATCATCAGCGGCGCCGGCGGCGTCCAGTGGATGAGCCCGAAGAGGTTGAAGACCGAGGTCGGGTCGGGCGCGGACAAGTCGCGGATCCAGCCCCAGAAGGGCGCGTGGCGCAGATCGACGGAAATGAGGATGACCTTGTAAAGCGCGAAGAAGACGGGGATCTGCACGAACATCGGGAAGCAGCCGCTGAAGGGGTTCACGTCCTCCTTCTGGTAGAGCGCGTAGATTTCCATCTGCAGCTTGGTGCGGTCGTCCTTGTAGATTTCCTGCAGCTCCTTGATGCGCGGCCCCACCACGCGCATCTTGGCCATGGCGCGGAAGGACTTGCTGGCCAGCGGGAACATCAGCCCGCGGATGACCAGCGTCATCAAGAGCATGCCCACCGCGACGTTGCCCGTCGTGCTGATGAGCCAGTGCAGCAGGTAATAGAACGGCTTGGTGATGAGGTACCACATGCCGAAATCGATGCCGTATTCCAGCTTCGTGAAGCCGTATTTGTCCTGATAGTCGTGGATGAGGTGCAGCTCCTTCGCGCCGGCGTAGAGGTAGCTGGTCTCCGTTTCCGTCTTGCCGGGCGCGACGCGCACGTCGGCATCGACGGCGTCGGCCTGGTAATGCACCGCGCCGCTCGTCTCGTTCTTCGAGCCGAAGACATGGGCGTTGAATTTCTGCTTGGGCTTGGGCAGCGTCGCCACCAGCCAGTATTTGTCGGTGATGCCGAGCCAGCCGCTGGTGTCCTTCAGGTCGATGGTGTCGCCCTTGTCGAGGCTCTTGTACTGCGGCTCGTAGCCCTTGCCGCCCATGTAGCCGACCGGGCCTTCATGCAGCGAGTAAAAGCCGCTGTAATCGGGCGGCAGGCTGTTGCGCGCGACCGTGTGATAGGCGTTGAGCGTGACGGGCGCGGGCGAATTGTTGGTCACGCTTTGCGTGATGGTGAAAAGATAATCCTTGTCGAGCGAGACGCTGCGGGTGAAGACGAGCCCCTGCCCGTTGTCCCATTGCAGCACGACGGGCTTGCCGCCGCTCGTCAGCCGTTGCGCGCTGGCGGGGCTGAGCGTCCATCGCGTCTGCGCGCCCGGCAGGGCGACGCCGTTCTCGCCGCTCAGCCAGCCGCTTTCGGTGAAAAAGGCCTGCGCGGTGCCCGAGGGGGAGAGCAGCGCGACATGTTCCTTCTTTTCAAGATCGACGTAATGGTCTTTCAGCAGCACGTCGTCGAGGCGCCCGCCCACCAGCGGCAGGGAGCCCATGAGGTGGTCGCCCTCGATCGGCACGCGCTTTTCGCGCGCCAGCACGTCCGCGCGCGGGTGCAGCTTGCCGTCATCGGCGACGGCGGCGGGGGCCGCATCCGGCGTTTGCGCGCCGGTCGCGGCGGCATCCGTCCCCGCGGCCGTATTCGGCACGGCGGCCGCCCCGTTGCCCGTTGCGCTATCCGCGCCGGATTGCGCCGTCTTGCCTTCATGGGCCTTTTGGTCGGCCATCTGCCGGGCGACCTGCGCGTCATGCTGTTTTTGCAGCATCGGGTCTTCGTAGAAATAGCGGTAGCCGATCAGGATCAGCAGCGACACCAAAACGGCCATCACCAGCCGGCGGTGGTCTTCGCGCGCGTTCGGGTCGTTGGGTTTCTGGCTTTGCATGCCTTTGATCGTCCTTCTGGTTCGTCAGGAATGATGACAGCTGTTCTTATCACAGGCGGGGGGTGTTTTGGCAAACATCTTCCGCAAAAGAGCCGTCAGCGGGTTTTGCCATGTTTCCGGCACCATATCCACCCCGCCCCGGCTCAGCGGATGGCAGGAACAGATGCGCAGCCCCGCCAGCAGCCCCCCGCGCAACGCCCCGAAACGCGTCACCGCGGTTTCCGCATAGGCGGAGCAGCTGGGGTAATAACGGCAATTCCGGCCAAGAAGCGGTGAAAAAACAAAGCGGTAGAGCTTCACAAGCCGCAGCAGCCCGCGCGCCGGAAGGGAAACGGGGGGAACGGGCGCGGCGTTTGCGAAGTGCGAATCGCCCTCCAGCGCGTCTTCCGTCATGCGGACCCCGCCTTCCCCGCCACGCCCAGCGCCTTCAGCCCGCGGGCAAGGTCCCTTTGAAGGGCCGCGAAATCATGCGTGACGGCATTGGATTTGGCGATGATGACGAGGTCGCAGGGCGCGGGAGCCCCGCCGCTTTTCAGCAGCAGGCGGACGGTTTCGCGCAGCCTGCGCTTGGCCCGGTTGCGCTTCACCGCATTGCCCACGCGGCGGCTGACCGTCAGGCCCAGCCGGAAGGCGTCATGCGCAAAAGCCCCGTCGTTGCTGGGGTTTTCGCCGGCGGCGTCTTCTTTCAATACCTGCAGGATGAAAGCGGCCCCGACCCATTTCCTGCCCAGTTTCGCGATATGCTTAAAATCGGACGACGCCTTCAGCGTGTTCACGGAGGCGCACATTGTCGGATATGTCCCTGTGCTGGAAAAAATCAGGCGGACAGGCGTTTGCGGCCTTTCGCACGGCGGGCGGCAATCACCTTGCGGTCGTTTTTGGTCGCCATGCGCGAGCGGTAGCCATGGCGGCGTTTGCGGACCAGCTTGCTCGGTTGATAAGTGCGTTTCACGGTAGAATCTCCATCAGTCTGCGTAAATTCTTAAGCCCCGTTGTATAGGCGGTTTGGCCCGATATTGTCAACAGCTTAATAATATTACGTTAAATCATAAACTTAGGTCTTATTTTGATATGCATTTTCCCTAAAATTAATTCTAAAATCAACTAATTTGCAAATAATTTATGGGTAAAATGGAAAATAGGAGAATTTTCCATGCGCAAAAAAGTCAAGATTCTCGACCGTCGCTTCATACCTGCCGGTGAAATGGTCATCCAGCAGGGGCATATCGGCAACCGCGCCTTCCTGATCGAAAGCGGAAAGGTCGAGGTTTTCATGCGCGACGATCACGGCCGCACGGTCAAGATCGCCGAGGCCGGCCCGGGCGCGATCGTGGGCGAAATGGCCCTGATCACCGGCGCGGTGCGCAGCGCGAGCATCCGCACCCTTGAAAACACCGTCCTCATCACGATTTCCTCCAAGGACATCGAGGAAACCATCGGCCAGCCCAACGGGCTGTTCCAGCACGTGATGAAGCTGATGGCCGAACGCCTGCGCGACACCAACGCCCTGCTGATGCGGCAAAGGGCCGAACTGGCCGAGATCGAGGAAGAGGCCAAGATCACGGTCAAGAACGTCTCCATGCACATCCCCGAGGGCAAGCAGACGGCCTTCCGCGAGGAAGTCGTGCCCCTGCTCTCGCGGCTGAAGAACACGCTGCAGAAGTACCACGACGCCGGATAGGCTCCCTTTCTTTATTTTTATGAAAACAGGCCTGCCGCTATTTTCCCGCGCAGGCTATTCATAAATTGACACGGACGCCCAACCGCCGATACAAGAGAGGACTGAAAACACCGCGCGCCCGTAGCTCAACTGGATAGAGTGTTGGCCTCCGAAGCCAAAGGTTGTGGGTTCGAATCCCGCCGGGCGCACCATTTTCTTCCGATATCCGCGCAAAGCAAAACCGGCATCCTGAAGATGCCGGTTTGCTTGTTTTCGCGTTACGCGGGATTTACCAGTGGCGCACGCGCCCGGTATCCACGTGGACGAAATCGCTTTTCGGGTAATAGCCCACCCCGCCGGAACGCAGGGCGATGGCCCCGCGCTTGAGCGAGGACAGATGCGTGCCCGGCTGGTTGAGGTCGATCGCCTGGCCCGTCATGTGCAGGCTGTGCTTGGCCACGCCGTGGCTGATACGGCGCAGCATCGCGTTGGTTTTCGGCGAGCGGTAGCCCGAGAAGACCTCGAAGGCGGTGAAATTGTCGAGACGGTGCTGCAGCACATAAAGAATGTCCATCAGCCGCGGGTCGATCGGGAAGACGTCGTTGGTGCGGTAGTCGCGCATCACGTGCTTGATCTCGCCGAAAGCGTCGGGGATGTAGCGCCCGTTGTACCAGTATTCGCCGTGGAATTTATCGCCGGTATGCGCGTTGGACAGCTTCATCTGGCGCCCGGTTTGCGGCGTCGCGGCCTGCGCCAGCGACGGCATCCAGAAGCCGAGGGCGGCGGTCGCGAAAAGACCTGTCTTGAGAAAGCTGCGGCGGTCGGCCTGATATTCGTCTGCGGCGATCCGGTTTTTTTCCATGAGATCGCCGGGATGGATAATGCCTGCCATGATATTTTTTTAACCCTGCTTTGTTCCGTTTACTCCCGCCTATAACAATAACAAATGCAGGTTCATTTCAAGTAAAAAAAAGGTCGAGATTTCATAAAATTGAAACGATTATTCGGCGGAATGCCCGTTTTTATTGCATTCGTGCAAATACATAAAAAATGATTATTTAAACTCACGGTTTCCGTATGGATGCCGGCGCGGGCTGCGACGCGAGGGGTTTTTTATCCAGCGCCTTTTCCGGCGCGCGCATTTCCTCGATGACGGTGGTCAGGGTTTTCACCGTGCGGCGCAGATCCTCGACCTCGGCCGCGAGGCTCTCGACCGTGGCTGGCGCCTTCACCTGCGCCTGCGGCATGTTGTCCTTCAGCCCGCGCAGGAACAGCGCGGCCTGCGCGTCGCCGCCCAGCGCCTCGCAGATGGAAATCGCCTGCCCGATATCCGCGCGCTTTTCGGCGACGAGATATGCGCAGGCTTCGCTGTGCCCGCCCCTGGCGGCGATGCGCAGCGCCTTTTCATTGTCCTTGTTAAGGTCGAAGCCGATGGCGGACAGCAGCTTCAGCCCTTCGACATAGCCACTTTCCGCCGCCGTCCACATGAACTGGTCCGCGTCCTTGATCTTGTCCGTGCCGCTGGCGAGAACGGCGCGCAGGTATTCCATGCGCTTTTCCGGCGCGAGATCCTTGCCGTTCTTCAGGTCCAGCAGGTATTCCGCGGGATGCTCCCCCGCTTCGCCGGCGTTGTGATTGTCCTTGCCCGAGACGACGACATCGGCGATATCGGCGCGGTTGTCTTTCACCGCGTACATCAGGAACATGTCCTTGATAAGCCGGGTCGAGCCGCGCTTCATGCTCCAGCGCTGCAAAACATCATCATCCTCCACGGCGCGCATGAGAACGGTCATCATTTCCGGCGTGATCTTCTTGTTCAGCTCCGCGTCGAGCATCTTGAAGAATATCCAGTCCGACTTCTTCGTCGTGAGGTATTTCATTTCCTCGAGGTCGTTATTCTCGATGGCGCGGGAAAAGCGCGACGCCTTGGTGGAAAATGCCTTGCGGAGGTTCATGACGGAAATGCCTTTCATGGAAAAACGAAGCGGAAGCGACCGCAGCGGGCCGCAACGGGCCGCAACGGGACTTATACATAAATCGATTTATTTATTATGTCAAGCATTGCGGGCGCAGGACGTGGCGGAGCCATTCCATCATATTGATAAAAAATGATTATCCCGGATGAAAGCCCGGCGGGCGGGGATTGTCGCGCGGCGGCACGGGGCCGGACGGCTTTTTCGCATCGGACGCGGGCGCGGCGGGCACGACGATATCCTTCAGCCGCGCCAGCATCTCCAGCGCGGCGGGGGTGATCTCGTGGCCTTGGTCGGGCAGGATGACGCAATCGGTGCGAAAGCCCTGCCTGTCCAGAAAGACCTGCGTCTTCATCGCCACGGGCGCGCCGGAGTAATGGCCGGTTTCGCGCTCTCCCGCCAAAAGCGCGACGGGCGGCCTGGAAGCGGGCGGGCCGATATGCTCCAGCCCGCCGCCGGACAGGGAGAAAACCCCCGCCACCGGCTTGTCGCGCAGCAGCGCGGCGAAATAGGCCATGGAGGCCCCTTGCGAAAATCCGGCGATGACGACGCGGCTTTCATCGACGCCTTCACGCGCCAGCACCTCGTCCAGCCAGGCGTTGATGGCGGGCGCGGCGGCGCTGGCCCTTTCGGCGGCTTTCGCGCCGTCGGGCGCGTCCAGCATGTCCTCGACCGCAAACCAGCTGAAGCCGTGGTTGCCCTTGTCGTCCTGCCAGCACATCACCGGCCCGTCGGGGCAGATGATCTTCGCGTCCTTCAGCCCCTCGGGCAGTATCTGCGGCAGGCCGGATGCGAGTCCCGCGCCGGTGGAGCCGTAGCCGTGGAAAAAGATGACGAGGCAGGGCGCGTCGCCCTCGCCCGTTTTTTGCGGCGGAATGGCATGTTCCGTCAGTTTCATCGAAAGATATCCTGTCCGTTGGAATACGGAGGGATTTTAGACATGGCTTGAATTTATGTCAATAAAAGGACCGGGCGGCCTAGATATCGTCGTCGCGGCGGCCGGTCTGGGTTTTTTCCTGCATGGCCTGCGCCTCGCCGATGGCCTTGCGGAATTCGATGGGGGATTCGATGGGCGGCAAAAGCACCTCGCCCACGCCCATCCCGCGGATGCAGACGCGGCCGAAGCCGAACATGCGCCCCATAACGTCCTGCCGGACGGAGACCCCCTCGATGCGGTCGATGTTGAGCTCGCCGACATGGCGCGCGATGAGGCCTTTCTTGTAGATGAGGCGCTCGCTCGTCACCGCGATCTCGGTCGTGGCCTTCACGATCATCATGTGCGCGAAGAAATACAGCCCCAGCAGGAACAGGCCGAGGATGCCGAAGCGCACGAGGAAGTTCTGCTCCCAGAGGATCTTCAGGTAGCCGCCGTGCTTGTTGACGATATAGGTCCAGGCGATCTGGTAGTCGTCGCCCTTCAGCCCGGGGCCGTAGGTGACGCGGATTTCATGGGAGACCGTCATCCAGACGGAGGCGTAGCCGAGCAGCACCCCCATGGCGAGCCCGAACAGGATCCAGAAAATCGCCTGAAGCGTGTACATCCAGTGAAAGCGCGCGCCCATCAGAATTTCTTCATTCGGGCCAAGTGACTGTTGAACGTATAGCATATGAAACCCCGTCTCCCCGGATAAGGGCATACAGGCGCGCGGATGCGCACCCGTCCCTTAACTTCATGTTATATTATACTTAACGGCCCCTTAATCGCCAAGGCATATCCCGAGAAGGCGGGCGGTATGCACCAGCGTGCCGTTCACGTCCACGGCCTGGTAGCTGGCGATGGCCTCCTCGATCGGCACGTCGATGACCTGGCGGTTGGACCAGCCGACCATGCGGTCGAACTTGCCCTGCTCGACCAGGTCCACCGCGTGCACGCCGAAGGCGGCGGCCAGCAGGCGGTCGCTGGGGATGGGGGAAGAGCCGCGCTGCACGTGGCCCAGCACGGTGACGCGGGTTTCGGAGCCGGTCTTGGCCGAAATCTTTTCCGAAAGATAATGACCGATGCCGCCGTAGCGTTTTTCCCCGCCGTGGTGCTCGACCTGCAGGGGCGAGCCATCGACCGTGCGCACCGCCTCGGAAACGACGACGAGGGCGAAGTTGCGGCCCTCCTCCTCGCGCACTTCGGCGATCTTGGCGGCGACCTTGTCGAGGTCGTAGGGAATTTCGGGGATCAGGATCACGTCCGCGCCGCCGGCGATGCCGGTGGAGAGCGCGATATTGCCCGCGTCGCGCCCCATGACCTCGAGGATCATGACGCGGTCATGGCTGGCGGCGGTGGGCTGCAGGCGGTCCAGCGCCTCGGTCGCGACGTAGAGCGCGGTCTCGAAGCCGACCGAGCTTTCGGTCTTGCTGACGTCGTTGTCGATGGTCTTGGGAATGCAGACGAGGTCGAAGTTGCCGCGCTTGGCCAGCGTGCGCAAAATCGCCATGCTGCCGTCGCCGCCGATGCCGATGAGCGCCTCGACGCCCAGCTCCTTCAGCCCGCCGATGATTTCGTCCGCGCGGTCCTTGAAGCTGCCGTCGGGCATGGGGAACTGGAAGGGGTTGCCCTTGTTGGTCGTGCCCAGCACCGTGCCGCCGAGACGCATGATGGACGTATCGAACATCGCCTTGGTCAGCACCTTGTAGCGCATCGGGCGGTCGAGCAGGCCGGCCGTGCCGTCCTCGATGCCCACGACTTCCCAGCCCTTGCCGGTGGCGGCGTGGACCACGGCGCGGATGACGGCGTTGAGACCGGCGCAATCACCGCCGCTGGTCAAAATCCCGATACGTTTCTTCGTTCCCATCTTACCTTTTCCTTAATATTTTTGCTTTATTATTGTCAGAGCATCGTCGCCTGCGCGGCGGCCTGATAATACAGGCTCCGCACCTCATGCACGTTGCTTGAGTTGCAAGCGAATTGCAACAAATAAAGCTTAAAAACTCAAGGGTTTCCTGCTACGATGTTTTCTCGAAAACGGAGCCCCGCCCGCATCTTTTACAGGGGTTGCGCCATGCGCAGGATTGCGAAGATTCTGTGGAATTATTACCGACGGGGGATGGTTTTCAACGAACCATGATGCAGGAAGACGAAGAAGAGCTCCAGCGCATGCTGGAAGACCTCCGCACGGAGCACCGCGACCTGGACATCATCATCCAGCAGCTCACCGACGCCGTGCCGGTCGATTTCCTGCGGCTCCAGCGCCTGAAAAAGCGCAAGCTCTTCCTGAAAGACTCGATCTCCAAAATCGAAAGCATGCTGCTGCCGGATATTATTGCGTAAGCATTTTCGGTTTCATGAAAATTAAAAAAGCTTCTCCTGCGCATTCATCACCTCGCGCACCAGCGGGACGGTGACGGGGCGTTTTTCGGCGAGGGCTTTGCGGTCCACGGCATCGACGATGGCGCGCAGGGCGGCGAAGCTGCGCTCGATGCGCGCGAGGATGAATTTCACCACTTCCTGCGGCACGAAGATTTGCCGGTCGGAAAACAGCTTGGTCAGCACGACGGCCATCAATTGCTCGTCCGGCGCGCCGACGGCGACGACCGGCGCGGCCATGAGGCGCGATTTTAAATCCGGCAGCACGAAGGGCCAGTCGCGCGGGGGCGTGAGCGCGGTCAGCAGCATGTGCCCGCCCTGCTCTTTTTGCATGTTGTAAAGGTGAAACAGCGCGGTTTCGCTTTGCGCGTCGCCCGCCATTTTCTCCGCGTCGTCGATAATGAGCGCCTTGGGCAATTCGTTCAGCCCGCGCAGGGATGACAGGTTTTCCGCCGTCACGTCGCTGGCTTCGGACTTTTTCTGCCAGACGCGGGAAAGATGCGTCTTGCCGCTGGCGGCGGGGCCGTGGATGACCAGCGCGGGCGCGGGCCAGTCCGGCCATTTGTCCAGCCAGCCGACCGCCGCCTCGTTCGCGCCGGACACCCAGAGGTCTTCGCGCGCGAAGGCTTCGCGGTGGCCGAGGTCGAAGGGCAGCTGCTGCGGTCTGTTCATGCGCGAAGTCCTAAGGCCTTAATTAATGCGCGAGGGTGAGATCATAGACGGTCTCGCCCGTCGGCAGGCGCGCGGGGTCGGCCAGCACGAGGCCCGCCGTCGCCAGCGCGTCCGTCAGCGCTTCGAGCGAGCCGCCATAGCCCAGCGTGAAGCGCGCGCTGTTGCTGCTGAGAGAGCGCAGGGAAAGCTTGACCGGCGGGCTGAGCGCGGCCACGCGCCGCTGCACGTCCATCCACGCGCCGAAGGAGGGGAATTTCATCTGCGCCTCCACCATGGCCGTGCCGGGCACGGGCGCCGCCTGCAGGGGCGCGGGGGTCGCGGGATCCGGCGACGGGCGGAGAGCCATCGGCGGCCGGGAAGATGTCTGCAGCGGGTTCATCTGCATCGGCATCTGCGGCTTTAAAACCGGCGCAGGGGAAGACATCGGTTCGGGAACGGGACGCTGCGCCTGCGCTTCCTCCGCGCTCGGGACGGGCATGGAGGCCGTCACGTCGCGGCTGATGCGCTCGACCGGGCTCATAACCGGCGCGCTGCGTGAAGCGCCCTTGGCGGGCTGCAGGGAGCGCATGACCTCGCCCACGCCGCGCTTGAAGACCTGTTCGTCCGTCGCCCCGCCCGGCACGAAGGGGGTGAGCGTGATGCGGCGGCGCAGCCCGCCGTTCATGTAGTAATACATATCCACCGTGAAATTCGGGCCCGAGCGGTTGGCCACGGCCAGCGCGACGGCGTCCGCGTGGTAATGGCGGCGCAGGGTTTCCAGCGTGCGGTAATCGCCCTTCCATACCGCGTTGGCGGGACCGGCGGCGATGTCGTCGATGTCGCCCAGCGGCACGATGAACTGCGGCCCGCCCGCGATGCGCGAGGGCGCGTCGCTCTGCCAGATGTGCAGCCAGGGGTTCGGCTCCTCCCACAGCAGGGTCTGGCCCGCGATGTTCTCGTAATAGGGCAGGACGAGGATGGCCGAGGCCTGCGGCACCGGCGCGGCGGGATTGTCGCGCGACGCCGGCACGGGCGCGGGGTTCATGACGGGCGCAGCGGCCTGTTGCGCGGGCGCCTGTCGGGGCGTGTCGTTCCAGATGATGCCGTTCTCGTCGGGCGCGGCGGCGGGCTGCGCATGGTCGAGGTTCAGCTCCGGCCGCGTGCCGGTGCTGAGCCCGGCGGCCTGCGGACCCGAATAGGCCTGCTGCGGCGGCTGCCGAACGGATGTCGCCGCGGATGTCGCCGCGGAAGGCGGCGTCAGGAAGGGCTGTTGCTGCGCCTGCTGCGCATCCTGTCCCTGTTGCGCTTCCTGCATCTGGCCGCCGCCGATATAGTTTTTGACCTCCGGGCTGAAGCGCACGGTGAAGGTGCCGATATAGCGCGTGGTGGACATCTGCTCGTTCTCGATCTCGAAATCCTGCACCAGCAGGGAGAGATCGTTGTCCGACGGCATGTGCAGCGCGGCGAAACCGGCGGGGCTCATGGCAGCCTCGGCCAGCTTACGGAAAGCCTCGCGCTTGGCCGACGCGATCGCCTGCTCGCGCGCCACGACGGAGTTGGCCGCCGTCTTGTCGATGACGATGCCGCCCACGGCCAGCGGATTGTCGGGCAGGATATTCCCCTGCACGGCCTTTGACGGCGCAGACCCCGCCGCTGCGGCAAGGCGCGGCATGACGCAGGAAAAAGCGCCCGAAATCAGGCAGATGACGGCGATCATCCTGAGACGGGTCGAAAAACGGGAAAGAGACATGCCATAAACCATGAAAAACATACAGGGACCAATTTTCAGAGCATACGCCGCCCGCTTGTCAAAATCCAGTGGCATATCCTCTTTTGCGGGGTGGAATTTACAATTAATTCATAAAAATATCATACGCTTGTTGAGTATTTCTTATCATGGCTCTATCCTGATGGGAGGTACGGATCCTGAAAAGGTTCAAGGCACCGGCACGGCGCTTTCCTCGCCCCGTCTTTGCTTGAAAAACAGGGTCTTATCTGCAAGTTTCCGGCGGTTCGGGACGCCTCTCACCGCGTCTTTCACCGGAAAAACGACAAGTCACAATTCTTGAAGCGGACGTTCTGACATGAGCAGCACCACACAGCAACAACCACCGGCAGAAGAAATCCAGCGCGCATGGGACGGCTGGGTCGTCTTCACCAAGTTCACGGCCATCGCGGTCATTTCCGTGATCGTCGTCGTCGGCGGTCTCGCCATTGCGTTCCTTTAAAAACCACTGACTCAAAATCCGCAGGGGGGCTTTTGAGAAAATTCGGGCGCTATGTTGTAACGGCAGTTGTCCTGCTTGCGCTTTGCGCGGGCGGATTTTTTGCGCCCTTCTCCGGCACCGCCGCCAAGGCGCAGACCGCGGGCAGGCTGGGCAGCGGCGGCCAGCAGCTTTCCGCCGTGCCGCTGCAACAGCCGCTCTCGCCCGCCGTGCTGCCCGTCTATCTTTCCAGCAAGTCGCCGACCTACGACATCGCCGGCAACACGCGGCTGCTCGAAGACCGCTCGCACGAGCTGACCTTCCTGCAGACCCTGCCCCACTTCCGCGCCGGCGAAGGCACGCCCGTCAGCGGCGACAAGATCAACCTCGGCTATACCTCCTCCAGCTACTGGGTCTTCTTCACCGTCTATAACCGCAACCAGGCGAAAAGCCAGTGGGTGCTCGACCTCGGCGACCGGATGAACGGCAGCGTCGGCGTGGCCGACAGTTTCTCCGTCTATACCGATCTCGACCCCCGCCACCCGGTCATGACCGACGGCCGCATGGTGAAGAACAAGATGCAGGCCGAAGGACAGGAGCGCAACGCCATTCCCTTGACGCTGGAGCCCGGCCAGCCGCGCGTCGTCGGCATCCACGTCACGCCCGCCGCCGGCGTGCCGATGGTCATCACCCCGAGGCTTGAAGAGCAATCCGTCTATGATCAGGCGCATGAGGAGGAAGCGCTCCAGCGCAACATCATCCGCATCGGCGCCATCGTCGTCTGCTGCATTTTCTTCGCTTACTGGATGAAGTACAAATCGGCCATCCCGGCCTTCCTGCTGATTTACCTGACCGGGCAGTATTTCATCTTCTGCACGACGGACCAGATCGCGCCCTACGGCAACAACACCGCCGCCGTCTATATCTGGCTCATCGCCGCCGCGGTCGCCTATGCCGCGCTGACGCTGACGCGGCTGGTGCTGACCGGCAACAACCCCAAGCACAGGTGCAACGCGCCGCTGAAGGCCGTCAGCTTCATCGTGCTCGCGCTGGCCGCGCTTTCCGCCGTCATCGCGCCGGTGGAGCCCTATACCCAGTCGTTCTTCGTGCGCTTCGGGCCCCTTTTGTTTTCCGCGCTCATTCTTTGCACCGGCGTCTTCACGGTGCTGCGGCACAAGCGGCCCCTCTCCCTCGGCTATACCGTGGCCTGGGCGGTCTTGCTGGTCGGCGCGGCGCTGACCGAGATGACCGCCGCGGGCCTCACCCCCTATTCGACGACGGGCATCAATCTCTACTGGATCTGCTTCCTGCTGCACATGAGCCTGCTCGCCTTCTCCGGCCTGCGCTTCCTGTCCGTCTCCGAAGAGCACCGCCGCACCAGCATGGCGGAGATGCGCCGCCGCCGCGAGGAGCTGGCGGAAAAGCGCAAGACCAAGGACATCGCCGACCAGACCCGGCTGCTCGGCGTCCTGCAGCGCGAGAAGGAGCTGATGGCCGACCTGCGCAACCGCGAGGCGGAACGCATACAGGCCATGCGCCGCGCGAAGGAGGCCGCCGACCAGGCCAACAAGGCGAAATCCGACTTCCTCGCCGTCATCAGCCACGAGATCCGCACGCCGATGACCGGGGTGATGGGCATGATCCGCCTGCTGCTCGACAGCCAGCTGACCGACAAGCAGCGCGAATACGCCCAGACCATCCAGTATTCCGGCGACGCGCTGCTCACCATGCTCAACGACATTCTCGACCTCTCCAAGGTCGAGGAAGGCAAGATGACGATCGAGAACGTCGATTTCGACCTCAAGAAGCTCGTCGAATCCGTCGTGCTGCTGATGTCGGGCCGCGCGGAGGAGCACAAGATCTACCTCAAGAGCGAGATCGACCCCGAGGTGCCGGTCGCGCTGAAGGGCGACCCCACGCGCCTGCGCCAGATCCTGCTCAACCTCGTCGGCAACGCCATCAAGTTCACCGAAAAGGGCGGCGTGACCGTGGCGGTCAAGATGTACGACAAGACGGCGAAGAAGCCGCGCATCTACTTCGCCGTGAAGGACACCGGCATCGGCATCAGCGAGGAAGGGCAGAAGAAGCTGTTCCAGCCCTACCAGCAGGCCGAAGCCAGCACGGCGCGCAAGTTCGGCGGCACCGGGCTCGGCCTCGCCATCTGCAAGCGCCTCGTCGAGGCCATGGGCAGCAGCATCCAGATCGCCAGTAAAATGGGCGAAGGCACGGCCTTCTACTTCATCCTCTCCATGGATTACGGCGTGGGCGAGGAGCAGGCCGCAGCGCAGGCCGCCGCCGCCGGCGTCATCCCGCTCAAGATTCTGGTGGTGGACGACAACATCATCAACCAGCGCGTGGTGGCGGGGCTGCTGGAAAAGGACCAGCACAAGATCGTCACCGTCGGCGGCGCGGAAGCGGCGATGGCGGAACTGA
Organism: Alphaproteobacteria bacterium; assembly: GCA_016124645.1. Lineage (GTDB taxonomy): Bacteria > Pseudomonadota > Alphaproteobacteria > Micavibrionales > UBA2020 > WGNE01. The sequence goes on from WGNE01000001.1 coordinate 22,009, forward strand.
AGAACGTCACCTTCGACGTCATCCTGATGGACATGGAGATGCCGCAGATCGACGGCGTGGTCGCCACGCAGATGATCCGCCGCCTGCCGGACCCCGTGAAATCCAAGGTCACCATCATCGCCATGACGGGCAACACGCGCAAGGAAGACATCCAGCGCTGCCGCGACGCGGGCATGGACGATTACTTAAGCAAGCCCATCAACCCCGAAGCGCTGCGCAAGATGCTGACGCAATACGGCAAGAAGAAATACCCGGACGCCGCGCCCGCGCCTGCCGCCGCGCCTGCGGCTCCGGCGCCTGCACCGAAAGCCGCACCGCCCGCGCAACCGCCTGCCTCTCCCGCCGCGCCCGCCGCGCCGCCGCCCGCGGAACAACAACCGGCAACCTCTGCAGCCCCTGCCGCGCCGGAAGCGCCGCCTGCTCCCGCCGCGCCGCCGACGGACTTCAGCCAGCAAAAACTTTTCAGCCCCGACATTCTGGGCAGCCTGAAGAGCAGCCTTGGCAAGGACCAGATGGACGAGATGATGGACGGGCTCTACCAGAAGACGGAGGAGCTCATCGCCGGCGCGGAAAAAGCGATTCAGGACAAGGACGTCAAGGGGCTCGTCGGCTTTGGCCACGACATCAAGGGCATGACCTCGAACTTCGGCATGTCGGGCTTGAGCGACCTCGGCGCGCGGCTGGAGCGGCAGGCGAAGGAGGATTTCGCCATCGACGTGCTGGCCGACATCGTCAAGAAGCTGCGCCCCACCTATTACGATTCACGCTCCATCGTCGAGAAGTTCATGAAGGAGAATTAAGGCTTTCGCCGCCGTCCGGCGCAAAAAAATCCCGCCGTGTTCCGGCGGGATTTTTTGTTGGAGCGCTTTTCAGCCTCAGCCGACGATTTCCGTCTCGCTGAAGAAGAAGGCGATTTCCTTTTTCGCGTTGTCGAGGCTGTCCGAACCGTGGACCGAGTTCGCCTCGATCGATTCCGCGTATTCCTTGCGGATGGTGCCCGGGTCCGCGTTCGCGGGGTTGGTCGCGCCCATGACCTTGCGGTTCAGCGCGACGGCGTCTTCGCCTTCCAGAACCTGCACGACGACGGGGCCGGAGATCATGAAATCGACGAGATCCTTGAAGAACGGGCGTTCCTTGTGGACTTCGTAGAATTTACCGGCCTGTTCCTCGGTCAGGTGCAGGCGTTTTTGCGCAACGATGTGCAGGCCCGCGTCTTCGAATTTGGCGTTGATCTTGCCGGTCAGGTCGCGACGGGTCGCATCCGGCTTGATGATCGAGAGTGTACGTTCTTTGGCACCCATTTCTTGATCCCTCTTGGCTGTGACATTTTTCTCTGGGGCTTGTTATATACGATTTTTTTACGGATAACGCAAGCGCAGCTATCCGGTTGTAATCGCTTTATTTTAGCCTATACCGCCAAAGCGGCTTCGATGGCCCCCACGGCGTCGTTGGCCTGCCGGCCGTCCGGCCCGCCCGCCTGCGCCATGTCGGGACGGCCGCCGCCGCCCTTGCCGCCCAGCTTTTCGGCCCCGATGCGCACCAGCTTGACCGCATCGACCTTCGCCGTGAGATCCGCCGTGACCGCCACGACCAGCGAGGCCTTGCCGTCTTCGGCGACGGAGACGAGCGCGACGACGCCCGAGCCGAGGCGCGCCTTCAGCTCGTCCGCCAGCGGCTTGAGCTCGTTCGCCGGAATGCCTTCCAGCACGCGGGAGGTGAACTTGACGCCGTTGATGTCCTTGGCCTCGGCTTCCGCCGCGCCGCCCCCGCCCGCCGCCAGCTTGCGGCGCAGGTCGGAAAGTTCCTTTTCCAGCTTCTTCTTGTCGTTGACCAGCGCTTCCACGCGCGAAACCGCCTCGGCCGGGGCGGCCTTCAGCAGATGCGCGATGGACTGCAGGCGTTCCTGCTGCTCGGTCAGGTAGGCCAGCGCCCCCTGCCCCGTCACGCCCTCGATGCGGCGGATGCCCGCGGCGAGCGCGGATTCGGAGACGATCTTGAACAGACCGATGTCGCCCGTGCGCCGCACGTGGGTGCCGCCGCAAAGCTCCATCGAATAGGGTTTTTCCGTCTCGTCGGGGTCGGGCCCGCCCATGGCGAGCACACGCACCTCCTCGTCGTATTTCTCGCCGAACATGGCCATGGCGCCCATCGCGCGGGCGTCGTCCACCGGCATCAGGCGGGTCGAAACCTCGCTGTTCATGCGGATGCGGTCGTTGACTTCCTTTTCCACCGTCTCGATCTGCTCTTGCGTCATGGCGACGGGCTGGCTGATGTCGAAGCGCAAGCGCCCGTCATCGACCAGCGAGCCTTTCTGCGCCACGTGCTTGCCGAGGTTGCGCCGCAGCGCGGCATGCAAAAGGTGCGTGGCCGAGTGGTTGGCACGGACGGCGTCGCGGCGGCGCGTGTCGATCTGCATATCCACCGCGTCGCCCACGGCGATGCCGCCCTTTTCCACCTTGCCGATATGCA
>WGNE01000071.1 GCA_016124645.1 Alphaproteobacteria bacterium
AATGGTCGATGTCTATGCCGCGCGCACCGGCGGAGACGCGGCGGACATCGCGCAAATGATGGACCGCGAAACCTGGATCCCGGGTTCCCAGGCCGTCGAAAAGGGTTTCGCCGATGCGTTCCTCGCATCGGACAGCATCACGCAAGGCGAGCCCGACCCCGCGACGACGAGCGCGGCCGCGGCGCACCGCATCGACACGCTTCTCGCGCGGGCCGGCGTTTCTCGCACGCGCCGGCGCGAGCTCATCCGTGAAGTCAAAAGCGGCACGCCCGGCGCTGCCGATCCCGCCACGCAAAACGCTGGCAATCCTGACCTGCGCGAGGCACTTGCGCAGCTCAAAGACCTGAACATTCCCACATTTGGAGACTAATCCATGACGAAACGACACATGCCGGCCGTCCATATCAAGCGGCCGAACGGCGTTCGCGTGTTTGCGGACACGACGCGCTCGCCCGAAGCGCAGCTCAAGGACCTGACGGTCCAGCTCAAGGACGTAACCGACGGCCTGAAGGCCTTCGCCGAAAAGGCGGAAAAGGAAATCAAGGCGTCGGGGGCGATCAGCGAGGAGGTCAAGGCGAAGGCCGACGAGCTTCTCGCAAAGCAGTCGGATCTTGATGGCCGGATTTCCGCGCTCGAGCAAAAGCTCGTCCGCGCGCCTGGTGCCGCCGATCGGCCGCGTTCGATCGGGGAGATCGTCACCGGCAACGATCAGGTCAAGGACTTCTGCGCGCGCCAGCCGCGGGGAAGCGTCAAGATCGATATCGCGGCGTCGATCTCGTCGGCGCCGGCGTCGGCCGGCGATCTCGTCGCACCCGATCGCCAGCCGGGCATCATCATGCCGGCCCAACGGCGTTTCACGATCCGCCAGCTCTTGAGCCCCGGCCGCACCGGATCGAACCTCGTCGAGTATGTGAAGGAAACGGGCTTCACCAACAATGCGGCGCCGGTGACGGAAACGACGGAAAAGCCCGAATCGAACATCACGTTCGATCTGGTCAATGCGCCGGTTCGCACGATCGCTCATTTCGTCGATGCCTCGCGGCAGATCCTCAGTGATGCCGCGCAGCTCGAGTCCTACATCGACGGCCGGCTTCGCTATGGCCTCGAATACAAGGAAGAGCTTCACCTTTTGCTTGGCGACGGCACGGGTCAGAACCTCAACGGGCTTGTTCCCCAGGCGAGCGCCTACAGCGCGGCATTTACGCCTTCGCTGCCGTCGCTTGTCGACACGCTGCGCCTCGCGCTTTTGCAGGTGACGCTCGCGGAATACCCCGCCGACGGGATCGTGCTCAATCCGACCGATTGGGCGCGCATCGAGCTCTTGAAGGATACGACCGGCAATTATGTCTGGTCTAATCCGCAGCAGATGGGCGGCCCTGTGCTCTGGGGCCGGCCCGTCGTCGAAACGCAGGCGATGACGGAAGACGAATTCCTCGTCGGTGCGTTCCGGCTCGGCGGGCAGGTCTATGACCGCGAGAATGCGACCGTCGAGATCTCGACCGAGAACAAGGACAATTTCGTCAAGAACATGGTGACGATCCTTTGTGAGGAGCGGATCGCGCTTGCGGTCTACCGGCCGGAAGCCTTTGTCACCGGCGACTTCGGCAACGTGACCTGATTTTGATCGGAAAAAGACGGGGGCTTCGGCCCCCGTCGCTTTTGAGGAGCGAGCACATGATCCGGATGAAAGCGCTTAAAAGCTTCATGGGGCGTGAAGGGATGGTCCGCGCCGGCCGTGAATTCTCAGTCGCGGATAAACGCCGCGCCGACGAGCTCGCGCGCATGGGATATGCGATGACGCTCGCATCACCGCCAGCCGTCAAGAAATTGGAGGGCGAGCGGCAAGGGGTTCAGGGCCCTTTCGTCCCGGATGGTGGCGCGACTGGCGGGGAGACATCTGCCTCGTCGTCGGCGCCGGGCCGTCCGCGGCGCAATTCCCGTTCCAAGCCGCGCAAGGGCGATGCAGGGTCATCGCAATAAATGAAAGCTGGCGGCTCGCCCCGTTTGCGGACGTTCTTTATGCCTGCGATGGAGGATGGTGGCGCCATCGCCGCGGGCTTCCCGAATTCGCCGGCCTCAAGCTCACCGGCGACCGTGAGGCGGCAACGCGCTACCCCGAAATTCACATGGTCGAAATTCGCAAGGGTTGCGACCGCATGCTGTTCGCGCGGGCGGGCCTTATCGGCTTCGGCGGTAATTCCGGCTTTCAGGCCATCAACATCGCGGCGCAAGTCGGCGCGCGGCGCATCGTTCTCATCGGCTTTGATATGCCTCTCGATCGCGGAACGCATTGGCATGGTGCGCATGGAAAAGGCCTCAGAAATCCGGGACATCGCGAGGTTGAGCGATGGGCCTTTGTCCTCGATCGCGCCGCCGAGACGCTCGCCGCGCGGGGGATCGAGGTTTTGAACGCAAACCCCAATTCGCGCCTTCGGGCTTATCCGTTCATCACTGAACAAGAGCTCCTGCCGTGCTGATAACGCTGTCCGGTTCAACATTTCTTCCCGTCACAGTGGACGAGCTCAAACTTTGGGCGCGGATCCATAACAGCGAGGAGGATGATCTTATCGAGGTCGCGATCAGCGCGGCCGCCGAATATATCGAAAATCAAAGTCAGTGGGTGCTGGCCGAAAAGACGATCGAATATCGCGCAGATACCTGGTGCGATCCGATCGTCATCCCCGCCGCGCCGGTGCGCGACGTGCTGGCGGTGAAGTATCTCGACGAGGACGGCGCACTCCAAACGGTCGACACGGCCGATTATTCCTGGGACCGCACGCCGGAAGGCGCGCAAGTCCGCTTTGCCCGGACCTTCACGCGGCCGGTGCTCGCCGAAGGGCGCACCGGCGCGGTGCGGGTGCAATTTTCAGCCGGCTTCGATGATCCCGCGGAACCGCAGACGGGCGACGATCCCGACTATAAATTGCCGCAACGGATGCGCATGGCGCTCCTGTTCCTGGCGGCGCGCTGGTACGAGAACCGCGAGGCGATCGAACGCGGCCAGCTGCAGGAAGTCGAGCTCGCGGCCGTTTCGCTTCTCGCGCAATTCCGGATCTTTCGCTAGGCGCGCGCGAATGAGCATCGGGCGGCGCTGGGCAGGCGAGCGGGCGTTCATTCTGGGGACCGGTGAAAGTCTCACAGCCGACGCCGCGCGCGCCATCGAAGGGCTGGGCCGCGTGATTGCCGTCAATGACGCCTGGCGGCTCGCCCCCTTCGCGGACGTTCTTTACGCGTGCGATCGTCAATGGTGGGATCACTGGCGCGGCGTTCCCGAATTCAAGGGTGAGAAGTGGACGCAGGATGCGAATTTCGGTGCGGATTGTGCGCTTCGCTGGGGACTGAACCTGGTGCGCAGCATCGAGGCGCCCGGTCTCTCGTTCGATCCTGAATTCATCCATCGCGGCGGGAATTCGTCGTATCAGGCCTTGAACCTCGCGGCTCACTTCGGCGCGTCGGAAATCGTGCTCCTGGGCGTCGATCTCAAAGGCCGGCATTTCTTCGGCGATCATCCGCAAGGCTTGCGCCGGCGATCGCCGTTCGCTGAATGGCGCGCGAATTTTGCGACGCTTCTGCCCGACATCGCGCGGGCGAATATCAAGATCCTCAATGCCTCGCCGATCAGCGAGCTTAAATGCTTTCCGAAGGTTTCCGTCGATGATCTCCTCGCCGGTCGCGTATAGCGTCCCGCGTGAACGCACCTCGCCGCGCTGGGCGCGCGCGTTCGCGCAAGGTTGCGGGGGGCGCGTTGAATGCGGCGATCGGCTTCATGAGGGGCCGGTCGCGATGTTCGGCTCGCCGGCACGCTTTCAGATCCTCAACCAGGCGCGCGCCGAAGGCCGGATTTGGTATTACGGCGATCACGCCTATTTCGGACGATTTCACTATTACCGGTGCACGCGTGGCGATTGGCAACATCGGGGCATCGGCGAGCCCGATTTCGCGCGTTTCGATCGGCTCGCGATCGATATCAAGCCCTGGCGACGGGGCGGCGCGCATGTATTGCTTTGCCCGCCCGATGCAAAATTCGCGGCGCTCATGGGCTTCTGTGCGACGACCTGGCGGCAAAACGTGCTGCAGACTTTACAGCGCCACACGTCGCGTCCGATCCGCATTCGGGAACGGCATGCCGTCGATCGGCCGCTCGATGCGGATCTCGAGGACGCGCACGCCCTGGTCACGCATATGTCGAACGCCGCGGTCGAAGCGCTCGTCGCCGGCGTCCCGGTTTTCGTGACGGGGGCTTGCGCCGCGCGCGCCATGGGGTCGGACAATCTGGCCGATATCGAAAGGCCGCGCCGCCCGCCTGGCCGGCACAAGTGGGCGGCAATCCTGGCCGCCAATCAATGGACGCTCGAGGAAATGGCCGCGGGCGTGTTGTGGCGATGGATCGGGGAGGGAAAATGATCCGATTTGAGGAGGGGGGATGGTGGCTTCCCGATGGCGAAGCGCATCTCCAAGAATGGATGCTCAAGGTCAACCGGCGCGTTGCGGGACGCTTGACCTATCAATGCCACAAATACGAGGCGGCGCGGTCCTATGTCCGCGCGCGCCGCGTTGCGGTTGATGTCGGTGCGCATGTCGGCCTTTGGTCCTGGATGATGGCGCAGGATTTTGCACGCGTGATCGCCTTTGAGCCCATGGCAGAGCACCGCGCTTGTTTCGAGAAGAACGTCGCGGCGATGGAAACGCACGTAACCTTGAACGACTGCGCGCTTGGGGCGAAGCCGGGAAAGGTGCGCCTTGCGCGCCGCACGCCCAATTCGTCGGGGGATACCGGCGTTGAGCCGATGACAAAGGCGAACCTCGAAACGCAAAGGGAGGAGGATCTTGTCGCGCTTCGCACGCTCGATGAATTCGCGTTGCCGGTGCTCGACTTTCTCAAGATCGATTGCGAGGGCTACGAGCTCTTTGTCCTGCAGGGCGCGCGCGAGACGCTCAAACGCTGCAAGCCGTGCATCATCGTCGAACAGAAGCCCGAAACCGGCATGGTTGCGCGGTATGGCGTGGGCGCGCGTGACGCGGTGACATTCCTTGAACGATTAGGGGCGCGTGTGCGCCGCGCGATCCAGGGCGATTACATCCTCACCTGGGATCGCCCGACGCCGGCGGGCATGCATTGATGTCCTACGGGGACGAAATCATGGCGTCCGGCCAGGCATGGCATGAACACAAGCGCGCCGGCGCCCGGGTTCATATCCTCAATAAAAGGGGACGGCCGCGATGGTCGGATCTGTGGCGCGGGCTTGACTACATCGCGCATCCGAACGATCCGGCCGGCGGCCGCGTCATCAACGGTCCCGGGTGCCGGCCCTATGTCGAATATCCCTTCACGCGCGCCGGCGGCCAGAAATTCACCGCCTGGCGCGCCAGGGATAACCGCGGCAAGATCGCCTTGAGCCTTGAGGAGCGGTCCTATGTTGCGGAGCGGATCCGCCCCGATGCGCGCTTCGTTCTGATCGAGCCCGATATCGCCGCGGACGGAAACCCCAATAAGCAATGGGGCAGGGAACGCTGGGCGGCGCTTGCCGGCATGATGAGGGATATTGTTTTCGTCCAGGCGCTCGCCCCTGGCCGGGCGCCGATGCCCGGCGTGATCGTCATCCCGACGCCAACATTCCGCCATGCCGCGGCCGTGCTCGCGCGCGCGGTGCTCGCCGTATTGCCCGAAGGGGGCTTGCATCACGCCGCTGCCGCCCTGGGCGTGCCGGCGGTTGTTCTTTTCGGCGGCGCCGTTCCGCCGGAAACAACGGGCTATCCCGAACACATGAACATCGCCGCATCCGGTCCCGCATGCGGGCGATGGTTGCCTTGTTCGCATTGTGCCGAATATTGGGCGTCGCTTTCCCCTTCGACGGTTGCATCGGCGATGCGTGGAATGCTGGCGCAGGGTCGCGCCGTCGACAACATAGGGCGACGCGCATGAAGGCCGGGCCCTTGCGCGAGCGCGTGACGATCGAAAAGCCGGTCGACACCCAAGACGACATCGGCGGCACCGTCAGGACATGGGAAACCGTCGCGACATGCTGGGCGGCGGTTGAGCCGCTGAGCGGGCGCGAATTCTTCGCCGCGCAACAGGTCCAGGCCTCTTCGACGACGCGCATTCGCATTCGATTTCGCGAAGACATCACGACCAAGATGCGGGTGCGGCACGACGCCGGCGACAGCGTTGAGCACTATTACGCGATCAACGCGGTGACCAACATTCAAGCGCGCCGGGAACAGCTGCAGCTCATGTGCACCGAAAGGGAAGCCGATGGCTTTCAAACTTAAGGGCGCCGCGGAGCTCGATCGCCAGCTCCAGGAGCTCGGAGCGGTCGGCGCGGTGAAGGTGACGCGCCAGGCGGTGCGCGAAGCGCTCAAGCCGGCGCTGACCAAAGCGCAGTCGACGGTGCCGGTCGGTTCGGTGCCGCATCGCACCTATAAGGGGCGCCTGGTCGCGCCGGGCTATGCCTCACGCAGCCTGCGCATCGCGGTCAGTGTGCTGCGCGATCGCAGCGCGGTCATCGGACGCCTGGGCGTTCTGAAAGAAGCATTTTACGCGGTTCAATTCATCGAGCTCGGCACGGCGAAGATCCCGCGACGGCCCTGGTTGCGGCCGGCGTTCGAGGCGACGATCTCGCAACAGCTCGAAACTCTGAGCCGCGCACTCAAGAAGCGCATCGACAAAATCGCACGATAGGAGGCAAGAGAAATGGACGCTGAGCTCAAAAGCGTGATCGTCGAGCTATCAAAGAGATCACGGCGCTCGTCCGCGCCGCGCGCTTGGAAATCGAGAAGCAGAAATAGGGACGCGGCGGTCAGATGATCGAACAGGCGTTGTTTCAGTTGCTTTCGAGCGATGCGGATCTTTCGGCAGTCATCGGAACGCGCATCTTCCCGGATATCATTCCGCAACAGGCGTTTAACGAGGCGACGAAAAACCCCTGCCTTACCTACACGATGCAGGGCATCGATCGGCAAAAGACGACATGCGGGACGGATGCGCATGTCCGCGGCGCCCTCGCGATCGATTGCTATGCGAAAAACAAAAAGCTTGCGAAGTCGGTGTCAAAACTGGTGCGCGACGCCTTGCTCGATCAAAGAGGCCTCTTTCCGATCGACGGCAGCTCGCCGCCTGCCGGCACGGTGTTCATTTCCCAAGTGTCGCTCGACAGCGAGTTTGATCTTGTCGACATCGAGCCCGGATTGTTCCGCGTCTCGCTTGGCTTTTCGGTATGGCACACCGAAGAGCGCTGATCTGTCCGGGCGGCCTTCATCCGTCCATTTCCAAAGGAGAACGTGAATGACTACAGAAGCTTTTGTCGGGAACATCTTTTTCGAGCGCGGCGACGACGCGTCGCCGACGGCTTATACACGCGTTTGTCAGATCTTTTCGATCGGTGGCGTTGGCGAGACGAATGATCTTGTCGATGTCACGACTTTTTGTTCGGGCGGTAACCGTGAGTATGTGCCTGGCCTGGCAGATGGTGAGGAAGTCACGATCGAGGGAAACTACGAGTTTGGCGCAACAATTTACGCCAGCATGATCGCGGACGTTAAACTGAAGGCCAATCGCTCTTATCGAATCGTGATCGAGGATAAAAGCCAATCCCCCGTCGCTAAGCGGAACTTGCTGTTTGACGGATCCCCGAAATCTTGGTTGCTCGGCCCTTCGGTCGACGACAAGAACACGATCTCCTTCACGATCAAGATTTCCGGCGAGGTCACGATCGAAGATGAATAAGCCGATCATCAGCCGCGAGGCGCTGAAAGGCCTCGCAACATTCCGCACCGATACATTTGAAGTGCGCGGGCACGTGTGCAAGGTGAAGGAAATGTCGGTCGCGGACCGCCGCAAATTCGTTGACGCGGCCAAGGGCGACGCTCGCGCCGCCGCCGCTCAACTCGTCGTTTGTTGTCTGATCGACGCGACGGGCAGCCCCCTTTTCACCGACGGCGATCTTGCGGAGGTCGAGGCACTGCCCTTCGATATCGTCGATCAGATCGTCGGAAAGATCCTGGTGCTTTCCGGCATGGAAAAAGGCAAGGACGAGGACGACGACGAGGGAAACGCCTAACCCCGGAGCAACGGTTCATACACCGCCTGGCGCTTGCTCTGGGGCGCACGGTCGGCGAGCTCGAGGCCTCAATGGGCGCCGGCGAGCTCGAGGACTGGAAACGCTATTACCTGGTCGAACCCTGGGGCGCCTGGCGCGACAATCTTCACGCCGGCATCATTGCCGCCATGATCGCCAACACAGCGCCATCGACGCGCCGCAAGCGCGCCCGCCGGGCCGATGAATTTCTCTTTGTCGATGCCCGCGAACGCCGTTCGCAAATGACGCAAAGATCCTTGCGTTACCTCTTCGCCATTGCCCGCCGCAAGCCCAAACCCCCTGAGGGTTAAGATCCATGGCCTCAAATCTCGCTAAGCTCGTCGTTTCGCTCGAAGCGGAAACCGCGCGCTATCAAAAAGAGCTCGAATCGGCGCGCCGCAAGCTCGACAGCTTCGACAAGCGCGCGACCGACGCCGCGAAGAAAGTCGGGATTGCGCTTGGCGTTGCGGTATCCGCCGCGGCCGCGGCCGGCACCGCGATCGCGAAAAGCACGATCGATGCGGCCGACGAAATGGCGAAGATGAGCCAACAGGTCGGAATATCGACCGAGGCTCTTTCGCAATACAAATACGCGGCCGATCTTTCCGGCGTCGCCTTCGATCAATTCACCGCGGGCCTCAAGAAATTCGCGCGCACCGCGTCCGACGCGGCGAGCGGCGTTGCGGAATCGAAAGAGGCGTTCGACGGGCTGGGGATCAACGTCCAGAACGCCGACGGCACGCTCAAGGGGATCGACGGTCTTTTGCTTGAGGTTGCCGACAAATTCGCCACGCTCGAGGACGGCACTGCGAAAGCGGCGGTTGCTCAAGAGCTGTTCGGCCGTTCAGGGGCGAGCCTCATTCCGCTCCTGAATGAAGGCTCGCAAGGCATCGAAGCGTTGCGCGCCGAAGCGGCCGGCCTGGGCATCACGCTCGATGCCAAGACGGCCAAGGCGGCCGAACGCTTCAATGACAACATGAGCCGGGTTAAGACGGCGATTTCCGGCGCGGCCCTGCAGCTGATCGAGCGGCTTTTGCCGAGCATGGTGGCGCTGACCGACCGTTTCATCGATTCGCTGAAAGAGGGCGGCCGCTTCAAGGACTTCGCAAGCGGCCTGAGCGTTGTCTTGCGCAGCGCTTCAACGGCCGCGATCACCGTCTATAACGGCCTTCAGCTCGTCGGCCAGGGCCTGGCGCTTGTCGCCGGTGCCGCGGTGCTCGCCGCGCGCGGCGATTTCAGCAAGATCGGTCCTTTCGTCGAGGACATGTTCAACCGCATGAAAACGACCGTCGCCGCCGCGACGGATGATATCAAGGCGGTTTGGAGCGATACGGTCGGCGATATCGCGGACGCGACCGACGAGGCCGACAAGAAGCTTAGAAAGTCGATCGTCGTCGGTGACGGCGAGGGATCCGGCGGGGGAAGCGCCGTCGAAAAAAGCCTCGCGCAGCTGCAGCAGCTCGAGGACCAGCTGCGCCAGTCGGTCGACACCTTCGGCCAGGGCGAGGCGGCGGTCATTTCCTACCGGCTTGCCCATGGTGACCTGGCGGCGGCGGTTGCCGCGACCGGAGCCGCCGGCGCGGCCACGGCCGATAAGATCCGCGAGCTCGCGGCGCAACAGGAAGCCTTGAAGGCCGGGGTTGATGCGGCCGCTGCGGCCGAGCGCGACCAGGCGCGGGCGGCGGAGATCATCCGCGACAGCATGAGCGATTCGGAGCGCGCGGTTTCCGACTACAACACCGCCATTGCGGAAATGACGCGGCTTGCCGGCGAAGGCTATCTCAGTCAGGACCAGCTTGCCGCCGGCGTTGCGAAGGCACGCGCCGAACTTGAAAAGGCGCCCGACGCGGCGAAGACCGCCAGCGAAGGGGCGAGTGATGCAGCCGACGTGATCGGCACGGCCTTTGAGGACGCGGTGCTCGAGGGAAAGAAACTGAGCGATATCGTCGACGGTGTGCTCAAGGACATCGCGCGCATCGTCCTGCGCGAGACGGTCACAAAGCCGCTTGAAAATGCGATCTCAAGCGGGGTATCGGGCGCGCAGGGCGCCTTGAGCGGCATTGCCTCCTCGATTTTCGGCGGTGCGCGCGCCGAAGGCGGGCCGGTAAAAACCGGAAAGGCCTATCTCGTCGGCGAGAACGGGCCGGAATTCTTCATGCCGGGGCAATCCGGCTCGATCGCGCCGACCGCCGCGCCCAGCCAAACGAACTTGAATGTGAGCGTCGTCGTTCCGCAAGGCATGGATCCGCGCGGGTTCCGCCAGGCGAGCGGCGGCCTTTCCGCTTCGATCGTGCGCGAGCTCGCCCGCGCCGAAGCTCGCTACGCGTAACGCCCATGACACATTACGACGACATCATCATGCCGAAATGCGCGCGCTTCGGTTCGCGCACGACGCCGACCGTCGCGGTCGATCAGATCTTCTTTGATAGCGGCTACGACGCGACCAATGCGAGATGGTCCCAATATCTGCGCACCCTTGCCCTCGATTATCTCAAGCAAAACATCGAATTCGAGGAGATTGCGCGGATCTTCCTGAGCCTTGGCGGGCGCGCCAACAGCTTCCTTGCGCGCGACTGGTCGGATTGGAACACGACGCAAGGAAAAATGGAGGAGGGGGCGGAAAGCGCCCTCACGCACACCGATCAACCGTTGCGGAATACGGTGACCGGCGCATCGAGCGGCGACGGGACCACGACGACCTTTCAAATGATAAAGGCCTATTCGGCCGGGTCGGCCTCGCATCAACGCATCATCCAGAAGCCGGAAGCCGCGACCGTCAAGATCGGCAAGGGCGGCGCGCTGCAGACGTTGACGACGGACTACACCTTCGACGCCGCGACCGGGATCGTCACTTTCGCCGTGGCGCCCGGCAATGGCATCGAATGCAGCTGGGGCGGCGCGTTCTATGTTCCGGTGCGCTTTGCGTCCGAACAGCTCCCCATTGGCCTTGAGACGAATATCCTTCAATCGGCCGACCAGATCGAACTGCAGGAAGTCCGCCTCTAATGGCACGCACGATCCCCGGCGCGTTGCAGACGCATCTGGACACGCGGCGAACGTCGCTCGCCTTCTGTCTCAAAATCACGCGGGTTGACGGGACCGAGCTCGGCTTCACCGACCACGACTTGCCGCTCACGCTCGATGCGGATGGCGCCGGCGCGATCGAATACAGCCCTTCGATCACGTTCAATCGCACGTCGCAAACCGAAAGCGACCAGATGCAGGTGAACGGGCTTGATCTGGAATGCGCGATCGACGGCTCGATCTTCACCGAACAGGATCTCGCCGGCGGCCTTTATGACGGCGCGGCCGCGTTGATGTTCTACGTCAATTGGGCGTCGACCGGCGACGGGATCGTCAAGCTTCAACGCGGCACGATCGGCGTTGTCGATCGCGCGGATTTCGGCTTTAAGGCCGAATTTCGTTCACTCGCCCAGAACCTTCAAACCGCAATCGGCGCGCAATACGCGCCGGGGTGCCGCTCGCCCTTCGGCGATCAGGGCGCCGGCCCGATGCGCGGTTGCCGCTTCAAGCTCGATCCCCCGGCCTGGGAACCGGGGACCGATTACGGTGAAACCGATCAGGTCATTCCGACCGTGCCCAATGACTACCAGTACAAGGTGCAGGTGGCCGGCACGTCGGACGGCTCGAGCCCGGCGAACGAGCCCACCTGGCCGACCACGCCAGGCGATACGGTGACCGACGGGACGGTGACATGGGTTTGCATGCGCCGTGCGCGCCGCGCCGGCGTTGTGTCGGCCGTCACCTCGCGCAAGCAATTCACCGTCGGCGATATCGCGGGCGATCTCGCGGCAAACACCGGCGGCACCAAATCGGGCGGATATTTCGCCGCCGGCCGCGTCATCTTCACGACCGGCGCAAATGAGGGCTTGAGCCAAGAGATTGTCGCGTTCACCGACCCGACCGGCTCGCCGCCGGTCTACCAGGTCACGACCTTCCTGCCCTTCCCCTTCGACCTTTCCCCGCTCGATGAGGTTACGCTTGAAGTCGGGTGCGACCACACCTTCGCGGTGTGCCGTGACAATTTCCTGAACTGGAAGAATTACCGCGGCGAGCCCTATGTGCCCGGCGAGGACGTTGTGTTCCAGATCAAGCGCGCGCCGAACGGCGGATCGGGCAAATGATCGATCTCGCCGGCGCCGCGCGCGC
>WGNE01000019.1 GCA_016124645.1 Alphaproteobacteria bacterium
ACGACAAGGGCGACGCGCTGACCGTGCAGGGCGACGCCTATGTGAACACCACGGACAAGTTGACGGCCCTGCCGCAGCCGACGGCGCCCTATTCCTCCACCTTCGCCGACGATTTCCAGTCGAGCGGGGCGAACCTGCTTGCGCATTGGCGGCGGCATTATGACGACGGGGGCATGTTCTCCGTGCGCTCCTATCTCGACTACACCCGCCGCAGCCAGTTGCTGCTCGACGACATGGAAGAGCTTTTCGACGTCGATGCGCAGTACAACCTGCCCAAGCAGGGGCGCAACGCCTTCATCGTCGGCGGCGGCTACCGCCTGAGCCATGAAAACATCGGCAACACGCCGACGGCCGCCATCAATCCGCCCAACCGGTTCTTCAACCTGTTCAACGCCTTCGCGCAGGACAAGATCACGCTTTCGCCGGACCGCTGGTACCTGACGCTGGGCGCGAAGGTCGAGCACAACGACTACACCGGCTTCGAGGTCGAGCCGAACGCGCGCCTGCAATGGTTCCCGGACGACAGGCAATCCGTCTGGGCGGCGGTGTCGCGGGCGGTGCGCACGCCCAGCCCGCTGGAGCGCGACATCAACCTCATCGCCGGTTACTTTCCGGGGCCGATCGCCTACAACCTTTCCGCCAATCCGGGCCTGCAGGCGGAAAACCTCATCGCCTACGAGCTGGGCTACCGCAACCAGATCACGCCGGATTTCTCCATCGACACGGCCGCCTTCGCCAACGACTACAGCGGGCTCGCCGCGCAGCAGTTCGTGTCCTTCGCGGGGGGCGTCTTCAAGACGCAGCAGGCCAACCTGATGTCGGCGGAGACCTACGGGTTCGAAGTGGCGTCGGACTGGCAGGCGCGGCCGGACTGGAAGCTTTCCGCGGGCTACAGCTTTCTCCAGATGTACCTGCACCTTCCCAACGACTTCACCAACCTGCAGGCGGAAGAGCGCCAGTCGCCGACAAGCCAGGCCAACCTGCGTTCCTACTGGGACATCAACGACAGCTGGACGCTGGACACGTCGCTTTATTACGTCAGCGGGCTCGGCGCCTATAAAGTTCCCGGCTACGTCCGGCTGGACATGAACCTCGGCTGGCATGTCCGGCCCGGGGTGCGCTTCAACTTCGTCGGCCAGAATCTTTTCGACCCGGGCCACAGGGAGACCGGCACCGCCACCGACCTGAACGCCACCGAAATCCCCCAAGCCGTCTTCGGGAAGCTGACATGGGAGTTCTAGGCGCGCGCAAGAGAAGCGGGGGGCGCGCCGCGGCCGGGGCCGCGCTTGTTCCCGTCATCCTTTCCTTCGCCGCCTGCGTTTTCGCCGTCGGTTTTTCCGCCCTTTGCTTTTCGTCCCGGCCCGCGCGGGCGGCGGACGACGGCGGGCTGAAGCTTTACGCGAAAACGATCAAGGCCGGGCTCGTCTATAACTTCCTGAAATACACCGAATGGCCGGCGGACACGCCCGTGCGCCGGGACAAGCGCCTGACCGTCTGCCTTTTCGGGAGCAATCCCCTGGGCGGCAACCTCGCCCCCCTGAACGGGCGGACGGCGCAGCAGGCCGTCATCCGCATCGTGACCATCGGCAGCATCGACAAGACCGGCGATTGCAGCCTCGTCTTCGTGCGGGAGGACAAGCGCGACGCGCTGCGCGGGTTGCTCGACCGCCTGAAGGGCCGGCCGGTGCTGACGGTCAGCGATATTGAGGGTTTCGCCGCCGCGGGCGGGATGATCGAGCTGGCCACGGAAAGCCAGCGCATCACGCTCTACGTCAACAAGCGCGCCGTGGACGACGCGGGCCTGTCCATCAAGGGCCGACTGCTCGGCCTTGCCAAGATGGTTTCGGATTAGGGGGAGGGAAGACGCATGACCCAGACCCGCCTTTCCATCCGCACGACGCTGCTGGGCATCATCGGCCTTCTCAATATCCTTGTGGCCTTCCTCGTCGGGGCGAACGTGCACGGCGACTGGCAGCGGCTGGACGACGTGCGCACCCTTGCGCGGGGCTCCGCGGCGACGAACCGGCTCTATACGGCCAACAAGTATCTTTCCCTCGAGCGCGCCAACACGCTTTCCGTCCTCTACGTCGCCCCGGACACGGCCAGCGCCCTGCGCGAGGAGATCGCCGAGGACAGGGCCAAGGCGGAAAAGGCTCTTTCGGACGGGCTGGCGCAGGTGGCGGCGGACGCGCCCGCGGCGCTGACGGGCGCGCTTACCGCGGTGAAGCGGGACCGGGCGGCGCTGCAAAAGCTGCGCGGCGTTCTCGACGCCGATCTGGAAAAACCCGTCGGCGAGCGGGACGACGGGCTGTCCGACCGGTTCTTCAGGGCCGAGACGGGGCTCATCACGCGCATCGCCGCGCTTGTGGCGGCCTACGACAAGCCCCTGCGCGCGATAGACGCGACCGTCGGCCAGCAGGTGCTGCTGAAGCGCTTCGTCTGGCAGACGACGGAATACGCGGGGCGGGAATACGCGGTCATCGGCCGGCTGATCGCGCAGAACAAGCCCGTGACGCCGGGCCAGCAGGAAGAGCTGCGGGTCTGGAGCAGCCTGACCCGCAACGGCTGGAACACGATCGGCTACGTCGCGGGCGGCAGCGGGCTGGACCGGCAGCTCTCGCCCTATCTCGACGAGGCGAAGACGCATTACCTGATGACCTTCGGGCAGGTCAAGGACCTGTTCTTCTCTCCCGCCGCCGTTTCCTCGAATAGCCCTTATCCGCTGAGCCCCGAGATGTGGCTCGTCCTCGCCTCGCAGGCGGTTGACTCGCTGAGCGCGCTCAAGGATGCCTCCCTGCAACAGACGCAGGCCTATGTGAACGGCGTGGAAACGCGGGCGGAGCGGCGCATCGGGATCAGCGCGCTGTTCTTCGCCGCCGCGCTCGGGGTGAGCCTGTATTGCCTTTTGACCATCATCATGCGCGTCATTCGCCCCGTGAACGCGATGGTTGAAGCGCTCTACAAGACCGCGCAGGGCGAAGAGCACGCGCCGCTGCCCGAGAGGTTCCGCTACGACGAGATCGGCAAGCTCGCCAGCGTGCTGACGACGCTGGAGGACAACTTCAAGCAGATACGCCAGTCGAACGAAGAGCTGGAGCGCTACGCCTATATCACGGCGCATGACCTGCGCTCGCCCCTGCGTGCCATCGACAACCTGTCGCGCTGGATCGAGGAAGACCTCGAGGGGGTCATGCAGGACGAGACGCGCCAGCACATGGCGGCGATGCGTCAGCGCGTGGCCCGGATGGAAAAACTGCTCAGCGACACGCTGGAGTATTCGCGCATCAGCCGCGACGCGAAGAAGACCAGCGGGGAGATCATGACGGCCGCGATGCTGGTGGAAGACGCCGTCGCCATGGCCGCGCCGCCGCCGGGGGTCACGGTGCGCATCGGCGAGGAGCTGGCCGGAATCGAGCTGCACCGGCTGCCGGTGCAGCAGGTTTTCTACAACCTGATCAACAACGCCATCAAGCACCGGGACGGCGAGACGGGCACGGTCGCGGTCTCGGCGGAGACGGGGCCGGACTTTTACACCTTCACCGTCGCGGACGACGGCCCCGGCATCGAAAAGCGGTATCATGAGAAGATATTCGAGATGTTCCAGACGCTTAAACCCAGGGACGAGCGCGAAGGCAGCGGCATGGGGCTTGCCATCGTCAAGAAAATCTTAACGACTCAGGGGGGTATAATTAAAGTAGAGTCCGAAGCGGGCAAAGGAACGCGGTTTTATTTCACATGGCCCCGTCAGGAAGTCCGCAAAAACGGGATTTCGCAGGCGGGCGTCGGCAACAGCGAGGAGAAATAGATGTTCATGAACACAGTTCCCGAAGACGTTAACGTCCTGGTGATCGAAGACGACGAAATCGACGTCGAGGTCCTGCGCCGCGCGTTTCGCAAGAACAACATCAATAACAGCATCTACCGCGCCAAGTCGGGCGTCGATGCGCTGGAAATGATGCGCGGCGCCAAGGCGCAGGAAAGACTGCCCAAGCCCTATATCCTGCTCGTCGATATCAACATGCCCGAAATGGACGGTCTCGAGTTCCTCAACGAGGTCCGCAACGACAACGACCTGAAGAAAAGCATCGCCTTCATCCTCACGACCTCCGCGCGCGACACGGACGTCGCCCGCGCCTATGACCTCAACGCCGCGGGCTATTTCCTGAAGGACAACATGCAGGAACTCATCAACATGTTCTCTGTCTATAAATCGATCAACCAGTTCCCGAACGGGGGAGAGCTTCCCCACTGATCCGCCTCTGGCGGGTTCCCGCGGGGAAAATGGTGCCGGCAGCAAGATTCGAACTCGCGACCTTCGGTTTACAAAACCGCTGCACTACCACTGTGCTATGCCGGCCCTTGGCGTTATTTTTGGCCTTCCCATCTTGCCTGACGGAAAAGAAGCCATAACTTCCTGTATTATAGCATAATTCCGGTTTTCCGGCCGTTTTTTGGCGTCTTTTGGCGTCTTTTGGCGTCTTTCGGCCCGATGGCGCGGCGTTTTGGAAAAAACCCGCGGCTTTTTGCCGGAATTTCTCCCGTTTTTATAGGCGGCGTTTAAAAATTTTCAAGAAAAATCATATATGCTGATGGGGTGGCGGCGTTCAGAAGAACCCCTAGCGGGGGGGGCGCGATGTGCTACAATATTAATTCGGGGACATTCCGGGGGGATTGTCTTTTGTCCCGCCTCTCGCGCGGGGCGTTCTTTGGATCAGGACCGAGAATAAAGACCGACAGGGGGAAAACCAGACGTGTCACAAGGCCCGAAAAGCCCGCATGAAGATTTCATCATGTTCTTTCTCGTCGTGTTCATCGTCGGCGGGGTCTGCTGGGCCATCTGGCATTTCTTCCACGCCCAGCTGACCGAATTCGTGCGCTATACGCGCCGCGGGGAGCTTTACATCGATTACCTCATGTTCGGCAACGACAAGGCGGTCAGCACGCCCGACTTCGTGGGCGAATCCGTCGGCAGCTGGCGCGCCTTCATGAAGGGGGCGCGCAACGCCGACATCACGCCGGCCATGATCGTGCGCTCCACCTATGTCGCGGTGGTGCCGCTGCGTTACCTCTTCGCCGGCATTATGGGGCTCTTCGCGCTCTGGGCCATGCTCCGCGGGCCGGGCACGCAGTACCACCGCCGCATGAACCTGCAGGGGCTGATGGAGGAACAGGCGAAGTCCTTCCCCGTCATCCAGCCCTTCCTGAAGTTCGACCCGCGCAAGCTGCCCTTCCGCGCGCCGGGTCAGCCGGTGCCGAAAAAGCTGCCGCTGTTCTCCGAGGCGCTCTCGCCCGAGGAATGGCTGGCCTATCACCAGGTCGGCTACGCGAACGGGCAGGTCGATGTCAACCGCGCCTACCGCGCCCTCGCGCTGCAACTGGGCAAGCGCTGGCAGGGGCCGTTCAAGCTGCCCCTTTACGCGCAGGGGCTTTTCGCTGCCTTCGCGCTCAAGCACGTGCGCAAGCGCAAGGATTCCTACGAAATGATCAACGACCTCGCGCGCTCCTGGACGCCGGAGGGCGGGTTCAAACCTTCGCCCAAGCTGCGCGCGCAGATCCGCGCCGTCATCAAGGACCCGAAGGTGGGCGGCGCGCTGCAGAAATACGCCGACCAGCACGCCTATGAAACCACCGCCCTGCTGCGCTGCCTCGCCCGCGCGCGCGAGGAGGGGGGCGTTCTGGCGCCCGCCGAGTTCCTCTGGCTGCGCGGGCAGGACCGCGATTTGTGGTACCCGCTCAACAACCTCGGCCGCAAGTCCTATTGCGCGGAGGCCGCGGGCGCGCTGGTGCATTTCACCAACGAGCTCATCGCGGGGCAGAAAATACCGACGCCGCGTTTCGAAGAAGTGATCCGCGGCATGGAAGAATTCATGAAAAGCAGTTCTGGCCGCGCTCTTCCCCAGCGGGAAGGCTAGAGAAAACGGGAGAAACAGGGAATGTTCGCAAGCTCCAGCAAGGACATCGACGCCAAGGTCGTCAACAACGCGATGGTCGTGGCTTTCAATACCGGCGACACGCCGCGCGTCTGGCGCGCCGACATGAGCCACATGAAGACCGCGACGCTCGAGGTGCGCAGCGACAAGCCGGAAAAGGGCAAGTACCAGCTGGTGCTGAAAAGCGCCGACAACGACGACGTCGTGGAAACCTTCGCCGACAAGGAACAGGCCGCCGCCGCGCTGCGGTTGATGAGCGAGGCGATGATGAAGGGCGATTCCGCCCTTGCCGCCGCCGCGCAGCCCGCCGCGCCGGGCAAGGGCGGCTTCTTCCGCGGGGTTTTCAAGCTGGTCGTTGCTTTCGTGCTGGTCGTCGTCCTCTATCTCGGGCTGAAGTTCGTTTTCATCTCCCAGGTTCTGGCGCCGCGCATGGGCGACCCGGGGCAGGCGGGCTATCCCGGGATCAAGAACGGGCCGGCGCCGCTGAAGGAGGGCGTGCCGCTGCCGCCCGACCAGCTGTTCGGGCAGTAAGGGAGTGACGGTCGCTTGGCTTTAAGGGCAAAATACGAAGTAAAATCCGCGACCCTGCTGCGGGACGCGCGCCCGTGGACCCAGCGGTTCATCGACGCCGCGAAGGATTCGGAAACCGCGGCCATGGCCTATGTCATGGCGGCGCTGGCCGTCGCGCTCAACAAGGACGTCGCGCTCTTCGGCGACCTCGTCTTCTTCATCGCCTGCTGCTATTTCTGGTGGCTGGTCAAAAGGCCGATCTCGCTGCCCTTCAAGCTGCCGAAATCCGCGCAGCGGCGCGACCCGAACTTCAAGCGGCCGGACGGTTCGCTCGGCATGTCCGACGGCATCCTCTACCTCGGCAACGATTCCGAGACGGACGAGGAGATATGGTTCACCAACTCCGACGCGCGCACGCATTGCCTCTATCTCGGGACGACCGGCGCGGGGAAGACCTTCGGCCTCAAGTCCTACGCCTGCAACGCGCTGTGCTGGGGCTCGGGCTTCATCTACATCGACGGCAAGGCGGATACGGATTTGTGGTCCACGCTTTCGGCCATGGCGCGCCGCTTCGGGCGCGACGACGACGTGCTCATCATGAACTACATGACGGGCAACGTCTCGGGCCGCGTGCCGTCCAACACGCTCAACCCCTTCTCCTCCGGCTCGGCCTCCTACCTCACCAACATGCTGGTGAGCCTGATGCCGGACGCGGAAGGCGACAACGCGATGTGGAAAGAACGCGCGGTCGCCCTCGTCTCGGCGCTCATGCCCTGCCTCGTCTATAAGCGCGAGAGCCAGAACATCCCGCTTTCGATCAGCGTCATCCGCCAGTTCCTGACCTTCAAGGCGGTCATCAAGCTCGCGCGCGACCCTTCCGTGCCCGAGCACCTGCGCACGCCGGTCAAGGGCTACCTGAACGAGCTGCCCGGCTACGACGACAACGTCTTCGACGACAACGGCGACGACAAGCCGCAGGGCGACGGCAGCATGGCCGATACCTCCGTCCCGCGCCAGCAGCACGGCTACCTGTCCATGCAGTTCACCCGCTCCATGCAGTCGCTGGGCGACGACTACGGCTTCATCTTCGACACGCAGGCGGCGGACGTGGACATGCTCGACGTGGTCCTGAACCGCCGCATCCTCGTGGTGCTCATCCCCGCGCTGGAAAAATCCAGCGACGAGACGGCCAACCTCGGTAAGATCATTTCCTCGACCCTGAAGGGGATGATGGGCGCGACCCTCGGCAACACGGTGGAGGGCGATACCGCGACCGCGATCGAGAACAAGCCCACCAACTCCGCCACCCCCTTCATCGCCATCTTCGACGAGGTCGGCTACTATACCGCGCAGGGCATGGCGGTCATGGCGGCGCAGGCCCGTTCGCTCGGCTTCTCCCTCGTCTTCGCCGGCCAGGATTTGCCCGCGCTGGAAAAACGGGTGAAGGAAGAAGCGCGTTCCATCACGGCGAACTGCAACATCAAGCTTTTCGGCAAGCTTGAGGATCCGACCCAGACGAAGGACTTCTTCGAGAAGACCGTCGGCACCGCCCTCGTGACCGAGGTTTCGGGATACCAGCGCGGCTCGGGCGGGCAGGGCAGCGCGGGCAAGGGCTATACGGACAGCGCCAACGCCTCCGTCCAGCAGCGCGCGCGGGCCAGCTACGACGGGTTGAAGGCCTTCAACGAGGGCCGCGCCATCGCCGCCTTCGGCAAGAGCGTGAACGAGATACAGCTTTACAACTCCGACATCGGCCACGCCAAGGCGATGCGCGTGCACCGCTTCCTGCCCATTCCGCCGCCGGCGGAAGAGGCGCTGGAAAGCCTGCGCATGGTCGATAGCGTGCTGCGCCGGTTGCGCAACCCGAAATGGAACGCCGCCGCCCAGCCCGCCCCGCCCAACCGCGACATCGACGCGCTGGCGCAGGGCTTCGCGATGGGCAAGGGCAGCGGCAACTTCGTGACCTGCGGCATCCTCGGCGTCGCGTCGGTGGCGGAAGCGCATAGCACCATCCGCCCCGAGGACGCCGCCGCCGTCAACGAAGACGGCAGCGTGACGCCCAAGCCCGCGAAGATCGACCCCGTCGTCGAACAGGCCGCGGCCGCCGCCGTGGCGGAGGCGACGGCGGACAAGGGGCCGCTCAACTGGATGCAGGTCATCGGCGGGGCCGAGGCGGATTCCTCCCCGCTGCGCGCCGACCCGCCGGTCACCGAGGCCGCCGCGCAACAGCAGCAGGCGACGGCTGCAACGCCGCCCGCCGCGCCGCCCGCGCAGGAAACCGCCGCGCCGGCGGAAGCCGCGGCGCAAAAACCGCTCAGCTGGATGGACGTCATCAGCGCGGACAGCGCGCAGCAGGCCGTCGCGCCCGCAACGCCGCCCGAACAGGCGCAGCAGAAAATCCAGGAAACCGCGCAGGCCGCCGCGCTGGACGCGCCCCTGTCGTGGATGGACGTCATCGGCGGCGCCGGGGCGACGCTGGGCCCGGATGCGGTGGCCGACCAGCGCAAGCCGCCCGAGCAGCGCTCGCAGCCGCCCGAGGGGACGGACGAAGGCGAGCTGGGCGCCATCGAAGGCCTGTCGGAAGACATTCTGGTGGGCGTGAGCCCGGGCGGTCCGATGGAAGAACCGCCGCCCGCGCCCACGCAGCCCGCACAACAACCCGCCGCGCCGCCGCAGGAAGCCGCCGCGCAACAAGCCCCTGCGCAACAACCCATGCAGCAACCGCCATGGCTGCCGCCCGCGCCGTTGCCCGCCGCCGATTCAGGCCAGACGCCGGGCGCGCCGCTGTCGTGGATGGACGTCATCGGCGCCGCCATCGAGCAGCCGGATGAAAACGAAACCGACCAGAAACAGCCCGGGGAGGGCACCGACCAATGATGGGTTTACGCAATTTAAGCGCGATACTGTTCGTCTTTCCGGCCATTACGCTCGTCTATGACCTGATTTATTTCTGGTTCGTGAAAAGCACCTTCAGGATCCGCAAGCTCAAGGAATGGGGCGACTTCGCCATGCCGGACACCTATAAAGCCGTTTCCGGCTTCATGCACGCCCATGGCGCGGCCCATTTGTGGGACAAGCTTTCCAACCTGCCCGCGCCCGTGGCGCTCGGCATCCTGCCGCTGACGCTTTATATCATCTTCCGCATCATGTTCCTGATCAACGGCGGCAAAAGCGGCGGCTCGGGCGGCTTCGTCTATAAGTCGCGCCACTAGCTTATGCGCCGCGCGCTTTTTCCGACAATTCCTCGATGACGCCGTCGATGAGGGCGAGGTCTTGATCGCGCGAGAGGCGGTGGTCGCCGTCCTCTATCCAGACGGTCTTCGCGTCTTGTGACGCCAGTTTTTCCAGTATCTGCCCGCTTTTTTGCCAGGGCACGTCGGGGTCTTGCTTGCCGTGGATGAGGCGCACGGGGCAGCGGATGCCGATTTCATCCTTCAGCAGCAGGTGTTTCCTGCCGTCCTCGAAAAGCTGGCGGGTCAGCGGATAGGGATCGCCGTAATCGCTCGGGCGGTGGACGATGCCTTTTTCCGCCAGCTGCGCGCGCGCCGCGTCGTCGAATTCAAGATGGTATATGTCCTCCGTGAAGTCCGGCGCGGGCGCAAGGCAGACGAGGCCCGCCACGCGCTCCGCGCGTTGCAGCGTCAGCAACAGCGAGAGCCAGCCGCCCATGGAGGAGCCGACGACGATCTGCGGGCCTTGCGTCAGCTCGTCGAAAACGTCGAGCGCGTCCTGCAGCCAGCTTCCGATGTTGCCCTCGGTGAATTTCCCGCTGGAGACGCCGTGGCCGGTATAGTCGAAGCGCAGATAGGCCTGCCCGCGCTTCTTGCATTGTTCCTCGAAGAAGGTCGCCTTGGTGCCGCTCATGTCCGACATGAAGCCGCCCATGAACATCACGCCGGGCTGCGTGCCTTGCGTTTTGTGATAGGCAATGGTCACGCCTTCGCGCGGTGAAAAGCTTTGCTGCGTCATTTTCTTCTCCTCTGCCCAAAGTATAGGGCGCGGGAGCGGACAAAAAAAGCCCGGCTTAAAAAAGCCGGGCTACAAGGATAAGGTGAGGTGCCGTAGTTCAAGGAGTGAGCAAATGGCAGTGCCGTGGTATTAACGTGTGTGTGTCGTGAGCGTCAGATGACTTCCAGCATTTTCGCGACCAGCGGGTGGCGCACGATGTCGGTGTCGCGCAGCCCTTCGACCGCGATGCCATCGACCTTCGCGAGTTTTTCCGACATCTGCTTGAGGCCGGAAATGCCGTCAAGAAGGTCGCTCTGGTCCGGGTCGCCGGTGATGACCATGGTCGAGTTCCAGCCGAGGCGGCTGACGATCATCTTGATCTGGCCGTAGGTGCAGTTCTGCGCCTCGTCGATGACGACGAAGGCGTTGTTGAGCGTGCGCCCGCGCATGTAGCCGATGGGCGCGATCTCGATCTCCCCGATCTCGATGCATTGCTTCAGGCGTTTCAGCCCCATGCGGTCGTTGAGCGCGTCGTAGAGCGGGCGCAGGTAGGGAGCCATCTTGTCCTGCAGGTCGCCCGGCAGGAAGCCGATTTTCTCGCCGGCCTCGACCGCGGGGCGGGAGAGGATAATGCGCTCCACCTTGCCTTTTTCGAAGGCTTCGACGGCGGCGGTGACGGCGAGATAGGTCTTGCCCGTGCCCGCGGGGCCGATGGCGAAGACGAGGTTGTGGCTTTGCATCGCCTCCATCAGGCGTTTCTGGCCTTCGCTGCGCGGGCGCACGTTCTTCACGTAGCGCTGGTCGCGGTGGCCCTGGTATCCGGCGAGCGGGTCCCAGTCCGCCCCGCCCTGTCCCGCGAAGAGGTTATGCACGGTCTTCGCATCGGGCGCGCGGTTGGCCTTGTAGCCTGAAACTTTGGATTTTTTCCCCATAGGCGTTATTTCCCTTTCGTTTTGCGGCGGCGTGGACGGTGGTAGTGAATGGAAAGCTGCGGCGCGTGTTCGGGGCACAAAAAAACCTCCCAAGGGGAGGCCGATGTGCTTTTAACGATACGGGTTGCGGGGCTGGCGATGACAAGGCGGGCGATTTCGCGGGCGCCGTATGTCGGAGGCAAGACATGAAGTCTGATCAGGTCCAATTGAACTCCCCAGTGCAATTAAAATCCCTGAGATCAATATACGACATACCGATTCGCTTGTCACGGTTTTTTTGCGCGGCGCGTCAAAAACCGGCGGGCGGATTGCTTGCGGGTTCCGTGCAGATTTTTTTGAAATCCGTTTTGCGAAAGCGCGGCGCGCGTTTACGGCTCGCGGTGTTCGGGAATGAAGAAGCTGCCGGTGCGCTGCACGACGCGGCGCACGTCGTCGGTCCCGTAGCGCATGGCGTAGTCGCGCAGCTCTTCGCTCGCGGGGATTTTTTTCAGCAGCATGTCGGTCAGCGGGGCGCTGTGCTTGTCGATGGCGAGGCGCAGCATTTCCTCCGTCGGCGTCACGCCGGCCTCGAGGCATTTTTCGGTGAGCAGCTGGTCCTGAAAGCCGAGCGCGGCCTGCAGCATCTCGCGGTTGAACTTCGCGCCCTGCCCGGAGAGCATGTCCACCGTCGCGTGCTCGCGCCGATAGACGGCCTGCAGCATGTCCTGCGACAGCCGCTCGATCTCCATGTCGGATGCGATTTTGCCGTTGAACGCCTGGCTGACGAAACCTTCGAGAAACCCTGCCATCCTGAAACCCCCGTTGCAGAAATATTCGTACCCCTTTTCACTCACCTATATTATACATAATAAAGGCTAATCCGGCAAGCGGGCCGGGCGTTTTTCAGGATGTTTTCGGGGGGCGCGGCGTGGAAAATGCGCAAAGCCTCTTCACGGGCGGAAATCAGGGCGCCAATCGAGGCGCAAAACCGCCCGGCGGCAGGCCGGAAACCGGGAATGTCAGGAAATCAGAAGTTTTCGGAAAGATAGCAGGGCGTGCAGCGCACGGGCTGCTGGTCCTCGAACTCGACCAGCATGATGACGCCGCGCTGGCGGGCGGTGGCGATGATGTTCTGGCCGACGTCCCCGAAGACGGCGTAATGCGCCTCCGTCCCCGCGACGATGCTGTTGTCGCTGATGGTGAACCAGAAGGGCCCCTCTTCGGGGTTGTTGTCCAGCGTGGGGTGGCGGTAGAAGAAGAAGGCCAGCGCGTTGCGGCCGTTCTTGAAGACCTCGTATTCCGAGACGACCGCTGCTGCGTTATCTGCCTGAGCCGACATGCTGTACCCCTGAATCTTCGTTTATGCGCCGCCTGGATTTAGCGCGGTTCGACGAGCTTGTCCCCTGCCGCGGTGCCCTTGGGCTGCGCGCTGACTTCGGGCGCGGCTTCCATCGTCTTGTTCAGCGCCATCTGGGGCGAAGTGCCGAGGTAGGCGTTCAGGATCTCTCCCGCGTCATCCCCGCTTCTCCTGCTGACTGCGACGGTCTCCAAAAGGTTGGACATGAGACATGATCTCCTTTGCTTTTGCTTATTTCATTATAGCCTAAATGCTATTTAACCCCAAGAAAGTTAATTTTTAGTTTACATATAGCCGATATCCGGCGGGTTTCGGACGGGGAAACGGAAAAACGGAAAAAAGCGTGAATTCGGGGGGAAACCGGGCGCGAAGGCGGGGATGAAAACGGGGATGAAAACGGGCGCGTCAGAGCCGCAGGTCGTTGCCGCCGTCTTTCTTGCGGGGCGCGTGCGGGGTCTCGTCTTCGGCGGCGTTGGGCTCTTTTTTCAGGATGGCGAGCTCGGACTTGAGCGCGGCGAGCTCCTCGCGCAGCAGGTCGCATTCGAGATCCTTGCGCATGTAGTTCAGCCGGTTGATATAGGTTGAATCCGAGTTGTTGCTGGAGGAGGAAATGTAGAGGGAGAAATCCAGCCCGCGGTCGGTGAGCAGGCGGAAGAAGTCCTTGTTCTGTTCCAGCACCACGCCGCGCACCGTGCCGAAGGAAAGGGCGCCCAGCGGCGCGCCGGCGTCGAGCAGGCGGGTGGTCATGCGCATCTGTCCCGCGCCGGCGCATTTTTGCAGCGCGGCGCCGAGGATGGCGGGCGGCGCCTCGATCTCCGTCTGCAGCACGCGGTCGAGCTCGTTGTAGTTGCCGTTCTTCACGATGTCGAGCAGCTTGTTGCGAAAGACGGTGACGGCATCGTCCTTGCCGCCGAAGAAGGTGCGCAGGCTCATGGCTTGTGTCCTTTGGTGTCGAAGTGGGGCGAACCGGGTGGCGTTTTCATTTCGGGCTTGTCGAGCCTTTGCGGTTCGGCGAGCTCGGCCAGCGCGTCTTTAAACGCCTGCACCTGCTTTTCGAGCCGTTGCTGGCGGTCGAGGATTTCCTGCAGCATGCGCAGGGTTTCCGCGGGGGCGATGCTGTTTTCGAAGGCTTCCTTGTAGGTGCCGAGCCTGGCGATGACGGCGGTGCGCGGCTCCTTGCCGTTTTTTTCGCACATCAGGGCATAGGCGGGGTCGGCGCCCGCGAGGTAGAGCTGCTTGGCGAAGCGGTAGTTGCCTTCCTGCGCGCAAAGCCTGAGGGCTTTCGCATCGTCGGCGTCGAGGTCCGGCTTGTTGGCCAGCGCGGCGGCCAGCCGGTCGGCGTTGCCGCTGAGGATGGCGGCGTAGATGAGGTTGCTTTTCTTGTCGGAGGACATTCCCTGCATGTCAACCGCCTCCCGGCGTTTGCGTCTTGCGCGACAGCGCGGCGGGCGCGGGCAGCGTCTTCTTGTCGATCGGGCGGCCGTGGATGGCCTCGGTCACCTCCGCCTTCAGCGCGCGCAGCTCGGCCAGCGTTTCGTTTTGCAGGCGGATGCTTTCCAGCTGCGCGAGGTCGCTCTTGTAGGTATTGGCGAATTTGTCGAGGGTGGAAATGGCGGCGGTCAGGTCTTTGTAAAGTTTTTCGTCCGCCTTGCTCTTGTACTTGTAGGTATAGCTGTCGCGCCAGTAGTCGTCGGTGTAGCGGCGGGTGCGCGAAATGGCGCCGCGTTGTTCCTTCAGCCCCTCGACGGCATAGGCGATATCCGCCCCCGCGGTGACGAGGTAGCGCATCAGCAGGCGGTTCTTGCAATGCGCGGCCAGTTGCAGCGGCGCGCCGTGCCCGGCGTTGACGTCCGGCTGCGCGCGCAGCGCGTCGTCGAACATCTCGTGGTCGTCGGCGGCCACCGCGCGCATCAGCATCCCGACGGGTGTGTTCAGCAGCGCCTCGGTCATGGCGAAGCTGTCGTTTGCGGCGTCTTTTTCGGGCGTTTTGTCGGATTTTTGTGACATCGGTTTGCCGCTTTTCGCTCCTCTGGCCGGGCATGGGGGGTGGTCGAGGGGTATTTATTACGACAAATATAAGATTCTGTCAATAAAATACCGCACCGGAAGCGGCGCGGGCGTGCAGTGCAGGGGATTGATTTCGTTTAAAAAGAACCGGGATTGCCGGGGCCGGGGGGCCGGCTCTGGTTCTTATTGCGCTTGTTGCGGCGGCGGGCCTTGGCCACGGGGCCGGTTTTGAGCTCCTCGCCGATGCAGCGCACGGCATTGGTCAGCACCGCCGTGGGTTCTTGCTTGGCGAGGATGATGTGCCAGTGGACGTCATGCGCGGGGTTCAGCCTGGCCTGCTGGCGGGCCTGCCGGCGCACGACCTTGAGGTCCGCGTCCGATGCGGCGCCCCTCCGGCGCACGACGCGGCCATAGACGGTGGAGAGCGGCGCGTGCAGATAGAGGCCGACGAACTGCGCGCCGTTGCGTTTGGCGATCTCTTCCTGTTTCGCGCGGGTCTTGTGGTCGAGGAACAGCCCGCTGACGATGACGGTATGCCCGTTCTTCAGGTGGCGCTCGGCCTCCGCATGGGCGTAGGCGATGAATTTCTGGGTGTTTTCGGGGCTGTAGGCGCTGTCGGGCAGGGGGGTCTGGGGGGAAACGCCGAACATGCGCTTGCGCAGCTCGTCGGGGTCCAGCACGACCGATCCCTCGATCTTCTTTTGCAGGGCATAGGCCAGCGTGGATTTGCCGCTGCCCGACATGCCGCCGACGGCGATCATCAATGTCTTGTCGTAGGGAAGGCCGATCATGATGCATCCCCCGCGAAAACGGCGGGCAGGGCCGCGAAAGCGGCCGCAGGACATGCGCGATTGTGCCGGATGCGTGACACGAATGAAAACCCTCTGCAATAACCCGGCCTTTTCCGGCCTTTTTATACGTTAAGGCCAGTATACTTATATATCAGATTATGTCAATATTTCTTTCGCCGGAAAAATCACAAGCAATTGAAAAGCCCCGGCTTTTTCAAACCGGGGCTTTCTGTGCCGAAGCTTTCAAGGAGAACTGAAAAAGCCGGCCGTTAAAGGGGGTGTTACGAGGCTTCCTTGAAGACCGTGTCCTCGAAGGCGTCTTCCCAGCTGCCCTGGGTGGAGGCCTTGGCGTATTCGGTCGCGCGGTTCTCGAAGAAGTTGGTGTGCTCCGCGCCGTTGAGCATCGCGTCCATCCACGGCAGCGGGTTCTTGGCGGTGCCGTAGATGGCCTGCAGGCCCAGCTGGGTCAGCCGGCGGTCGGCGATGTAGCGGATGTAGTCCTTCACCTCCTGCGGGGTCAGCCCCTCGATCGCGCCCATCTCGAAGGCGAGGTCAATGAAGGCGTCCTCGTGCTCGATGATGGTCTTGCAGGCGTTCGTGATCTCGGTCTGCAGCTTGTCGGTCCAGACCTCGGGGTTTTCCTCCACGAAGGTCTTGAACAGGCGGATGATCGAAAGCGTGTGCAGCGTCTCGTCGCGCACCGACCATGTCACGATCTGCCCCATGCCCTTCATCTTGTTGAAGCGCGGGAAGTTCATGAGCATGGCGAAACTGGCGAAGAGCTGCACGCCCTCGGTAAAGCCGCCGAAGACGGCCATGGTGAGGGCGATGTCGTGCTTGCTCTCCACGTTGAAGCCCTGCATGTAGTCGTATTTGTCCTTCATCTCCTTGTACTTGAGGAAGGCGGAATACTCGACCTCCGGCATGCCGATGGTGTCCAGCAGGTGGGAATAGGCCGCGATATGCACGGTTTCCATGTTGGAGAAGGCCGCGAGCATCATCAAAATCTCGGTCGGCTTGAACACGCGGGTGTAATGCTGCATGTAGCAGTTGTTCACCTCGACGTCCGCCTGCGTGAAGAAGCGGAAGATCTGGGTCAGCAGGTTGCGCTCCGACGGGGTCAGCTTGCGTTTCCAGTCGCGCACGTCCTCGGCCAGCGGCACTTCCTCGGGCAGCCAGTGGATGCGCTGCTGCGTGTGCCAGGCTTCATAGGCCCAGGGATAGTGGAAGGGTTTATAGACGTGGTCGTTTTCTTCTGTCAGGCGTGACATGGCTTGTCCTTTGTATATTGCGTTTCCGCGAAGACGGAAAACCTGCCGGTAGATGGTGCGGCCATGACCCCCCGTGCTTCGCGGGGGCTTCGTGGCGGGCCGCGCTGCTGGGCGCTTGTCTTACTTGCGCTTGACCAGTATCTCGCGCCCCTTGGCGGAAAGGTCGGGCCCCGCCGCGCCGGGCTCGATGAGGTCGAGGCGGGAGAGTTTCTCGAGATGCGTGCGGGAAAGACGCTCGCTGCGGTCGTTGCTGGCGATGATGGCCAAGGTGTCGAGTTCAGACGTGCTTAACATGGTTCGTGCCTCCGATGACAAAAAGGTTGGAATGCCGTTATCGTTTTTATTGTGCGGCTTGCCGTTACTGGCAGGCCAGGCATTCTTCGTAATTGTTCCCACCCTCGGATGCCGTTGCCGATTTGGTCGTCAGCCGGCCGTTGCCGCCATTGGCGTCCTCGGCGCGCTGGATCGATTTCGAGCGGCAGTAGTAAAGCGATTTCACGCCGCGCTTCCACGCCATCCAGTGCACCTGGTGCAGGTCGCGCTTGTGCACGTCCGCGGGCAGAAAGACGTTGAGCGATTGCGACTGGCAGATATAGGGCGTGCGGTCGGCCGCATGCTCGATGAGCCAGCGCTGGTCGAGCTCGAACGCGGTCTTGAACACGTCCTTCTCGTCCTGTGTCAAAAAGTCGAGGTGCTGCACCGAACCCTCGCGGGTGATGATGGAGGTCCAGACGTCCTCGTTGTTCTTGCCTTTCGCTTCCAGCAGCTCCTCGAGGTACTTGTTGCGCACGAAGTGCGAGCCGGAAAGCGTCTTGTGGGTATAGGCGTTGGCGGTATTGGGCTCGATGCCCGGGCTCGCCCCGCCGGTGATGATGGAGATGGAAGCCGTGGGCGCGATCGCCATCTTGTTGGAGAAGCGCTCCATGATGCCGTATTCCTTCGCGTCCGGGCAGGGGCCGCGCTCGTGCGCCAGCTTGACCGAGGCGGCGTCGCAGCCCTGCTTGATGTGCTTGAACATGCGCTTGTTCCACACCTTGGCCATGACGCTTTCCATCGGGATCATCTTGGACTGCAGGAAGGAGTGGAAGCCCATGACGCCGAGGCCGATCGAGCGCTCGCGCATGGCGGCGTATTTGGCGCGCATCATGCTGTCGGGCGCGCGGCGGATGAAATCCTCCAGCACGTTGTCGAGGAAGCGGCAGCAGTCCTCGATGATGGTCGGGTGGTCTTCCCATTCCTCGAACTTCTCGAGGTTCATGGAGGACAGGCAGCAGACCGCGGTGCGATCTTGCCCGTGGTGGTCCTTGCCGGTGGGCAGCGTGATCTCGCTGCACAGGTTGGACATCTTCACGTTCAGCCCCGCGAGCTTGTGGTGCTCGGGGATGGCGTTGTTGACGGTGTCGCCGTAAAGAATGTAGGGCTCGCCGGTTTCGATGCGCGAGGTCAGGATGCGGATCCACAGGCCGCGCGCGGAAATGCGTTCCACCACGCTGCCGTCTTTCGGGCTGGTCAGCGCCCATTCCTCGTCCTTTTCGACGGCGCGCATGAAGGCGTCGGAAATGATGATGCCGTGGTGCAGGTTCAGCGCCTTGCGGTTCGGGTCGCCGCCGGTGGGGCGGCGCAGCTCGACGAATTCCTCGATCTCGGGGTGGCTGATCGGCAGATAGACCGCCGCCGAGCCGCGGCGCAGCGAGCCTTGCGAGATCGCGAGGGTCAGGCTGTCCTGCACGCGGATGAAGGGGATGATGCCCGAGGTCTTGCCGTTGCGCCCGACTTTTTCGCCGATCGAGCGCAGGTTGCCCCAGTAGGAGCCGATGCCGCCGCCGCGCGAGGCGAGCCAGACGTTCTCGTTCCAAAGATCGACGATGCCGTTCAGGCTGTCGTCGCATTCGTTCAGGAAGCAGGAGATGGGCAATCCGCGGTCGGTGCCGCCGTTGGACAGCACGGGCGTCGCGGGCATGAACCACAGCTTCGACATATAGTCATAAAGACGCTGCGCATGGGCGGCGTCGTCGGCATAGAACATGGCGACGCGCGCGAAAAGATCCTGAAAGGATTCTTCCGGCAGCAGGTAGCGGTCGAGAAGGGTGGCTTTTCCGAATTCCGTGAGGTTGGCGTCGCGAGAGCGGTCAATTTGTACCTTTACGCCCTTCGCAACCTGTGCGACATCGAACATCGATCTTATCTCCCCATAATACATTTTTTTTTATTTTCCGCTTCGATTTTCACTGAAAAAGCAGCTGATTATCCCCTTCAGTGAAAGTTGAGAAAGGCACTAGGCCTTGTGACCCAACGAAGTTCAGCATACCACATCTTGGGTCTCTGTCCACAAAGTGGGCGGCGAAAAATTTTCGCGCGCGGGGCAATTTCATCTTGACCTGAATGAATTCCCAACAAGCGCAAAGAGATGCGGCGAGGAATTATTTTTCCTCCCGCGGAGCTCCGGTTGCATCGCTTGCGGTTGTCCACAAGTCGCAGGTCAGTTTTTAAAGTTCTCTTATAAAAATATGGTAATTTTTCAGCTCAGTTCAATCTTTCACGACGTCAATCGAAGCGGAATTTTCAATCGGGAGTCATGACCAGACTAGCAGCGAAAAATTAAAAAAGTTTTAAGGCCTTCGGCGGCGTTCTTGTCACGCGGCGCGACGCCGGGGTGGAATTTCGGACCCGAAGACGCTCCCGAGTCGCTGCGCGAAAAACGAAAAACTCGTAAATCGCCCCGCCGGGCGGCAAAATCGTTTTGTAATAAAGTTGCGCATTTTGACTCGCGCAATAATCTTTCCTTGCTGGCGGAGGAGCAAAACCCGCAACTTTGTATTTATTTTCAGGGGTTTCTTGACAATGTTGCGCCGCGACATGATAGTCCGCGCAGAAATCAGGGGCCTTCAACGGCCTGCCCCAAAGGCGCCGCCAAGAACCGCTCGATTTGAGCAAGCGAAGTCCCCGCAAAAAAAGACAAGAAAGCGAATAGAGGTTCCCATGCGTGAACAAAACGAAGCGCAAAAAGCGCATGCCGAAGGCCGGCATTTCCCCGCGCCTTTCGAGCGCAGCATCTGCACCGCCTTCCTGCTGGCCAGCCTGCCGGCGGAAGCGGTCTTCCCCGTCTGCCCCAAACAGCAACTTGAGGAAAACGCGCGCCGCACGCGCCGCGATCTTTTCGAAGCCATGACCGGTCAGCGCTTGAGCGCGCATCGCAACGCGCTGTTCCCGCGCCGCCCCGCCGCCGCACCCGCGGAAGACGACCTGCTGGGCGCCATGCGCGTGCGCGGTCATCACAACCGCAAGGACGGCGGCGCGCCGCCCTGCTTCGTGCTGGCATAATGCCCTAACGAATGACGGATGACGTTTTCCCCTTAATCCTTTCCTTGCGGGAAAACGAAAATATCCATAAACGACCCGGCCCCGGACAGGCCGGGTTTTTTTTGCCCCGCGTTCGGTTTTTCAAGTGAATTTCGCCTTAAACCGTGCCAAAACGGAGAAGCGCCGCCCGCAGCTCCTTTTCCGCGCGGGACGGGCGCTGAACGGAAAGACGGGGAAATACCACACCATGGCCAGACGCAACCGCAAAACCAAGATCGTCGCAACCCTCGGCCCCGCGTCTTCGACGCCGGAGATCATCCGCCAGCTTTACGAGACGGGGGTGGACGTCTTCCGCCTCAACTTCAGCCACGGCGTGCACGAGGACCACAAGAAGCGCATCGACATGCTGCGCGCGCTCGAGGCCGAGGTCGGCTGCCCCATCGGCGTCTTCGCCGACCTGCAGGGGCCCAAGCTGCGGCTCGGCACCTTCAAGGACGGCTCGATCGAGCTGCACAAGGGCATGCGCCTCACCCTCGATTCAAACCCCGCGCCCGGCACCGCCCAGCGCGTCTGCCTGCCGCACCCCGAAATCCTCGAGGTGCTGGAGGAAGGCTCGGACATCCTGCTCGACGACGGCAAGACCCGCCTGCGCGTCATCAAGACCGGCCATGATTTCGCGGAGACGGAGGTCATCGCGGGCAAGAAGCTTTCCGACCGCAAGGGCGTCAACCTGCCCAACACGCTGCTCAAGGTTTCCGTGCTGACCGAAAAGGACCGCCGCGACCTCGAAGCCGCGCTCGACATGGGCGTGGACTGGATCGCGCTCTCCTTCGTGCAGCGGCCCGACGACGTGGCCGAGGCGCGCAAGCTCATCGCGGGGCGCGCGAAGATCATCTCCAAGCTCGAAAAGCCCTCGGCCCTCACGCACCTGCAGCAGATCGTCGATATGTCGGACGCGGTGATGGTCGCGCGCGGCGACCTTGGCGTGGAAATTCCTGCGGAAAAAGTGCCCAGCGCGCAAAAGCGCATCATTCACGTCTGCCGCCAGGCGGGCAAGCCCGTCATCGTCGCGACGCAGATGCTCGAATCCATGATTTCCTCCCCCACGCCCACGCGGGCGGAGGCCTCGGACGTCGCGACCGCCATCTACGATGGCTCGGACGCGGTCATGCTTTCCGCCGAAACGGCCTCGGGCGAATACCCGCTGGAGGCGGTCTCCATCATGGACCGCATCGCCGTGGACGTGGAGCGGGACGATTTGTACCGCAAGATCATGGACGCGGAACACCCCGACCCCGACAAGACCTCGCCCGACGCCATCACCGCCGCGGCCAGTACCGTGGCCATGACGATCTCGGCCGCCGCCATCGTCAACTACACCACCTCCGGCTCCACCGCGCTGCGCACCGCGCGCGAGCGGCCCTCGGTGCCGGTGCTCTGCCTGACGGAAAACATGGAAGTGGCGCGGCGGCTGCAGCTTTCCTACGGCGTCTATCCCGTGCACACGCAGGACGTCGATAATTTCGGCGACATGGTGCGCAAGGCCGTGCGCCTCGCCTTCGAGCATGAAATCGCCGCCAAGGGCCAGCGCGTCGTCATCACCGCCGGCGTCCCCTTCGGCACCCCCGGTTCCACCAACATCCTGCGCGTGGCCTGGGTGGAGTAGGGCGGCGTTTTTAACGCTTGTCCGCCTTCGTTTTTTTCACGGGACATAAATCATAATTGCGCGGCATGAAGACGAAGTTCGTGCTGCGCGCGCTTTTCGCCATTTTATCCGTCACCGCCTGGCAGGGGCCGCTGACCGCGAGGTCGAAGGTCTTGAGCACCGCGGCGCGGGCGTCGCGCTCCTGCTCCGGCGCGAACCAGAGGAAGGGGCCGTGATGCGCGTCGATGCGTTTGCGGATGAGCTTCCTGACCTTCAAAAGGTTGTCGTCCTCGCTTTCATCCGCCGCGAAGAGCGTACCGTCGATGCGCACCGCCGCCGCCGAAGCGGGGAAGGCGGGCAGCGTATGGGCATAGGCCTCGCGCCCGGCCATGAGGATCATCAGGTTTCCGGCGCGCGGCAGCTCGAAGGCGGTCAGGTCCGTAACGGGCGTCCATTCCTTTTTGCGGCCGTAGGGCGGCACCTGTATGGTGGCGAGCAGGAAGCACAGAACCGCCGCCCCCAGCGCGGTTTTCAGGCGGCGGTGGCGGGGCAGCAGGGCGTGCAGGCAGATCATGACCAGCAGGGGTGAAAGCATTTCCAGCGGCATCAGGTAGCGGTAGATGCGGAACATCATCATCCAGATGATATAGCTGACGATGACGGTCGCGAAAACCATGCGGCGCGGCGCTGCGGCGGTGTCGGGCGGGGGCTTTGCCGCCCCTGCCTTCTCCCGGCAGAAGGAGCCCGCGTAAAGCCGCATCGCCGCCAGCGCCATGAACACATAGAGGGCGAGAAAGCGAAAATCGCGCCATGCGCTTTCCGTCGCTACTTTCGCATGGTTCCCGAAGGTAAAGGCGAAGGGGTACCACAGCAAATTTCCGTCATAGAAAAAGCTTTTCTCATGCAGCCCGCCGGGCGCGAAAAAGGGGGACTGGAAGATGCCGTTCAGGTAGGGAAAGACCGGGCTGCCGTAATGCCGGTAGAGGTAGAGCCCCCAGAACCCGTATGTAGCGGCGAGGCCCGCGAGCACGCCGAGGCCGAAAAAGAACGCCATGACGATATTGCGCTTGATGTCCCCCGTCGCCAGAAGCAGCGCGGCGCAGAGCGCGACGCAGAAAAACCCGGCCGTGAGCTTCAGCCCCATGACGAGCCCCGCCGGCAGCCCGGCGAGGAAGAGGAACGTGCAAAGACGACGCCACGGCCATGCGCCGGATGAGGGCGCATGGCGCAGAAGGAGGAGCAGTGAAGACAGGATGAAGAGGGAGACGATGTTGTCGCCGAAGCAGGCGCCCGCCTCCGCGATGACCATGGCCCCCGTCATGCCGGCGAGCGCGGCAAAGATGGCCAGAGCGGTTTTTTCAGCCACGCGCGCGGCGGGCAGCAGCATCCAGGACAGGCAGAACAGCAGGCAGGCGTTCAGCCCCTGCACGGCGCCCATGACGAACATGGCGGCCTTCGGCCCGGCGGCGGTCGCGAGCAGGTAAAACGGCACGTCGATGAGGGGGTTGTAAAAGGACTGGACGCCGGCGGGGATGAAGTCGATGCCGCTCGCGTGGCGGCCCGTTACGAAGGCATAGGCGTTGTACCAGTGGTATTGCCTGAAGTCATAGCCGGTATCCTGCCCGAGGCAGACGCCCAGCACCGCATAGGCCAGCGGCGCGAGCAGGAAAAAGGCCAGCGCGGCGTTGCGTGCGGCGCCGCGGGGCGGCAGCAGGGCGGTGGATGTGTCGGCTGTCATCGGCGGATCCTTCCGGCGCGGCGCGGAATGGTTTTTTGCGCGGCTCTCACGGTGATATGCTATAGCAAAAACAAGGGCTTGTCACGAAGCCGCGGGTTTGCGCGCCGCGCCTGCACGAAAAAGCCACGAAGGCGGCACGGGTTTCATTGCGGGCCAATCGGCAAACGCGGTAGAATTCCGGCGAAAATTCCATTTTCAGGGGGACAGGCCATGTCGTTCAAATCCTTCATCGCGCGGTTCGAGCTGCAAGCCTTGTGGCGCGCGTTCCGCGTGGCGCTGCTGCGCTTTCCGCTGGCGGTCTCGTGCTGCGTTTCGATGTTCACGCTGGGCGTCGTCGATAACCACGGCTTCAGGCCTTTCAGCGAGAGCATGACGGACCGGGTTTTCCTTTTCCTCGCGCTGCTCTTCACGCTTTCGCTCTCGGCGTCTTTTTACGCGGAGGCGCGGCGCGCGCTGCGCGGGCAGGTGGCGGGGCTGATGATCGCCGCCGTCGCGCTCGCGGCGACTGTCGCCTTCGTGCCCGCGCATTTCACCGCGCGGCAGATGTTCTTCGGCGCGGCGGCCTGCCTGCTGTTCCTCTTCGCGCCCTATGTCGGCGACGACGCGGATGAGGACAGCGTGTGGTATTTCAACTACCTCAACGCCGTCACCGCGCTGCTGGGCGGCGTGTCGGGCGCGGTGCTGGGCGTCGGCGGCTCGCTCATCCTCGCCAGCATCGACTACCTCTTCGAGTTGCACGTGCCGGGCAATCTCTACGGCGACGTCTGGGCCTTCAGCCTCATCTTCTTCGGCCCGGTGGTCTTCCTTTCCTACCTCACGCGCGACTTCCGCTTCGAAAAGAGCGAATGCGAGGTGCATGCGGGCATCGCCTTCCTCGCCAACTACCTGATGGTGCCGCTCATGCTGGTCTATATGGGCGTGCTCTACGCCTATACGCTGCGCATCCTCCTGAAGATGGAACTGCCGCGCGGCAACGTCGCCTATATGGTGACGGGCTTCGGCGGGCTGGGCGTCTTGACGCATCTCGCCGTCCACGCGCTGCGCGACAAGGGCACGCGGCTGTTGCAGGAATATTACGCGCATTTCTACAAGATCATGGCCGTGCCGCTTTTCCTTTTGGCCGTGGGCATCTTCACCCGCATCCGCGATTACGGGGTGACGCCGGAGCGCTACGCCATCCTCGTCGCGCTCGCCTGGCTTTCGGCTCTCGCGCTGCTTTACGCCTTTCGCCGCCGCGCGCATATCAAGTATGTGCCCATGGCGCTTTGCGCGCTCTGCCTTGCCGCCTCCTTCGGGCCGTGGAGCGCGATGGACGTTTCCATCCGCAGCCAGAAGGCGCGGCTCGGCGCGCTGCTGGAGCAGGCGGGGGTGCTGCAGGCGGACGGCAGCGTGGCGAAAACGTCGAAGGACGTGTCCTTCGAGCAGCGCAAGCAGATCAGCTCCATCGTGGATTTCTTTTACGGCAACAGCGTGGAAGACGCGATTGCCGGCTGGGTGACGCCTTTCAAGGACGCGATGGACAAGAACGGGCTTTCCAAGGCGCAGGCGGCCCAGCCCTGCCGCGAGAGGTTCGCGAGCAGTTGCGGCTATTACATGCCGCGCAAGCTGGTCGAGGCCTGGGGCATGGAATACGCCTCGCGCTGGGAGACGATGAAGAGCGCGGATTACTTCAGCTTCAGCATGACTTACGACGGGGGCGGAACGCGCTGGGAGAAAATCGCGCCCTACGAATACACCACCGGCCTGAACTTTTACCACATTGAAAAAGGCGATACGGATGCGCGCGTCCTGCCGGATGAGGGAGAGAACCCGCGCAAGGTGACCTTCGCGGTCGCGCCGGACGGAAAGCTGACCCTGACGATGCAGGACGGCAAAAGCCTGACCTTCGACCTCGGCGCGAAGGCGGATGACTTGCGCGCCCATCACATCAGCAGCGCGGGGACGCGCGGGGACGCCGTCGCCCGCCTGTCGCAGGAAGGGCCCGCCGGGATGAGGGCGCAGCTGCGGATTTCGTACCTCAGCGGGCCGGTGCGCGACGGGCATGTGGCGTTGCAGTCGGCCTATATGACCGTTCTCTTCACCCCGCCGCGCGAAGAGGGCGAAAAGTAAAAGGGCGCCTGCTTGGCGCGGCGCCCTTTCCCCCAAATTCCCTCGTACAGGAAATCTTGAATTTTTATCTTACACGCCGCTGGGCGCTTTGTGGAGCCACCAGTTGTTGCTGTTAATGGAGAAAATCGGGCGGTAGCGCGTGACCACGTCCTCGTTGCGGGTGCGGCGGTCCTGATTGTCCAGCACGAAGGCGCCCTTCGTGGTATAGACGATGAGGATCGCGTGCGGCAGGTTCTTGACCTTGTCCTGCACGATGGCGATGCGCATGTTTTCCGCCGAAAAGCCCAGCGCGCGCAGCGAGGCGTATTTGGCGATGGCGTAATCCTCGCAGTCGCCGCCGCGCTTCAGGAACTCGATGGGCGTCGCCCAGTAGTCCGACTTGCGGTAGTTGGCGCTGTCCTCGACGTAGTGCACGCTGTTGATGTAATCGTTCACGCCCTCGATCTGCTCCATCATCGTGCGGCCCTTCAGCAGCTCGAGATGCGCCTTCCACGCCTGCACGACGGGCGAATGGCCCTGCGTTTGCATCTGCGCGTCGAAGCGCGTCATGACCGAGGTCCATTTGGTGAAGACCGAGATATTGTTGGATTTCACTTCGAGCGAGCCGAAGAGGCGGGGGTAGCTGACCCCCGGGTTGACGGTGCGCACGGCCGCCGGCGAAAAGGCCGAGGCCAGCCTGACCTGGTGCCCGCCGTCCGCCGCGCGGGCGACGGAGGGGCTCATGACCTGCATCATCAGCGCGACGCCGGCGGTGGAGGCCTTGATGCACCACTGCTCGGCCAATTTGCGGTAAAGCTGCACGGCGGTCAGCGAGCCCTGCTGCATCAGGATCCTGCCCAGCTGTTCGCCGGTTTCCTTTTGCTTGAGCAGCGCGTCCTTCAGTTCCTTGCGCGAAATCGCGCCACTGACGACCAGCAGGTCGCCCAGCTTGTAGCTCTTCATTTTATGGCTGACGGCGCGCAGGAAGCTGCGCTGCAGCGGGGCTTTGCCGTCGAAAGGGGCGGCATCCGCCTGCGCTGATTCTGCTCTGCCCTCTTTTGCTATCATTTTGTTCGACATAGGTTTTTTACCCTTTTTCACCCGGCTTGGCCGCTTGTTCCGACAGCTCCAATTATTATGCATAAGCATTAACAAATCGTGAAATATGGGAAGGAATCCGACATTTTCCGGCTTGATAGTCCTTATGTAATATGTTAGACAGGGAGGCTCAAAACGCCACACCACCGCCCACAAAGCCAAGAGATTCCCAAATGGTTGAAAATTCAGCACTTTTCGAAGACCTGCGCCGACTGCAAGGCGCGCGGGTGCTCTGCATCGGTGACGTCATGCTGGACCGCTTCGTCTATGGCGCGGTGGACCGCATCTCGCCCGAGGCGCCGATTCCGGTGCTGCTGGTCAAGCACGAGAAGCACATGCTGGGCGGGGCGGGCAACGTGGTCGCCAATATCGCCGCCCTGGGCGCGAAGGCCGAGCTGGTCGCCGTGACGGGCGACGACATGGCCGGGCGCGAGGTCGCGCAGCAGCTCGAACAGCTGGGCATCGCCGCCTCCCTCGAAAAGGACGCTTCGCGCGCGACCATCGTGAAAAGCCGCTTCATTTCCGCCAGCCAGCAGATCTTGCGCGTGGACCGCGAAAAAGCCGAAGCGGTCTCCAAGGACGTCGAGGACCGCGTGGCGGCCCGCGTCGAAGCCGCGCTGCCGGGTTGCGGCGCCATTATATTGTCGGATTACAAGAAAGGCCTGCTGACCGATACGCTGGTCCGCCGCGTCATCGAGATGGCGCGGGCGGCGGATGTGCCCGTCATCGTCGATCCCAAGGGGCAGGATTTCGCGCGCTACCGCGGCGCTTCGGCCATCACCCCCAACCGCAAGGAACTCGAAGCCGCCAGCGGCATGAGCGTTGGCAGCGACGACGCGGCGCGCGCGGCGGCCATGAAGATCGTCATCGAGTGCAGCATTCCCGCCGTGCTGGCGACGCGCAGCCAGGACGGCATGTCGCTCGTCACCCTGAACGACGCGCCCGCGCATATCCCCGCCAACGTGCGCGAGGTCTATGACGTTTCCGGCGCGGGCGATACCGTCATCGCCACCTTCGCCTCCGCCGTCGCGGTGGGCGCGACGATGCGCAACGCCGCCCTGCTGGCCAATATCGCCGCGGGCATCGTGGTCGGCAAGTCCGGCACCGCCACCGCAAGGCCCGAGGAAATCGAGCAGGCGCTGGATACCGGCTACGCCGTCGAAAAACAGGATTACCGCCGCAAGTCCAAAAGCGTGACCAAGCAGGCCGCCGCCGAGCGCGCCGACGCATGGCGCGCGCGCGGCTTCACCGTCGGCTTCACCAACGGCTGCTTCGACCTTCTGCACCCCGGCCATATCGCCACGCTGCGTCAGGCGAAGGCGGCCTGCGACTACCTCGTCGTCGGCGTCAACAGCGATGCTTCGGTCAAGCGGCTGAAGGGGCCCGAACGCCCCGTGCAGGATGAAACCGCAAGGGCCGCCGTGCTCTCGGCCATGGAAATGGTCGATCTCGTCGTCGTCTTCGAGGAAGACACGCCCATGGCCCTGCTGGAAGCCATCCGCCCCGAGGTGCTGGTCAAGGGCGGCCAGTACAAGCTGGAAGAAGTCGTCGGCTACGAGCTGGTCACGTCATATGGCGGCAGGATCGTCCGCGCCGAGATGGAAGACGGCTTTTCCACCACCAACACCATCGCGAAAATGGCGGGCTGATGCCGGGCGGAAAGAAACCGCCGGCAAAAAAAGACAACGCCGTCTTCCGGCTCGACATGCCGCAGGGCCCCGCCCTTTGCATCATCGCCGACAGCCCGCACAGCGGCACGGTCTATCCCGGTGATTTCGGCTATGCCTGCGATCTGCACGAGCTGCGCAAGGCGGAAGACAGCCATGTGGACAAGCTTTACGATTTCCTGCCCTCGCTCGGCATCCCGTTTTTGCAGGCGAAGGTCGCGCGGTCATACGTCGATACCAACCGGCGCGACCGGATAACCGCGCGCTATAAAAAAGACGGCGACGGGCCTTACGTTCCCGCGCAGATGGGCATCCTGCGCGACAAATGCACCCCGCGTTCGGAGCAGCAGGTCTATGACCGCCCGCTGCGCCTGAAGGAAGTCTTCAACCGCGTCGCGCGCTATCACAAACCCTATCACACAAGATTGAAGAAGCTGGCCAACGCCACGCGCGACGCGCAGGGGCGGGTGGTGCATCTCAACTGCCATTCCATGCCCTCCCGCCTGCGCAAGGGCACGGTCGAAAACCCCCATGACGTCATCCTCGGCACGCGCGGCGGCACGACCTGCGCGCCTGAAATGACGCAAAAGCTGAAAGAGCTCTTCGCGCAAAAGGGCTACCGCGTGGGCATCGACGTGCCGGGCTTTTCAGGCGCGGAGATCGTGCGCCGCAACGGAAACCCGAAAGAGCGCCGCCACAGCATCCAGATCGAGCTCAACCGCAAGCTCTACATGGACGAGGAAACGCTGGACCTGCTGCCCGAAGCACAAAAATTGAAAGCGGATTTGAAGGACATCGTCGCGGATTTCGCGCAGTGGTGCGAGGGCAACATACCCGCCGCGCAAAATTCCCCCGCATCGAAAGCGCAGAAGCCGCCAGCGCCATAACTTTCTTTTCGTCATGCCCGCGAAAGCGGGCATCCATGCCGCCGCACAAGCTGATATGCCGTCTGGATTCCCGCTTTCGCGGGAATGACGATACAGAGGGTTACCGCCCGCGCCGCCTGACCTGCAGGGGCTGCTTGAAAATGGCGAGGGGCTTTTTCACGGAAAGATCGGCCAGTTCCGCGTCCAGCTGTTTTTTCGCCGCTTCGGTCAAAATCTTTATTGCCGGTTTCTGTTTTTTCGCGCGGGCGTGGTCGAGCGCGGTCTTGCCCGCGTTGTCGCGGTCGTGCAGCTTCGCGCCGCGCGCGACGAGTTCGGTGACCAGCCGGTGGCGGCAGTGGTAGGAAGCCCACATCAGGGGCGTCATGCCCTCCCCGTCGCGGGCGTCCAGCGGCGCCCCTTGTTCCAGCAGGGCCATCACGCGGGCTTCCAGCCCGGCGTTGCCGCTCGCGCCGTTGCGCGGCGTGCCGAGCTCCTTCAGCAATTCGCGGCCCAGCGGGTCTTCGGCCATCTGGTTGAAATCGTCCTTTACCGTCATGGGGGTATTATATCACCCGCGGGCAAAGGAACGGTTAACGGGGAAATCAGCGGTTATAGCCGGACCGCCGCGGCGCGGGGGCCGTTTCCTTGGGCGCGGCCTGCGCGTCCGGTTCTTTCTGGCCGTTCTTGTACTTGTTGATCTCGTCTTCCAGCTCGTCTTGCTCCTGGCAGTCCATCGCGCCGCAGACCATGCGGATGACCTGCAATTGCTCGAGCGCGCGCGAAAGGTCGCCGCCGCGCAGGAAGAGGGAGGCGAGGTAGCGGTTCGCGCCCAGGTGCCGGGGGTCGATGAGCAGGGCGCGGCGGTAGTCGCGCTCCGCGCTTTTCAGGTCGCCCAGCTTCTCGTAGGCGTAGCCGCGATAGGCGAAAGCGTCCGCGTCGTCCGGGTGGCGGGCCAGCACGCCTTTCAGCACGCTCAAGGCCTCGGCGTATTTGCCGACGGCGAGGTAATATTCGGCGGAGGTGAGCCCTTCGTCGGTGCGGAAGGGCACGTCCGCCTTCTTGGGCA
The DNA here is from genome assembly GCA_016124645.1 of Alphaproteobacteria bacterium. Taxonomy (GTDB): domain Bacteria; phylum Pseudomonadota; class Alphaproteobacteria; order Micavibrionales; family UBA2020; genus WGNE01. Next base: position 30,194 of record WGNE01000019.1, read on the forward strand.
GCACGGGCGCGTCCGGCGTGGCGGCCGCGCTTCCCGCATGGCCGCCGGGGTAGGCGGCGGGCGGCTTGTAGTTATAGTGATAGGAATGCGCCTCTTCCTGTCCGGCGGGATCTTGCATGCCCTGCATTTCCGTCGGTGGGGTGTAGTGGTAGGAATGCGTGCCGTCCTCGTTCTGCGCGCGGGCGGGCGCGGGGGCGAGCGTCAGGGCAAGCAGGCAAAACGCCAGCAGCGTGACGGCGGCCAGAAAAGGGCCGGTGATCTTGCAGGAGGCCGGACGGGACGTGACGCGTGGCATGACGGGGGGTTCCTGTTCTTGAAAACTAGACGGTGCTTTCGATGCGAAAGCTTTCCAGCCCGTCGTACTCTGCGGGTTCGCTGTGCACTTTGTCAACCCGCGCCATCATCGGCCCGTGGCGGCAGGCGCGCAGGAGGTCATCGACCGCATGGGCCTCCCCGTGCAGCAAGGCCTCCACGCTGCCGTCGGCGCGGTTGCGCACCCAGCCGTGGATCTCGCGCTCCAGCGCCTCGCCCTGCAGCCAGCGGCGATAGCTCACCCCCTGCACGAAGCCGTGGACGAAGACGCGCACGGTCTCGCGCGGCGCGGCGGCGGCGGTGGCGTCCTGGTTATCGGATGTCGTCGTGTTCATGTCCCTACACCTCCTTCAAAAGGAGCGGTGCGTCACTGAACCGCCAGTATCAGGCAGTTCCCCTGCAATACGCGGCAGACGTAGGCGGCCTGCGCGCGGTCGAAACCGGCGAGGCGGGCGCGGTAAATCACGCCCCGGTTGGTCATCAGCGGCGCGATGACGTAAACGCTGTTGTTGGAAAGATGGTCGGGCAGCTGCTCGCGCGCGTTGCGCAGCGCGAAAAGGCTGGCGTCATGGCTGGAAAAGGCGCCGACCTGCACGGCCCATGTGCCGGCCGCCTGCTGCGCGCCGCGCGCCGCGTCCAGCATCCCGACGGGGGCGCGGTAGGCGGTGCGGATGCGCTTGGCCGGCATGATGCGGTTGGCGGCGATGGAATCGTCCTCGGCCGCGCCGTCGCCCTGTTCGTCCGCGGGCACGAGGCTCATGGCGTCAAACGGCGTTTCCCCCCGCGCGACCTGCGTTGCGGAAGCATCCGCCGTATCGGCGGCTGTCGCCACTTCGGCCACGGTCGCGGCGTGGCGCAGGCCGACGGGCGTCGCCACCGGCTTGTGGCGCGGCACCGCGTCGTTGGCGGCAAGGCGCAGGTTGTTGGAAATCAGGCGGGCGATGCGCGGCTCGTTGATGCGCGCGAAGCCGGTATCCAGCAGGCGGGCCATGGTCTTGTTGCGGCTGGCGGCCGTCTTGCCGCCGAAGACCACGCCGATGATCCGGTGGCCGTTGCGGCGGGCGGAGGACACGAGGTTGTAGCCCGAGGCGTAGATATAGCCGGTCTTCATCCCGTCCGCGCCGGCATAGGTTTCCAGCAGCTTGTCGTGGTTGGGGTATTCGATGCCCGCATAGGTGAAGCTGGGCGTGCTGAAGTAATGGTAATAGCGCGGGAAGTCGCGGATGAGCGCCTGGGCCAGGTGCGCCATGTCGCGCGCGGTGGTGTATTGCGATTTGTCCGGCAGGCCCGAGGCGTTGCGGAAATGCGTGTGGCTCATGCCCAGCTGGCGCGCCTTGCGGTTCATCATGTCGGCGAAGGATTTTTCGCTGCCGTTCGCCAGCGACTCGCCCAGAACGACGGCGGCGTCATTCGCGGATTTGGTGACGAGAGCGAGGATCGCGTCTTCCGCGCGGATGGTATAGCCCGCCTTCAATCCGAGTTTGGAGGGCGACTGGTATTGCGCATGGGTGGAAATGCTCAGGCGCTGGTTCTTGGTCAGGGTGCCGTTTTCCAGCGCCTCGAAGGTCAGGTAGAGCGTCATCAGCTTGGTGAGCGAAGCGGGGTAGCGGCGCGCATCGACGTTGTGGGACAAAAGAATGGTGCCGCTGGAGGCGTCCATGACCAGCTCGGCGGAACGGTCGGGGCGCGGTTTGTGGTAGCGGTGGCGCGCCTCGGCGCTGTTCACCGGCGCGACGGCGAAAAAAATCACGGCGGCCAGCAAGGTGGCCTTGAAGAAATTTTTCAATTTCATATGCCTTTTCCGGTCGGTTTTTGGCTGGACATAATAAAAAACATCGACAGCTTCTTCTCCCCTCAGAAGAAAATCCCCCTCTAAATATGGTATTCTTACCGATGGTGTTTGTCCAGCAAGCATTGTTAAATTTTCATTAAAATTCAAGGCTAATTTTACAATCCCGCTTCGAAAAAACATAAAACGGGAGAGACGGCGCAAACGCGGTGTCATCGTGCCGCGCTGCGAATTCAAGAGGATGCATGGGCAAGCGTCCGGCGGCGCGCTTGCCCGCGCTTGCGGACATGGAAGGGGGGTACCGCTCTTAACGGCAATGTACTATATTGAAAGAAGATATTTTGCGCGCGCGGATTTCGCGGGTTTCGCGGGCCGTTTTGCCCGCGCCGGGGTTTTCCGCCCGTTTTGGGGGATATGGTGACTCAACGCTTTGATATAAAAAGGATTTCAGGCGAATCTGCGCCCGTCACGGGCGGGGAAGGCGACGACGACCGGCGCCAGCCGCCCGGCCGCACCGACGTCGGCGTGCTCACCCGCACGCGCACGCGCACGAAAAAGCCCTCCATGTACCGCGTGCTTTTGCTCAACGACGATTTCACGCCGATGGATTTCGTCGTCCACGTGCTGGAAAAATTCTTCGCCAAGAACCGGCAGGAGGCGACGGAGATCATGCTCAACGTCCACCGCCGCGGCGTGGGCGTCTGCGGCGTCTTCACCTACGAGGTCGCGGAAACCAAGGTCAACATGGTCATGGACTACGCCCGCAAGAACGAACACCCGCTGCAATGCACGATGGAAAAGGAATAGCGCGAAACGCGCAGGAAAAGGAATAAGGGAAGCCGCATGCTGTCACGCAATCTCGAACAGACCCTGCACCGCGCGCTGGCCTATGCCAATGCGCGCCATCATGAATTCGCCACGCTCGAGCACCTGCTGCTCGCGCTGACGGAAGATCAGGACGCCGTCGCCGTCATGCGCGCCTGCGGGGTGGATCTCGACCTTTTGCGGCAGGAGCTGCAGCACTACGTGGACGTCGAGCTGCAAAACCTCGTCCACCCGGCCTCGGACGAGGCCAAGCCGACCTCCAGCTTCCAGCGCGTCCTGCAGCGCGCCGCCATCCACGTGCAGTCCTCCGGCCGGGAAGAGGTGACGGGGGCCAACGTGCTCGTCGCCCTGTTCTCCGAGCGCGAGAGCAACGCCGTCTATTTCCTGCAGGAACAGGAGATGACGCGCTTCGACGCCGTCAACTACATCTCCCACGGCATCGCCAAGGTGCCGGGCCAGACCGAAAGCCGCCCCGTCCACGGCGCGGACGAGGAGATGGGCGAGGAAAACGTCATCAAGAAGGGGCGCGAGGCGCTGGACGCCTATTGCATCAACCTCAACAACAAGGCGATCAAGGGCCGGATCGACCCGCTCATCGGGCGGGAGGAGGAGGTCGAGCGCACCATTCAGGTGCTCTGCCGCCGTTCCAAGAACAACCCGCTCTACGTCGGCGACCCCGGCGTGGGCAAGACCGCCATCGCCGAAGGGCTCGCCCGCCGCATCACGGAGGGCAAGGTGCCCGAGGTGCTCAAAGACGCCACCATCTACGCGCTCGACATGGGCGCGCTGCTGGCCGGCACGCGCTACCGCGGCGATTTCGAGGAACGCATCAAGTCGGTGCTGACCGAGCTCGAGGGCATCGAGCACGCGGTGCTCTTCATCGACGAGATCCATACCGTCATCGGCGCGGGGGCGACCTCGGGCGGGGCGATGGACGCGTCCAACCTGTTGAAGCCTTCGCTTTCCAGCGGCACGCTGCGCTGCATCGGCTCCACCACCTACAAGGAATACCGCAACCACTTCGAGAAGGACCGCGCCCTCGTGCGCCGCTTCCAGAAGATCGACGTGAAGGAGCCCTCGCTCGACGACGCGGTGCGCATCCTGAAGGGGCTCAAGCCCTATTACGAGGAACACCACAAGGTGAAATACACCGACGAGGCGCTGCACGCCGCGGTCGATCTTTCCGCGCGCTACATCGGCGACCGCAAGCTGCCCGACAAGGCCATCGACGTCATCGACGAGGCGGGCGCGGCGCAGATGCTGCTGCCCGAGGACAAGCGCAAGAAGACCATCGGCCTGAAGGACATCGAGGCGACGGTCGCGAAGATCGCGCGCATCCCGCCCAAGACGATGAACAAGGACGACCGCGAGGCGTTGTCAAACCTCGAGCGCGACCTGCGCACCATGGTTTTCGGGCAGGATCAGGCGATCGAGGCGATTTCCTCGGCCATCAAGCTGTCGCGCGCGGGGCTGCGCGAGCCGGAAAAGCCCATCGGCAGCTATCTGTTCTCCGGTCCGACGGGCGTGGGCAAGACGGAAGTCGCAAGGCAGCTCGCGAAAACGCTGGGGCTCGAGCTCATCCGCTTCGACATGTCGGAATACATGGAGCGTCATTCGGTTTCCCGCCTCATCGGGGCGCCGCCGGGCTACGTCGGCTTCGACCAAGGGGGGCTCTTGACCGACAAGATCGACCAGCACCCGCACAGCGTCGTGCTGCTCGACGAGATCGAGAAGGCGCACCCCGACCTCTACAATATCCTCTTGCAGGTCATGGACTACGGCAAGATCACCGACAACAACGGCAAGACCATCGATTGCCGCAACATCATCCTCATCATGACGACCAACGCGGGCGCGGCGGAGCTGGCGAAGGCCTCCATCGGCTTCGGCCGCACCATGCGCGACGGCGACGACGAAGAGGCGATCAACCGCACCTTCTCGCCCGAGTTCCGCAACCGGCTGGACGCCATCATCCCCTTCCGCGGCCTTTCGCCCGAAACCATCGGCCGCGTGGTGGACAAGTTCATCATGCAGCTCGAGGCGCAGCTGGGCGACCGCGGCGTGAGCATCGAGCTGACCGAGGCCGCCCGCCGCTGGCTGGGCGAAAAGGGCTACGACGCCGCCATGGGCGCCCGCCCGCTGGCGCGCACGATACAAGAGCACGTCAAGAAGCCGCTGGCCGAAGAACTTTTGTTCGGCCGCCTGACCAAGGGCGGCGCGGTGCGGCTGGACCTGAAGGACGGCAAGCTCGTCTTCGACTACCCGCCGCAGAAATCCGGCAAGCCGGGCAAGAAGTCCGGCGCGGCGAAAAAGCCTTCCGAACCCGAACACGTAAAGTAGGACACCATGATCGCAGAAAGCCGCAGCCATATATTGGTCGTGGAGGCCAACGACGTCACGCGCAAGCTGATCATCGGCATCCTCAACAACAAGGGCTATGAAACCTACGAGGCCACCAACGGCGACGAGGCGGTGAACTTCCTCGCGAAAAAGCCGCTGCTCGTCATCCTCGACGTCGAGGGCGAGAACGTCGATAACATCGGGTTCATCCGCAAGATGCAGATGGAGCACCGCAAGGTGCCGCTCGTCGCCATGCTGGAGGGGGCGGACCGCGAATCCGTCCGCGCGCGGCTCGACATGCCCAACGTCTCCTTCCTTGAAAAGCCGGTCATGCCCAACACGCTGCTCGAGAACATCGAGGGCCACCTGATGCCCGGCGTGGAAGAGGCGATACGGGCGGAGGAAGAGGCGAAGTTCCTGCCCGAAACCGTGGCCGCCACGGCCGAAGTGCAGGCGCAGCGCGAAGGCTTCATGCGCCGCGCCATCGACCTCTCGCAGATCAAGATGGACGAGAACTGCGGCGGGCCCTTCGGTGCGGTCATCGTGCGCGCGGGCAAGATCATCGCCGAGGGCTGGAACTGCGTGACCTCCACCAACGACCCCACCGCGCACGCGGAAATGGTCGCCATCCGCGCCGCGGCGAAGGAAGTCGGCGACTTCACGCTGGAAGGCTGCGAGATCTACACGAGCTGCGAGCCCTGCCCGATGTGCCTCGCCGCCATCTACTGGGCGCGGCTGGACCGCATGTTCTACGCCAATATGCGCGAGGACGCCGAGCGCATCGGCTTCGACGACGCCTTCCTCTACAACGAAATTTCCCTGCCGGAACACAAGCGGCAGCTTCCCACGCAGCGCATGCTGCGCGAGGAGGCGCGCATCGTCTTCGACAACTGGATGAAAAAGCCGGACAAGACGGATTACTAGCGGTCTGCCGAAAAGCGCCCCTTCGTTCCCTCTCCCGCAGGCGGGAGAGGGTTAGGGAGCGGGGATCGGAAAAACGGAAAAGTTGAAAAATGCTTGCAGGTACCGAACATCTTGAAAACCACCCTCTCCCCCGCCCTCTCCCGCAAGCGGGAGAGGGGGCTTTTTGCGCGTTTTTCCTGTTTTGCGGCGGACTGCCGGGGATTTTCACCATACCGAACCGGAGGACTGAAACATGAAATGCGAAATCATCGGCGACACCGCCTTTCCCATGCTGCGCGCCGAACTCGGCAAGGGCGAGAGCATCAAGGCCGAATCCGGCGCGATGGTCGCGATGTCGGACACCGTCCACCTGACGGGCAAGGCCGAGGGCGGCATCGGCAAGGCGCTGGGGCGCATGCTTTTGACGCGCGAGAGCTTCTTCTTGCAAAACCTGCACGCCAAGGAAGGCCCGGGCTGGTGCCTGCTGGCCAGCGCGACGCCGGGCGAGATCGCGGCGGTCGAGGTCGAGCAGGGACGCCACCTCGTCGTGCAAAAGGGCGGCTTCCTCGCCGGCACGACGGGCATCGAGGTCGCGAGCAAGATGCAGGGGCTCGGCAAGGGGCTGATGTCGGGCGAGGGCTTCTTCGTCGTGAAGATCGGCGGCCACGGCACGGTCTATCTGGCCACCTACGGCTCCATCTACCCCCTGACGCTGGGCAAGGGGGAGGAGGTCGTCATCGACAACGGCCACCTCGTCGCCTGGGACGGCGACATGCAGTACAAGATCACCAAGGGCGCGAAAAGCTGGATGGGCGCGATGTTCACCACCGGCGAGGGGCTGGCCTGCCGCTTTTACGGGCCGGGCCGCGTGCTGATCCAGACGCGCAACCCGCAACAGCTGGGTGCGTGGATATCGCCCTATATCATCTTCCCGCGGCGCGGATAGGGCGCGAAAGCGCCGTTGCGAAACAAGTATTTGAAAACAATAATTTTTATCACTAGAATGAAACGCAAAGGGTCAGAAAGCCGCCGTCGCGGCGGCGCCGTTTTTCAGGGGGATTGCATGCACAGGTTTTTCGGACGTCAGGTCATCGCGGCGGCGCGCGGCGCGTCGCGCATAAGAACGGCCGGTATCGCCGCCGTCTTTCTTGCGCTGGCCTTCTGCCCGCAGGCGCAGGCGGCGGGCAACGCGCCCTCGACGGCGGCCCCCGCCCAGCCCGCCGCCCAGCAACAGGACCAGCCCGCGCCCGTCCGTTTCCGCGAATTCGACATCACCCGGCCCTTCCGCGCGGTGGATCCGCAGACGCTCAGGGCCGAGGGGCTGTTCATCCACCTCTGGGGCATCCGCCCCGCGCAGACCTCCGAAACGCCGCTGCAGCTCAAGGCGCTGGACCTCATGGACAGCCTCATTCAGGAACAGCGCGTGACCTGCCACGTCGTCGGCGGCGCCATGCCCGAGCTCGTCGCGCGCTGCGCCACGCAGAACAACCAGGACCTCGCGCTCGAGCTTTTGCGCGCGGGCTTCGCGGTGGTCGATCGCCGCCAGACCTATGATTCCGTCTTCGCCACCGCCTATGAAAAGGCGCAGGAAAGCGCGCGTCTGGCCAGCAAGGGCGTCTGGACCTACGTCAACCAGGAAAACAGCGACAAGAACAGCCTCATCCCCGCGTGGCTCAAGCCGCATATGGACGTGCTGCTGCCCGTCGCCATCATCTTCTTCCCCTTCGGCGGGATGATGATCGTGGCGCTCATCATGTGGTACTGGCTGAAACGCATGGCCGACCTGCAGCAGATGGAAGCCGAGCAGTCGAGCCGCAAGGAGGAGATGCTCCAGACCCGCGAGCGGCAGGTGCTGGTCTCCACCCTCGAGGGCGAGCTCATCGAGAACAAGAACAAGATCGAGGCCTTCCTCGTCATCTACGGCGACATGCTGCGCTCGCTGCAGGACAGCAGCGAAGTGCCCAAATACCAGCAGGGCGGCGACATCGTGCAAAAGCACCCCGGTTTCGGCCGCACGGTGTTCGAAACGAACGTCGGCAAGCTGTCCCTGCTCGACATCAAGCTGGCGGGGCTGATCTCCAAGCTCTACAGCTCGATGCCCAAGGAGCAGGAATACATCAACCTCGAGCCCGACGTGCCGCTGGACACCGCCATCAAGCTGGTGGAAAAGGTGCTGAAGGAGGCCGAGGAGCTGCTCAAGCCGATCAACCTCGTCATCGAGCGCCTGCAGGGCGGCGGGTCGGAACGCAAGGCCCGCGCGCCGCAGCCGCCGCAATAAGCCGTTTTTCCGGGGAAATCCCTTACGCCGCCTTGCGCGCGGCGTCAACCGTTTCGCGCGCCTTTTGCACCACGTCCTCGAACATCTGCGTCGTCAGCCGCCCGGTGTTCACGTTGTAGCGCGAGCAATGATAGCTGTCGATGAGCGTGACGGGATGCTTCAGCCCCTTTTCGGGGCGCAGCGCGTGGATATTCGCATGGCCGAACTTGTACGCCGTCGCCTTGAGCCCCAGCGCGCGCAGCAGGCTGTTGTGCGCGATGGTGCCGAGCGCGATGACCGCCGAGAGATTGTCAAGGCTTGCGAATTCCGCCGTCAGGAAGGGACGGCAGGCGTTGATCTCCGCGCCCACCGGCTTGTTTTGCGGGGGCACGCAGCGCACGGCGTTGGTGATGCGCGCGTCGATGAGCGTGAGTCCGTCGTCGATGCGGCGGTCGAATGTTCCTTTCGCGAAACCGTATTTGACCAGCGTGGGGTAAAGCAGGTCGCCCGCGTAGTCGCCCGTGAAGGGGCGCCCGGTGAAATTCGCCCCGCGCAGCCCCGGCGCCAGCCCCACGACCAGCAGCGCGGGAGCCTTGTCGCCGAAGGACGGCACAGGCGCGTTGAACTTGTCCGGGAAGGCGCGGCGGTTTTCCTCGCGGAATTGCGCGAGACGCGGGCAGAGCGGGCAGTTTTTATCCGGTGATGTGCAAGAAGCCATAAGTGTTCCTTATGGCTTCCTGAATAACAATTGCCCCGCGTCAGGGCAAGGATGTTTTATTTATGCGCGGATGCGCAGGGTTTTGATTATGCGCGGATGCGCGCGGTGTTGTCGTCCGCGTTCTGGTTGCCGTTGCCGGTGTTGTTGTTGCCCGTGCGCTCGATGTATTCCATGAGATCGACGAGGTCGATGAAATGGTCGGCCTGACGGCGCAGCTCGTCCGCCACCATCGGGGGCTGGGTGCGGATGGTCGAGACCACCGTGATGCGCGCGCCCTTGCGCTGCACCGATTCCAGCAGGCGGCGGAAATCGCCGTCGCCCGAGAACAGCACGATGTGATCGACGTGGTCGGCCAGTTCCATCATGTCGATGGCCAGCTCGATGTCCATGTTGCCCTTGACCTTGCGGCGGCCGCTCTGGTCGGTGAATTCCTTGGCGGGCTTGGTGACCATGGTATAGCCGTTGTAGTACGGACAGTCGGTGAGCGGGCGGATGGGGGAATATTCCTGGTCCTCCATCAGCGCGGTGTAGTAGAAGGCGCGCACAAGGCGGCTCTGGCTGGAAATCCAGCTCAGCAGGCGCTTGTAGTCGATGTCGAAATCGAGGCTCTTGGCCGCGGCGTAAAGGTTCGCTCCGTCGATGAAGACCGCCAGTTTTTCTTCGTCATAAAAGAATTTCGAGCCGAAAGGCTCCGAATTGTCCTTGTTTTTCAAGATTATTTACTCCCGGTGCTCTTCCGGCGTTCCTCCGCCGGGTTCTTCGTTATTATTTTTCGGTCGCCGCGCCTGCCGCGATTGTGTTAGATGAACACCAGAGACTCGCAGCCCAACATACGGGACGATGATTTTTTTAGTATGATTAAGTTGACAGTGTCAAGCTGTTTTATTAAAAATACATCTGGATTTCATCCCGCGGAAATCAAGGGTTGCAGGAAAAAATCTTGCAAAATAAAGCTTTGGGTTTTATAAAAAATCCCGTTCCGTCGCGGCGGACATAAACGGCAGACGATTCTCTTGTTCAAACGAAGACACCACAGGTGAGTACATATGGCACGCGTCACAGTTGAAGACTGCATCCTGAAAATTCCCAACCGCTTCGAGCTGGTGCTGGTCTCCTCCCAGCGCGCGCGCGAAATCGGTTCCGGCGCCCCCCTGCTGGTCGATCGCGACAACGACAAGAACCCCGTCGTCTCGCTGCGCGAAATCGCGGATACCGACATTTCCCTCGAGGATCTGGGCGAAACCCTGATCAAGAACCACCAGAAAGTCATCGAGCTGGAAGAGGACGAAGAGGAAATCCTTGACGTCATGGAAGGCGAAGCCGAATGGGCGCAGGTCGCCAACCAGGCCGCCGAGGGCGAGCTGGAAGGCGCGGGCATGAGCGAGGACACGGGCGAAGACGCCGGTGCAGAGACCGCCGCCGCGGATTCGGAAGAGACCGAAGACCAGAGCGTGGAAGATTCTGTCGCGGAAGACATGGCTTCCGGTATGGATATTGCGGATTTGGGCGAAGAAGACCTCTAAGCCCGCTTTCCCGTCTAAAGACGCTACCAAAATTCGAAAAGCCGCCTATAATTAAACCCTTAGGCGGCTTTTTCATTGTCCTCCTTCCTTCAAGCGCCGTCTTGGCCAGCGCCGCGCGCGCCGGATGCGAAAACCGCCCCTGAAAAAAGCCGCCCCCGGGCATCGCGCATGCCGCGCCCGGCGGGGCATAAAAAAGAACAAGGTGGGTCATTGATCCGGCAGTACGAACTGGTTGAACGCATCAAGTCATACGATCCCGAGATGGACGAGGATCTGGTCAACCGCGCCTATGTCTATGCGATGAAGATGCACGGCGCGCAGACCCGCGCCTCGGGCGATCCCTATTTCTCCCACCCGCTGGAAGTGGCCGGCATATTGACCGAGATGAAGATGGACACGGCTTCCGTCTGCACCGCGCTGCTTCACGACACGGTCGAGGACACCGACGCCACGCTCGAGGACATCCGCAAGCACTTCGGCGAGGAAGTTGCGCGGCTGGTCGATGGCGTGACCAAGCTGTCCAAGATCGAGTTCCAGAGCGCGCAGGAAAAACAGGCGGAAAACTTCCGCAAGCTCGTCCTCGCCATGTCGGAGGACATCCGCGTGCTGCTGGTCAAGCTGTCCGACCGGCTGCACAACATGCGCACGCTGCACCATATCCCCAAGCCCGACAAGCAAAGGCGCATCGCGCTCGAGACGCTGGAGATCTACGTGCCGCTCGCCGAGCGCATCGGCATCCACAAGATCAAGGAGGAGCTGGAGGATTTGTCCTTCTCCGTCCTCAACCCCGAGGCGCGCGAAAGCATCAACACCCGCCTCAACTACCTGCGCGCGGAAGGCGGGGAGGCGATCGTCGCCCGCATCATCGAGGAACTGAAGAAGAAGCTGCTCGAAGCCGGGCTGGACGCCGACATCTACGGCCGCGAAAAGACCAAATATTCCATCTGGAAGAAGATGCAGCGCAAGAACATCTCCTTCGAGCAGCTCTCGGACATCATGGCTTTCCGCATCATGGTGCCCGGCGTGGCGGATTGCTACCACGCGCTGGGCGTCATCCACGGGCTCTACCCCACCGTGCCGGGCCGCTTCAAGGACTACATCTCCCTGCCCAAGCCCAACGGCTACCGGTCGCTGCACACCACCGTCATCGGCCCCGAAAACCACCGCATCGAGGTGCAGATAAGAACGCCGCAGATGCACGAGGAAGCAGAGCTCGGCGTGGCCGCGCACTGGGCCTACAAGCAGGGCGACGGCAAGGAGGCGGGGGCCAAGGGCGGCAAGAAGACGGACGGGCGGCAATACCGCTGGCTGCGCGAGCTGATGGACATCGTCGAGCACGCCCAGCGGCCGGAAGAGTTTCTTGAAAACACCAAGCTGGAGCTTTACCAGGACCAGGTTTTCTGCTTCACGCCCAACGGCGACCTCATCTCCCTGCCGCGCGGGGCGACGCCGGTGGATTTCGCCTATGCCGTGCATTCCGACCTCGGCGACAAGACGGTGGGCGCCAAGATCAACGGGCGCATCGTGCCGCTCAACACCCAGCTCGGCAACGGCGACCAGGTCGAGATCACCACCTCGAAAAGCCAGACGCCCAGCCCCAACTGGGAACGCTTCGTCGTCACCGGCAAGGCCAAGGCGCGCATCCGCCGCTTCGTGCGCATGCAGCAGCGCGAGCAATACATGGACCTCGGCAAGCAGATGCTGCAAAGGGTTTTGCGGCAGGAGGGCCACGAGCTCAACGAGCGCAACTTCAACCACGAGATTTTCCGCCAGTTCCGCACCGACAACTACGAGGACATGCTGACCGGCATCGGCTCCGGCCATATCGTCGCGCGCGAGGTCTTCTACGCTCTGCACCCCGACAGCCGCCCGCGCGAGAACCAGCCCGGCCCGCAGCAGATCGTCGTGCCGGAAAAGAAGACGCACCAGAAGGGCAAGTCAGCCCCCATGCCCATCAAGGGGCTCATCCCCGGCATGGCGCTGCATTTCGCGCGCTGCTGCCACCCGCTGCCGGGCGACCGCATCGTCGGCATCGTCACCACCGGCAAGGGCGTGACCATCCACACCATCGACTGCGACACGCTGGAAAGTTTCGCCGACACGCCGGAACGCTGGCTGGACGTGAGCTGGGACGAGGGCGAGGACAGCCCGGAATCGCACGTCGGCCGCTTGCTCGTCACCATCTCGAACGAGCCGGGGGCGCTGGGCACGCTCTCCACCGTCATCGGCAAGAACGGCGGGAACATCAACAACCTGAAGATCATGAACCGCGCGCTCGACTTCTGGGACATGATGATCGACGTCTATGTGCGCGACAGCCGGCACCTCAGCGATATCATCGCCGCCTTGAGGGCCACGCCCGAAATCACCTCCGTCAACCGCGCGCGCAGCCGTTGACGGCCGGGCGCGAAAGGCCGTAGGAAAACGCCATGTTCAAAAGACGCACGCCAAGGACAAGGGGCGAACGCCTGCGCGAGATGATCTGGCCCTCCATGGGCCTGCGCCGCCTGACGCGCTATTACAAGCACCGCATGGGCCGCCTGCCGGGCACGCCGCAGTATATCGCCAAGGGCATGGCCATCGGGGCCGCGCTGTCCTTCACGCCCTTCGTCGGGCTGCACATGATTCTGGGCACCTTCTTTTGCTGGCTGCTGCGCGGCTCGCTGCTGGCCATGCTGCTGGGCACGCTTTTGACCGGCAACATCTGGACGCTGCCCGTCATCTGGATCGGCACCTACAAGCTGGGCCACCTCATGCTGGGGCATCTGCACGCCAGCACGGCCTCGGCCATGCGCGCGGGCGTGGTGCCGGAAAAATTCTCGATGGAGCTTCTCATCCACAATCCCATGCGGCTTCTGGTGCCCATGACGCTCTCGGGCGTGCCGCTGGCGCTCATCTCGGGCGCGGCCATCTATTACCTCACCTTGCAGATCGTGCGCCGCTACCAGAAGATCCGCCGCGCGCGCATCGCCCAGCGCCACCATGGCCGCCACAACGCCGACCATCCGCCGCATGAAAAAAGCCGCAAGCCGAAAAAGCCGCTCAAGAAACTGCCGAAGAAGAAAAAGCGGGTGAGGGCTTCCCACGCGCGCGAAAACTTGCCGGAGGACACGGCATGATCCTGGGCATCGGCACGGACATGGCCGCCGTCGCGCGCATCGAGGACGTCCTGCAACGCCACGGCGAGCGGTTCCTTGACCGCTGCTTCGCGCCCGAAGAGCGCGCATGGGTGGAAAAGGCCGCCGCCGGGGACGCGCGCCGCCGCGCGGCGGGTTATGCCAAACGCTGGGCGGCGAAGGAGGCCTGCGCCAAGGCGCTGGGCCACGGCATCCGCGACGAGATTTTCCTCAAGGATATCGCGGTGATAAACGATTCCATGGGCGCGCCTTCGCTCGCGCTTTCCGGCGGGGCGAAAGAGCGTTTGACCCAAATCACCCCAAAGGGTATGACTCCCTATATACATATCAGCCTGAGCGACGAGGCAGAAACGGCTCTTGCTTTTGTGGTGATCTCCGCCGGGAGGGGCGCGGCGGAAGACCCCGCATGACGAATTTCGCAGATTTTAAGGACACCGTGACAGCATGACGCAGGAAAAGACCATGATGGATTCCGCCGAAGGGGAAGAAAGCAAAGAGAAACAGGACAACCAGCCTCTCAGCCCAGAAGAGGAAGCGAAGAAAAAAGAGGCCGTGGAGGCCAAGCGCGAGCAGGACGATTTCACCGAGCTGGTCAAGGCGATGCTCTTCGCCGCCGTCATCGCGCTCTTCATCCGCTCCTTCCTTTTCGAGCCCTTCAACATCCCCTCCGGCTCCATGTTCCCGACGCTGCTGGTCGGCGACTATCTTTTCGTCGAAAAATACGCCTACGGCTACAGCAAGTATTCCTTCCCCTTCGGCCTGCTCAGCTTCGAGGGGCGCGTGATGGACGACAAGGTCACCCGCGGCGACGTCGTGGTCTTCCGCCAGCCCAAGCGGCCGGACATCGACTACATCAAGCGCATCGTCGGCCTGCCGGGCGACACGATACAGGTGACCGAGGGGCGGCTTTACATCAACGGCAAGATCGTGCCGCGCGACCTCGTCGGCACGGAGGTCTATGACGACGAGGGCCGCCCGACCACCTACCACAAGTACATCGAAACCCTGCCGAACGGCGTGAAGCACGACATCTACGAGATTTCCGACCACGAGGCGCTGGACAACACGCAGGTCTATAAGGTGCCCAAGGGCTATTACTTCGCCATGGGCGACAACCGCGACAGCTCGCTCGACAGCCGCGTGCAGTCGGACGTCGGCTACGTGCCCGAGGAAAACCTCATCGGTCGCGCGGTCATCATCTTCTTCTCGACCAAGGGCATCGGCGACAAATGCGAGCGCGACGGCTTCCTCTCTTCCGTGCGCCGCGTCGGCTGCGATGTCTATGAGGGCGTGAAGCAGGTTCGCTACAGCCGGATGTTCAAGCGTGTCGCAGGCTACTGACCCATACGCCGTACTGGAAAAAGCCCTCGGCCACCGGTTTTCCGACCGGGGGCTGCTGGAAACCGCGCTGACCCACGCCAGCCTGCGCAAGAAGAAATACAACAACGAGCGGCTGGAGTTTCTGGGCGACCGGGTGCTCGGCCTCGTCGTCGCGGAAATGCTCTACAGCCTCTTCCCCGATGAAAAGGAAGGCGCGCTGGCGAAAAGGCTGACCGCGCTGGTGCAGCGAAACGCGCTGGTCGTGGTGGCGAAGGATTTATCGCTGGCCGACTACATGAAGCTTTCCGCGGGCGAGCAAAAGGCGGGCGGGCTGCGCAAGGACACGATTCTGGCGGACGCGGTCGAGGCGCTGATCGGCGCCGTCCACCTCGACGCGGGCTTCAAGGCGGCGGAAAAATTCGTGCGCGCGCGCTGGGAAAAACTGCTGGAGCGGCAGGACGCGCCGCCCGAAGACCCCAAGACCCTGCTGCAGGAATGGGCGCAGCAGCGCGGGCTGCCGCTGCCGGTCTATAAGGTGGTGTCGAAGTCCGGCTCCGACCATAGCCCGGAATTCGAGGTCGAGCTTTCCGTCGAGGGCATGGGCCGCACGCAGGCCAAGGCCGCCAACAAGCGCGGCGCGGAAAAGGAAGCGGCGAAGAAAATGCTGAAGAAAATAGGGGGCGCTGCGTGACGGAAAAAGAAACAGGGACCGAGACAACGCGCTGCGGCTTCGTCGGCGTCATCGGCGCGCCCAACGCGGGAAAATCGACGCTGGTCAACCGTCTCGTCGGCGCCAAGGTCTCCATCGTCAGCCCCAAGGTGCAGACCACGCGCACCCGCGTCATGGGCATCGTCAACCGGGGCGCGTCGCAGATCGTCTTCGTCGATACGCCCGGCATCTTCGCGCCCAAGCGCCGCCTTGAAAAGGCGATGGTCGCCGCCGCATGGCAGGGGGCGCGGGACGCGGAGGCGGTCTTGCTCATCATGGACGTCTCGCGCGGGAAGCTGAACGCGGAAACAGCGGCCATCATCGAGAAGCTGAAAAAGACCGAACGCAAGGCGATCGGCGTGATGAACAAGATCGACCTCGTGAAAAAGGAAAAGCTGCTGGAAATGGCCGCCGCGCTGGACGCGGAAGGCGTCTTCACGCAGATCTACATGATCTCCGCCCTCACCGGCGACGGGGTGGAACGGCTGATGGACGACCTCGCCCCGCGCATGCCCGAAGGGCCGTGGATGTTCGGCGACGAGCAAATCTCGGACATGCCGCTGCGCCTGCTGGCGGCGGAAATCACGCGCGAGAAAATCTTCATGCAGCTGGGCGACGAGCTGCCCTATTCTTCCACCGTCGAGACCGAAAGCTGGGAGGAATTCGACAACGGCAGCGTGAAAATCTCCCAGACCGTCTATGTCATGCGCGACACGCAAAAGGCCATCGTGCTGGGCAAGGGCGGGGCGCGCATCAAGAAGATCGGCGCGGCCGCAAGGCTGGAGCTGGAGGAAATTCTGGGCCGGCGCGTGCATCTCTCGCTCTTCGTCAAGGTGCGCGAAAAATGGGTGGACGACCCCGCGCGCTACAGCACCTGGGGGCTGGATTTCAACGCCTGAAACGGGGCGTAAACCCGCATTTATAGACTGTCTTTCAATATCAAGCGGTTAGAGCCTTCGGTCTTGGTTGACAAGTCGCGTCGCGGTCGTTATTGTCATAACCCGACCCGTAACCAGCAAGGCGCAGGCGCGACACCTCCATGCTCAAAAAGATATTCAGCAAAGTCAGCGGCAGGCCGGAGCAGCAGCTCTGGAACGACGCGCTGCGCGCCGCCGCCATCAAGGGCGACCTGAAAAAGGCCCAAAAAGCCATCGCCAAGGGGGCGGAGATCGACTGGAAGGACGTCAACGGCCTGACCCCGTTATACTTCGCCGCCACCAACGGGCATCTTGCCGTGGCCAAGCTGCTGCTCGAAAAAGGCGCGGCGGTCGATACCGGCAAGCCGTGCGAGAACACCGGCACGGGGCTCACGCAGGCCGCCTATAACGGCGACGCGGAAATGCTGAAGCTGCTCATCGAACACAAGGCGGATATCAATGCGGGGTCTTACACCCGCTGCGCCATCCATGACGCGGTCTGGCGGAACAACGCCGAAGCCGTGGAGGTGCTGGCCGAAGCGGGCGCGAAGCTGGAAACGCGCGACCGCATGGGCCACACGCCGCTGATGGACGCGGTCGCCTTCAATTACCGCGAGGTCGCCCTTATCCTCGTGCGCCACGGGGCGGATGCTTCCGTGACCGACAAATACGGCGACGACATGCGCAAGGCCATGGTGCGCAAGGTCTGGCTGGACGTGGTCGAGGCCATCGATACGTACAAGGCCGAGGCCGCCGCGCGCGAGGCCGCCCGCCTCAAGGCAGAAGAGCAGGCCGCCGCCGCGCGCGAAAAGGCGCTGGACGAAGCGGCCACCCTGCAGCGCGACGTGAAGGTCAGCCGCCCGCTGGTGGTGAAACGCCGCCAGCCGTAACGCCCCTTTGCGCGTTTTCCCCCGCGCGCTGCCGAAAATCCCCGAAAACTTTGCGTTTATCCTGCTTTTTTTCGCGCGAATCGGTGATATATTCCATGGGACAGGAACGCGCGAAACATTATGTAATACAGGGATTTCTCGATGAGCTGGACAGACGAACGCATCGCCGTACTCAAGAAGATGTGGAAAGAAGGCAAGAGCGCCGCCGAAATCGCCAAGACGCTCGGCAAGGGCGTGACGCGCAACGCCGTCATCGGCAAGGCGCACCGCATGGGCCTGTCGGGCCGCCCGTCGCCCATCAAGAAGCCCGCCGCTTCCAAGAAGGAGCCGGCCAAGAAAAAAGCCGCGCCCAAGGCCGCGACCGCCAAGAAGTCTTCCGCGCCCGCCGCCGCGCCCGCGCGCGAAAAGGCCAGCCCCGCCGTCGCCAAGGAAGCGGAAGAGCTGAAGAAGATCGAGAAGGAAGTCGTGCCCGTCGGCGGCGGCGTTTCCCTGCTGGAGCTGACCGAGCGCATGTGCAAATGGCCCATCGGCGACCCGCGCGAGGCGGATTTCACCTTCTGCGGCCTCGCCATCCGTCCCGGCACGCCCTATTGCCCGGAGCACGCGGCCATGGCCTACCAGTCCTCCAGCCGCTCGCGCACCGCGGCCGCCAACCAGGACAAGAACAAGAAAGCCGTGGAAGCGGAAGACGAGGATGATGTCGATGTCGATGTTGATGACGTCGATGATGTCGATGACGATGATGATGATGCCGTCAGCGCGGGCTGAGCCTCCCGGCCCGTCTTCGTGAATTGCCCCGTTTTCAGTGATTTAGCCCGCCGTTCGCAGGGGATTTGGCGGGCTTCAAGGCTATTTTAACGCTTTTCGGGTATTATTCTGGGAATGGACGACGAGCAGGAGGACGAGCCTTTCATGACGCAGCCGCCGGCAACGGATGCCTTCGCGCAAACGCAGCAGCCCAGCCCGATCGCGCTGGAAGCGCAGCAGCAGTTTTCCGCCCATATCGCGCAGACGGGGCTGGAAGGCTATCTGGAGGTGCTGGGCGCGCATGTCGCCGCCTGGCACAAGACCACGCTCTCGCTGGCCGCCGCGGCGGACGACAAGGCCGTGAACTTCCTGCAGGGCACGGCGGAAGAATACCTGACGGAGGATATTCGCGCGCGGCTGGACGAGGTCCGTCTGGGCGGGACGTCGCGGGACATCGCCGCGGCCTATCATGACATGCGGCCCGACGTGCCCCTGTCCGACAAATCCGCGACCGTCGTCGCCGGCATGAACGTCTGGAGCCCGAAGAAGCAGGAGGCGGGACAGCTTTTCGTCTTGGCGCAGCAATTGCCGCAGGAACAAAGGGAGCAGGCCTTCGAGGCGCTGCGGACCTCCGCCGCGCTGGTGACGCAGGAAATGGGCGCGATGCAGGCGGTCGAGAACGAGCTTTTGCTGCTGAGCCGCGGCAACGGCAATGTGCCGGATATCGAAATCAGCAAGCTGGCGCGCAACGTCGAATATCACGCGAGCGTGCGCGACGACTGGAAGGTGCTGGCCGCGCAGGCGGAAAAGACGATGCATGTCTCCCCCGCGCCCGACGCCGCCGCAACCGCCGCGCCGGGCGGGACGCAAAAACCCGCAGCCAAAACCACGGTCAATCCCTCATCCCCCGGTCTCGGTTGAGGTTCTTTCCTGTTATTTTTCCGGTGAATCCTTCGCGTCCGCGCGCTTGAGCTTGTAGCGCGGGATGGCGGCAAGGTAGGGCGCGGCCGTATGTTCGGCGAGCGCCTTGCGGCTCGGCGGCAGCGTGTCGCCCAGCGCTTCCCGCCGTCCTTCATAACGCGGGTCGATATAGGCGGCGATCGTGTACCAGAAATAGGCGTCGAAGGGGCTTTTGGCGTCGCCCAGCCCGCGTTCGAACAGCTTGGCCAGCAGGGCCGCCGCGGGCGCGCTGTCGCCCGACAAGCCCGCGGGCGCGAGCAGCCGGTGGGCCTTGCTGTAGTCTTGCGGCACGTTCCTGCCCTCGATATAGGCCTTGGCAAGGGCGAATTGCGCTTCGTGCTGGTTGGCGTCCGCCGCTTGCTCCCAGTATTCGACGGCTTTCTTTCCGTCCTGCTTCAGCCCGCCGCGCCCTGCGTCGTAATAAAGGCCGAGGCGGTAGAGCGCGTCGCCGTCGCCCGCGCGCGCCGCCCGGTCGTACCAGCTGGCGGCGAGGCTTTCGTTCGCCGTCACGCCTTCGCCCTTTTCGAACATGCCGCCGACGGCGGTATCGGCCGGCACGAAGCCGAGGGTGGAAGCCGTCTGGTAATCCTTCATCGCCTCCGCCGCGTCGGGCGCGGTGCCCAGCCCCTGTTCATAGCAGCGGCCGAGGTGGTAAAGCGCGAGCCGGTCGCCCTTTTTCGCCGCGGCCTGGTAAAGCGCGAAGGCGGTGTCGAGGTCGCGCGCCAGCACGGTGCCGTTCTCGTACATCGTGCCCAGCACGGCCTGCGACATGGGCTCGCCCGCTTTCGCGGCCCTTTTCAGCCAGCGGGCCGATTCCCTGAAATCCTTCCTCACGCCAAGGCCGATGGCGTAGATGAAGCCGAGCTCTCGGTCGGCCATGAAGAACCCCTGCGCGGAGGCCTTCTTGTACCATTTGATCGCCTCGCCCATATTCGGCTGCGTGCCCGCGCCGGTCTTGTAGTCGCTGGCGAGGTTGTATTGCGCCTCGGGGTCGCCGTCCTTCGCGGCTTTTTCGTCGAGCCTGAACATCTCGTCCCGCTGCCGGCCAAGAAGGGCGATTTTGTGCCGGCAGGAATACGCCTGCTCGTCGCAGCCGTAGATATTCGCGCGCGCGCCCGTGGCGGCGCCGCACAGCAGCATGATGACGGATAAAGACAAAAACGCGCGCCGCATGGCAATTCCCCTCTCTGCTTCAAGGCTAGGGGCGGGGGGCGCGGCTGTCAATCTTGGAAAGCCCCGGTGTTGAAAGCCCCGGCCGGACCCTAGTTCACCGCCCGCACTTCGCTGACTTCGGGAACGAAGTGCTTCAAAAGGTTCTCGATGCCCAGCTTCAGCGTGGCGGTGGAAGAGGGGCAGCCCGCGCAGGCGCCGCGCATGTGCAGGAAGACGACGCCGTTCTCGAAGCCCTCGAACACGATGTCCCCGCCGTCCTGCGCCACCATCGGGCGTACGCGGGTGTCGAGCAGCTCTTTTATCTGCAGCACGATCTCGCTGTCGCCGTCCTGCGCGCTGGAGGCATTGGCGGCGGCCTGTTCGAGGTGCTCGTCGTTCATCACCGGTTCGCCGCGGGTGAAATGCTCCATCAGGGCGGCCAGCACCAGCGTTTTCAAATCCGCCCAGTCGGTGTATTCGTTCTTGCTCACGGTCACGAAATCCGCGCCGAGGAAGACGCCCGTCACGCCGTTCAGCTCGAACAGCCGCGCGGCGAGGGGGGAAGCTTCGCCCGCCTTTTCCTTGTCCGTGAATTCGGCGTTGCCGGAAACCATGACTTCGCAGCCGGGCAGGAATTTCAGGCTGGCGGGGTTCGGTGTCTCTTCGGTCTGGATGAACATGTCAGGGTACGCCTTTCGTGGTTGAATATACAAAATGGAGCGCCTCCCCCGGAAAAACAAGGGGGTGGATCGCATGGGCGGCCATCGCCACCTCCGAAAACCCGGTCAGGATGAGCTTGAGCTTGTTGGGATAAGTCGCGATGTCCCCCGCCGCGAAGATGCCGGGCACGTTGGTTTCCTGCGTCGCGGGGTTGACGGGGATATGATGCTGGTCGATGTTTATGCCCCAGTTCGAAAGCGGCCCCAGCTGCGGCGTGATGCCGAAGAAGGGCAGCAATACGTCCGCCTCCAGCGTCTTTTTGTTGCCGTCGAGGTCCGCGACCTCCACGCCCGAAAGATTGCCGTTCGCGCCTTGCAGGGCGTGCAGCTGGTAGGGGATGACCATCTCGATCCTGCCCTGCGCGGCCAGCCCCTGCATCTTCGCCACGCTTTCGGGCGCGGCGCGGAATTTCTCCCGCCGGTGGACGACGCTGATTTTTCCGGCGACCTCGGAAAGCGACAGCGCCCAGTCCACCGCGCTGTCCCCGCCGCCGGCGATGACGACTTTCTTGCCCGCGAAATCCTTGCGCTGTTTCACCATGTAGAAGACCGAACTGCCTTCATAGTCGGAAAGCCCTTCCAGCGGCGGGCGGTTGGGGCCGAAAGCCCCCGCGCCGGCGGCGATGATGATCGCCTTCGCGTGGATGGTGGTGCCGGTGCCGGTGGTGACGGTGAAGCCGTCGTCGGTTTTAAAGACGTCCTGCGCCTGCTGGTTGAGGTGATAGACGGGCGCGAAGGGCGCGGCCTGTTCTTCCAGCCGCGCGATGAGCTCGCCCGCCGACACGACGGGGCAGCCCGGAATGTCGTAGATCGGCTTTTCCGGGTAGAGCGCGGTGCATTGCCCGCCCGACTGCTCGAGGCTGTCGATGACGTGGCATTTCATTTTCAGCATGCCGCATTCGAAGACGGCGAAGAGCCCGACGGGCCCGGCGCCGATGACCACGACATCTGTTTTATGTGTCTTTTCCATCGAATTCCCTTTAAAATCGCCTTTAGGTTTACACAAAAGGGGCGGTCATGTCATTACGTACCCTGCGCATAAAGGACGAAGAGGATATGCGGGTTCTCGCCGTGCGCCTCGCCCAGATATTGAAAATGGGCGACGTGCTGGCCCTGCGCGGCGACCTCGGCGCGGGCAAGACCAGCTTCACCCGCTCCCTCGTCAACGCGCTGGCCCCCTCGGAGGAGGAGGTGCCGAGCCCCACCTTTACATTGGTGCAGGTCTATGAGCGGCAAAAGCCCGCCATCTGGCATTTCGACCTCTACCGCATCGAGGAAGAGCAGGATATTCTGGAATTGGGCTGGGAGGACGCCATCCGCTTCGGCGTGACGGTCGTCGAATGGCCGGAAAGGCTGGGTAGCCTTATGCCGAAAGATCGGCTAGAAATAGACATCCAGTTCGTCCCTGATTCTGAAAATGAGCGGGATGTGAGCTTCGTCCCCCACGGCCGCTGGGTCACGCGCCGGATGACGGACGAATAAAAACGACGAGGATTTTGACATGAGCAAGCTTCCCGAAAAAGCCTTCGTGCTGGCCGCCGGCCAGGGGCAGCGCATGCGTCCGCTGACGGACAATTGCCCGAAGCCGCTTTTGTATGTCGGCGAGCGCACCATGCTCGACCGCGCGCTCGACGCGCTGGAGGAAGCGGGGGTGGAGGAAGCCGTCGTCAACCTGCATTACCTCGGCGACATGATCGAGGAGCACCTGAAAGCCCGTCCGCGCCCGCGCATCATTTTCTCGCGCGAGGAACAGGCGCTGGAAACCGGCGGCGGCGTGCAAACGGCGCTTTCGCATTTCGGGGACGAGCCGTTCTTCGTCCTCAACGCCGACGTCGTCTGGACCGACGGCGAAAAAGGCAGCGTGCTGCGCCGGATGGCGGAGATGTGGGACGGCGATAAAATGGACCTCATCCTGCTGCTGCACCCGGCGGCGGAAGTGCCCGCCTATGCCGGCAAGGGGGATTACTACCTTGCCGAAGGCGCGGACAAGCCCGTGTTCAAGACCCGCGCGCAGGAACCCGCGAATTACATCTTCGCGGGCCCGCGCCTCGTCCACCCGCGCCTTTTCGAGGGCGTGGAGCCCGGCAGCTATTCCTTCCTCGACCTGTTCCACAAGGCCGAGGCGGCGGGCAGGCTCTACGCCCTGCGCCATGACGGCGACTGGTATCACGTCGGCACGCCCGAGGCGCTGGAGGACACCAACCGCCTTCTCGCCGCGCGGGAGAAAAAGCGCGCGCCATGAGCGGCGGCAAAAATCCTTCCGTCGTCGCCATCCCCGCGGGCCAGTCCTTCGCCGATGCGCTGGCGCAGGGACTGCTGGACGAAGCCGCGCATGACCCCGCCGTCCTTGCCGACAGCCTGATTTTATTGCCCAGCCGCCGCGCCTGCCGCACCCTGCGGGAGGCTTTTTTGCGTCTTTCCGGCGGCGACGCGCTCTTGCTGCCGCGCATGCAGCCGGTGGGCGACGTGGATGCGGACGAGGTCGCGTTGCTGCTCGCCTCCGAAGAGGACGTGGCGGGGGTGATGGAGCTGCCGCCCGCCGTTTCCCCGCTGGAGCGGCAATTGATGCTGGCGCGCGCGGTCATGGCGGCGAAGATGGCGCAGTCCTTCGACCAGGCCGTCGCCCTCGCGCTCGACCTCGGTCGTTTCCTTGACGAGGTGCAGACGGAGAACCTCGACTTCGCGGGCCTCGCCGACCTCGTGCCCGAGGAATTCGCAGGCCACTGGCAGCAGACGCTGGAATTTTTGAAGATCATCACCGAACGCTGGCCGGAGATTCTGGCCGAGCGCGGCGTCATCGACGTCGCCGAACGCAGGAATTTGCTGGTCGAAGCGCAGATACGCGCGTGGCAGGCCAATCCGCCCGCGCATCCCGTCATCGCCGCGGGCTCGACCGGCATCGTGCCTTCCGTCTCCGATTTGCTGAAGACGGTCGCGCAATTGCCGAAAGGCCGCGTGGTGCTGCCCGGGCTCGACCGCCGCATAGACGAGGACAGCTGGGACAAGCTGGGCGATGACCACCCGCAATATACGCTGAAACGCCTTTTGTCCCACATGGGCGTCGCCCGCGCCGATGTCGGCGAATGGAAACTTCAAAAACAGCCCGCGCTCAACCACGCGCGCGTGACCCTGCTCTCCGAGGCGCTGCGTCCGGCGGAAACGACGGAGAACTGGCGCGCGCTCACCCCCACGGATATTCCCGCGCAGGCGCTGGACGGTTTCGCGCGCATCGACTGCGACACGCCCCAGCAGGAGGCGGAGACCATCGCCCTTATCATGCGCGAAACGCTTGAGGAACCGGGCAAGACCATCGCCCTCATCACGCCGGACCGCAGGCTCGCGCGGCGCGTCGCCGTCAGCCTGCGCCGCTGGGGCATCGACATCGACGATTCCGGCGGCCAGCCGCTGACCGAGCTGCCCATCGGCACATGGCTGATGCTGACGGCGGAAATGGCGGAGGAAAACCTTTCCCCCGTCACGCTGCTGTCCTTCCTGAAGCACCCGAACATGGCGGCCAGCCTGCCCGCGGAGGAGCTGCGCGGCATGGTCTATCTGCTCGACAAGCTGGTGCTGCGCGGTCCGCGCCCCACGGCGGGCTTCGAAGGGCTGCGCGACGCGGTGCTGGCGCTGGACGACAAGGTCGAGACGCACCGGCAAAGGCTGCTGACGTGGCTCGAAAACATGAAAAGCCAGATGGCCCCCTTCGTCGAGGTCATGACGGCGGAGAAGACCGTTCCTTTCAAGTCCCTGCTCGAAAAGCACATCCGCATGGCCGAAACGCTGGCGGCGACGGAAGAGCTTCACGGCTCCCAGCGCCTCTGGCAGGCGGAGGCGGGGGACATGGCGGCGGGCTTCCTCTCCGACCTCTACCTTGCCGCGCGCGACGTGCCGGAGCTTTCCCCCGGCGATTACGTCGCGCTGCTGAAAACGCTTTTGAAATCCGTGACCGTGCGCCCGCATTACGGCGCGCACCCGCGCCTGAGCATCCTCGGCCTCATCGAGGCGCGGCTTTACAGCGCGGACAAGGTGATACTGGGCGGCGTGAACGAGGGCACATGGCCCGCGCTGCCCGCGCATGACCCGTGGATGTCGCGCCCCATGCGGCGCAATTTCGGCCTGCCCGCGCCCGAGCGCGCCATCGGCATCACCGCGCATGACTTCGCGCAGGCGGCCTGCGCGCCCGAAGTCATCGTGACCCGCGCGCGCAAGGTCGATGGCACGCCCACCGTGCCCGCCCGCTGGCTGTTGCGTCTGGAAACGGTCTTGCAGGCGCTGGGCTTCGAGCTGCCGGAAAGCCGCGCGCAAATCTACCGCCAGTGGGTGCAGGACATGGACCGGCCCGCCGCCGTCGTCCCCGTTGCGCGCCCCGCGCCCGCGCCGCCCGCCGAAGCGCGGCCCAACAAGCTTTCCGTGACGCGCATCGAGGCGTGGATGCGCGACCCGTACCAGATCTACGCGCAATACGTGCTTGACCTTCGCAAGCTGGAAGACATCGACGCCGACCCCGGCGGGGCGGAGCGCGGCAACTTCATCCACACCGCGCTGGAAAAATTCATTCAGGCCTTCCCGGACCGCCTGCCGGACGACGCGGCGGCGCAATTGCTGGGCTTCGGCCGCGCCGCGCTCGAGGACATGCGCATCCCCGAGGAGGTCGAGGCCTTCTGGTGGCCGCGCTTCGAGAAAATCGCCGGTGAATTCGTGCGGCAGGAGCGGGCATGGCGCGAAAACGCGACACCCCACAGCACGGAGGCGGGCGGAGAGTGGAGTTTCGAGACCGAAGCGGGCGGCTTCACCCTCACCGGCAAGGCCGACCGCATCGACCGTTTCACGGACGGCAGCTATGCGGTCATCGACTATAAATCCGGCGGCGCGCCCAACAAGGGCGACGTGCTGCAGGGGCTTTCCCCGCAATTGCCGCTGGAGGCGCTGATGCTGTCGCACGGCGGCTTTCCCGGCATCGAGGCGGGCGCGACCTCGTCGCTCGTCTATTGGAAGGTCACGGGCAGCGGGCAAAAGCCCGTGGAGCTGAAAGAGGTGATCAAGGACCCCGAACAGCTCGCCCATGTGGTGGAGGAAGCGGAAAAAGGCCTGCGCGCCCTGGTCGAGAAATTCGCCGACCCCGCCACGCCCTATATCTGCCAGCCGCGCGCGGTCGCCAGGCCGCGCTTTTCGGATTACGAGCACCTCGCCCGCGTAAAGGAATGGGGTCTTTCCGGCGACGAGGAAGGGGAGGCGGCATGACGCGCGAGAACGCCGCCACCAGAAAAATAGAACCCGCCGTGACGGCGAACGAGCGGCAATCCGCCGCCGCCGACCCGCTGCGCAGCGTCTGGGTCGGCGCTTCCGCCGGCACGGGCAAGACGAAAGTCCTCATCGACCGCGTGCTGCGCCTGATGCTGCCCCGTGCAGGACAGGCGGAAGCCGGCGCGACGCGGCCGGATAAAATCCTTTGCCTCACCTTCACCAAGACGGCGGCGGCGGAAATGTCCAACCGCATCTACGAAAAGCTCGGCGACTGGGCGGTCATGCCCGACGCGGAGCTGGAAGAGGAACTGTTCAAGCTCGTCGGCCAAAGACCGGACGAGGCGCTGGTGCGCGCCGCCCGCCGCCTTTTCGCGCGGGTGCTGGACACGCCGGGTGGACTTAAAATAATGACCATCCACTCCTTTTGCCAGTCGGTGCTGAAACGCTTTCCGGTCGAGGCGGGGCTGCCGCCGCATTTCGAGCTGATGGACGAGGAAGACGCGGTCGAATACCTGCGCCGCTGCCTCAACGACATCATCGCCGTCGCCAGGAAGGAACCCGCGCAGCCGCTGGCGCAGGCCTTCAGCAGTCTCGTCCTGCTGCTCAACAGCGCGGACATGAACAGCCTGATGGCCAAGATCATGGCGAAACGCAACCACCTCGCCCGCATCCTGAAAAGCCACGGCGATAGCGAGGGCAAGGCGGAAAAGACCATCGCCGGCGTCTATGCCCATCTCGGCCTCGCGCCCGACGACACGGAAGAGAAAATCCGCCGCAACGCGGGCCATCTGCCGCAGGAGGAGGAAGCCGCGCTGCGCCACGCCCTTGCCGCCCTGCTGGAGGGCAGCGCGAACGACCAGAAGGCCGCCGCCTGCCTGCAGCCGTGGCTGGAACGTCCCGCCGACCGCGCCTTTTTGTACGGCCAGTACCGCGGCGCGTTTTTCACCACGACGGGCGATTTGCGCAAGAGGTTTTCCACCAAAAAAGCGCAGGAAGCATATCCCGATATCGAGGACGTCATGCGGCGCGAGGCCGAAAGGCTGGAAAAGGTCGAGGACAGCCTGCGCGCCGTGCGCCTTGCCGCGCTTAACGGCGCGCTGCTCACCCTTGGCTCCGAAATGGTCGGGCGGTACGAGAAATACAAGCGCCAGACCGACCGGCTGGATTACGACGACCTGATCCTGAAGACCTGCGACCTGCTGGCGGAAAAAGACATGGTCAACTGGGTGCTGTTCAAGCTGGACGAGGGCATCGACCATATCCTCGTCGATGAGGCGCAGGACACCAGCCCCTACCAGTGGCGCGTCATCAAGGCGTTGTCGGACGAGTTCTTCTCCGGCCGGGGCCGCAGCGAGGACAGCGCGCGCACGCTTTTCGTCGTGGGGGACGAAAAACAGTCCATCTTCAGCTTTCAGGGCGCGGACCCCGCCGAGTTCTCGCGCATGCAGCGTTATTTCGGCGACCGCGTCGCGCAGGTGCAGGAAGGCTGGGACGTTTTTCTGGAGCATTCCTTCCGCTCCACCCGCGCGGTGCTGGAAGTGGTGGACGCCGTTTTTTCCGACCCCGCCGCGCGGCAGGGCGTGGTGAGCGACGTCGCGCGCGGGGTGCGCCACCTTGCCTTCCGCGAAGGGCAGGCGGGGCGCGTCGAGCTCTGGCCGCTCATCCGCCCGCCCGCGCCGGAACCGCAGGATGCGTGGAAAATGCCGCTGGAAGTCGAGCCCGGCGAGAACGCCGCCAGCAAGCTCGCCCGCAAGATCGCCGAGACGGTGCGCGGCTGGCTGGATGGCGGCGAGATGCTTGAATCGCGCGGGCGGCCCGTGCGCGCGGGGGACATCCTCATCCTCGTCCAGTCGCGAAGGGGGCTGGTCGAAATGCTCATGCGCGCGCTGAAGGAAAAGCACGTGCCCGTCGCGGGCATCGACCGCATGACGCTGACCGAGGAAATCGCGGTCATGGACCTGCTGGCGCTGGCGGGCTTCGCCCTGCAGCCGCGCGACGATTTGACGCTGGCTACGCTTTTGAAATCCCCCCTCGTCGGCATGGAGGAGGAAGAGCTTTTCGGCCTGTGCCACGCGCGCAAGGGCACGCTTTACGACGCGGTCAAGGCGCAGCGGCCGGATATCTACGCCTATCTCGAAAAATGGATCAGGAAGGCCGGGCACGACACGCCCTATGAATTCTTCGCCGAGGCGCTGGGCACGCCCTGCATCGCCGACGCGGTGAGCGGACGGCGCGGCTTTCACGCGCGGCTGGGCGGGGATATTCAGGACGCGCTCGACGAATTCCTGAACAGTGCGCTGCATTACGAGCAGTCGCACACCCCCTCGCTGCAGAAATTCGCCGACTGGTTCCTGCGCGGCAAGACCGAGATCAAGCGCGAGCAGGAGCAGCACGACCTCGACCAGGTGCGCATCATGACGGTCCACGCCTCGAAAGGCCTGCAGGCGCCCATCGTCTTCCTGCCCGATGCCGCGAAACGCCCGCATGACTTCAACCACGCGCGCGTGCGCCTCATCTGGCCGCCGGAAACGGAGGAAGACAAGAAGGGCGTGCCGCTCTGGTCGCCGCGCGCGGAATTCGACGCCGCCGCCTATGCCGAACCGCGCGACGCCGCCCGCGCGGGGCAGGAGGAGGAATACCGCCGCCTGCTCTACGTCGCGCTGACAAGGGCGGAAGACCGGCTTTACATCTGCGGCCACCAGTCGGGCAGGTCCGTGCCCGCGGGCTGCTGGCACGAACTGCTGGAAAGCGCCTTCCCGAAAGGGGCGGAGACCATGCCTTTCATCGTCGATGGACAGGCGGTGACGGATGACGACGACAAGCCGTTCATGGTGCGCGCGCATAGCTGCCCGCAGGAAAAGCCGCCCGAAGACCGCGCCGCCGCAGCGAAAGAGGCCGCGCCCGCGCGCAAGCCGCTGCCGTCATGGGTTTTCGAGCCCGCGCCGGAAGAGCCCGCGCCCGCCGTCCCGCTCGCTCCGTCGAAACCGGGGGAAGACGAGCCCGCCGCGCGCGGCCCGCTGGCGCAGGACGAGGACTGGCGTTTCCGCCGCGGCATCATCGTGCACCAGATACTCGAAGTCCTGCCGCAACTGCCGCAGGCGAAATGGGACGGCGCGCTCGCCGCCTATCTCGCCCGCCCCGCGCTCGCCATGACGGGCGAGCAGCAGGAAATGCTGGGCCGGGAGATATTGGCCGTGCTGCGCCACCCGGATTTCGCGCCCATCTTCGGCGCGGGCTCGCGCGCGGAGGTGCCGGTCGTGGGGCTGCTCGGCGCGAAAGCGGGGGCGGACAGGAAGCTTTCGCATGTTCTGTCCGGGGAGATGGACCGGCTGCTGGTGACGGATGAGGAAATCCTCATCGTCGATTACAAGACCAACCGCCCGCCGCCGCAAAGGCCCGAGGACGTGCCGGTGCTCTACCTCAAGCAGCTCGCGGCCTATAAATCGGTCATGCGCCACATCTACCCCGACCGGCCGGTGCGCTGCGCCCTGCTCTGGACCGACGGGCCGGACCTGATGCCGCTGCCGGACGGGATGCTGGAAAAATACCTGCTTTAGCCTCTATATTTTTCCATAAACTCAAAACACCGTGGATTCCGGCGCCTGAATCCCTCGGGATTACAGAAACACCCTTGACCTCGCGCGGCTATCGTTTAGGGTAAACGGCGTATCACAGACCATAAGAACTTTCGCGCCTTTTTGACAGCAAGGGACACCTGCGCCGTGCCGCAAGACGAGAAAAACGACCTGCCGGAAAAAAAGACCGTGCCCCGCATCCTGCGCGGCCGGCTGGAAGCTTTTTCCGAACAGGGCACGGAGGGCACGATCTGGTGTTTCTACGAGGACGGCAAGACCGGCTACGACGCACTGTTCCCGCTGGAAAAGGGCGACGTTCTGCGCGTCTTCAACGACGCCGCGCGCAAGGACGAGGTCTGGAAGGGCGTGATTGATTTCGATTACGAGGTCGCGAAGAAACCCTTCTTCGGCGGCCACGTACAGCGGGTCGAGAACATCGGCACCGTGCACGGCGTGCAAAAGAGGGAAGACCCGGAAAACTGGGCGCAAATGTTCATTGATGAAAAACCGGCCATTCTGATCCTGCGCGATCCGGGGCGGTTCGACTTCAAGAAACGCTAACCGGCTACATTCATTGAAAGGAAAAAAGACATGGCATTCGTAATTCCCGTTAACGAGCAGAACTTCGAAGAAGAAGTGCTCAAATCCGACAAGCTCGTCCTCATCGACTTCTACGCGGACTGGTGCGGCCCCTGCAAGGCGCTGGCCCCCACGCTGGAAAAATTCGCCGAAGAGAATCAGGACAAGGTGAAGGTCGTCAAGATCAACGTCGATGAAAGCCCGAACCTCGCCGGCGCCTTCAACGTGCGCTCCATCCCGACCCTCGTCACCATGAAGGGCAACGAGGCGATCTACGGCGTCACCGGCGGCGTGCCGAAAAATGTTCTCGAACAACTGCTTGAACAGTCTTTACAAGCGGTCGCCGCGAACGATATTAAGGGTGACAAGCCGGCCGCGCCGTCGAGCAAGAAACCCGGCGGCAAAGGGCCGACTCCCTGATACCGGGGGTATCCCGTACAGATTGAAAGGAAAAAGACATGGGCGTTCAACAAGTTAGCGATAATGACTTCGAACAGGAAGTGCTGAAGGCCGAAGGCCCGGTGCTGGTCGATTTCTGGGCGGAATGGTGCGGCCCCTGCCGCGCCCTCGGCCCCAGCGTCGATGCGCTGGCGCAGGAAAAAGGCGCTGCCATCAAGGTCGTCAAGGTCAATATCGACGACAACCCGAACGCGCCCAGCAAATACGGCGTGCGCTCCATTCCCACGCTGCTCATCTTCAAGGGCGGCGAGGTCGTGGCGCAAACCGTGGGCTCCATGCCGAAATCCGACCTGTTCAAATGGGTCGATGGCGCGATCTGATTATCGCGTTTATCCTTTGAAAACAGCGTCCTGCCGCAAGGCAGGGCGCTTTTTCATTGACGAAATCCCGTCCGCACAGGACAATATAAAGAGCAAGGAAACGAAATAACGAAAGGATTGCCCCTTGAAAACAGGGCGTTTACGGGCCGTTCTGGCCATCGCGGGCTGCCTCTCGCTGGCGGGCGCCGCGCCGTCACGGGCCGGCATGCTCGACGTTCCCGTGCCGCCGAGCGCGCAGGCGCAGGGCATCCCGACGCTCGACATGCATACTTTCGATGCGACGCTGGACGCGGAAACGCTGCCCGTCGTGGTGGAGTTCCACGCCGACTGGTGCACCTATTGCCGCGTGCTGCAGCCCTATGTGGACAGGCTGCACGTGCTGAAAAACGGCCGCATGGATTTTTACAACGTCGATGCCGACGCCTCGCCCGAGATTCTCGCCGCCTATAACGTGCGGGTGCTGCCGACGATGATGATTTTCTACAGGGGCAAGCTTATCTCCCGCGCGGACGGCGCGACCAAGCCGGCCGAGATGATCGACTGGGTGAACAGCACCGAGCAGGACATCCGCAAACTTCCCGCCGACTTCGGCAAGAAGACGCACGGCTGACGCGGATAAACAAGCATGAAAAAAGCCCCGGCAGCGCGCGCGGGGCTTTTTTCATGGAATGAAGGGTGCGTCAGGGGGCTTTCGCGGGCACCATGATCATGACGATCGAGTTGCCTTCCTGCCTTGCGTCCATTTCGACCTTGCCCACGTCCAGCAGCTCTTCCTTGATGCGGCGGATGAGCGCGTAGCCGAATTCGCGGTGCTCGTTCTCGCGGCCGCGGAACTGCAGGGTGAAGCGCACCTTGTCGCCGTCGTCGAAAAAGCGGCGCGCGTTGCGCAGCTTGACCTGGATGTCGTGCTCCTCGATGTTGGGGCGCAGCTTGACTTCCTTGGTGGTGACGATTTTCTGGTTCTTGCGCGCGGCGGCTTCTTTTTTCTGCTGCTCGTAGCGGTACTTGCCGAAATCGCCGATCTTGCAGACGGGCGGCTCGGCGTTGGGGGAAATTTCGATGAGGTCGAGACCGGCGTCTTCCGCCTTCTCGATGGCGTCGCGCACGGACATGACGCCGACCATTTCGCCGTCTTCGTCGATGACGCGCACTTTTTCGGCACGGATCTGGCCGTTGGTGCGGGGGCCGACATCGCGGGGCGAGGATCTGTTGAAGTTAGCTATGGGACATTCTCCTGTTGCTGTTTTGGTAAAAACCCGCCGCGCGCCCGGCGAAGCCGGAAACCGGCGGCCGGAAAAGCGGTCGGGGGTGGTTCATGCCGCCGTCATTGCGGGGGCGCTGATTCATCAGAGATTTTACGGATTGCGGCGTCAAGTGCAAGCACTTCTTGCGCGCCTTGTTTCTCGCCCTCGGCGGCCAGATGGCGGATGGCGACCTTGGCTTCCTCCGCCTCGCGCTTGCCGACGACCCATATTTCGGGGATTTTCTGCAGGC
The DNA here is from genome assembly GCA_016124645.1 of Alphaproteobacteria bacterium. Taxonomy (GTDB): domain Bacteria; phylum Pseudomonadota; class Alphaproteobacteria; order Micavibrionales; family UBA2020; genus WGNE01. The sequence goes on from WGNE01000019.1 coordinate 63,083, forward strand.
TGTGCTCGCGGATCTTGTAGTTGATCTTCTCGTTGCGCACGTCGGCCACCGCGCGCACGCCCGCGGCCTTGAGTTTTTCCAGAACTTCCTGCGCGTAATCGTCCGCGTCCGAGGTGATGGTCGCGATAACGCATTGCACCGGCGCCAGCCACAGGGGCAGCTTGCCCGCGTGGTGCTCGATGAGGATGCCGATGAAACGCTCCATGGAGCCCAGAATGGCGCGGTGGAGCATGACGGGGCGGTGGCGCTGGCTGTCCTCGCCGATATAGCTGGCGTCGAGCCGCTCGGGCAGGTTGAAGTCGAGCTGCAGCGTGCCGCATTGCCACGTGCGGCCGATGGCGTCGGTCAGGTGGAATTCCACCTTCGGCCCGTAGAAGGCGCCTTCGCCCGGCAGTTCCTCGAATTCCAGCCCGGCGGCGGTCAGCGCGTTGCGCAGGTCGCCTTCGGCGCGGTCCCAGACCTCGTCGGAGCCGAGGCGCTCGTTCGCGCCCGGGCGCAGGGCCAGCTTGACCGAGATGTTTTCGAAGCCGAGGTCTTTATAGACGCCGAGCTGCAGCTTGAAGTAATCGAGCGATTCCTTTTCGACCTGATCGTCGCGGCAGAAGATATGCGCGTCGTCCTGCGTGAACTGGCGCACGCGCATGATGCCGTGCATCGCGCCCGAGGGCTCGTTGCGGTGGCAGCAGCCGAATTCCGCCATGCGGATCGGCAGGTCGCGGTAGGATTTCAGGCCTTGGTTGAAGACCTGAACATGCGCGGGACAGTTCATGGGCTTCACGCCCAGCGTACGCTCGTCCGCCTTCACCTCGACCTTGAACATGTTGTCGCCGTAAATGTCCCAGTGGCCCGAGGCCTTGAACAGCGAGCTGTCGAACAATTGCGGCGTCTTTACTTCCTGATAGCCCGCGGCGCGGATGCGGCGGCGGATGAAGTCTTCGAGCGCGCGCCAGATGGTATAGCCCTTGTCGTGCCAGAAGACGCTGCCGACGGATTCTTCCTGCATGTGGAAGAGGTCCATTTCACGGCCCAGCTTGCGGTGGTCGCGCTTTTCCGCTTCCTCCAGCATGTGCAGGTGGGCGTCCAGTTCCTTCTGGTCGCGCCACGCCGTGCCGTAGATGCGCTGGAGCTGCGCGTTGTTGCTGTCCCCGCGCCAATAGGCGCCGGCCACCTTCATCAGCTTGAAGGCCGTGCCGACGTGGCCGGTGGAGGGCAGGTGCGGGCCGCGGCAAAGGTCGTACCACTTGCCCTGGCGGTAGATGCTGATCTCCTCGCTTTCCGGCAGGTCGCGGATGATCTCGGCCTTGTATTTCTCTCCGATGCCCTCGAAGTGCCTGATGGCCTCGTCGCGCTTCCAGACCTCGCGCGTGAAGGGCTCGTTGCGGGCGACGATTTCCTTCATCTTCTTCTCGATCGCGCCGAGGTCTTCGGTGGAAAAAGGCTCGTCGCGGGCGAAGTCGTAGTAAAAGCCATTCTCGATCGAAGGGCCGATGGTGACCTGCGTGCCGGGGAAAAGCTCCTGCACCGCCTCGGCCATCACGTGGGCAGTGTCGTGGCGGATGATCTCGAGCGCGTCCGCGGATTTGCGCGTGACGATCTCGAGCGCGCCGCTGGCGGGCAGGGCGCGGTTGAGATCAATGATCTCGCCGTTCAGCTTCACCGCCAGCGCGGCCTTGGCAAGGCCGGGGCCGATGGAGGAGGCCACGTCAAGCCCGGTCACGGGGGTCGCAAAGGTAAGTTCCTTGCCGTCGGGCAGGGTCAGCTTCAGCTCTTTTTGCGATTTGTCGTGGCTTGCGGGTTGCATGGTTTTCGGCGTCCGTCCTTTCAAGGGGTTGAAAACAGTATATTAATGTCGTCTTCCCCCTTGCCTGAGTCAAGCGCGATTAAGGGAATTTCACTGGAAATCCCCGCGATTTGGCGGTAAAAGCAGGGGGTAGCGGATTTTAAAGGGCTTTTGCGCCCGCCGCGCAGGCCCAAGAGGCGGCCTGCAAGAAGCAATTTGGAAGACAATATCATGATCAGAACATGGGATACGGGCAGCATCGCCTTTCGCCAGTTTGTCGGCGGCCATCACGCGCCGGTCATCATGCAGGTCGTGCCTGCGCTCAACTCCGGCGGGGTCGAGCAGGGCGTCATCGACATCAACGCGGCCATCGTCGCGGCGGGCGGCCATTCCATCGTCGTTTCCAGCGGCGGGGCGCGGGTGCATGAAATCGCCAAGGCGGGCGGCGTGCATATCGAATTGCCGGTCCATTCCAAGAACCCGCTGACCATGGCGGCCAACACGGGGCGCCTGCGCCGCATCATCCGCGAGCAGAACGTCGATCTCGTCCACGCCTGCTCGCGCGCGCCGGCCTGGAGCGCGCGCCGCGCCGTGAAGGGCACCGCCGCGCATTACGTCACCAGCTGCCACGCGGCCCACGCGCTGGGCGGCAAGTTCAAGCAGTTCTACAATTCCGCCATTGCGGGGGGCGAGCGCGTCATCGCGGTGTCCCACTTCCTCGCCGATTACCTCGAGCAGAACTACAAGATCGACCCGAACATCGTGCGCGTCGTGCACCGCGGCGTCGCGATCGAGCGTTTCCATCCCAATTCCGTGACGCCCGAGCGTCTCGTCGCCCTCGCGCGCAAGATGCGCATCCCCGACGGCGCGGCGGTCGTTCTGCTGCCCGCGCGGCTCACCCGCATCAAGGGCCATATGTTCCTGCTCGACGCGCTGGAGCAATTGCAGCGCAAGGACGTCTTCTGCCTCTTCGTCGGCTCGGACATCGGCAACGAAAGCTACCGCAAGGAGCTGGAGGCCTATATCGAATCCAAGGACATGGGCGGCGCGGCGCGCATCGTCACCGACTGCAACGACATTCCCGCCGCCTACATGATCGCAACCGTCGTCGTGGTGCCCTCCTTGGTGCCCGAAGGCTTCGGCCGCGTGCCGATCGAGGCGCAGGCCATGGGCCGCCCCGTCATCGCCACCGACCACGGCGGCGCGCGCGAGACGATTTTGCGCGACGAGACCGGCTGGCTGGTCGCGCCCGGCGACGTCGGCGCGCTGGCCGCCGCGCTGAACGAGGCGATGGGCCTCGACCTGCGCGGCCGCGCGATGCTGGCGACAAGGGCGATGGCGCATGTCGCCGCCCATTTCACCAACGAGCAGATGTGCCAGGGCACGCTGGACGTCTATGCCGAGCTGCTGGGAACCGGCACGGGCGTGAAGGCGTTGCCCCCCGCGGCGAACGCGGCGCAGGACAACGAAGGCCCGCGCGCCATCCGCGCCCTGCCGCTGCACGCGGCGACCGTCGAACACGCGGCCGAGTAAAGCGCGCCGCGGATGGGGACAGATACGGATACGGGCAGCGCGGAAAACATCCTTGTCATCAAGCTTTCGGCGCTGGGCGATTTCATGATCGCGCAGGCCTCGATGGCCGCCATCCGCCAGCATCACCCCAAGGCGCATATCACTCTTTTGACCACCGCGCCCTTCGTCGATATGGGCCAGCGCAGCGGCTATTTCAACGACGTGAAGGCGATCGCCCGCGCGCCTTTTTACAACATCCCCGCATGGGCGAAGCTGCGGCGTTTCCTGAACGGCGGGAATTTCACCCGCGTCTATGACCTGCAGCTCAACGACCGCACGGCGTTTTTCTACCTGCTGTTCCGTCAAAAGCCGGAATGGTCGGGCGTGGTGCCGGAGAGCAAGCTTTACTACCCCAACCCGAAATGGCGCGACATGCACGCCTTCGAGCGGCACAGGCAAATCCTCGCCGTCGCGGGGATCGAGGTCGGGATGCCGGATTTGTCGTGGATGACGTCCGACGTCTCCCTGCTGGGCGTCGCCGCGCCCTATGTTCTTTTCGTGCCGGGCTCCGCCCCGACATGGCCGCAGAAACGCTGGCCCGCGCTGAAATACGGCGCGCTGGGACTGAAGCTCATGCAGCAGGGCTACGCCATCGCCGTGCTGGGCACGAATGCGGAGCGCGAAACGATAGACCGCGTGCTGAAATCCTGCCCGGGCGCCATCGACCTGTGCGGCAAGACCTCGCTCTACGACATCGCGACGCTGGCGCGCGGCGCGGCGGGCGCGGTCGGCAACGATACCGGCCCCACGCATCTCATCGCCATGTCGAACTGCCCGACCCTCGCACTGTTTTCCGGCGCGACCCACCCCGAGCTTTCCGCCCCGACCGGCGAAGCCGTGACCGTCCTGCAATGCGACAGCCTCGACGATCTCTCGGTCGAGGACGTGATGAAGGCCTTCAACCCTCATCCGCCTTCGCAAAAAAAGACGGAAGGCAAGACGGCATGAGCGCCCATCACCTCGACGCAAGGGGCCTCATCTGCCCGCTGCCGGTCCTGAAGGCGCGCAAGGTCTTGCTGAAGCTCGCGCCCGGCGCGGTGCTGACCGTCCGCGTCACCGACGACCATGCGCCCAAGGACTTCTCCCTGTTCTGCGAAGAGGCCGGGCACCGCCTGCAATCCGTCGCGCCCGGCGCGGACGAGGGCGAGGTGCTGGTGACCATCGAGCGCGGCGCGTAGTCGTAAAAACGCCAATATTTTCAATGACCTGAACTTGGTTCGCCGAAAAGATTGTCTTTTTGGAAAAGACAGGCTAAACACGCTTTCCGGCCGGTTTCATTCCGGCCTCTTTTTAATGGATGAACAGATCGGAGTCGCTGCATAAATCATGACAAGCGTGGAAAAAAACGGGACTGAAGCGGGCGCGCAAAACGCGTCTTTTGAAAAATATGCGCGCATCGACGGGCCCGTCGTCATGCTGGGCTTCGGCTCCATCGGGCGCGGCACCCTGCCGCTGATCGAGCGCCATTTCGACTTCGACCCGAAACGGCTTGTCGTGGTCGATCCCGACGATTCCAACAAGGAACTGGCCGAGCAGCACGGCGCGCGCTTCATCAAGCAGGCGATCACCAAGGACAATTACCGCGAAGTCCTCACCCCCCTGCTGACCGAGGGCGGGGGGCAGGGCTTTTGCGTGAACCTGACCGTCGATGTTTCCTCCCTCGACCTCATGCGCCTCTGCCGCGAGCTGGACACGCCCTATATCGACACGGTGGTCGAGCCTTGGCTGGGGTTTTACTTCGATGAAAGCCTCGACCCGTCCGAGCGTTCCAACTACGCACTGCGCGAGGCGGTGCTGGAAGAACGCCGCAAGAACCCCGGCGGCACCACCGCCGTTTCCTGCTGCGGGGCCAATCCCGGCATGGTGTCGTGGTTCGTGAAGCAGGCGCTGCTCGACGTCGCGAAGGATACGGGCGCGGGCACGGAAGTGCCGAAGACCCGCGCGGACTGGGCGAAGCTGATGCAGAAGGCGGGCGTGAAGGGCATCCACATCGCCGAGCGCGACACGCAGCGCGCGCCACCCCAAGCCGTTCCATACCTTCGTCAACACATGGTCGGTCGAGGGTTTCATCTCCGAAGGCATGCAGCCGGCGGAGCTGGGCTGGGGCACGCATGAAAAATGGATGCCGCCCAGCGCGCGCCGCCATGAAAAGGGCTGTCAGGCCGCCATCTTCCTGATGCAGCCGGGCGCGGATACGCGGCTTTACAGCTGGTGCCCCACGCCGGGCCCGCAGTTCGCGTGGCTGGTCACGCATAACGAGTCGATCTCGATCGCCGATTATTTCACCGTGGGCGAGGGCGCGCAGCCCGACTACCGCCCCACCTGCCACTACGCCTACCACCCGGCCAACAACGCCGTGCTCTCGCTCATCGAGATGTTCGGTTCCGGCAAGCCGCAGGAAAAGCACCACATTCTGGACGAGGCCGAGATCGTGAACGGCAAGGACGAGCTGGGCGTCTTGCTCTTCGGCCATGCGAAGAACGCCTATTGGTACGGCTCGCAGCTTTCCATCGAGGAAACGCGCGCGCTGGCCCCCTACCAGAACGCGACCGGCCTGCAGGTGACATCCGCCGTGCTGGCGGGCATGGTCTGGGCGCTGGAAAACCCGAACGCCGGCATCGTCGAGGCGGATGAAATGGATTTCGCGCGCTGCCTTGAAGTGCAAAAGCCCTACCTCGGCCCCGTCAAGGGCTACTATACGGACTGGACGCCGCTGCAGGGCCGCCCCGGACTTTTCCCCGAGGACATCGACCCCGAAGACCCCTGGCAGTTCCGCAATATCCTCGTGCATCCGGCGGCCTGATTTTAAAAGCGGCTGTCATGCCCGGCTTGCCCGGGCATCCGGGGTTGCTTCAATGAGCAGTGACTTCTTTGTGCTGCCCCCGGACCCCCGCGCGGGGGCGGGGGTGACGCTGTGGCTTGGAAGGGGCTCTCTGGTTTTTAAAACTCAGGCCGCTTTCGGGCCGGAGGGTTTCGGCTTGTTCCTGATGACGGGCGTCTGCGTCCCGTTGTCGTTCGCGCTTTCGACCTCCGGCGCGGGCGGGCGCAGGTGCATGTCGCGGCGGTAGGCGGGGTCGGTCAGGATATCCGCCGCGCCCGGCTGCAAAAGATAGGGCAGCGGGCAGATGCCGTGCAGCTTTTCCAGCCATTCCGCGTCCAGCGGCGCGTTCACCATCCCGTGGTCCTTGAAAATCTCGTCCCGCCCCTTGGCGAGGAAGGGGACCATGAGGTCCACGGTATGCTGGTTGTAATGCGCAAGGCGCGAGTCCTTGGCGAACCACGCATCGAAAGCCACGCGTTTCGCGCGGCCGTCGTCGAGGGACGACGGGTCTTGCGTGGCGATCTTTTCAAAAGCGTCGCAGATGCCTTCGTAGCCCACCTGTTTCGCGGCTTCCCACGGCGCGTCGTCGCCCGCCAGCTTCAGCCGCCAGGCGACCTGCGTCGCCGCGGCCTGCGCGTCGGCTTCCTGCAGGCGGTAGAACAGGATGGCGTCGGCTTCATCCAGGATGCGGTCGGGGTTGCCCACGCCGCTCAGGTGCTGGCGGATGTGCTGCGCCTCATGGACGAGGGCTTGCAGGATGTTGTCGTCGCTCAGCTCTGACTGCAGGATGACTTCCGGCGTCTTGTAGCTGTACCGCCCGTTCTTCACCCCGGTGATGAGCAGAGTGGAGGCGGCGGCGTGGTTGCGGGTGTCGTCCTTCAGGTGGATCTGGACCTTGTGCGCGGCGAGGAAATCGGCGACCTCCTTGCCCTCCGGCACGCGGGCGAGGCGTTGCAGGATGGCGTCCAGACGGGCGGTATGGCCGCCCGGCGGGGATGCGTTGTTGAACTCTTCTTTCAAGCGCGGGTCGCTTTTTGTTGTTTTTGGATAGCAAGCGGATTGTATCACCCGCGCTTTGGGTCATAAAAGGCAAATCGACCGCTGCGTTGCAGCATAAGTCTTTCAAATATATGGAAAAAATTGGAAGTTAATCACCTGAAAAAGAGGGGGAAAGATTGCAAAAATATAATATGGAAGTGGCATTCCGGTTTCGGGAATCTCTCTATAATGGGATGCATCGACTATCAAACCCCCTTGGAGTAACAACCATGACCATGACGAAAAACCTGCTGGCCGTTGCCGTTATCGCGGGCCTGCTGTCCACTGCGGCCCCCGTTATCGCCTCGGCGCAAGACGGCGGTACGCCTGCCGCTTCCGCTACGCAGGCGCATGAAAAACACCACGTGAAGACAACGGAAAAAAAGGCGGAGAAGTCCGTCAAGAAATCGGCGAAGAAGCACCACAAGAAAAAGCATCATCACCACAAGAAAAAAACCGAGACGAAAAAATCCACGAAGAAGGGTAGCTCCGCTTCCGGCGTGAACCAGTAATACTTGCACGCATCGAAAAACCCCGGCCGGAAAATTCCGCCGGGGTTTTTCTTTTGTTTTATTCTTCGCTCAATTCTTTTTCGGTGCTTTCGCCACCAGCATGTCGCCGAGGCGGCGGGGCAGGGCGCAGACCAGCATCATCGTCATGCGGAACGACAGGGGGAAGGCGATGACGGGCTTGCCGCGCGCGATGCCGTCGCGCATTTTGTGCGCGGCGTCTTCCGGCTCCATCAGTCCCGGCATGGCGAAATTATTCGCGTCGGTCAGCGGCGTCTTGATGAAGCCCGGGAAGATGGCGCTGACCTTCACGCCGTCGGCCGCCAGCAACGGGCGCAGCGCCTCGGCATAGGCGCGCACGGCGGATTTGCTGACGCTGTAGGCGGGGGCGGAGGGCAGGCCGCGAAACCCCGCCATCGAGCTCATCAGCACGATATGCCCGCTTTTGCGCGCGCGCATGCGCGGGATGAGCGGGTTCACGGTATTGAAGGTGCCGTCGAGGTTGGTGGCCATGATCTCGCGGAACTGCGCCTCGCTCTCCCCGCCCGCCTTGCCGGTGCCGCCGGAAATCCCCGCGTTGGCGATGACGGTGTCGATGGGCGTCTCGTCGTCCCATGCGGCGAGCTGCTTTTCCCAGCCCTCGCGCTCGGTTACGGGCAGGGCGGCGGTTTTGACGACGGCGCCCTTTTGCGCGCAGGCGGCGCTGACCTCTTCCAGCCGGGCTTTGTCGCGTCCCGCCAGCAAAAGGGTGACGCCGGGGGCTGCGTATTCCAGTGCCAGCGCGCGGCCGATGCCGCTGGTGGCCCCCGTGATGAAGATGACGCTTTCTTTTTTCATATTCCGGCTTTCCGGTCTTGTATCGGGCCGATGGCCGCGTTATAAAGTCTGACACAGATTCGACACGGTTTATTCATAGCACGCGAAAGATGATGACAGCTGAAAAAATCAGCCCTCTTGCCGCAAGGCCTTTGCCGACCCTGAAACGCAGGGGGGTTATGCTTGTGCTGGCCTCCCCGCCGGGCGGCGGCAAGACCACGATTTCGCGCGAGATCATGCGGCTCGACCCCGCGACGACCATTTCCGTTTCCGCCACCACCCGCGCCAAGCGCCCGGGCGAGGTCGAGGGCCAGCATTACTATTTCGTCGATCGCCCCGAATTCGAGAAGATGATCGAGGCCGGCGACATGCTGGAACACGCGATGGTCTATAACCAGCACCTCTACGGCACCCCGCGCGCGCCGGTCGAAAAGGCGCTGGAAGAAGGGCGCGACGTTTTGTTCGACATCGACTGGCAGGGCAACCGCAAGCTGGCCGAAATGGCGCCGGACGACGTGGTTTCCGTCTTCCTGCTGCCGCCGAGCTGGGACGAGCTGGCGCACCGCCTGCACAACCGCGCGCAGGACAGCGAGGAAGAGATCGAGCGTCGCCTCGGCAAGGCGCAGGACGAGATCGCGCATTACAAGGAATTCGACTACGTCATCGTCAACAACGATTTGCAGGACAGCATCGCCGCCGTGCGCGCGATACTGGAGGCCGAGCGCCAGAAACGCCGCCGCCTGACCGACCTCGACGGGTTCATCGCCACGCTCAAGCCGGGCGGGCAGTAAATATAAAATTTCCGATAGCGTTTAAGACGTCAGCTCGCGGTAGGCGAGGGCGAGGCGCACGAAGCCCGCGACGTCGATTTCCTCCGCCCGCGCGGTTTCGGGCAGGGCGGCTTTTTCCAGCAACGTCTGCGCATCCAGCCCGTGCGATTTCAAATCCAGCGTCTTCAGGCTTTGCCGCAGCATCTTGCGCCGCTGGCCGAAGGCCGCGCCGGTGATCTTCTCCATCAGCGAAATCTCGACGTCGTCCGTGCGCGCGCGGGGCGTGAGATGCACGATGCTGGAGGTCACCTTGGGCGGCGGGGTGAAGGCCTCGGGCGGCAGGTCGAAGACCTTTTCCGCGTGGCACAGCCATTGCGAAAGGACCGAGAGCCTGCCGTAATCCTTCGTGCGCGTGCGCGCGACGATGCGCTCGGCGACTTCCTTTTGGAACATCAGCGTCAGGCTCTCGAACAGCGGCAGGGTTTTCAGCCAGCCGACCAGCAGGGGGCTCGCGATGTTATAGGGCAGGTTGGCGACCACCACGCGCGGCGCGGCGCAAATCGCCTCGTAATCCGTCTTCAGCGCGTCGTCGGCGTGCAGCGCCAGCCGCCCTTCCGCCGCCGCCACCACGTCCTGCAGGGCTTCCACGCAACGGTCGTCGCGCTCGATGGCGTGGACGACATTGGCGTCCGTCATCAAAAGCGCGCGGGTGAGTCCGCCGGGACCGGGCCCGACCTCGATGACGTTGCGGCCCGCAAGGTCGCCGCAGGCGCGCGCGATCTTGGATGTGAGGTTGAGGTCGAGCAGGAAGTTCTGGCCGAGGCCGCGCTTGGCCATGAGCCCGTGCTGCGCGATGACCGCGCGCAGCGGGGGCAGCTGTTGCAGCGCTTCGGCCGCTTTATCCCCGACGGAGGTCAAAGGCGCTTGTCGATGAAGGCGCTGGCGCGCAGGTCGCTCAAATATTGCTCCTGCATCTGGCCGAGGCGGTGCATGCCGATCTGCTGGGCGAGGGCGGCGCGGGTGGCGTCCTCCTTGGAGGGTTTTTTCGCCGCGTCCTGCGTATCGTCCGTACCGCCGTCCTTGCTGTCGCTCTTGTTGTCGTTCTGGGCGTCATCCTTCGGCGCGTCTTGTGTCTTGTCCTTCGGGGCGTCCTGCGCGGCATCCCCGGTCCCGTCCTGCGCGGCGGCGGCGTCTTCGTCCGCCGACGGCTTTTTGCCGTTCACCGTTTCGCCGACGATGCGGATGTTGCGCAGGAACAGGATGTCATAGCCCTTTTCGGTGCGGATGGGGTTGCTGATCTGGCCGGGATGCATCTTGTGCAGCGCGGCGTCGAGCTTGGGTTCCAGCTGGCCTTCCTGCACCCAGCCGAGGTCGCCGCCGTTGCCCGCGCCCGGCGCTTGCGAGAACTGCCGCGCGACGGCGGAGAAGGGCGCGCCGTGCTTGATCTGATCGATGAGCTTTTCCGCGCCGTGCCGCACCTCGGATTCATGCGCCGCGCCCGGCACGGTCAGCAGGATTTCCGCGACCTGATAGACGGGCTTGCCCTTGTTCTTGTCGATCATGCTGACCGCCGTGTTGATGTCGCTTTCCGAGACGTTGACCTGCGGGCCCAGCTTGCGGCGCACGACCTGCGACCAGGCGATTTCCGCGTGGATCTGGTCGCGCAGCGTGCCGAGGGACACGCCGGTTTCCTTCAGTTTCTCCTTGAACTGGTCGGCGGTGAGGTGGTTTTGCTCGGCGATATTGGCGAAGCCGCCGTCGATCTGCGCCTTGTCGATGACGATGCCGAGGTTGCGCGCCTCCTGCAATTGCAGTTTCTCGTCGATGAGCTTGTCCAGCACCTGCTTTTCCATCTTCACGCGCACGGCGGGCGGCGGCTTGCGCGGGTTGCCGGCAAGATAGAGGGCGAGGCGATTTTCCACGTCCTCCTTGGTCACCACGTCGTCGTTGACGGTGGCGGCGATGGTGAAGCTGCGCGTTTCGGCCTGCGCGGGCGTCGGGGCGGCGGTGAAAACAGGCGCGGCGGCGAAAAACGCCAGCAGGGCGAGCGGCAGGGTGAAAAGAGCGCTGACCGTTTTTTCCGTTTTGTTCGGCACGGGGTTCTTCCTTTTGAAGTCTTGTCGAATGACCATGAAAATACACCCGTAACGCGCGAAATGCACGTTATTTTCAGGCAATTTTCAGGTTTCGTAAGTCCTTACGAAACTTTCTTTTTTTCGCCGAAAATCCCGCCCGGGCGATAGCTGCAAAGATAGGAAGGCACCACGGATTCGACCGCCGTGGGCGTGACGCCCAGCGCTTCCAGCCGCCGGCTGGAGAGATGCAGCACGTTGTCCGTGCCGAGGCTGCGGACCTGATCGACGGTCAGCGGCGGCTGCGGCAGCATGCAGGCGGCCGCCCCGATGACCTTGGCGACAGGCACGGGCAGGGACATCAGGCAGGCGTCCTGCCGCGTCTGTTCCTTCACGATCTGCATCAGCTCGCGGAAGCTATAGACATGCGGGCCGCCAAGCTCGAAAACGCCCTGCGGGTTCTCGCCCGCGGGCAGCTTGCCGGCGACGAGGTTATAAATCGCCTGCGCGACGTCGCCGACATAGACCGGCTGCATCTTCGTCTTGCCGCCGCCGATGAGCGGCAGGCAGTGGCTGCGCCGCGCCATCGCGCCGAACATGTTGAAGAATTTGTCGTCCGGCCCGAAGATGACGGAGGGGCGCAGGATGGTCGCGGCGGGGAAGGCCGCCAGCGCTTTTTCCTCGCCCGCCGCCTTGGATTTCAGGTATTTCGACGGGCCGGTGGAAGACGCGCCGAGCGCGGAGACATGGATGAGCTGGCGCACGCCCGCCTTCGCCGCTTGTTTCGCGATGCGGCTTGCGAATTCGACATGCACGCGCTCGAAGCTCGCCTTGCCCTTCTGGTTGAGAATGCCGACGAGGTTGACCGCGACGTCCGCGCCCGAAAGGGCGAGGGCGACGGAAGCGTCGTTATCGAGATCGCAGCCCAGCGGCACGACCTGCCCGACGTTGCCCGCGGGGCGCAGGAAATAGGCGCGGCGCGGCATGCGCGTCGCGACCCTGATCGTCGCACCCGTTTTCGCCAGCGCATAGACGACGTGGCGGCCCAGAAAGCCGGTGCCGCCGAAGACCGTGATGGTTTTGCCGTCGAGTTTCATTTTTTCACCTTCGCAGAAAAAGCTTTTTTATTTTCACACATCATCCGCCAGCGAAACGAAGCTGTCGATGACTTTTTTGCGTCCCGCCTTGTCGAACTTGATGTCCAGCTTGTCGTGGTCGGCGGAAACCACGGTGCCGTAGCCGAATTTCTGGTGGAAGACCCGCGCGCCGGGGGCGTAGCCGCCTTCAGATTCCTGCGCCGCGCTCACCCGCGGCATGCTGTTGTCGATCAGGGGCGCGCGGCGGCCGCGCGGGGAATAGCTGTCGTATTCCTGATGCCCGCCGCCATATCCCCTGTTGTCGCGTTGGGGCTGGTAGAGGCCGTTTTCGACCAGCGTCTCGATATGCTCCTTGGGCAGTTCCTCGATGAAGCGCGAGGGCAGGCTGGCCTGCCAGTTGCCGTAGATCTGGCGGTTGGCGGCGAAATAGATATAGGCCTTCTTGCGCGCGCGGGTGATGCCGACATAGGCGAGGCGGCGTTCCTCCTCCAGCCCCGTCACCCCGTTTTCGTCCATCGTGCGCTGGCTGGGAAAGACGCCTTCCTCCCAGCCGGGCAGGAAGACGGCGTCGAACTCCAGCCCCTTCGCGCCGTGCAGGGTCATGATGGAGACCATCTCCGTCTCTCCCGCCTTCTCGTTGTTCTCCATGACGAGGGCGACGTGCTCGAGGAAGCTTTCGAGGCTCTCGAACTCCTCCAGCGCGTTGACGAATTCCTTCAGGTTCTCGAGCCTTCCGGCGGCCTCGGGCGATTTGTCCTTCTGCCACATGTCGGTATAGCCGCTTTCGTCCAGCACGATCTGCACCAGCTCGACATGCGATATCCGCCGCGCTTCCTCGCGCCAGCGGTCGAAGTCGCGCATCAGGACCTGCATGGTCTTGCGCACCTTGGGCTTGAACTCCTCCGTCTCCAGCAATTGCCGCAGCGTGGAATGGAGCGAGAGGCGCTTGTCGCGCGAGACCGCGTGCAGCACCTGCATCGTCGCGTTGCCGATGCCGCGCTTGGGCGTGTTGATGATGCGCTGGAAGGCGAGATCGTCGTCCGGCTGGGCGACGACGCGCAGATAGGCGATGGCGTCGCGGATTTCCTGCCGCTCGTAAAAGCGCAGCCCGCCCACGACCTTGTAGGGAATGCCCTCGCGGATGAAGCGTTCCTCGAACTCGCGCGTCTGGAAACCGGCGCGCACGAGGATGGCGATTTCGCTCAAGGACCATTTCTTGCGGTGCAGGTCTTCGATCTCCGCGGCGATCATCTCCGCTTCCTGCGGCCCGTCCCAGACGCCGCGCAGCGCGACTTTCTCCCCCGCGCCGTATTCGGGGTGTTCGGGGCTCCACAATTCCTTACCCAGCCGCGCGCTGTTGTGGGAGATGACGCCGTTCGCGGCGGCGAGGATGTGCTGGGTGGAGCGGTAGTTCTGCTCCAGCCGCACGATGGTCGCGCCCGGAAAATCCTTCTCGAACTTCAGGATGTTCCCGATCTCCGCCCCGCGCCAGCCGTAGATGGACTGGTCGTCGTCGCCCACGCAGCAGATGTTCTTGTGCTTCTGGGCCAAAAGGCGCAGCCACATGTATTGCGCGACGTTGGTGTCCTGATACTCATCGACGAGGATGTATCTGAACCTTTCCTGCCAGCCCGCCAGCACGTCGGCGTTTTCGGGGTCGCGGAAGATGGAGATCATGTGCAAAAGAAGATCGCCGAAATCGCAGGCGTTCAAGACTTTCAGCCGCGACTGGTATTCGGCGTAAAGCTTGGGCAGCTTGCCGTCCGCCATGTCGCCCGCGTCGGCGGCGGTGAGGTCGCACGGCAGGCGCGCGCGGTCTTTCCAGCGCTGGATGACGGCCATGAGGACGCGCGGCGGCCATTTCTTGGCGTCGATGCCCTCCGCCTCGATGAGCTGCTTTAAAAGCCTCACTTGATCGTCGTCGTCGAGGATGGTGAAGTTGGATTTCAGCCCGGCGAGTTCCGCATGACGCCGCAGCATCCGCGCGGCGAGGGAGTGAAAAGTGCCCAGCCACCAGCCCTCGACCGGACGGGGGCCGTCGGGCCCGGCCAGCATCTCCGATACCCGGCGTTTCATTTCCATCGCCGCCTTGTTGGTGAAGGTGACGGACAGGATCTGCCCCGGGGCTGCGCGCCCGGTGGTCAAAAGATGGCCGAGGCGGGTGGTCAGCACGCGGGTCTTGCCCGTGCCCGCGCCCGCCAGCACCAGCACCGGCCCGTCCAGCAGCTCGACCGCCTGACGCTGGGCGGGGTTGAGGCTGTCAAGATATGTCAAATTTTCTGTCGGTCGGGGTGCGGGCATCATTATGTCAGCTGTCGCCTTCCTCGCGGTTGTACGGAAATCACATGACTGTATAGCAAAGATAGGCGGAACCATCCGCAAAAAAAAGCGTATGCATATCATAACGGTCTTGTGCTTGCTGCGGCGCAGGTATAAATATGAAAGCAGTGAATTTTTACCTGTCTTTCCAAAGGAGTTATGACATGGGTGCCCGTATTATCAGCCTTCTCGCCGTTCTCGTCCTCGTTGCCGGCTGCTCGCACCAGCCGAAAGACACGGGCACGGTCTCGACCAACGGCGACATGACCTCCACCATGGCGCCCGCCGGCGCCGGCCCCGCCGCGGGCACGGAGCAGGACCTCGTCGTCAACGTGGGCGACCGCGTTTTCTTCGGCTACGACCAGTACGACCTGACGCCCGACGCCCGCGCGACGGTCGAAAAGCAGGCGCAGTGGCTGAAATCCTATCCCAACGTCAACGTCATGGTCGAAGGCCATTGCGACGAGCGCGGCACGCGTGAATACAACCTCGCCCTCGGCGAGAAGCGCGCGACCACGGTCCGCAACTACCTCATCGCCAACGGCGTGGCGCCCAACCGCATCCAGACCATCAGCTACGGCAAGGAACGCCCCGCCGTGCTGGGCTCGGACGAAACCGCCTGGGCGCAGAACCGCCGCGGCGTGCTGGTCGTCCAGTAACGGCTTGATGTAGCGACGTTATGCGCAAGACAATCGTCAAACACGCCAAATCAGGGCTCCTGCCGGCAAGCGCAGGGGCCCTGCTGGCGTTTTCCGTCTTCTTCACGGCCGCGCCCGCGCAGGCGGGCTTCAGCCAGAACCAGGACAACGCCCAGCTCGTCGCGCGCATCAACCAGCTTGAAAACCAGGTCCAGACCTTAAGCCGCGCGGTCTATCGCAGCGGCGCGGTCTCCATGACCGGGGGCGGCGCAAGCGCGGGCGGCGGCGATTCCGCTTCCGCCAGCATCATGACGAATTTCGAGGACCGCCTCAGCCAGCTCGAGCAGCAGCAGCGGCAGATGACCGGCCAGCTCGAGCAGATGACCTATCAAATCCAGCAGATGCAGCAAAAGCTGGACAAGGCGCAGGCCGACAATGAAATGCGCCTGCAGCAGCTGGAAGGCGGCGGCCATGCTTCTTCCGGCAGCGCATCGTCCTCGACGTCTTATGCCGAGCCCCCCGTCACCGCCTATCAGGGCGGCGCCCATACCGCGCAGCGCGGCAAGCTTTTGGGGACGATGAGCTCCTCGGGCGGGCCGGACAATGCGGAAACGCTCTACCAGTCGGCCTTCGCCGACGTGCGCGCGGCGCATTACGAGACCGCGGCGGGCAAGTTCCGCGACTTCATGGGCAAGTACCCGACGCATCCGCTGGCCTCCAACGCGCAATACTGGCTGGGCGAGACCTATTACGTGCGCGGCGACTACCACGAGGCGGCCAAGCTTTTCGCGCAGGACTACCAGAACTACCCGCAGGGCGGCAAGGCCTCGGCCAGCCTGCTCAAGCTGGGGATGTCGCTGGCCAAGCTGGGCAAGAAGGGCGACGCCTGCCTGTCCTTCAAGCAGCTGAAGAAGGAATTCCCGGCCGAGCGCTCGCCGGAGAACCGCGCCGCGGACGAGGAAATGCGCAACCTCGGCTGCAACTGATAAATTGTCCGCCGTCCGAAAACGCGCGGGTATGATCGCGAAGCCCGTCATGAACAACGAAACATTCACGCAGACGATGCGCGCGCTTTTGCCGCCTGAAGGCGCGAAGCCGCACGGGGAACCGCCGCGCCTCGCCGTCGCCGTCTCGGGCGGGGGGGACAGCATGGCGCTTTGCCTGCTCGTGCATGACTTCGTGCGCGCGCAGGGCGGGGAGATGGTCGCCCTCACCGTCGATCACGCGCTGCGGCCCGGATCGCGCGAAGAAGCGGAAGCGGCGGGTGCGCAGCTCGCCGCGCGCGGCATCCGCCACCGCATCCTGACGTGGGAAGGGAAAAAACCAAAGACCCGCTTGCAGGAACGCGCCCGCATCGCGCGCTACCGGCTTTTGAAGCAGGCTTGCCGGGAGGAGGGGATGGATATTCTCTGCCTCGCGCATAACCTCGAGGACCAGGCGGAAACCTTCTGGATGCGCCTCGCGCACGGCAGCGGGCTCGACGGACTGGCGGGCATGACGTCTTCGCGCGCGGAAGGCGGGCTGCGCATCCTCCGCCCGCTTTTGTCCGTGCCGCGCGCGGAACTGCGCGATTATTGCCGCGCGGCGGGCGTCGAATGGGCCGAAGATCCTTCCAACGAAAACGAAAAATTCCTGCGCGTGAAGCTGCGCGGCTTCGAGGAACTGCTGGCGCAGGAAGGGCTCACGCCCCAAAGGTTGTCGCTGGTGATGGAAAAGCTCGCCCGCGCGCGCGGCGCCTTGCAGGACATCGCGCGGGAAAGTTTCATGCGCTGCGTCACCTTGCATGAAGAAGGCTACGCCACGCTCTCGCGCAGCGAATTCGCCGCCCTGCACCGCGAAGTACAGCGGCGCGTTCTGGCCGGCGCGATCGCCGCCTGCGCCCCGCCGCCGGACTACCCGCCCGGCGCCGCGCTGGATAGCTTGCTGGACGACATGCTGGCTGAAGGTTTTTCCGGCCGCACGCTGGCGGGCTGCGTCTTTTCCGACGCCGGACCACGCGAAATCCTGCTCACCCGGGAAGAGGCGGCCATCGCCCCCCTCAGTCTTTCCGCCGTGTTGCAGGGCAGCGCGGTCTGGGACGGGCGTTTCGAGGTTTCATGGCCCGACTCCGGCGGCGCAGCGGCGCAAGGCCTTGCCCTCGCCCCGCTGGGGGAGGCGGGGGTCGCGGATTTAAGAAAAATGCTGGCGCAGGCGGGCGCGGGCGGGCTGGAAGCCTCCCGCCGCTTCGAAGCCCTGCCGGCAAGGGTGCGGCGCGGGTTGCCCGCCGTGAAGGATGCGGCGAAAGGGGCGGAAAATATCCTTTATATTCCGCATCTTGGCTGGGTTTCGCCGGAAGCGGAACCGGGGCTGAAAAAATCGCTGGAAAAACTGGCCCTGCGCCATTGCGCGGCGGGCAATCCGGCATAGATACTCTCTGAACGGCTTTATGAAGGCAAGGGACGCTTGCCCGCCCGCCGTAAAGATTGTTTAACCTTGGCATGGCACTATATAATTGAAGTATGGGAATTTTAGAGGATTGCGTGCATGAGAGACGGTAACGACAACAACAACCGCGGCGACCGGGGCGGCAACGACGGGACCGGCAACGGGCCGCCGGGCCGCAGCAACATCATCATCTGGCTCATCATCCTCATGCTCTTCATCGGGGTGGCCAATATCCTGAGCCACGGCTCGGGCGAGATGGCGGGCCATACCGTCGCCTACAGCGACTTCCTCTCCAGCGTCGATGCGCACAAGGTTTCCGCCATCACCATTACCGGCGACCATGTCGTCGGCACCGGCAACGACGGCAGCCAGTTCGGCGTGGTCGTGCCTCCCAATACCTCCGTCACCGACGACATCAAGGGCAAGGGCGTGAAGATCACCGCCGTTTCCGACAGCCCGGGTTTCCTCGGCTACCTGATTTCCTACGCGCCGATGATCTTGCTCATCGGGGTGTGGATATACTTCATGCGCCAGATGCAGGGCTCGGGCAACAAGGCGATGGGCTTTGGCAAGTCCAAGGCCAAGCTGCTGAATGAAAAGAACGGCCGCGTCACCTTCGCCGACGTCGCCGGCGTCGAGGAAGCGAAGGAGGAGCTGCAGGAGGTCGTGGAATTCCTGCGCGACCCGCAGAAGTTCCAGCGTCTCGGCGGCAAGATACCCAAGGGCGTGCTGCTCGTCGGCCCGCCGGGGACGGGCAAGACGCTCATCGCGCGCGCCGTCGCGGGCGAGGCGGGGGTTCCCTTCTTCACCATTTCCGGCTCCGACTTCGTCGAGATGTTCGTCGGCGTGGGCGCGAGCCGCGTGCGCGACATGTTCGAGCAGGGCAAGAAGAACGCCCCCTGCATCGTCTTCATCGACGAGATCGACGCGGTGGGCCGCCACCGCGGCGCGGGTCTCGGCGGCGGCAACGACGAGCGCGAGCAGACCCTCAACCAGCTGCTGGTCGAGATGGACGGCTTCGAGGCGAACGAGGGCGTCATCCTCATCGCCGCCACCAACCGCCCCGACGTGCTGGACCCGGCGCTGCTGCGCCCCGGCCGTTTCGACCGCCAGGTCGTGGTGCCCAACCCCGACGTGGGCGGGCGCGAGAAGATTTTGAAGGTCCATATGCACAAGATCCCGCTGGCGCAGGACGTGGAAGCCCGCGTCATCGCGCGCGGCACCCCCGGCTTTTCCGGCGCGGACCTCGCCAACCTCGTGAACGAGGCGGCGCTGCTGGCCGCGCGGCGCGGCAAGCGCGTCGTCGGCATGGCCGAGCTGGAGGACGCGAAGGACAAGGTCATGATGGGCGCGGAGCGCAAGTCGATGGCCATGTCCGAGGAGGAAAAAAGGAATACCGCCTACCACGAGGCGGGGCACGCCATCGTCGCCCTGCACGAGCCGGCGTCGGACCCCATCCACAAGGCGACCATCATCCCGCGCGGGCGCGCGCTGGGCATGGTCATGCGCCTGCCCGAAGGCGACCGCTATTCCATGACGCGCGAAAAGATCCACGCGGACCTTTCCGTCTCCATGGGCGGGCGCATCGCGGAAGAGCTCATCTTCGGCCACGACAAGGTGACGACCGGCGCGTCCGGCGACATCAAGATGGCGACCGACATGGCGCGGCGCATGGTGACCGAATGGGGCCTGAGCGACGAGATGGGGCCGATCAACTACGGCTCCGACCGCGAGGAGGTCTTCCTCGGCTACAGCATGGGCCAGCAAAAGAGCATCTCCAGCTCCACCGCCGCCAAGGTGGACGCGGAGGTCAAGCGCATCGTGGAGGAATCCTACACCCGCGCCAAGGCCATCCTGACGGAGAACATCGACGAGCTGCACACGCTCGCCAAGGCGCTCATCGAATACGAGACGCTCAACGGCGACGAAATCCCGAAGGTCATCAAGGGCGAGCCGATCGACCGCATCTCGGCCGAGGAAGAGGCCGCCGAGCGCAAGAAACGGCAGAAATCGGGCTCCGTCCCTTCCGCGGGCGGCGTGGACCTCGGATCGCCCGAGCCCAGCAGCGCCTGATAGATAAACTTTTAAATTCAAGAGATTGCGGGCCCCTCACGGAGCCCGTTTTCTTTTGTGCCGTGCCCGAAAACCTTTGACGGAATATTGACCTTCGCGCCCTCGGGGCGTATGAAGGGGCATTATGCAATACGGAACAAGAACAGGACGGGGCTGACATGGCTTACGTTTTCATGGGCAAGGCCCGCATGAACACCGCGATCAGCCGCGGGGAGATCGACAAGATGAGCGCGTTGCTCAGCCGCGGGCTCAACATCGAGCTGACCGACGATTACGGCGACAGCTTCCTCATCAACGCCATTTACGCCAACAACCCCCGCGCGGTGGCGCTGCTGCTGGAAAAAGGCGCTTCGACCGTCACCAGCGCCGTGCGCCACGGCTCGCCCCTCTTGCTGGCCGCGCAAAAAGGCAACCTCGAGATCTGCGAGAAGCTGGTGGAAAAAGACCCCGCGCTGCTGACCCTGCGCGACCGCGACGGCAACACCCCGCTGCACAAGGCCGCCGAAAGCGGGCACGAGGAAGTGGCCGCCTTCCTGCTGCACAAGGGCGTCGATCCGCATGCGAAGAACAAGGCCAACCGCACGCCGCTCTTCCTCGCCCAGTCGAAGAACAACTTCAACGTCGCAAGCATCCTCGAAGCCCTGCCCAAGCCGCCCACGGCCTATGCGGTTCCGCAGGCGGCGGAAACGGCGCAGCCCGAAACGGAAACGGGCTGGCGCAAGCTGGCCGACGACTGCGTCGCGCATGTGAAGGACGCACCCGCCATCGGCTACCGCATCACCGAGATTTTTAATTTCGCCGCGCGCGAGCGCGTGACGCTCTACCGCAACCTCGAAACCGGCGCGGAAAGCGTGGACGTGAAGGATTTCGCGCGCATCGCGCAAAAGGCGCCGCTGGAGCGCGCTCTGGCCGAGCTGCAAAAGCGCGGCGGCCATGCGGGCGCGGATTGCATCACCGGCATCGACAAGCCCCGCACCCTGCCCCCCGGTCCCGCCGCGCCCGGCGGCTGACGGGACGGCGCGTTTTCGCCGCCCTCTTTAAACCTTCCTTAACCCCGCTGTCCTAGGATAAATCCGGCGCGTTTTTTTACAGGGGTTTTTCATGGACGGTTCCTCGATTTTCGGCTGGGTGATGTTTCTGCTGGCCGCGATTCTCGTTCTCGGCAGCTTTTTCACCGTCAATACGGCGCAGGCCGCGGTCATCACGCGCTTCGGCAAGTTTTTGCGCATCGCCTCGCCCGGGCTGGGCTGGAAATGGCCGATCATCGATTCCGTGGCCTCCAAGGTCAGCCTGCGCGTGCAGCAGATCACCCTGACGATGGAAACCAAGACCAAGGACAACGTCTTCGTCACTATTCCCATTTCCGTGCAGAACCGCGTGCGGCCCGAGCGGGTGTTCGACGCCTATTACAAGCTCGCCAACCCGGTCGCGCAGATCCAGTCCTACGTCGAGCAGGTCATCCTCGGCCATGTGCCGGGCATGACGCTGGACGAGGTCTTCGCCAGCCAGTCCGGCATCGCCGCCGCCGTCAAGAAGGAGCTGGATTCGGACATGTCGGAATTCGGCTATGAAATCGTCAACGTGCTGGTGACGGACATCGTGCCCGATTCCAAGGTGAAATCCGCGATGAACGACATCAACGCCGCCCAGCGCGAGCAGGTCGCCGCCAATGCGCGCGGCGAGGCGGACAAGATCCTCGTCGTGAAAAAGGCCGAGGCCGAGGCGGAAAGCAAGGCGCTGCAGGGCCAGGGCATCGCCAACCAGCGCAAGGCCATCGTCGAGGGGCTTCAGGCCTCCATCGAGCAGTTCCAGAAGGTCGTCAACGGCGCGACCGCGCAGGAGGTCATGCAGCTCGTCATGGTCACGCAGTATTTCGACACGCTGAAATCCATCGGCGAGAGCGACAAGACCAATACCCTGTTCCTCTCCCACGCGCCGGGTGCCGTGGGCGATATTTCTGAACAGATACTGACCTCGATGATGGGGGCTGACAAGGCGAACGCGGCGCGCTGACGGGCCTCACTTGTGCTGCTGAGCCTGCAGCAGCCCCGGCGCGGGCACGAAGGGCGGAGGCGCCTTTTCGAAGGCGATAAAGAGGCCGAAGGCGGACAAGACGAAAATCAGGAACATCGCGACCGCGAAACCGTGGCTGGGCTTTTTCAGCAGCTCCGCCTTTTCCGCCGCCGGGGCCTCCGGCATCATGGCCTGATGCGACAGCCGGAACAGGTAGGCGGGCAGGGTCAGGAACAGAATCCGCACCGTGCGCCGCTGCTGGTAGTCCATATGGTCTTTCATGAGGTAGGGAAACAAGATCCAGTCCAGCAAAAGCAGCGAGATCCCCGCGATGAAGAACATCACGGCGGCGAAGGTGAAGAGCCTGCGTTCCGATGGCGTTTCGCCGTTGTCTTGCGTGTCGTTCGTTTCGTCCATGTTCTGATGATAGCGGCAAAAAGGCGCAATATCAGCATATTGTCGCAAAGTTAAACATTTTGTGACTGTATTTCCTTAAATTATGGTAATGAAATCCGGCCTGTTTTCTTGATGCCCCCCGCGCGATTCGCTACCAATGAAGGGGCGGGGCGTAACCTGAAAAACGACAAGACCAACAAGCGCAGGATATCAGCACAGATGACACGCAAGTATTTCGGCACCGACGGCATTCGCGGCAAGGCCAACGAGGGCGCCATCACAGCGGAAACGGCCATGCAGGTCGCCATGGCGGCGGCGGCGGAGCTGAAACGCGGCGCGCACCGCCACCGCGTCATCATCGGCAAGGACACGCGGCTGTCGGGCTATTTGCTCGAGCCCGCGATGACGGCGGGCTTCATTTCCATGGGAATGGACGTCATGCTGCTGGGCCCCATGCCCACGCCGGCGGTCTCCATGCTTACGCGTTCGCTGCGCGCGGACCTCGGGGTCATGATCTCCGCCTCGCACAATCCCTATCAGGATAACGGCATCAAACTGTTCGGCGCGGACGGCTACAAGCTTTCCGACGACGTCGAGCTCGCGATCGAGGCGCGGATGGAGGGCGATCTTTCCGCCCTGCGCGTGCCTTCCGCCGATCTCGGCCGCGCCAGCCGCCTCGACGACGAGCGCGGGCGCTACATCGAGAACGTCAAGAGCACCTTCCCCCGCAACCTGCGCCTCGACGGGCTGAAGATCGTCGTCGATTGCGCGAACGGCGCGGCCTACAAGGTCGCCCCGCGCGTGCTCTGGGAGCTGGGGGCGGAGGTCGTGCCCATCGGCGTCGCCCCCGACGGCACCAACATCAACAAGAACTGCGGCGCGACCGCCCCCGGCATCATGCAGGAAATGGTGGTCAAGCACGGCGCGCATCTCGGCATCGCGCTCGACGGCGACGCGGACCGGCTCATCATGTGCGACGAGAACGGGCAGATCATCGACGGCGACCAGATCATGGCGCTCATCGCCGGCGCCTGGCACAGGGAAGGCCGGCTGAAGGGCGGCGGCGTGGTCGCGACGGTCATGTCCAACCTCGGCTTCGAGCGTTTCCTGCACGCGCAGGGGCTGGAGCTGAAACGCATGCCGGTGGGCGACCGCTACGTCGTCGATCACATGCGGGCGAACGATTACAACCTCGGCGGCGAGCAGTCCGGCCATATCATCCTCGGCGATTACTCGACGACCGGCGACGGGCTGACCTCCGCCCTGCAGGTGCTGGCCGTCATCCAGCAGGCGCAGAAACCGGCCAGCGAGGTCTGCCGCGTCTTCACCCCGGTGCCGCAATTGCTCAAGAACGTGCGCTACAAAACCGCCATTTCCCTCGACGACGCGCCCCTGCAGGACGCCATCCGCGGCGCGGAAGGGCGGCTTGGCGGTTCCGGCCGCATCCTCGTGCGCAAGTCGGGGACCGAGCCGTTGATCCGCGTCATGGCCGAAGGCGACGATGAAAAACTGGTGGCCGACGTGGTCGCCGGCATTTGCGCCACGGTCGAGGCGATGGACGCAGGCGGCGCGGACATCCCCGAAAAGAAAGCGGCCAGCGTCTGATGAAAGCCCATTTCTTCGCGGCGGATACGGAACAGGCGCAGGCGGCGCGCAAGAAGCTCGTCTCCATCTACGGCGACACGCCGCTGGAAGAGGCCGACGCCGTGGTCGCGCTGGGCGGGGACGGTTCCATGCTGCGCGCGCTGCACGACAGCCTCGAGCACAAGAAGCCGGTCTTCGGCATGAACCGGGGCTCCATCGGGTTTTTGCTCAATGCCTACCGCGAAGACGGGCTGGCGGAACGCCTGAAAGCGGCGCAGGCCGTCACCCTCAACCCGCTGCGCGCGCGCGTCACGACCATGGCGGGCGAGACCAGCGACGCGCTGGCGATCAACGAAGTGTCTTTGTTGCGCGAAACCCGGCAGGCGGCGAAGCTGAAGATCACCATCGACGGCATCGTGCGGCTGGACGAGCTGATCTGCGACGGCATCATCTTCTCCACCCCCGCGGGTTCCACCGCCTACAACCTTTCCGCCCACGGGCCGATCATCCCCTTAAGCGGCGGCATCCTCGCGCTCACGCCCATCAGCGCCTTTCGCCCCCGCCGCTGGCGCGGCGCGCTTTTGCCGCATACCAGCCGCCTTTCCATCGAGGTGCAGGAGGCGGAAAACCGCCCCGTCAGCGCGGTCGCCGACTTCACCGAAATACGGGATGTGCGCAGGGTCGAGGTCTGGGTCGATCACGACATCGGCATCACCCTGCTCTTCGACCCCGAAATGAACCTTGACGAGCGCATGATCAAGGAACAGTTCATGCCCTGACCTGACCGGTCGGGAACGGGGAATATCATGCGTCGCAAACCTTCTTTTACGGGCCTTCTGGCCGCCCTGCTGTTTCCGTTCTTCCTGGCGGGCTGCTCGGGCCTGCAGGCGCTCGACCTCGTCGTGCCGCACACGGGCTACAGCCTGAAAAGCGACATCGCCTACGGTCGCGGGCCGCGCCAGAAGCTGGACGTCTATGTACCCGCGCAGCCGGACGCCTCGCGCGCCGTCGTCGTTTTCTTCTACGGCGGCAGCTGGCAGGACGGGGAGAAAGACCTCTACCGTTTCGCCGGGCAGGCCTTCGCCGAGAAGGGCTTCGTCGCCGTGCTGGCCGATTACCGCCTTTATCCCGACGTCTATTTCCCTGCCTTCATGGAAGATTGCGCGGGCGCGCTGCGCTGGACGCGCCGCCACATCGCGCAATACGGCGGCGACCCCGCCAATATCTTCGTCGCGGGCCATTCGGCGGGGGCGTATAACGCGGTGATGCTGGCGCTGGATACGCGCTACCTGCAAGACGCGGGGGAGAGCCCAGCGGATATCCGCGGCGTCATCGGCCTTTCCGGCCCCTATGATTTTCTGCCCTTCGACGAGGAGCCGATACGCGCGCTCTTCAGCAAGGCGCCCGCCGCGCGGACCCAGCCCGTGAACTTCGTGCGCCGGGGCGCGCCGCCCATGCTGCTGGCCTGGGGAGATGAAGACACGCGGGTGAAACGCCGCAACATCGCCAGTCTTTCAAGGAAGCTGCGCGCGGCGGGGGATGCGGTGGAGGTGCATATCTACAAGGGGCTCGACCACCCCGATACGGCCCTCGCGCTCGCCAGCGGCTTTCGCGACCGCGCGCCGGAGCTGCGCGACATCGTGAATTTCATTCACCGCAACGCCCGCCGGACGCGGGAAAAAGCGGCCAGGTAAGTCACTGTTTTTATTGGATTAAGACGGAAAATTGCGCCGTGGCCTAAGAATCTTTCATTGACAGAATCATCATATCGCCACATAGTCTTCACATGACAAAAGCGGCAAACATCGCTGTTCTTCCCTTCCATCCGCGCCATCACTGGCGCTGAGCCAGTATAGTTTTGCCGGCAGAGCGCAGCCTGCCATACCCCGACATCACCGCAATAAAAGCCGCCCGCCAAAGTGCAGGGCGCACCGGAACCCCAAGGTATTTTTGTCATGACGGATGTTTCAAAGACCAATACGGATAAAATCGCGACGCGCGAGGACGCGCTGCCGCTCTACGCCCCGCCGCCCGCCGCCTATACGGGCAAGATCGGCGTGGAGGTGGAAATGGCCTTCGTCAAGCCGGGCAAGGGCAAGCCCGCCATTCCCGGTGCGGATGAAATGCAGGCGTTGCAAACGACGCTGAAGGACAAGGGCTATGACGCGCAGCTGGAGCCCGCAGGGGTGCTGGAATACGCGAGCCCGCCAGCAAGCCTCGATGAAATCCCCGCGCTGCTGCAAAAAGTGAAGACGGACCTCGGCGCTTTCGAGGAAGCGGGCAGTGACGCGGGCTTCATCCGCAGTCCTTTTTCCATCGTGCCGACGACGACGCGCGAAGAGGCGCTCTCCAACATGGTCTCGCGCGAGCGGCTGCAGGTCAGTTTAAAAGCCATGCAGGAACTTTTCAGCCCCGAGACGCTGCGCCTGCCCATGCTGACCACCAGCGTGCAGACCAGCTTCAGCCCGAAAGACGCGGAAGAGATGTTCCGCATGGCCTACCGCGCCTATGCGATGACCCCACTGTTGATGGCGGCGACGAACGCATCATCCAACTTCATCGTGAACGAAGACGCGCCGCTGGATTACCTGCCGCGCGGCAAATATTACCTCGGCTACGGCGATGCGGGCGGCATCTCGCCCGCTTTCCTGAAATCGGGCAACGGGGAGGAATTCGTCAGGAACCACATCGACGCCGTTTTCAACGCGCCCATGCACTTCGCCTATGACCTGGGCGGCGGCATCATCCCCGCGGGCAAGGACAACCGCATCACCTATGCGCGGCTGGTCGAACAGGGGCTCGGCACCCGCTCCAACTACGAGCTCGCCGAAACCTTCCTTTATAACGACGTCAAGGTCTGCAACCTGCGCGACGAAAGCGGGCAGGTCGTGGGCAAGCGCCTCGAAGTGCGCGGGGCGGACGGCGGTCTGGACCAGCCGGCCATGGCCGTGCTGCTCACCGCCGCGCTGGTGCCGGAAGGAAAAGCGGCGGAAGAATTCGACGCGCTGTTGAAGGACTACGGCTTCACCGGCAACCCGAAGGCGGATGCGGAATTGTTTCTGTCGTCCCGCAAGGCCGCCGTCGAGCACGGCGGCAACTTCATGGACGTCGCTTTCGGCACCGGCAGGCTGCGCGACTTCGCGCAGGACGTCGCGGGCATCCTCGTCAAAGCCTATGAAGGACAAAAACTGGAGAGCGACATGGCGCGGCTGGTGGAGGTGCTGATGACGGGCGAGTGCGACGCGAAAATCTTCGCCCGCGAAATGCCTACACTGCAAAGCGCGGCGGCTTTCCTGCAAGGCGGCGCGAAAGCCCCGGCCAATGAAAACGTGGCGGCGAAACAGGCGATGAAGACGCGGCGGCTGTAGAAATCTTCGTCATGCCCGCGAAAGCGGGCATCCATGCAGCGGCACAAGCGGCGATGCCGTTTCGGATTCCCGCTTGCGCGGGAATGACGGGGATGTCTGCTTACCCTTTCACCTGCGCGAAAAAAGCCGTGCGCATCTCGGCGTCTTTCCTGTAGGCGCCGGAAAAATGGGTGGTGACGGTCTGGGCGTGGTCCTTGCGCACGCCGCGCACTTTCATGCAGAAATGCTCGGCCTCGATCATCACGGCGACGCCCTTGGGCTTCAGGTGCTTTTCGAGCGCGCCCGCGATCTCCCGCGTCAGGCGTTCCTGCGTCTGCATGCGGCGCGAATACATATCGACCAGCCGCGCCAGCTTGGAGAGGCCCAGCACGCGCCCGTTCGGGATATAAGCCACATGCGCATGGCCGATGAAGGGGGCCATGTGGTGTTCGCAGCGCGATTCCATCTCGATGTCCTTGAGCAGCACGGGGTCGGTATAGCCGCCGACGTCGGTGAAGGTGCGCGAAAGGATATCGGCCGGGTCGATCGCGTAGCCCGCGAAATATTCCTCGAAGGAGCGCACGACGCGGCGCGGGGTCTCGACCAGCCCCTCGCGGTCGGGGTCTTCGCCGATCCAGCTGATGAGGGTGCGGATGGCCTCTTCCGCTTCCGCGCGGCTGGCGCGGGCCGGTTTTTTCCTGTTTTTCTTGCTGGCGGTCATGTGGTTTTCCTTTTCGATGCGCGAGTATAGCGTTTTATGTCCGCAAGACAAATGCCGCGTGTTTTGCCGTTTTCGGGAAAATGGCGCCGGGCGGGAAGGGCGTTTTTTGCTTGTTTTCTGGCCGTATTCGACTATTTATAACGGAAAGGACAAGGATGGCGGCAAGTGGCCGCCGCAGGTTTAAAAGGGCAGATTTTAAAGGAGCGGGCAGTCATGACGGATTCTTTCGACAAGCGCGGCAAGTCATTCGAGGAAAAGTTTTCCCATGACGAGGCGGTCGATTTCAAGATGCAGGCCAAGGCGGTCCGCCTCTTCGGTCTCTGGGCCGCGGCGAAGCTGGGCCTCGAAGGCGAAGCCGTCGAGCCCTATGTGCTGGAAGTGATGGATGCGGATTTCGAACGCGCGGGCGTGGGCGACGTCATCGAAAAAGTGAAAAAGGACTTCGACGCCAAGGGCATCGAGGTGAGCCAGCACCACCTTGAAAACGAATACGGCCAGCACCTCAAGGAAGCCATCAAGCAGATGGCGCAGGGCTGATTTTCATCCCGTCATTCTAAAACCTATTCTTTCAGGAAATCCTTGACCGCGGCGACCGCTTCGGCAAGGCCGATGCGCTGCACCTCCACCCCTTCGGGGAAGGCGGTGGTCAGCCGCGTGGGCAGGGCCGCGTCCAGCATCACGAAAACCCCCTTGTCGTCCCCGCGGCGGATGAGCCGGCCGAAGGCCTGTTTCAGCTTGAACCTCGTGAGCATGTCGTCCAGCGACTTGCCGAAGTGCTGGCGGCGCGCCTTGTGCAATATCGTCGGGCGCGGCCACGGCACGCGGTCATAGACGACGAGCCGCAGCGAGCGGCCCGGCACGTCGATGCCGTCGCGCGTCGCATCCGTACCCAGCAGGCAGGCGTTTTCCTCTTCGCGGAAGATGTCGATGAGCGTGCCGGTGTCCAGCGGGTCCACGTGCTGGCCGTAGAGGTGCAGCCCCTTGTCTTCCAGCGGGCGTAGAATGCGCTGGTGCACGGCGCGCAGCCTTTGCACGGCGGTGAAGATGCCGAGCGCCCCGCCGTTCGCGGCCAGAAACAATTCGCGGAAGGCGGCGGCGGCCTGATCGCCGTCATGCTTGTCCACGTCCTTCACCACGATGACGCGTGTCTGCTTCGCGTAATCGAAGGGGGAGGCGACCTGCAAAAGGCGCGGCGGCGGCGCGTCGTCCGAGAGCGCGCCGAGGCCGGTACGTTGCAAGGGGCTTTGCCAGCCCGCCGGGTCTTCCTCGCTCACGTCGCGCAGCGTGGCGGAGGTGACGGCGACGCCCTGCGCGTGGGGCTTCAAATGCGCGGCGAAAACCTTGGCCGGATCGACGTAATAGCGGTAAAAGCCGATGTCGTGGTCCTGCCCCTCGCTGCGCGTCGCTTCCAGCCAATCGACGCAGTCCCCCGGCTCGTCGTTCGCGGCGACGGGGGCGTTTTGCAGCGCGTGCAGCATGGAGAGCCAGCCGCCCACCACGTGATGCGCGCGGCGGTAGAGGCTGTTTTTCACGAAGACGATGCGCTCGCGTGCGGCGCTGTCCAGCGTCTCCGCTTCCTCGTCCATCTTTTTATCAAGGAAGGCGATGAGCGAGAGCATGGGCTTTTGCAGGTCGCGCAGCCGCAGCGAAAGCGCGTAGCCCGCTTCCAAAAGCCCCGGCACCGGCGGCTGCACGGGCGCCTCGAGCGAATAAAAACCGCCCGTGTTCTTGTTGCGGGCATAGACCTGCCGGCGGCAATGCAGCAGGAAGTTTTCCGCCACGCCCTTGGGCTCGCCCGCCGCGAGGCGCTGGCGCCACTGCGGGCCGGGCAGGGAGCGCGCGGCGTCCAGCAACTGGTCCATGTGTTTTTGCGCGTCCTCGTCGTCGGTGATGAGGTCTTCCAGCCGGCGCTTGATGCCGCGCGCGCGGGTGCGTTTTTGCGTTTCCACGCCCAGCAGCCAGCGGCGCAAATCCGCCGTTTCCGTGCCGTTGAGATGCGCGCAGAAGGCGCTGTCGGCGGCGTCGAAAATGTGATGCCCCTCGTCGAAGACGTAGCGCGCGGGCAATTCGTCCTCCGGCCCGTTCACCGCCGTCTGGTGCATGACCAGCGCGTGGTTGGCGATGACGATGTCCGCGCGTTTCGCCTTGCGCACGCTTTTTTCGATGAAGCACTTGTTGAAATGCGGGCAGGCGGAATAGATGCACTCGCCCCGCCGGTCCGCCAATCCATAGACGCGGTTCCAGCCCAGCAGGCTGACGAGCCAGCCGGGAAAATCCTTGCCCGCGAGGTCGCCGTCCTGCGTCACCGCCGCCCAGCGGATCATCAGGCCCAGCGCGGTCGCGTTGAGGTCGTTGTTCATGAGCGTGCCGGATTGCGCCGCGTCCTCGAGGTTGAGCAGGCAAAGGTAATTCTCCCGCCCCTTGCGCGTCACCACCTTGCGCGCTTTCGCCGCCGCGTCGCCGTAGAGCCTGTCCAGCTCCGCATCCACCTGCCGTTGCAGGTTGCGGGTATAGGTCGAAACCCAGACCGCGCCGCCGTTCTTTTCCGCCCAGACCGTCGCGGGGGCGAGGTAGCCCAAAGTCTTGCCGACGCCGGTGCCCGCCTCCGCCATCACGGTGCGGGTTTCGCCTTCCGCGTCGCAGGGCGAAAAAGCGCTTGCGAGGCCCGCGGCGTATTCAAGCTGCTGCGAGCGGTCTTCCTTTTTCTGGCGTTGCAAAAGCTTTTGCAGGCGTTCCTTCACCTCGTGCTCGCCCACTCCCATGTGCCCGGCGGGCGGCTCGGGCGCGTGCACCGACCATTCGGGCAGCTTGTCCCATATCTTCATCGCGACGCGGATTTCCCCGCGCGAGGGCGGTTTTTCCGCGCGGCCCAAGGCGGCCAGCACCACCGGCGCCCAGGGCCAGCCTGTTTCGCCCGCGTTCGGATTGTCGGGGCCGGCCAGCATCAGCCCCATCATGGCGGCCAGGGCGGCGGGGCTGGTCTTTTCCTCCCGCCCGTCGGCGGAAAGGTCGAGCAGCAGGTGGCGGATGGAATCGCGCAAGGAAAGGCACTGGTCTTCCGGGCTCGCGGGTTCCAGCAGGTTCAGCGTGCGGGCGATGCCGCGCGGCGTGGGCACGCAAAAACGGCCGGGGTGGACGAAGGCGAAAAGCTCCAGCACGTCATAGGCGTGGAAGCGGTCCATCTTCAGCCGCCGCGCGATGTTGGGGCCGTTGCAGACGATGGGCATGTGATGCGCGATGAGCTGCCGCGCTTCGCCGTCCGACAATGTCTTCAGCTCGCCGTCCAGCGTCAGGCAGAACAGCCGGTGGCCGTCCTGCACGAGGACGGGCGCATCGGGCACCAGCAGCCGCCTTTCGGAAGATATGGCGGAAGACGGCGCGGCGGGCGGGGAAATGGCCTGAGACATATGCCTGCTGCTTCGCTGTTTTTGTTCTTCTTTTGTTTTAGCGCAGATGCGGGCAAACAGCCAGAATTAATCCCGTTTCGCAGGGGTTTCTAGCAGCCGGGCGGCTTGCGGAAACGGCGGGCGAGGTCGGGTTGCGCCTTTTTCATCCGCTCCCAGCGTCCGGGGTTCGGGGCGATGAATTCGTCCAGCTTCTCGCCGACGTAGCCGTCGATCTCGCACTGGTAGGTCTCCCGCGCGCGCCGCCATGCTTCCAGCAGGGGGGATGACGTGCGGCGGATGGAGCGGTGCTCGTCGTTCAGGTTCGACAGCCCTTTTTCCGGCGCGGTGCGCGCGATTTCCTTGGCGACTTCCGCGAGGTAATAATATTCCTGCGCGCTCTCGGGGCATTTCTTCGCCGCCTCGTTGAAATAATCAGCGGCCTTGTTGACGCGGAAGGTTTCGAAGGCGATGAAATCGTCCAGCCGCTGCATCAGCTCGCGCGCCTCGGCGCAGGTCTTTTCGATGTCGCGCAGGAGTTCCTGACGGTCCTTCTCGACCTTGTCATGCATGACGTCCGCCGTGGAATTGGTGAGGGCGTTCAGCATTTTCATCCATGTCTCGAAATTTTTCATGTCGGGGATCCGTCAGTATATTTTTCAGATTAATTTTGCCCATAATACCGATCGCCGCGCACCTGTCAAGGCGGGGAAGGGCGAAATCAAGGGCTAGAGGCTGTATTTGCGGCAGGTCACGGGCATGGGGCGGGCGCGGGCCTTGTCGATGGCGTCCTGCGTGCCCGCGCTCTCGTTCACCTGAAAGGCCAGCAGGCGGTCGGCTGCCTCTATCACCTTGGAATTACGGGCATAATAGCTTTGCTGGTTGCAGGCTTTGTAATCCATCTCGACCACGGCCTGCGTGTTTCGCGCCTGCACGGCGGTCAGCTGGTCCACAAGTTCCCGCGCCTGTTTTTGCGTGATGACGCCTTCATCCGCGCGGCGGAAGTAGTGGTTGGCATAGTCTTTCAGGCTGGTGGGCAGGATGATCTTGATCTGCCGCGCGGCGGGGTCGCATTTCAGCGCCTCGTCGGTCGCGATGTAATCGACCCCCAGCGCGCCGCCGGTCACGATGCCGTCGCCCGCCGCGATGATGTCGCGCACGGCCTCGCGCACGTCTTTTTCGACGCTTTCATCCGTCTTGCGCCAGCTGCCGGAAATGGCGACCCATGCGGTCATGCGGTATATCCTCTTGGCTGTTAACGGCGCGATGCTAGCGGGTCTTTGAGATTATGTCAATAAATACGGCGGGGCTTGCGCCAAGTGCCTGAATTTGGCACAAGTTTTCAAGCGAAGGAGCCGAAAAGACCATGCAGATCAAATGCCAGCCCGTGACCAGCGAGGAGGAGATGAACGCCTGTCTCTATATCCGCCGCGATGTTTTCGTCGAGGAGCAAAAAGTGCCCGCGGCGGAGGAAATGGACGGCATGGACGACATGGCCAGGCATTTCTGCGCAAGGGCGGACGGCAGGCTTATCGCCACCTGCCGCGTGCGCTTTCTGGGCAGCGCGGCGAAGATCGAGCGCGTGGCCGTGATGAAGGATTTTCGCAACATGGGCGTGGGCGCGGTTTTGATGAGATATATCTTGCAGGAGATCGGCAAGACGGGCGATATTCAACTGTTCAAGCTCAGCTCGCAGGCGCAGGCGGTGCCCTTTTACGAGCGGCTGGGCTTCAAGAAACGCGGCAACGAATACCTCGACGCCGGCATTCCGCACTACGACATGGTGCTGGAAAAACAGGCGTAGGACGCGCCCGAAACGATAAATTTTTAAGGAAACGACGATGAGCAACCAGAAAAAAGCGGAAGACACGCTGCAGGCAACCGACAGCAACGCGCTGATCGAGGCGAAGATCGAGAACCTGAAGCAGCTCGAGCAGCTGGGCGTCAATCCTTTCCCCTACCGTTTCGACGTCACGCATCACGCGGGCGAATTGCAAAAGAAATACGAAGGTCTGGCGGACGGCGAAGTGACGGAAGATAAAGTCACCGTCGCGGGCCGCGTCATGTCCAACCGCAATTCGGGCATGTTCATCGACCTTCGCGACGCTTCCGGCAAGATCCAGATCTTCAGCCACAAGGAGCATGTTTCGCCCGAGTTGCTGGCGCAGATGAAGCATTACGACATCGGCGACATCATCGGCGTCACGGGCATCGTCCGCCGCACCCCGCGCGGGGAGCTGACCATCAATACCGAAAAGGTCGAGATGCTCTGCAAGTCCATCCGCCCGCTGCCGGAAAAGCACAGCGGCCTGAAGGACGTCGAGATTAAATACCGCAAGCGCTACCTCGACCTCATCATGAGCGAGGAAAGCCGCGAGACCTTCCGCCAGCGCAGCCGCATCATCGCCTTCGTGCGCCAGTACCTCGTGGACGAGGGCTTCATGGAGGTGGAAACGCCGATGCTGCACGTCATCCCGGGCGGCACCTCGGCCAAGCCGTTCCTGACCCATCACAACGCGCTCGACATGCCGCTCTACATGCGCATCGCGCCCGAGCTTTACCTCAAGCGCCTCGTCGTCGGCGGCTTCGACCGCGTGTTCGAGATCAACCGCAACTTCCGCAACGAGGGCATCTCGATCAAGCACAACCCCGAATTCACCGCGCTGGAGGTCTATCAGGCCTATGCCGATTACACCGACATGATGAAGCTTTCCGAAGGCATCATCGAGGGCGCGGCGCGCGCGACCCACGGCGGCGATTCCGTCGTGACCTTCGGCGACAACAAGATCGACATGAAAGGCCCCTGGCCGCGCAAGACCATGACCGAGCTGGTGAAGGAAAAAACCGGCATCGATTTCCTGCAGGTCACCAACGTCGCCGAGGCGGCGGAAAAGGCCAAGGCCGCCGGCGTGCACGTGCAGACGACCGCGACATGGGGCGAGATCGTGGAAGCCGTCTTCGCCGACAAGGTGGAGGATACGCTCATCCAGCCCGTCTTCGTCACCGACATCCCCAAGGACGTCATGCCGCTCGCCAAGACGCACCCGACCAACGCGCTGCTGACCGAAAGCTTCGAGATTTACATCAACGGCTGGGAAATCGGCCCCGCGTTTTCCGAGCTCAACGACCCCTTCGACCAGCGCGCGCGCTTCGCCCGCCAGATGGAGGCGCGCGAGCTTGGCAACGAGGAAGCGCAGATCCTCGACGAGGACTTCGTTGAATCGCTGGAATACGGAATGCCCCCCACGGGCGGCCTCGGCATCGGCATCGACCGCCTCGTCATGCTGCTGACCAATGCCCACAGCATCCGCGACGTCATCGCCTTCCCGACCCTGCGACCGGCGGCGAAATAAGTCTTTTATTTCAATGCGCTGAAGATTGACGGATTGACACCCGGCGATATTTAACATATAACATACCCGGTTTGAGTTTC
Organism: Alphaproteobacteria bacterium; assembly: GCA_016124645.1. GTDB lineage: Bacteria > Pseudomonadota > Alphaproteobacteria > Micavibrionales > UBA2020 > WGNE01. Next base: position 97,889 of record WGNE01000019.1, read on the forward strand.
AAAACGGGCGGGCTTATGGCGCAAGACGGCAAGAGCATTTCCGAGATTTTCAACGCCGCGACGGGCCGCAAGGGCACGGCGGATGAAGTGACGCTGCGCCCGCTGGCCAGCCAGGGGCTCACCCACGACCATTACGTCATCGGCGATACCGGGCTGCTGCTGCGCGTGCCGCGGCGCAACCAGCTGGACATGACGCCGGAAGATTACCTCGCGCATCAAAAAGCCTGCTATGACGCCGCCGAAGCTTCGGGCGCGACGCCCGCGCTGCGCGGCTTGCTGCCGCCCTCTAAAGACCTGCCTAACGGCGCGATGATCATCGACTACATCGAAAGCCGCCGCCCCGAAACGCCGGAGGACAAGCAGGCGATGGCCGTGTGCATGGGCGCGCTCAACGCCTTGCCGCTGCCGGAAAATTCAAAAGTCCAGGCGGCGAGCGCGCCCTTCGAAAGCCAGTGGTTTTTGCTCGATACGCTGTTCGGTCATTACCTGACGGGCGACAAGATCGACCCCGCCGCGCAAAAACTGCTGCTGGCCGAAAAAGCCGCGCTGCGCGAAAAGATGGACGCGCTGGCCGCGCGCGCGGATGAATTGCCGCAAGGGCTCATCGGGGCGGACAGCCACGCGGGCAATTTCATCATCGACGGCGACGGCAAGGCGTGGTTCGTCGATCTCGAATTCCTGACCGCCGACGTGCCGCAGCTCGATGCGGCGGATGCGGCTTCCCCGCTCACCTCCCGGCTCGACCCCACCAACAAGGCGGTCTTCAGCGCGGCGGAGAAGAAAGAGTTTTACAAGACATGGAGCAAGCAAAGCGGCTACGACCGCCTGCCGGAAAACGACGCGCTGCTGGCGCTTTCCGAGCGTATGGTGAACATGCGCACCCTCGCCTGGCTGTGCTACTGGGTGCAGGACGGCCGCGCGGAGCAGAAATGCAGCGAAGAGGCCCGCGCCAACTGGGACCGCATGGCGGATGAATACTTAAGCGCCCCCGCGCTGGAAAAACTGTTTACGCAAAAATCCCCGCAAAGCACCCAAGAAAAGCAAGACAAGCCGCGCCCGCCGGGTTTATGATGCGGCCATGAACGACTTCACCTTTCTCTACATGCGCCACGGGCGCACCCATGCGAACGAGCAGGGGCTCTGCTCCGGCGGCGAATGCACCACGACGCTGACGCCGGAAGGCCGCGCGCGCATCACGCAATCGGCGCGGCAGCTGAAAGACCTCGGCATCATTCCGCAATCCGTCTGGCTCAGCCCCACGGTGCGCACGCGCGAAACCGCCGCCATCGTCATGGAGGTGCTGGGCCTGCCCCCGCATGTCACGCGCGAGGAAAGGCTCTGGCGCGAGCGTCACTACGGCGAATGGGAAGGCGTCGAATACATCGGGCTGCAAGACAGGTTCGCCGCGGGCGAGATCGGCGCGGGCGGGGAGACGGTGGAGGAATTCCGCCTGCGCATCCGAAGCGCGGTCGATCATCTGGCGCAAGCCATGCTGAACGACCCGCCGCCCGGCCCGTTGTTGCTGGTCGCGCACGGCTACGTCTGGCAGGCGCTGCACGACATCCACGAAGGCCCGCATGTGGATGAGGACGTGCCGTGGATTTCAAACGGCGACGTCTATGAAATGCGCCTTTCCGCAAGCCATCTCACCAGCCGCAAGATCGCGGGGCATGAGGATGAGAAGCCTGGCAAATAAGTACCGCGTCATCCGCGCGGAAGCGGGCATGGCGAAGGACAGGTTTCTCTCTTAACGCTCTGACAATACGTCATAAATTTTCAGTGCTTTCGGAAAAAGGCATTAACCTTTCATTTCCCGCGCAGGGTTTATGATGGTCGGTGCGTTTATATTGTATATGGTTTTTTCGCCACCCGGGAGAATTCGCCCATGTCCATGTCCCGCGCCACGCCCGAAGCCTTCATCGCCGCCAACCGTTTCGGCTTTGGCGCGCGCCCGAACGATCTGGCCGATATCTCGACCGATCCGCAGGGCTGGCTGGAAGCGCAGCTTTCCGCGCGCTACGCGCATAGCCCGCTGCTCGACAAGATGCCCTCGACCATGGAGATCGTGCGCAACTACAAATCCGAGATGGGCAAGCGCAAGGAAATGAGGAAGGAGGCGAAAAGCGACCCCGAGGGCGCCCGGTCGATGCTCCGGGACATCGTCAAGCAGCAGATGAAGGACTACCTCGAGCAATCCGCCGCGCGCACCGCGCTCGCCATCACCAGCGACGCGCCGTTTTTCGAGCGCATCGTGCAGTTCTGGAGCAACCATTTCACCGTTTCCGTGACCAAGCGGCAGGACATGCCGCTCGTCGCCGCCTATGAGCGCGACGCCATCCGCCCCTATGTGATGGGGAGCTTCGAGGATATCCTGCTTTCCACCACGCGCCACCCGGCGATGCAGATCTACCTCGACAATTTCCGCTCCATCGGCCCGAACTCGACGATCGGCAAGCGCCGGCACAAGGGGCTGAACGAGAACCTCGGCCGCGAGGTCATGGAGCTGCACAGCCTCGGCGTCAACGGCGGCTACACGCAAAAGGACGTGACCGAGTTTTCCAAGATGCTGACCGGCTGGACCATCGACGCGCCGGGCAGGGGCGACGGCAGCGGCTTCCTTTTCGTGCCTTATATGCACGAACCGGGGTCGAAGACGCTGCTGGGCAAAACCTACCAGGCGGCGGGGGAGAACGAGGCGCGCGCGGCGCTGCATGTTTTCGCGAACCACCCCTCGACCGCGAAATACATCGCGACCAAGCTGGCGCGGCACTTCATCGCGGACGAGCCGCCCGCGGAAGCGGTGGAGGAGCTCGCGCGCGCCTTCACCATGTCGCGCGGCGACCTGCCCAGCCTTTACAAGACGCTCATCGGGCTGCAATCCGTCTGGCAGAACCCGCTGGCCAAGGTCAAGACGCCCAACGACTACATCATCTCCCTCATGCGCACGACGGGGCTGGAGGTGAGCGACGTCAACCTCGCCTACGGTTTCAAGACGCTGGGGCAGGTGCCCTTCACCGCGGGCGACCCGCGCGGCTGGAGCGACATGGCCAAGGACTGGATCAGCGCGGAATCGCTTTTGCAGCGCGTCGATCTCGCGCAGATGGTCGGGCGCGGCGTCTATACGATGCACGAACCGATGGAGCTTCTGGAACAGACCGTCGGCCCCGTGGCCACGCCCGAGACGCGCACGGCGGTGAAGCGCGCGGGCAGCAAGGCCGAGGCCATCGCCCTTTTGTTCTCCAGCCCCGAATTCCAGAGGAGATAGACCATGCCCGGTGAAAACGAAACGGATAAAAAGAAACTCATCGACGCCATCATCTCCCGCCGCCGCGTACTGCAGGGCGCGGGGATGCTGGCGGCGGGCGCCATGCTGCCGCTGTTTTCTGGCATGAAGGTCGCCTTCGCCGACGCGCCGGTCGAGCAGCGCTTCATTTTCGTCATCTTGCGCGGCGCGATGGACGGGCTGGGCGCCATTCCGCCCTATGGCGACCGCCACTATAAAGAGGCGCGCAACGGGCTGGCCCTGCCGTCCTCGGCCTATGCGCCGATCACCGATTTCTTCGGCGCGCACAAGAACCTTGCGAATTTCACGCAGATGTTCAAATCGGGCGAGGCGGCGGCGGTGCAGGCCGTTTCCACCCCCTACCGCGAGCGTTCGCACTTCGATGCGCAAAACGTGCTGGAATCGGGCGGGGACGCGCCGCATCTCATCAAGACCGGCTGGCTCAACCGCGCCCTCGCGCTTTACGGCGCGCCGCGCGATTCAGGGCTCGGCATCTCCATCGGCCAGACCATTCCGCTGTCCATGCAGGGCGACGTCTCGGTCGGCACCTGGGCGCCTTCCGCGCAGGGATTGCCGGAGGATACGCTGCTGATCGCGCTGGACAAGATCTACCAGCACGACCCGCTGCTGCACGGCGCGCTGGTGCAGGCGGTGGATGTGCACAACATCGCCGACGACGCGCTGGGCAACGGCGGCAAGATGCGCGGCAACGCCAACCTGCGCAACAAGCAGGCGATGCAGAAAACCGTGCAGGCGGTGGGGCGCATCCTTTCGGACCCCAAGGGGCCGCGCATCGCGACCATCGAGGTCGGCGGCTGGGATACCCACGCGCAGCAGGGCACGGAAAACGGCGCGCTGCCCAACAACCTCGCCGCGCTCGACGCGGGCTTCGGCGAGATCAAGAAGGCGATGGGCCGGCTCTGGGGAAAAACGGTGGTCTTCGCCGCGACCGAATTCGGCCGCACGGTGGCGCAGAACGGCACCAACGGCACCGACCACGGCACGGCGTCCTGCGCCTTTTTGCTGGGCGGCGCGGTGAGGGGCGGCAAGGTTTATACCAAGTGGCCGGGGCTGGACAAGACCCAGCTCTACCAGAACCGCGACCTGCGCCCGACGACGGACATACGGCAGGTGGCCAAGGCGATACTGACCGACCACCTCGGCCTGCCTTCGCGCGATATCGACGCAAGGGTTTTCCCGGACAGTTCGGACGCCCGCGCACTGGAGGGGATTATCCGCACGTAATAACTGTTTCTAAATCGCGCCTTCGCCTTTCAGCAGAGATTTCTTCATCGCAGGGCCCCAGCCGTAATTGACGATGCCGCCGTCCTTGTTCACCACGCGGTGGCAGGGCACGACGATGGAGAGCGTGTTGCGTCCCACGGCCGAGCCGACCGCGCGCACGGCGGCGGGCTTGCCGATCTTCTTCGCGATGTCGCCGTAGGTGACGAGCTTGCCGGGCTTGATCTTCAAAAGCTCCTTCCAGACCTTCAGCTGGAAGGGCGTGCCGTAGAGAACCAGCGGCACGGAGATTTTATCCATGTTCCCGGGCCAGAGCTTCGCGATTTCCTTCGCGGCTTTGGCGGTGACCTTCTCGTCCTCCACCAGCTGCGCGCCCGGCCATTCCTTCGCCAGCCTGTCGCGCCCGCAGTTGATGCCGAGCCAGCAAAGCCCCTCCGCGCTCAAGGCCACGAGGATCTTGCCGGTGGGAAAGGGATGCACGCCCCAGACGAGGGTGAGGCCGCGGCCGCGCGCGGCTTTGGGAAGGGGTTTGGCGATGACTTTCATGCGCTTGTTCCTTTGTCGTGAATTGTGTATGAATTTATACATGAAACCCGCCGCAAGAGAAGAATTTTTCGCCCGCCTGCAGGCCCGGAACCCGGAGCCGAAGGGGGAGCTTGAATACACCAATACCTATACGCTTCTCGTCGCCGTGGTGCTTTCCGCGCAGGCGACGGACACGGGCGTCAACAAGGCGACGCGCGGGCTGTTCAAGATCGTGAAAACCCCCGCCGACATGGTGAAGCTGGGCGAGGAAAAGCTGAAGGAGCATATCCGCACCATCGGGCTATACAAGACCAAGGCGAAGAACGTCATCGGCCTGTCCGAGCAGCTCATCGCCAACCATAACGGCAAGGTGCCGCAAACGCGCGAGGAACTGGTGAAACTGCCCGGCGTCGGGCGCAAGACGGCGAATGTGGTGCTCAACATCGCTTTCGGTCAGCCGACCATCGCGGTGGATACGCATATCTTCCGCATCGGCAACCGCACGGGGCTCGCCCCCGGCAAGACGCCGGAAGAGGTAGAGAAAAAGCTGCTGAAGGCCGTGCCGGAAAAATACCTGCGCCATGCCCACCACTGGCTGATATTGCACGGGCGCTACGTGTGCAAGGCGCGCAAGCCCGATTGCGCCGCCTGCGTGGTGCGCGACCTCTGCGCCTTTAAAGGCAAGACCGTATAAGTTGAAAATTCAAGCGTGGAAGGGGAAGAACCCGCCGCTTTCCACGATGGTCTGCAGGCAGTGCGACTGGCTGTGCAGCGGCGGCTGGCCTTCGGGCGGCAGGCTGCCGGGAAAGAGCTGGTCGCGCGTGCGGAAATCGACGTAGGAAACGCGGCGGTCGGGCGTTTGTCGCGCGCCGCCGTTTTTATTGCCGTAGAAATAGAAATCGACGACGCAGGCTCGCGTCTTGTACTGCCAGATCTCGGCGTCCGCGTCGCGGCGCTGCATGGTCGGCGCGCCGAAAAGGAAGCCGATGTCCTGCCGGGTGAGCTGGCCGAGGCTGTCCGGCGCGTCCTCGACATAGCCGCGCGCGCGGGAGACGTAGCCCAGCGCGGGGCGGTAATGGGCGCTGTCCTTCGCCAGCATCCGGTCGGGGAAGAGCGCAGTGCGCAGCTGGTCGGCCTTGGCCAGATGGGCCGCGGCGTCGCTGGGCTGCGCGGTCTTGCAGCTGCCGACCAGCAGCATCATCAGCGGCAGGAAGGCGATGACCAGGCGCATGATGCGCGAGGAGTTGCGGCGCACGTGGCTGTAGAGCTGCATGAAGCCCTCGTCCACGCGTTCCACGACCCACTGGTAGGGGCCGAAACCCGCCAAAACGGCGCTATTTGAGGGGGAGCTCGTCAATTAAAACCCGATCGCCCGGCGGAATACGCGGGGGCGTTCCTCTGTTGTTTCACCGGCGTCGCCCTCGCCTTCGTAGAGGGATTCGACGTTGTCGTTATGGTCCTGCGCCTCGAGGGCGGGGACGGTTTCCTGCATGGGGATCTGCGCAAGGGCGGCCAGCTGGCCTTCGACCTTGGCGCCGGCTTCCGCTTCCAGCACGCCGTATTCGATTTCGCCGTAGATGCGGCCGGTGGACTTGACGGTCAGGCGGCCCGGCACGACGAGCTTGCCTTCGAAGCGGCCGGCGACGACGACGTCCTGCACTTCGGCGGAACCCGCGAAGAAACCGACTTCGAGGATGTCGAGGCGGCGCGCGGTGAAGCCCTGCGCGTGCACGGTGCCCTCGACGATGAGGCAGTCGCAGCAGGCGATGTCGCCGTTCAGCGTGATGTCGCGACCGACGATGAGGCGGCGGGATTCTTCCTGCGGGGTGCCGGCATAGGACAGCGAGCCGTTCATCAGCGTGTGATGCCCGGGAATATCGCTGCGGATTGTTTTCTTCTCGATTGTCATGTGCGCCTCGTATTTTAAAGCCGTGGCCCTTTTTGCCAATACAAAATCGGATCCGCGAGGGATTATGTATTCAACGTCGGGAATGTGAATCCATACCACGCAGGGCTTTTTTCGTCCAACGATTCGCCTGATTTTATTCATAATATTTGAAGATGCGCGAGCAAAAGCATTGGTTTTCCACGGTTTCGGCGCGGGATAAAAATGAGCAGTTAATTACATAATATTTTTACATCGACCGGATGCGCAACGCTGCAGCCCGGAAGCCGCAAAACCGCGAATCGTGCAATGTTGCAAAAAGCCAACAGTCATATGCGCGGCGGGCTCTTACGAAAGGCCCAGCGCGTCCTTCATGCCGTAGAGACCGGGGGGCTTGCCGGCAAGGAAGCGCGCCGCCGTCACCGCGCCCTTGGCGAAAAGGCTGCGGTCGGAGGCCTTGTGCGCAAGCTCGATGCGCTCGCCCGTGCCGGCGAAGGTGACGGTGTGGTCGCCCACCACGTCGCCGCCGCGAAAGACCGACATGCCGATGTCGCCCGGCTTGCGCGGGCCGGTATAGCCGTGGCGGGCGGGGACCATCACCTCGTCCAGCTTCACGCCGCGCCCCGCCGCCGCGGCGCGGGCAAGGGCGAGGGCGGTGCCCGAGGGCGCATCCACCTTGTGTCGGTGGTGCGCTTCAAAAACCTCGATGTCGTATTGGTCGTCCAGCATCTTCGCCACCTGCGCGACCACGGAAAGCAGTACGTTCACGCCCACGCTCATGTTCGCGGCGTAGAGAATGGCGGTTTTCTCCGCCGCCTTTTTCAGGGCCGCTTCCTGCTCGGGCGAAAGCCCGGTGGTGCCCACGACCAGCGCCTTGCCGTGCTGCGCCGCCAGCGCCGCATGTTCCGCGCTCGCCGGCGGGGCGGTGAAGTCGATGAGCACATCGGCTTTGTCGAAGGCAGCGTCGCGGTCGGCGGTGAGGGCGACGCCGGTCGCGCCGAGGCCCAGCACCTCGCCGATGTCACGGCCCAGCAGGGGGCTTTGCGCGTGATCGACGGATGCGACGAGCTGCGCGCCGCGCGGGTCGGCGATGATGTCGCGGGCGATCATCTGCCCCATGCGGCCCCCGCCGCCCAGAATTGCGATTTTCATATGGTGTGTTCTTCCGTTCATTTTCCCGCGGCGGTTGTTTTCGCCTTGGCCGGCGCCGCCGCTTTTTTGTATTCTAGAGCATATCGGCGCGGACGCAACAATGCGAGGGACGCCGGTTCAACAGCGGAAAAGAGAGGGCAGAAAATGTCGGAGAACAGAACGGGACCTGTGGATTACGGTTGGGACGGCGCGCCGGGCAAAGACCCCGGTTCGCAACCGCCGCGCATGGGCGGGGCGAATGTCACCGTGGCGACCAGCGCGCCCTTCGGCGTTCTGGCCCGGGTCTGGTGGGCGATGTTCTGGCGCTATCTTGTCGCGCTGGCGATGATCCTGGTCGTGGCGTTCATGGTCGGGCTGGTTCTGGGGCTTGTCGGGCTGGTGACGCACATCGACAAAACGTCCCGCGATTCCGTCGGCCATGCCATCGGTTTCTGCATCGGGATGGGCGGCGGCGTCTTCGCCTCCATCCGTATCATCGGGATGATACTGGGCAAGTCCTTCGGTGGTTACCGGCTGGTGTTTCTGAAAGAGAAAAATCCGCAAGGCTATTGAGCGGCCCTGCCTACTGCGTCATCCCGGCCAGCTTGCAGGTGATCGCTTCCGGTCCCCATTTGAAGGGCTTCTTGACGAAGACCTGCACCTGCGCCACGGGCGCGGCGCTGAGGGGCGGGGGGATGATCGTATCGACCTGGACGTGGCTTATCAGCTGCACGACGGGCCCCATGGGCGCGACAAGGTTCAGCGTCACGGCGATGCCGCCGTCTTCCTGCAGCGCGGCGGCGCTCATCTTGTAGATATAGCCCGGCGTGGGCACGTCGAGCGTTCCGGTGAAGCGGTAGCCGTCCCTCACGCGCGCAAGGGCGAAGTCCGAGGTGCAGGCGTAGAAGGGGGTTCCGGCGGCCTGCGCGCGCTCGCGCGCGACGAGGGCGCGGGCGGAGGGCGCGGACACCGCGAGCCCCCAGAAGACGGCGACGCAGCACAGCATGACGAGGGAGGATTTCTTCTTCTTCATCGCCCTAGTCCTTCAGGTCTTCCCAAAGTTCCTTGACCTTGTCGAAAAAGCCGGAGGACTGCGGGTTGGTCTTGTTTTCCGGCGCATCGCCGGAGAACTGCTGCAGCAGCTCTTTTTGCTTCTTGGTCAGGTTGACCGGCGTTTCCACCACGACCTCGACGAACATGTCGCCGCGGTGGGGGGAGCGCATGATGCTCATGCCCTTGCCCTTCAGGCGGAACTGCTGGCCCGTCTGGGTGCCGGCGGGAATGGAAACCTTGATGCGCTTGCCGTCGATGGTCGGCACCTCGATCATGCCGCCCAGCGCGACGGTATGGATGGGCACGGGCACGCGGCAGTAAAGGCTGGACGCCTCGCGCTGGAAAAAACGGTGGGGGTGGATGCTGACGAAAACGTAAAGGTCGCCCGACGGCCCGCCGCGCATTCCGGCCTCGCCCTCGCCGGCCAGCCTCATGCGGGTGCCGTCCTCGATCCCGGCGGGAACGGTGACGCGCAGGGTCTTTTCCTGCCGGTTGCGGCCCGCGCCGCCGCAGACGTGGCAGGGGGTCTTGATGGTCTGGCCCGCGCCGCCGCAGGTGGGGCAGGTGCGCTCGACCGTGAAGAAGCCCTGCTGCGCGCGGATGCGGCCCACGCCGCGGCAGGTGTCGCAGATTTCCGCCTTGGTGCCTTTTTCCGCGCCCGAGCCGTCGCAGGCGGCGCAGCCCTGCCAAGTGGGAACCTTGACGTTGATTTCCTTGCCGGAAAAAGCCTCTTCGAGCGAGATGTGGATTTCGTGGCTGATGTCGCCGCCGCGCCGCGCGCCTTCGCCGCCGCGCCTTGCGCCCTGCTGGCCGCCCATGAAGTCGCCGAACATTTCCTCGAAAATGTCGGAAAAGCCGCCCGCGCCGAAACCGCCGAAGCCGCCGGCTCCCGCGCCCGCGCCGCGAGCCGCATTGCCGAAGCCGCCTGCCTCGAAGGCGCCGTGGCCGAAACGGTCGTAGGCCGCGCGCTTCTGCTCGTCCTTCAGGACGTCATAGGCTTCGCTGATTTCCTTGAACTTGTGCTCGGCGTCCTTGTCGCCCTGATTTTTGTCAGGGTGGTATTTCATGGCCAGCTTGCGGTAAGCCTTTTTCAGCTCGTCCGCCGTGGCCTTCTTGTCCACGCCCAGCACCTGGTAATAATCTTTTTTCGCCATGTTTCTCAAGGCCCCGTTGAGAAAGGGGCGGCACGCGGCGTGTTCCAGTCAAAATAGCCTTTCAACCGAAAGCGCGCGGCGTGCCTGCCTGTTCTTTCTGGCCGGTGTTTAGCCGGCGGATTTTTTCTTGTCGTCGTTGTCGTCCATCTCGGTGAACTCGGCATCGACCACTTCGGGTTCGTCCGCCTTGGGTTCGTCCGAACCGGATTCCGGCGCGTCCCCGCCTTCGGGGGCGGCGCCTGCGCCGGCTTCCTGCTGGGCGCGGTAGAGGTATTCGCCGAGCTTCATGGAGACCTGCTGCAGCGCGTCCGTCTTCTGGGCGATGGCGTCGCTGTCGTTGCCTTCCAATGCGGCCCTCAGGGAGTCCACCGCCTGCTCGACGTTGAACTTCTCGTCCGGCGGCACCTTGTCGCCCGCGTCCTGCAGCGATTTCTCGACGGTGTGGATGAGGGATTCGGCGCGGTTGTGCACCTCCACCTGTTCCTTGCGCTGCTTGTCCTCGCTCGCGTGCTCTTCCGCTTCCTTGACCATGCGCTTGATGTCGTCGTCCGACAGCCCGCCGGAGGCCTGGATGCGGATCTGCTGCTCCTTGCCGGTCGCCTTGTCCTTGGCGGAGACCTGCACGATGCCGTTGGCGTCGATGTCGAAGGTCACCTCGATCTGCGGCACGCCGCGCTGCGCGGGCGGGATGCCGACGAGGTCGAACTGGCCCAGC
>WGNE01000013.1 GCA_016124645.1 Alphaproteobacteria bacterium
AGGTCGGCGAAGACGCGGTAACGCCCTTCCTTGTGCAGGTCCGACAGGCGGTTCTGGAAGAAGGTCTCGTAGAACTCCAGCGCGGTGTTTTTCGCGGCGCTTTTCTGCGCGGCTGCGCGGCGAGCGGGAGCCGTGGCGGAACCGACGGCGGGCTGCTTTTTGAGGGGAAGGCGGGTCACTGACATGGCGCTGTCCTGTTTTTCTTGTTTTTATGTCCAAGTATTGCTTACACCCAGCCTTCTTGCGATGCAATATGACCATAAAAAATAATTGCATAGAGGACTTTCAGGGTCTTGTATGCCGGGCGGCGGCGAAACGGAGGAAAAGCGCACTGGACCCCCGCCCCGCTTGGGCTTAAGCTGGCTGCAAGGTTTCAAAAAACAGGTTTTCCAGAAAAATGATTATCGTCTTCGGCTCCCTCAATATCGACATCGTCATGCCGGTCGAGCATTTCCCCAAGCCGGGGGAGACGGTTTTATGCGCGACCGACTACCTGAGTCGCCCGGGCGGCAAGGGCGCGAACCAGGCGCTGGCCGCGGCGCGCGCGGGCGGCAAGGTCGCGATGGTCGGCAAGGTGGGGGACGACGCCTTCGGCCGCCGCTCCGTCAACAATCTGAAGTCGCAGGGCATCTGGACGGCGGGCATCGGCATTTCCGAGAGGCCGACGGGCTGCGCCACCATCGCCGTCAACACCAAGGGCGAGAATTTCATCATGGTCGCGCCGGGCGCGAACCTCGACGCGACGGGCGATCAGGCGCCGGACGACATCTTCAGCGACAAGAACATCGTGCTGGCCCAGCTGGAAGTGCCGCACGCGGAAACATTCGACGTGCTGGCCCGCGCCCATGCGAAGGGGGCGACGACCATCCTCAACGCCTCGCCCGCGGGCGCGGTCACGCAAGGGATGCTGGCCTCCATCACCTACCTCATCGTCAACGAGATCGAGGCCCAGCAGCTGGCGCAGAGCCTGCAGCTCGACGGTTCCGACCCCTTGAAGCTGGCCCGGCACATCGCGGGCATGGCCCCGCACCTTACCTGCATCATCACGCTGGAAGCGCAGGGCGCGGTCGCGGCCGGCGCGCATCACGCCTACCGCGTCGGCTGCCTGCCCGTGGAAGTCGTGGACACGACCGGCGCGGGCGACGCCTTCTGCGGCATCTTCGCGGCTTCGCTGAAAGCAGGGCACCCCTGGACGAGCGCCTTGCACCGCGCCTCGGTCGGCGCGGGACTCGCCTGCCTCGGCCTCGGCGCGCAGTCGGGCCTGCCGGACGCGGACGAGATCGACGCCCATCTCGCCCAGCTTCCCCCGCCCGTGCAGGCGTGACGCCGCTTGTCCGAAGAGAAGAAATCACCGCCCCCCCTTTCGACCGCGCCGCCCGATGCGGCAGAGATCGTCTTCACCGTTTCCTATGAGCTGAGGGACGTCAAGCGGCGGCTGTGGCAGATGACGCCCTTGCTCCTGCCCGCCATCGCCCTGCTCGTTTTTTCCCTGCAGCCGGGGCATGTGACGCTGGACGCCACGGGGGTGATGCTGCTGCGCGTTGGCGCGCTCTGCCTGCTCGTGCTCGCCCGCGTGGTATGGAACCGCGCCAAGCCCTACCACGAAGAGCCGGAACTGATACAGGCGACCGCGAAGGGCCTGTGGTTCACCCGCGAAAAGCTTTTCGTGCCCTATGAACGCCTGCTGGAGATACGGCGCATCCGCGGCTTTTGCGCGCGCGGGCCGAACGGGACGTGGCTGGGCTTTAAAATAGACGCCGCCGGCACGAGCCCCGAAGCGCTGGAGGACAGCTTAAGCTTCAGACAGAAACTCGCCCTTTCCGGCAAGGGCAACGTCATCGAGCTGCGCACGCTCAACATCATGCGCCTCGAGCAGCACAGCGCCGTCATCATCGACGAAATCGAAAAGCTGAAGGCGGCGCGGCTCGGAACGACCGCGAGGCCGGAAACAGCGGACGCCGGACCCGCCCCGTGAAAAACCACGCCACCCCCGCCTTGCGCGGGAGTCTGGATGCCCGCGCAAGGCGGGCATGACGAAAGCGACCCCGACCGAAAAAACTCAGCCCGCCCTCTGCCAGATCATGTTCATGCGGGTGGTGGCTTTGAGCGCGTAGCCCGCTTTTTCCAGCGCGCCCTTCAAATCCTGTTTCCATTCGGCGGGGGAGTTTTCGAGGATGATGTGCGCGGGCAGCATGTCGCGCGGCGCGGCCGTGAGGAAGGGGATGAGCGCGATGTCCTCCGCCCCCTCGACGTCGATCTTGAGCATATCCACGTGGGAGATGCCGTGACGTTTCAGGATTTCCGCCAGCGGCCATGCATCGACGGTGATTTTATGCGACGAGCGCCGCAGGGCGATGCTGGACCCGCCGAGGTTGGTATCGTCCAGCACGAGGTCGATCGTGCCCGCCTCCCCCGCCACGCAGGCCTGCTCGATGCGGATGCGGTCTTCGAAACCGTTGAGCGCGGCGTTGAACTTCAGCCTTGTGAGCACGGCGGGGTTGGGCTCCACCGCCAGCACGCGCCCGCCCGCCGTCAGCCGCGCCGCCGCCGTCATGGTATAGATGCCCGCGTTCGCGCCGATATCGACGAAAACGCCGTCCGCCGGAAGCTTTGCGCGGATGAGGTCGCGCTCCTGTTTATCAAAAAATTGCGGCATGAAAAGGAATTTGCGTTCGGAGACGTTGTCGTTCATGTAAAGCCGCAGCTTCAGACCTTCCACCGTCACGTCCATGACCGGCGCGGGGGATGTTTTCAGCACCGCCTTGCGGATGAAGAGCGCGCTGCGCCGCCCCAGCCAGCTGACCGGCATGGATTGCGCCTTGCGGATAAGGGCGGAAGCCATGCTGCCGGGTGCATAGGCGCCGAAAGGGGATTGCGTATCCGTCATGCCTGTGCCCGTCCTTTAAGGGTTGAAAGCCTTCATCGCGGCGGCGAGGAAGGAATGATGCGCGGGCTTGAGGTATTTTTCCGGCACCGTCACGCTTTTGGGCAGGAAGATGTAATAGCGGCCCGCGCTTTTCATCGCCCCCGCTTTCGCGGTCGCGTCATCGCCCGCGCCCCAGAAGAAATCGCCGCGCACCGCGCCGGTGATCGCCCCGCCGGTATCCTGCGCGATCATCAGCCGTTGCAGCCGCGCGCCTTCTTGCGCGTTCCCTTGCGGGGCTTGCGCGTCCAGCCAGACCGGCACGCCGTAGGGGATGAGGTGGCGGTCCACCGCCATGCTGCGACGGGGGGTGAGCTCGACGCCTTCCGCGCCTAAAGGCCCGTCGCCCGGCAGCTTGCGGAAGAAGACGAAGGACTGGTTGATGTCCATCACCTTCGGCGCGTCTTCGGGGTGCGCCTCCAGCCAGTCGCGGATGCTTTGCATGGAGACGTTCTCTTTCGTGAGCGCGCCCTGCTTGATGAGCGCGCGGCCGATGGCGGTATAGGCATGGCCGTTCTGCGCCGCGTAGCCGACGCGCAGCACGGAGCCGTCTTCCATCTGCACGAGGCCGGAGCCCTGAATGTGCAAAAAGAACGCATCGACCGGATTATCGACCCAGACGATTTCGCGCCCGCGGTCTTTCAGCGCGCCCTTTTCAATTTGCGCGCGGGTGTAATAGGGCACGAGGTTTTCATCCGCCACGCGCCCCATGATCGTCTCGCCCTTCAATGACGGCTTGAAATCGCCCAGATGCACGGTGACGAGGTCCGTCGGTCGCGCGTAGAGCGGCGTTAAGTAAGGCGCGCGTTTTTCCGCCGCGCCGTGCAACAGCGGCTCGTAATAACCGGTGAACAGCCCTTGCGAACCGTCATCGCCATAGACGGCATAGGGCGTGAAATTGTCTTTCATGAACTGCCGCGCGGCAAGGCCGTTGCCGGGGGTCATATCGCGCAGGCTCTCGCACACCGGTTGCCAGTCGGCATAGGCGCCCGCATAGGGCAGCGGGCCCACGGAAACCTCCGGCTTTTTCTTCAAAAACCTCTTGCAGGATTTCAGCAGCGCGGGAATGGCGTTTTCGGACGCGTCCTGCGTCCAGCCGGGCAGTGATGCGATATCGGTTTTTTCAAGATATATCGCGGGCGTTTTGTTCGCCGTCTTTTTTTCCTGCGTCGCGAAAGGCCCCGCCGTCCAGTGGCAGGAGATGCAGCCCGCGAGCGGCAGGCAGAGCAGCAGGGCCGCGATCAGTCTTGGCAGGCGCATGGAATTCTCTTCACCCCTCGGGCGGCGCTTCGACGACGCCGGTCTCGATGAGCATCCAGTTCGGATCCTTCGAGCGCGTGTCGCGCGTGAAGCTCCAGACGTCCTTCACGGTCAGGATGCTGTCCGGGTCGCCCTCCACCACCTTGTCTTCGGAATCGCGGGTGACGGTGGTTTCCTCGACCTCGAACATCACGGTCACATAGGCCATGAGCCCGCCCAGATGCGCTTCCTTGATCTTCGAGGATTTCACGCGGTGGATGATGAGCTCGGTCCGCCGGCCCGCGTCCTGCAGCGCCTTGACGCCGGCGGAGAAATCCGCGAAGAGCTTGGGGCTCAACAATGGCTTCAGCGCCTCGATATCGCCGCGCGCATAGGCGGTCACGATATGCTCGAAGGCCTTGCGCGCGCCGAAAATGAAGGTCGAGGGATCAAAGGCGCGGTCCGCCTCCGCGATTTCGGCGAGCCCCTGCTCCACGCGCCCGTCGGCATTGGCGGCTTCGTCCACGATTTCGTCGAGGCTGTATTGCGGCACGGCGGCCTGCGCGGCCTGCTGGGCGGCGGCGCGGGCGACGGCGGCGTTGATGGGGCGCACGTTGCTGCGCGGGGCCGCGTTCTCGTCGTCGCCTTCGAGGAAGGGATTGCGCCTCTCGTGCCCGCCGCGCGCGCCCAGCACGCTGTTGAGGCGGTAGATCAGGAAGGCGGCGACGACCGCGTAAAAAATAAGGTCTATACTCACTGTGGGTCTGCCCCTCTCTCTTTCCTTTAAGGGTCGAAACTTCTGCGGCTTTTACGGCCAAAAAGCGCCAGCGGGGGCGAAATGTCAAGAGCGGGCCGGTTTTCGGTCCCCGCAGTTCCCCCTTGATACCCTGTCTTAAAATTGTATCTTATTTCCAGCCATTCATCCATATCCGCCGCCGAAGGCGCTTGCCGGGCCGCGGAGAAGAATTTGTCAGCTTATGTATAACATTTTTTCCCTCATCACCCTGATGCCACTGATCGAGATCATCGGCTTCGTCGTCATCGGCGGCAAGATCGGCCTTGGCTGGACGATGCTCTGGCTGCTGGCGGATACGATGCTGGGCGTCAAGCTTTTGAAAATGGCGGGCAGCGGCGCGTGGCTGCGACCGAGGCCGGGGGAAGACGACGACTTGTTTCAGGTGGAGGACGCCTTCGACAGCCTTTGCCTGATGATCGCAGGGCTTTTGCTGCTTTTTCCGGGGTTTATCAGCGATTTCATCGCCCTGCCCTTCCTGCTCTCGCCCGTGCGGCACTGGCTTTTCGGCCGCTCGAAAGCGAACCCGGACAGCTTCATGCGCCGCTTCACGCGCGATACGGAGGGTTTTCGCACATGGACCTACAGCCGCACCCATAGCGAGCGCCATGCGCGCGGGCGGCATGAAACCATCGACGCCGAATTCCGCCGCATCGACGGCAACGACACGCTGAACCGCCCGCGCGACGCGCAGGACGAAGCCGACGAGAACTGGCCGCCGCGCCCCTGAGGCATTAATTACGGGAAAACATCCGTTTAAGATATTGCGGACAAAGCCCGCCAAGCCTTGCGGCACCCGCCCTGCCGTGCTACCACGAAAACCATAAAACACCAGTACGTGAAGGGATTTAAGAGAATCATGACGGAAGCTTCAGACAAGAACGCCCCCCAGACCCCAGCCGGCGGCAACCAGAACGCGGGCGAACAGCCCGGCATTCAGGTCATCACCCAGTACATCAAGGACATGTCCTTCGAGAACCCGAACGCGCCCGAAAGCCTCATCAGCGGCTGGCCCGCGCCCGACACCAACGTGACCGTGACCCTGCACCACCAGCCGGTGCGCGACGACGTCTATGAGTGCAGCGTGAAATTCGGCGTGGAAGCGAAAAAGAAGGACGAGGACCGCACCTGCTTCGTCATCGAGATCCTCTACGGCGCGCTGGTCGTGCTGAAGAACATCAAGCCCGAGCAGCATCAGGCCGTGATGATGGTCGAGGTGCCCAAGCTGATGTTCCCCTTCGTGCGCGAAATCGTCGCCGAGACCGTGGCCAAGGGCGGCTACCCGCCGCTCTACCTCACGCCCATCAGCTTCGAGACGATCTACATGGACGCCGTGAAGCGCCAGCAGGAAGAAAACGCGAAGAAAACCGGCACCGACAAGGCATAACGGCTTTCACGCGACAAACAAAAGGCGGCCTTTGAAAGGGCCGCCTTTTTGTTTTGCCGCTATCGCTCCGTCACGAAACCTTCTTGTCTTGGGCCGTATCCTCCCCGCCGTCGGCTTTGAGCCAGAGGCTGTCTTTCAGCATGGCGAGGAAGGCGCGGTGGGTGGCGGCTTCTTCTTCGCTGGCGGGGAAGCTGCGCTGGGGGCGGTCCTGCCGCTTGATGCGGGCGTTGAGTTTCACGTTGCCGGGGGCCGATGCGTCGCGCGCGAGGCCAAGGCCGTGCTGCCGCCCGCCCATCAGCTCCAGATAAACCTCGGCCAGCAGTTCCGCGTCGAGCAGGGCGCCGTGCAGCGTGCGCTCGGTATTGTCGATTTTAAACCTGCGGCACAGCGCGTCGAGGCTGGCGGGCTGGCCGGGGTATTTCTGGCGCGCCATGAACAGCGTATCGACCACGCGCAGCATCGGCAGCGGCTTGAAGCCCGCGGTCTTCAGCTCCGCATTGATGAACTTCATGTCGAATTCGGCGTTGTGGATGACGAGGCGGGCGGTGCCGATGAAATCGAGGAAATCGCCGACCTTCTCCGTGAACAGCGGGTGGCCCTTCAGGAATTCCGCCGTCAGCCCGTGGACGCGCACCGCGCCTTCGGGCACGTCGCGCTCGGGGTTCAGGTATGTGTGAAAGACCCGCCCCGTGGGCAGGTGGTTTTCAAGCTCGACGCAGCCGATCTCGACCAGACGGTCGCCTTCGGCCGGGTCCATGCCCGTGGTTTCTGTATCGAGGACGATTTCACGCATGGACAAGATTTACCAAAGCGGAGGGCAGCTTGCAACAGGGCTCACTGGTCGCAAAACCTTGCGGATAAAATGTGCATGTTATCAGGGTCTTGCAGCAAGACGGCGCAGGTATCGTCGCCCGCAGGTTTCGCCATCTTGATCTTGTAGCTCTGCTTGCCGCCGGGATAGGTGCCGATGGTCAGCATGTCGGTCGCGATGTTGCGGTTCTTTAAGGTCGCGCCGTGGTTCTCCCCGCCCGTCACCCGCGTGACCGCCTGCCGCGTGACGCGCAGCAGCAGCACGTTGGCGGGGGTGTGCAGGCCGGGGCCTTCGACCGTCACCACCGCCTCCCCGTCGTCCTTGAGTTCCGGCGTGATCTTGAAGTGTTGGCGGCGCAGGGATTTCGCCTGCTCGATCTCGCCAAACACGGACTGGCGGCGCGTGCCGACGTCCTGCAAGCGGCCATCAATAACGATCTGCGGGGTGAAGACGCGGTCGGAATTCATGATAACGCGGTTGTAGTTCTGCTGCCGCTGCGACCATGTGGGGCTGGAGAACGGGTCTTTCCACTTGCCTGCGAAAAAGGTCTTGAGGTCGTCCCAGTAATCGACGTGCATTTCCAGCGTGATGACGTCCGCGCGGTGCGCGAGCTCGGAGAGGAACGCGTCCGCCGCCGGGCAGGAGGAACAGCCCTGCGAGGTGAACAGCTCCGCCACCACCGCGTCCGGGTCCTTGACCACCGCGACGGAGACGGCGGAAACCTTGCCCTTCGCCGCCTGCGCGGGCCGGGCGGCGAGCCAGATGAAACCCGCCGCCAGCAAAAGGGCGGGCAGCAGGAATTTGAAGGTCTTGACGCTTGCGAATGTCATCACTCAATCCTCTTCGGGCGGGAGCCCTTTTGGGTCAAGCCCCGCCTTTTTCAGGTCAGAGGCAGATTTTCGGCCGCGGTGGGTTCTTGAAACGATCGACGATGGCTTTCAGCTGGCGGCGCGTATCCTCCAGTCCCTTGTCGGTTTCCACCACGAAAGTCGCGCGCTTGCGTTTTTCGGCATCGGGCATCTGGGCGGCCAGCACCTGCTCGAACCGCTCCTCGCTCGTGCCGCGCGCCATCACGCGGGCCTTCTGTACCTCTTTCGGCGCGGTCACGCAAATGGTTACATCCACGTCCTTGTCGCGCCCGACCTCGAAAAGCAGGGGAATGTCCAGCGCCACCAGCTTGCAGCCCGCCGCTTTCTTTTCGGCGACGAAATCGTCGCTGGATTGGCGCACGAGGGGGAACAGAATATCCTCCCCCTGCTGTTTCAGCCCGGGGTTCTCGAAAAACAGCGGGCCCAGCACCTTGCGGTCGATATAGGCCTCCCCCTTGTCGCTGGTCGCAAGCGCGCCGGGGCAAAGCTTCGCCACCGGCGCCACCGCCGCGCCGCCGGGGGCAAGCAGCTCGTGCACCGTGGCGTCGGCGTCATGCACGGGCACGCCCATTTCGGCCAGCATCTTCGCCGCCGTGGATTTGCCCATGCCGATGGAACCTGTGAGACCGATGACTTTCATGACGCGGATTTCCCCGATGCGAGTTTGCCCATATAGGCGTAAAGCTCCGCCGTGACCTCGGGGTCGCGCCCGTACCAGTGCTCGAAGCCG
This sequence comes from Alphaproteobacteria bacterium, assembly GCA_016124645.1. GTDB lineage: Bacteria > Pseudomonadota > Alphaproteobacteria > Micavibrionales > UBA2020 > WGNE01. The sequence goes on from WGNE01000013.1 coordinate 8,753, forward strand.
AGGCGCCCTTGATGGAGCAGCATCCCCAGCCCTTCCACCACCGGGTTGCCGCGCGCCTTGGCGCGCTTGAGCAGGTTGGTGACCAGCGGGCGATAGACGATGTCGCAGACCGTGGCCTCGGGCGGCAGCTTGTCGAGCTCGATGTCGAGCGCGGGATTGTCCGCCATGCCCAGCGTGGAGCAATTGACGACCAGCGTCGCCCCTTCCAGCGCATCGCCGCGTTTTTCCCACGGCAGGATATCGGCCGCGCCATCGAGCGAGAATGCCTTGACGATTTTCTCCGCCTTGGCCGCCGTGCGGTTGACCAGCGTGAAATGCTTCGCCCCCGCCGCGCGCAGGGAGACGATGACGCCGCGCGACGCTCCGCCGGTGCCGAGGATGACGACGCGCTCCCCGCTCCATTTGGGCTGGCGCATCTTCAGGCTTTCGACGAAGCCGAAGCCGTCGCTGTTGAAGCCCTTGAGCCTGCCGTCGGGCAGGATGACGACGGTATTGACCGCGCCGGAAAACAGGCAGCTTTCGTCGTGCTCGTTCATGAGCGAGAGCGCGGCCTCCTTCAGCGGCGCGGTGAGGTTGCAGCCGGCATAGCCGCGATCGACGATGAGGTTCAGCGCGTTCTTGAGGTTATCGGCGGTGATGGCCATGGTGCCATAGGCGCCCTTGATGCCGTATTTCTCCAGCCAGAAGCCGTGCAGCTTGGGCGAGAGCGAATGCGAGACGGGCCAGCCCATCACGCAGGCGCGCGCGATGCCGTCGGCGGGCGGTTTTCTTGCCTTGACGTCGTGTCCGTCCGGTCTTGTTTCCTGTTCTTCGCTCATGTCCTGTCTTTCGTTTTCATTTCCGTCCTTCATGCGGTTTCCGCCTGTCCTGCCTCTTGTCCCTCCATGGGGCCGCCCGCGCGGTAGGCGTCGAGCAGGCCCAGAATCTCCGCCGCCGTTTCCTCGATGGAACGGCGGGTGACGTCGATGATGGGCCAGCCGCGCTTGTTGTAGAAACGCCGCGCCTCCTTCACCTCGTCCTTCACCCGCTCGGCGTCGAGGTAATCCGTCTCGCGCAATTCGCCCAGCTGCTGCAACCGGTTGCGGCGGATGTCGATGAGCCGCTCGGGCGTCGCGGTCAGCGCGACGAAAAGCGGCTTTTTCAGCCCCAGCACTTTTTCGGGGAAGGGAATGCCCGGCACATAAGGCACGTTGGCCGCCTTCACCCCGCGGTTGGCGAGATAGATGCAGGTCGGCGTCTTGGAGGTGCGCGAGACGCCCACCAGTATCACGTCCGCATGGCCGAGGTCGTGGTCGCTCTTCAGCCCGTCGTCGTGGTGCAGGGCGTAGTCCACCGCATCCATGCGCGCGAAATATTCCTCGTTCAGCTTGTGCTGCAGCCCCGGTTCGGCAAGGCTGGTCATGCCGAAGAAGCTGCTCATCAGGTGCAGTACGGGGTGGAGGATGGAGATGGTCGGCACCCCCAGACCCTGGCAGTGTTTTTCCACCGCCTTGGCCAGCGCCTCGTCCACCAGCGTGTAGAGGACGAGGCCGGGGTGGCGACGGATGCCCTCGATCGCGGTCAGGAGCTGCTTTTGCGTGCGCACCAGCGGCCAGAAATGCTGCTCGGCCTCCACCTGGTCGAACTGGGCGAGGCAGGCCTTGACCACGCTGTTGAGCGTGCCGCCGGTCGAGTCCGATATCAGGTGGAGATGGTACTTTTTCATGGGGGCCAGTTTACCAGCTTTTCCAGCAAAATTAAGGGCGTTTGCGGCATCGGCGCCCTCTTCGGGGATTGCGGCGGCAATTCATTCGCATGCTAATGATAAGCGGGCTAATATTCAATGCGATTTCAAAGATTTATCCCGCAATTTGTCATATTTTAATATTGACGGAGAGGCATACGGCATTCTATGCTGTGGGCCGTTCACCCCTTGAAAACCGCGCTTTGCAGAAAGGACTTCCATGCCGCCCGAAATCTCCCCCATGTTCAGGTACTGGGGCCGGCGTCCGAACGAGTTCGACGAGGAAGACCTTGTCGAAATGCTCTGCCCGCGGCAACGCAAAGGCGAGCCCGCGATGCGCGAACCGCTGGGCCTCGGCACGCAAGTCAGCCTGAAGAACGACAAGACCGGCAGTTCCATCGACTTCAGCCTGCGGAAAAGCGCGGACGGCAAGACCATCACGCTCGACAGCACGCTGGTGCGCGACAATGTGACTTACAAAACGAAGCTCGTCGCGCAGAAGAACAGCGACGATTACTACCTCATCACCCAGCTGACCTTCGACAACCACAAGGAAAAGCTGTCCAGCCGCTCGGAAATCAGCAAGGTGCTGGCCCATATCGGCCAGTCGCAGCTGAAAAAGGCCTGTCAGGGCGTCATCCCCGCCCCGCACGAGGAGCGCGGCAAGTTCGGCAAGTTCAGCCGTTTCATCGACCGCCTGATGCCGAACGACCCCAGCCAGATCCCGCCGCCCATGTGATACGCGGGCCAATCGGCACCGTTTCGCGGCTGTATAATTGCCGCCGGGCGCGCATGCGCGCTTGAAAACAGGCGGTTTTTCGCCTAATCATGCAGGCATGACAGAGACTCAGGCACAGGGTGAAACGGCCCACCGGACGGATGTTGCGATTATCGGCGCGGGCCCGGTCGGGCTTTTCGCCGTCTTCGAGCTCGGCCTGCTGGGCATCAAGGCGCATCTCATCGACATTCTCGACCGCCCCGGCGGGCAATGCGCGGAGCTTTACCCCGAAAAGCCGATCTACGACATCCCCGCCCTGCCGGTCGTAAGCGGGCAGGAGTTGACCGACCGGCTGATGGAGCAGATCAAGCCCTTCAGCCCCGTCTTCCACCTCTCGCAGATGGCGACGGATATCGCGAAGACCGAAACCGGCTGGCGCGTCACCACCGACATGGACGTCGCCATCGACGCCAAGGCCGTGGTCATCGCGGCGGGCGGCGGCAGCTTCACGCCCAAAAAACCGCCCTTGAAGGAACTGCCGGAATTTGAAGGCAAGTCGGTGTTCTACGCCGTGCGCAGGCGCGAGGCCTTCGCGGGCAAGAACCTCGTCATCGCGGGCGGGGGCGATTCCGCGCTCGACTGGACGCTCGACCTTTTGCCCGTCGTGAACAGCCTGACCCTTTTGCACCGGCGCGACGATTTCCGCGCCGCGCCGCACAGCGTGGCGCAGATGCGCAAGCTGGTCGAAGAGGGCAAGATGAAGCTGGAAATCGCCAACCTCAAGGGACTTGAGGGCGAAAACGGGCAGGTCAGCGCCCTGACCGTCGCCCGCGCGGACAAGAGCGAGGACCGCATCCCCTGCGATACGCTGCTCGCCTTTTACGGGCTGACCATGAAGCTGGGCCCCGTGGGCGCGCTTTGCGAGAAGCTGGGCATCGCGCTCGAGAACAACCTCATCCCCGTGGATACGGAAAAGTTCGAAACCTCCGTGGACGGTCTTTTCGCCATCGGCGACATCAATTTCTACCCCGGCAAGCTCAAGCTCATCCTTTCCGGCTTCCACGAGGCCGCGCTGATGGCGCAAAAGGCCTTCCATTATGTTTATCCCGGCCAGAAGCTGCGGTTCGAGTACACGACGTCGAGCTCCAACCTGCAGGAAAAACTTGGCGTCAAGTAAGCGAAGTGGTGTAATAGGTAAATTTTGAAGCGGCAGGCGACGCGAGGGACTTTTCCTTGAGCGCGCGGCCCCGTCTTTGAAAGAGGGATCGAACGGCGACAAGACCAGAGGACCATGAGCGGCAACCGTTTCAATACCATAGAGGCAGCGCAGAAGGGCTACGCCTTCGCCTGGAAGGAACGCGGCTATCTTGCCCGCGCCGCGCTTTTGCCCATGGGCGCCTCCATCATCTTCGGCATGTTCCTCGGCCGCTACGTCCCCGACCCGAAAACGGTGCCGGAATGGATGACCGGCAACCTCTTCTTCCTGCCCACCGACGCGCTGATGGGCTGGTACATCTTCCTGCTCGCCCGCCTCGCCCTGCTGGGCGAGAAACTGGAAGCGGTGCCGCGCGATCCCCGCGCGATGGCCGGCTGGAAGAACCTGCGGAACGGCTGCGTGCTTTCCTACATGCTCATCAAGGTCGCGCTGATCGGCCTGCAGGCCGTGATGATCTATACCGCCACCGTCAGGCCGCCGACCGCGGGGATGGCCGTGCTGGCCATGTTCTCCATCGGCGCGTTCTTCTGGGGGGTGCGCTTCATCGCCGCGCCGCTTTTGCTGGCGGTGGGCTATCCCGTGCGCGCCTATATCTTCCGCGTCAACGGCATCGGCATTTCCCTTCGCGTCGTGGGGCTGGTCTTCCTCGGCATCCTGCCGGTGATGCTGGCCGCCATGATCATCGGCGGGCTGTTCCTGCCCGACCATTTGCAGGGCATGAACACCCAGATCAAGATCATGATGGCGCTGGGGCCGGTGGCCGATTACGTCTTTTACACCCTGTTCATGGGCGCGCTGTGCTTCGGGCTGAAGGACATGCTCTCGCCCCCGCGCCGGAGGCGGTCCTCATGAAGCTGCGCGTGACCGACCGCGAGGGGCATGACCACGAGATCGACGCCATCGAGGGCTGGCGGGTGATGGAGATCATCCGCGACCACGCGATGCAAACCCCCGCGCTGGCGATAAAGGCCGAATGCGGCGCGGCGCTGGCCTGCGGCACCTGCCACGTCTATGTGGACGCGGACTGGGTGGACAGGCTGGTTCCGCCGACGGCGGAGGAAACCGAGCGGATGGAGGAAGACGTCTTCGCGCTGGAGGACAATTCGCGCCTTTCGTGCCAGATACTGATGACCGAGGAACTGGACGGGCTGCACGTGACGCTGGCCCCCGGCTCCGAACCATAGGAAGTTTCAAAAAATGAAAAGCATCTTAAAAGACCAACTTAAAACCATAAAAGAAGCCCAACGCTTGACAATGCAGGAAATTGCACGAGGCATCACACCCGCGAGCCAAGGGAAAGAGCATTGGCAAGAGCTGCAATCCATGGTGCGTGAGATCGCCGAAAAGATAGAGACTTTCGAAGAAATTGAAGAGATGCGTGTCCTAACACTTGGTAAAAAAAGTGAAATCGCGGAGGCAATGAAACGACTTGGTCAAGTTCCCGTGGACCACCGGAAAGCGATTGCTCAAGTTCTTAATTACATCAAAGAAGACACGTCCAAAATTATCGAGGAAAGAGCAGGCCTGCTGAAAAAAGCCGCGCTCAACGCAAGGCTGGAACAGGAAAAAATCGACGTCACCCTCTCCCCGCGCCCCGCCGCGCAGGGCACCGTCCACCCCATCAGCCAGACGATGGAGGAGATGATCGCCATTTTCTCCGACATGGGCTTCGCCGTGGCCGAGGGGCCGGAGATCGAGGATGATTTCCACAACTTCACCGCCCTCAACTTCCCGCCCGAGCATCCGGCGCGGCAGATGCACGACACCTTCTATTTGCCCGACGTGCCCGGCAAAACGGGGGACGAAGCGAAACGGCTGTTGCGCACCCATACCTCCACCGTGCAGGTGCATGTGATGAAAAACCAGAAACCGTCCATCCGCGTCATCATTCCCGGCCGCACCTTCCGCTCGGACTACGACATGACCCACACGCCCATGTTCCACCAGATGGAAGGGCTGCTCATCGACAAGGCGACGCATATGGGGCACCTGAAAGGCTGCCTCATCGAGTTCTGCAAGCGGTTCTTCGAGGTCGAGACGCTGGGCACGCGCTTTCGCCCCAGCTTCTTCCCCTTCACCGAGCCTTCGGCGGAGATGGACATCGGCTGCTCACGCGCGGGCGGCGAACTGAAGATCGGCGAGGGAGAGGACTGGCTGGAAATTCTGGGCTGCGGCATGGTGCACCCGAATGTGCTGAAAAACTGCGGCATCGACCCCGAGGAGTACCAGGGCTTCGCCTTCGGTATGGGCGTGGAGCGCGTGGCGATGCTGAAATACGGCATCCCCGACCTGCGCACCTTCTTCGAAAGCGACCTGCGCTGGCTGAAGCACTACGGCTTCGGCCCGATGGACCAGCCGAACCCGGCTTTGAGCTAAACAAAAGAACCGCCATGCCCGCGAAGGCGGGCATCCGGCCCGAAAATATAAATCCAGACCCCCGCACAACATGCTCTGCATGTAGAACATACGGGCGGGGGTGGCGAAAATAAAGAGAGACGCAAAATGAAATTCACCCTTTCCTGGCTGAAAGAATACCTTGATACCGACGCGACGCTGGACGAGGTCTCGGCCAAGCTGACCGCCATCGGGCTCGAGGTCGAGGGCATCGAGGACCGCGCGAAATCCATGCAGGGCTTCGTTATCGGCCACGTCGTCTCCGCCGAAAAGCACCCGGACGCCGACAAGCTGCAATGCCTCGTCGTCGATACCGGCACGGAGCAACTGAAAGTCGTCTGCGGCGCGCCCAACGCGAAGGCGGGCATGAAGGGCGTTTTCGCCCCCGCGGGCAGCTACATTCCCGGGCTCGACGTCACGCTGAAAAAGACCAGCATTCGCGGGCAGGAAAGCAACGGCATGATGTGCTCGGAGAAAGAGCTCGAGCTTTCCGACGAGCACAAGGGCATCATCGAACTGCCGCAAGACGCGCAAACCGGCGCGCCCGCCGCCCCCGCGCTCGGCATCGACGATCCGGTCATCGAGATCAACCTGACCCCCAACCGCGGGGACTGCGCCGGCATCTACGGCATCGCGCGCGACCTTGCCGCCGCCGGACTTGGCACGCTCAAGCCGCTGGAAACGCCCGTCGTGAAAGGTGCGTTCAAATCGCCCGTCACCGTTGAAACGCAGGACGAAGAGGCCTGCCCGCTGTTCATCGGGCGGTACATCAAGGGCGTGAAGAACGGCCCCTCGCCCAAGTGGCTGCACGACAGGCTGGCCGCCATCGGGCTGCGCCCCATCTCCGTGCTGGTCGATATCACCAATTATTTCACCGTCGCGCTCAACCGCCCGATGCACGTCTTCGACGCGGACAAACTGAAGGGCGGCATCCACGTGCGCCTGTCCAGGAAGGGCGAAACGCTGGAAGCATTGAACGACAAATCCTACACGCTGGAAGACGGCATGACGGCGGTCTGCGACGATTCCGGCGTGCTGGGGCTCGGCGGCATCATCGGCGGCGTGCCCTCCTCTGTCGATGAAAACACGGTCAATGTCTTTCTCGAGGTCGCCTATTTCGACCCCGTGCGCACGGCCAAGACGGGGCAGAAGCTGCAGATCGACAGCGACGCGCGCTACCGCTTCGAGCGCGGCATCGACCCCGGTTTCGCCGCGCCCGGCGCGGAGCTGGCGACAAAGATGATCCTCGACCTGTGCGGCGGGGTGGCGAGCGAAACGGTCATCGCCGGCGCCGCGCCAGACATCACCCATGTCATCTCCTACGCGCCGGAACGCCTGAAGCTGCTGGGCGGCATGGATCTGGCGGAAGACAGGCAAAAGCAAATCCTCTCCACCCTCGGCTTCGGAGTGAAGGCGGACGGCAAGGCATGGGCGGTGAAAACGCCCAGCTGGCGGCACGACCTGCAGGGCAGCGCCGATATCGTGGAAGAGGTTTTGCGCATCGAGGGATACGACAACATCCCCCCCGTCATCGTGCGGCCCGAAAACGGGGAGCGCCCGCAGACCTTGAGCACATTGGCCAAACGCGCCGCCACGCTGCGCCGGTTGCTGGCCGCGCGCGGCATGTATGAAACCGTGACATGGTCCTTCATGGACGATGCGACGGCGGATCTTTTCGGCGCGAACAAGCAGCAAAACAAAAAGGCCATGACGCTGACCAACCCCATCAGCCAGGATTTATCGGTCATGCGGCCTTCCATCCTGCCCAACCTCGTCGCCGCCGCCGGGCGCAACACCGACCGCGGCCACCCCGACGCCTGCCTGTTCGAAATCGGCAATTGCTACCACTCGCCCGAGGCCGAAGGACAGGTCATGATGGCGACGGGCCTGCGCACCGGCGCCGCCGTGCCGCGCCACTGGTCCGGCCCCGCGCGCGACGTGGACGCCTATGACGCCAAGGCGGACGCACTGGCCGTGCTGGAAAGCTGCGGCGTGAACGTGGCCAACCTGCAAATATCGGACGACGTGCCGGAATGGTACCACCCCGGCCGCGCGGGCGCGCTGCGCCTCGGCCCCGCGGTGCTGGCTTATTTCGGCGAGCTGCACCCCGCCGTGCTGGACGCGATGAAGCGCGAGGAAAAATGCGCGGGGTTCGAGGTCTTCCTGCAAGACATTCCCCAGCCGCGCAACAAGGGCCCGCGCCGCGAATTGCTGCGCCCCTCGCCCTTCCAGCCCGTCAGGCGCGACTTCGCCTTCGTGGTCGCGGCGGAGGTGGCGGCGGAAAAGCTCATCCGCGCGATCAAGGGCGTGGACAAGACCCTTATTTCCCATGTCGATATCTTCGACGTCTATACCGGCAAGGGCGTGGAGCCCGGCACGAAATCCGTCGCCCTCGGCGTCACGCTCCAGCCGGTCGAAAAAACCCTGACGGACGAAGAAATCAACGCGGTCTGCGCGAAGATCGTCGAGAGCGTCGCCAAGCAAACCGGCGGCACGCTGCGCGGGTGATGAAGAAACCCCGCGCGCATCTTCCGGCCGTCTTCGCCCTCGCGCTTTTGCTGGCGGGCTGCATCGCGCAGCCTGTCTTGAACCCCGCCGACATGACGGGCAAGAGCGCGGCCGCGCTGCAAAACCTCTGGGGCAAGCCCGATGCGGTGGAAAAACTGGCGGACGGGGGCGAGATTTTCACCTATAAAACTTCCCGCGCGCCGGAAGACTTCGGCGGCGATCCGATGTGCGCGGCGGATACCCGCAGCGGGTTCATGCGCTGCACCGATGATATCCTGCCGCGCAAAAAAGTGGAATTCTACTGCGACACGCATTTCACCCTGCGCGGCGGCAGGGTGAAGGACTGGCAACAGCAGGGCAACCTCTGCCCCTGATTTTCATGGAAAAAATTTAACGACGCGGGGCGGCGATTTTCATCTGCCCCGGGTTGCCGATTTGCTGGCCGTGCACCACGACCGCGCCGGGCGTGCTGATTTTCACGTCCGCGCCGACATGTCCGGTGACGGTGACGGCGGCTTCGCTGTCGTTGTACTTCAGCCCATCGACGACGGTATGGTCGCAACCGGTGAACTTGTAGGAATAGTTGAACTTGCCCGCCATGAAGTCGTAGCCGTAGCAAAAATCGGGGTAGTTCTCGTTATGCGTGGCAATCGGCTGGGAAACGTCGATGCGGTCGCCCTTGCCGAGGTCGCCGTTGACCGTCAGCTTGCCGTCGGTCACGTGGATGCTGACATTGTCGGGCACGCTGCCGTCGATGGTCAGGCGGCCGGTGGCGCGGTAGCTCTGGTCCGCCTTCAGCGCGCTGGCGGAAATGCGCGTGGTGTATTGCTGCGGGCCGCCGTTGAAAACCTGCTCCGTCGCCGTTGTGCCGTGCAGGTCTGCGGTTTTCGCCTGCGGGCCGATCTGGTTGCTGCAGCCGGCCATGCCGCCCGCGGCGGCGGCAAAGGCGAGAACGAGAGCGGATTTCCTGAAGAAGCTATGTTTCATCTTTCTACCTATTGTTAAAACTATATTTCTTTAAGATTATGATATCAGAAAGATTATTACTCATCTAGCGAAACCGGATAACATATTGTTGCTGCTTGAAAATCCGCCGCGCGGCGGGCGGAGGCCGGGGCGAATCATGTTTCCGGCCCCGCTTTCACGCCGCTTTCGCTTGACGGAAATTCACATAAATCATAAAATTTGCGCGTATAGAAAAAGTAGAGAAAATGTAGAGAAAGAGAGAAACGAAGATGAAAAAATCTTTTCGCAAAGTCGCCGGCATCGGTTTGCTGGCAAGCGCCGCCCTCCTCGGCGGCTGCCACAACGCTCCCACCTCCTCCTATACCGTGCAGGCGACCGACAAGACCGAGGTCAGCGTGCAAGCCCCCGCCAACAGCAACCTCGTGACCGTGACGATGAAGGACGGCAAGACGATGACCTGCGTGCAGTCCTACAACCAGGCCGCGGGCAGCTACACCGACGAATCGAAACTCACCTGCCCCGTCACCAAGGCGACGAGCGACCAGCGCATCAAGGCCGAACAGCAGCGCGCCAAGCAAAACGCACAGGACGACGACGATGCCGCCGTCATGATGATGATGAGCGCCACGATGAATTAATCAAAATTCCGGGCTTGCTTCGCCCCGCTACTCGCTGATGATCCCTTCGCGGATCAGCAACGCGCGGCGCGAAAGCTTGCCGACCGCGGTCTTGGGCAGCGGCGTGTCCGATATGACGATGCGGCGCGGCACTTCCGTGGCGGAAAGACGGTCGCGCAGGAAGGCGCGCAGCGTGCTTTCGCTCACCGCCTCGCCCGCGCGCAGCTTCACCCAGGCTTGCACGGTCTCGCCGCGCAGCTTGTCGGGCACGCCCGCGACGATGCATTCCTCGACCGCGGGGTGGGTATAAAGCGCCTCTTCCACGTGGCGCGGATAGACGTTGAAGCCGCCCACCAGAATGAGGTCTTTCACGCGATCGACGATGGTGACGAAGCCGCCCGCGTCCATATAGCCGACGTCGCCGGTGTGCAGCCGGCCGTTCTTGATGACGGCGGCGGTTTCCTCCGCCTGCTTGTAATAGCCCTTCATCATCTGCGGGCCGGAAACGCAGATCTCGCCCTTCTCGCCGGGCTTCAGGACGGTTTTCCCGTCCTCGAGGCTCACGACCTCCACCACCGTGCCCGGCACGGGCAGGCCGATGGAGCCGAGCTTGGCTTTTTCCGTCAGCGGGTTGCAGGTGGCGACGGGGGAGAATTCGGTAAGCCCGTAGCCTTCCGCCACCAGTTTCGCCTTCGTGCGCGTCTCAAAGACGCGCTTGACGTCGCCGGGCAGCGGCGCGCCGCCGGAAAGGCAGAACTTGAAGCAGGAAAAATCATACTCCGAAATGCGGCTGTCGTTGGCGAGGGCGATGTACATCGTCGGCACCGCCGCGATATAGGCGGGGCGCTCGTTCTTCACGATGTCGAGGATTTCCGGCACGTTGAAACCCGGCAGAAGGAAAAGCGTCATGCCCTTGGAGATCGCCATGTTCATCACCACCGTCATGGCGAAGACGTGAAACAGCGGCAAGACCGCAATCATGCCGTCTTTCCCCTCTTCCGCGTTGTGGTACCAGCGGCCGATCTGCAGCGCGTTGGCGATGACGTTGCGGTGCGAGAGCATCGCGCCCTTGGGGATGCCGGTGGTGCCGCCGGTGTATTGCAGCACGGCGATGTCTTCATCCGCATCGATATCGACGGGCTTCACCGCGCCGTCGTTGGCGGCAAGCTCGCTGAACCAGACATGCGCGTCGCCCTGCGGCAAATCCGCGGGACGCGCGGCATCAAGGTCGCCCGAGGAGGGACAGACGATGAGGGTCTTCAGCCCCTCGCCCGCCAGCAGGCCCGCGGCCTTTTCCAGCAGCGCGGGCGCGTCCAGCGTAACGAGGAAGGCGGTTTCGCTGTCCACCGCCTGCAGGGCGAGGTCGCGCGGCGTATAGGCGGGGTTGTAGTTCACCACCGTCGCGCCGGTCTTCAAGATCGCGTAATACATCAGCACCGAAAAGACGCTGTTGGGCATGAACAGCCCGACCTTCACGCCCTTCTTCACGCCCCTGTCCTGCAGCCCGCGCGCGGCGCGGCGGGCGCAATCATGCAGCGTCTTGTAGTCGCAGGCATGGAGACCGGAGGATACGGCGCGGCGGTCCGGGTATTTTTCCGCCGCTTGCTCCAGGAAGGCGAAGACCGATTGCGCGGGAATGTCGATCTGCCAGTCCACGCCGGGCGGATAGTTTTTCAGCCACGGGAAGTCATGAGCTGTGTTCACGGCGGTTTCATCCTTGCGAAGAGCCTGTGTCATTCGTTGCAGTCCTTTTTTAAAAATTCATATGCCGCTTTAAGCGCGCGTGATGCCTTCCTGCTCCAAGAGGTCCTTGCGCGAGAGCTTGCCGACCGCCGTTTTGGGCAGCGGCGTATCGCGCAGGATGATCTTGCGCGGCACCTCGATGGGGGAGACCTTGTCGATGAGGAATTCTTTCAGCGCGTCGGCGGAAACGTTTTTTCCGGCGGCGGGCTTCACCCATGCCCAGACGGTCTCGCCGCGCTCGTCGTCGGGCACGCCGGCGACGATGCATTCCTCCACGGCGGGGTGCAGGTAGATCGCCTCCTCCACCATGCGCGGATAGACGTTGTAACCGCGAACGATGATCAGATCCTTGATGCGATCGACGAGGTGCAGGTAGCCCTGTTCGTCGAGGTAGCCGACGTCGCCCGTATGCAGGCGGCCGCTGCGGATGACTTCCTGCGTCGCTTCCGGCTTGTTGTAATAGCCCTTCATGACCTGCGGGCCGGTGATGCAGACCTCGCCCTTCTCGCCCAGCGGCAGCACGGTCTCGCCGTCCTCGCGGCTGACGATCTCGACGATGGTGCCCGGCACAGGCTGGCCGACGGAGCCCGGCTTCTTCACGCCCTGCGAGGGGTTGAAGGTCGCGCCGGGGGAGCTTTCGGTCAGGCCGTAGCCTTCCGCCAGCGCGGGGGAGCCGGTGCGCTGCTCGAACAGGCGCAGCACGTCCATCGGCATCGGCGCGCCGCCGGTGATGCAATAGCGCAGGCAGGTGAAATCGTGGTTCTCGGTTTCCGGCGCATTCGCAATCGCCCCGAAAACGGCGGGCACGGCGGGAAACAGCGTGGGGCGGTGCTTGTCCACGGCCTTGAAGACCTCATCGAGGTCGAATTTCGGGAAGAGGATGATCTTCAGCCCCGCGTGGATGGAGACGTTCATCACCACCGTCATGGCGAAGACGTGGAACATCGGCAGCACGCCGATGATGCTGTCCTTGCCGGCCTTCAGGTCGCCGATCCAGTTCACGATCTGCTGCATGTTGGCGTAGAGGTTTTCATGGGTCAGCATCGCGCCCTTGGGGATGCCGGTGGTGCCGCCGGTATATTGCAGCACGGCCACGTCCTCGCGCACGTCGATACTGACGGGCGCGGGACGGCCCCAGTTATCGACGACATCGGCGAAGGAAATGAAACGCCCGTCCTGATAGCGGCTGTCCTGCGCGCCGCCGCCGGTGCCGCGGTTCCTGAAACGCGCGACGATGTTCTTCGGAAACGGCAGCGCCGCCGCATAGGGGCATGTGATGACTTTCTTGAGGTTCGAATCCGAAAGCATCCGGTCCATCTTCTCGCACAGCCCCTGCTGGTCGAGGGTGACCATGATCTCGGTTTCGGAATCGTTGATCTGCCCGGCCAGCTCGCGGTCGGCGTAAAGCGGGTTGTAGTTCACCACCGTGCCGCCCGCCTTCATGATGCCGAAGTAGAACATGATGGAATAAGGCGTGTTGGGCAGGAACAGCCCGACCTTGGTGCCGCGCGTCACGCCGAGGCGCTGCAGGCCTTCGGCCACGCAGTCGCTCATCTTCGCCATCTGCGCGTAGCTCCAACGCTTGCCGAGGAAGTCGCACAGCGTGTTGTTCGCGTATTTTTTCGCCGCATCGTCGAGCAGGGAGAAAAGCGGTTTCGTTTCAATCGGCGCGCGCCAGGAGATGTTTTCCGGGTAGTGGTTTTCCCAGACCCATTTGCCATCCTCGAATTGCGGTCTTGCGGGGGCGGGGGTTTCTTCGGCGATGCGCGCGGCGTTTGAAAGCGACATGGATATTTTTTCTCCGTCATGGGGGACGGCGCTTGCGGCGCGCTGGAAAACAGCGGGATGCGCCGCGCGGCGTCCTTATAAAATAAAAAGATGCGAAATACACTATACGCATTTCGTTTGTGTTCTTACAGACTCTAATCGGGTAAATTTGTTACAAGCTTATGTAACTAAGCGTGGCGGGACGGGGCTTTTTGGCGTTTTTGCCCGCGCTGCGCCGCAGCAAAAGCGGCGATATTCGCGCGGCGGTAGGCGGCGAGGTTTTGCGCCCCCAGTTTTTCCGTCACGCGGTCGATGATGATTTGCGCGCGCTTGGAGGGTTTTTGCTGCGGCTGCATGAAGCCGGTGTTGTGGCCCTTCTCATAGGGATAGGCCTCGGGGTATTGCCCCGCCGTCACGTCGAAGATTGCGCCCGCGCCGCGCTTGCCGTCCTTCGGCCCCTTGATCCACCAGTGGGTTTCCTTGCGCCAGCCCTTTTGCAGCGCGGGGGCGACCTCGCCTTTGAAGACCATCTCGCCCGCATCATTGGCCGCATAGCCGCAGACCACGGGCATGAAGCCCGCCTGCTTGCCGCCCGCGATGTGATAGAAAGCCTCCGACGCCACGGCGCAATGGCCGGTTTCGGGCGGATCGTCCGACGAAAGCAGTTCGCGGTACTTCTTTTCCAGCAGCTCGGGCGAAAGGCTCGCGATGATCGCGCGCTTGATGTCGCGGAATGTCAGGGCCATGGTGCCTGCCTGTTGCGGTGAAAACGGATGCATCTATACATAATATAGTTTCAGTCTTCTGGCAATTACGGATTTTCGCTTTTAATATCAAAGCACTGAGTGGCAATCTTCCCATAAGGGCCGGATTGACATATGCGCCTTGCGCCCAGTATAGTCAGCCCAGATCAATTTAACGCTTTTCGGCCTGCAGGCCTGCCCGGATTTTCTCGAAACCGCGCGGCCCTTCGCCACGGAGATGGACGGATGTTCGAGCCCATGAAGAAATTTTTCAAATCCGACGAGAAGGTCTCCGAAGAGATTTCGAATTCGCCCGGCGTCAATATCGACGGTTTCGAGAGCCTGATCTCCCTGCCCGAGCCCACGCGGCAGGATCGCCGCTTCGCCCGCAAGATGAAAAGCGCGGATAGCGAGACCGTCGCGCGCGAGCTGGGCGGCGCCATCGCAAGGGGCGAGAACTGGCGCGTGTGGTACCTGCTCAACCGTCCGCGAAAACTGGAGCGCGACGGGCTGCGCGGGATCTTCACCGGCAAGCTGAAAAGCACCGGCTTCGAAGGCGGGGAACGCGTGGAGCGCGCCCTTGCCAGCGCCGCCGCTTTCGAAAACCCCACCGCCGCCTATCTGCTTTTGAAATTCGCGGAGAACAACCCGCCGCCCGGCGCCCCGTTCGAAATTCACGGCCCCGCGATTTCCCCGCAGGACGACAACCGCCAGCGGCTGGAAAACCTGACGCTGAAAGCGCTGCAGGGGGCCGCCATCGAGCGCGGGGAGAAAACCTTCGCCCTGCTGGCGCATAACTTCGCGCGGCTGGCGGGCGCGCATCCCGCGGGTTCCGTGCACGTCATGGCGCATGAAAGCAACATGAAGCAGGTCGCCCTCACCGCCGCCGCGGCGGACAAGCACGTCCACCTCGACGCGCTGCACGCCGAAAAGCTGCTGACCCCGCCGCAATTCGTCGAGGCCTTCATGGGCAGCTTTTTGAACGACGGGCTTTTCATGCACGAGGACGACGCCCCGGCTTCCAAGCTGCGCAAGCCCTTCCTGTCATGGCTGATGAACAAGGGCTTCGTCGATGAGACCTTCGCCGACCAGGCCGCAACCGTCGAGGTCCGCGTGGCCGACGCGAAGAAGTTCAACGAGGAAGCGCGCAAGAAGGGCTGGAAGGAAAGCACCCGCACCATCGAGACCGCGGACGGGCAGACCCACGAACCCGGCGCGGAACAGGTCGAGATCTCGCGCACCGACAGCCGCACGGGCAAGGTTCTGACTTACGTCTTCAACTACACCGCGCAGGCCGCCTTCCTCATCAAGGGCGCGCTGCAAAACCGCGTGCCGCTGGAAAAGCTGCCCGAGCAGGACCTCGTCGAGGAAGGCCGCGCCTTCCTTGAAAGCTGCCGCCCGGAAACGCCGGAGCTGACATGGGAAAAGGGCAAGCCTTTCCGCCTGCAGCTCAAGCCTTCGCCTTAAAACAGAAACAAATCCCCTCTCCCGTAAACGGGAAAGGGAGCCCTGCAAAGAAAAAGGCCGGCTTGCGCCGGCCTCCGGTCATATCGCCCGGATAAGTTGGGGTGGTCAGGGTTGGTTCCTTGAAATCGCTCCTCTTTAGAAGGGGAAGAGCGCGTCGATCAGCTGGTCGCCGTAGCGCGGGGTCTGGATGTCGCTCATCGTCCCCTTGCCGCCGTAGGAAATGCGCGCTTCCGCGACTTTTTCATACGAGATCGAGTTGTTGTTGAGGATGTCTTCCGGGCGGATGACCCCGGCCAGCGTGAGCTGGCGCAATTCGTAGTTCACCCGCACTTCCTGCTGGCCCTTGATGACGAAGTTGCCGTTGGGCAGCACCTGCATGATCATCGCCGCCAGTTTCAGCTTGATGGTTTCCGTGCGCTTCAGCGTGCCGTCGCCGGTGCTGGAGCTGTCGGAGTTCATGTTGACGAGGTTGCTGGGGTCATAGCCCTTGGGCAGCACGTGGCCGGGAATGGACTCCCAGCCCAGAAGGTTGGGCAGGCCCTGCGCCTCGGCGTTCTGACGCGTGCGCTCGGTCTTGTTCTTCATGTCCGCTTCGTCGTCGATGTCGATGAGGACGGTCAGGATGTCGCCGACCTTGCCCGCGCGCTGGTCCTTGAAGAAGGTCTGGCGGTGCGGCTGCCAGAGCGAGTTGGGGCTGCTTTGCGTCATCTGCTGCTCGGGCATGGGGAAGCTTAAGGGCTTGTAGCCTTTTTTCTGCGTCGGGTTGTCGATATTGCTCAGCGGCGGCTCGACGCCGATGCGCGAAAGCCTTTCCTCCATCCCCGCGCAGGCGGTCAGCGACAGCATGGCCGCCATGGCCCCCGCGATCACGGCCTTGCGCGAGACGTTCGCCCAGAAGTCCTTTCTTTTGCTCTTTTTCATGTTCCCTGATCCCTTTTCTTTTTTGCACATGCGGCTTTTTCGCCGCTTTTTTTAATTTACGTACCTTGCCCGGCCACGCGCGCGGTGGCGGGGGCGGCGACGGTGACGGTCTTCATGCCCGTGACCACGCCCTGGATAACCTGATTGGAGGAGGTATTGACGACGCGCACCGTCTCGCCCTCGACGCCGTCCTCCAGCGCCTTGCCCTGCGTGGTCAGCACCATCGTGTCGCTTTTCAGCTGCATGGTGATGGTCTCGCCCTTCTTGACCAGCGGCGGCTGCACGACGTCGCTGGCGGTGACGGGCTTGAGCGCGGCGATGGCGCGGCGCGGCATCATGCCGATGAGCCGTGCGGCGTCGGTGATGACGTTGGCGGAAATGTCGTCGCTGCGGGTATCGACGTAGTCGATGTCCTGCGCGGTGATGATGTCGCCCGCCATGCGCGCGTTCTTCAGCACCGGCACGGCGGTGACGGCGAATATCCTGCCCGAGACCGCGCGGCGCACGGCGGGCTGCCCGGAAGTTTTTTCAGCGCCTGCCGGGGCGGTGAGCACGGCGGTGAAGCTGCTGTGCGCCATGTCGTATTTCAGGTTGGAAACCGAAACCGTGGCGGGCGCGCTTTCCGGCAAGTTGAGGGCGAGGTCCGCCTTGTCGAGCGCGACGTCGAACTTCTGCCCGTCAAGGTCGGCGGCGAGCGCCTTGTCGAGCGCGGCCTCGATCATGAAATGATCGACGACGTGGGAGGAACGGCGGATGACCACCTGCTCGTGCCCATTTTTCGGATACCAGCCGAGGTTGAAGGCGTCGGAGACGCGCTGCAGGTCGGCGGGGCCGAGGGTGAGCGACTTGCCGTAGGCGGGCGCGGGGGCGAGGACGTAGCCCGCGTCTTGCGTCACGCCGGAAAACACGTCGCCCACCGTCACGTTGTCGCCGGTGATGACGTTGTCGTATTTCGGCGAAACCCCTTCCGCCCATGCGCCGTGGACGACGCAGAACGTCATGGCCAGCGCCATCAAGAGGCGGCGGATGCCTGCGGCTTTTATGCTCCGTTGCTGCGTTTTTGCCTGCCCTGACATGGCTTTTCTCCTCAATTCTTACGCTTATCTCATCTGCGTGATGGTGGTCAGCATCTCGTCGCCGGTCTGGATGACCTTGGAGTTCATCTCGTAGGCGCGCTGCGCCTGGATGAGCGAGGTGATCTCCTGCACGATGTTGACGTTGGAACCTTCCAGCGCGCCCTGCTCCAGCTCGCCGTAGCCGGGGTCGCCCGGGTTGCCGACGACCGCCGTGCCCGAGGCCTCGGTCTCGCCGAAAAGGTTGCTGCCCAGCGCGTCGAGGCCCGCGTTGTTGGGGAAGGTCGCCAGCTGTATCTGGCCGACGTTGCTGAGCGTCGTGGTGCCCTGCGTCTTGACCAGCACCTGTCCGGTGGAGTTGATGGTCACGTCCACCGCGTCCTGCGGGATGGTGATGCCGGGCTGCAAAGTATAGCCTTCCGAGGTCACCATCAGCCCGTTCTGGTCGAGCTGGAAGGACCCGTCGCGGGTATAGGCGGTATCGCCGTTGGGCAGGGTGATCTGGAAGTAGCCCGCCCCCTTGTTGGCGATGTCGAGCTTGTTGCCCGTCTGCTGCAGCGCGCCCTGCTCGTTGATGCGATAGACGGACCCGGCCTTCACGCCGAGCCCCTGCTGGATGCCCGCCGGGATGGTCGTGCCCTGGTCGGACGAGGCCGCGCCGGGGCGCACCTTCGTCTGGTAGAGCAGGTCCTGGAATTCCGCGCGCTGGCGCTTGTAGCCCGTGGTGGTCATGTTCGCGATGTTGTTGGAGATGACGTCCACGTTCAGCTGTTGCGCCAGCATCCCCGTCGCGCCGATATCGAGTGTGAGTGACATTTTTCTCTCCTTGAAATGCTTCTTCTTGTCTTGTTTTTCGTCTTTTCGTTTCGTTACGTCACCGTGGTGAGCGTGTCGATGGCCTTGGTGATGCGGTCGTGGTCGTTCTGCAGCATGTTCTGCGCCGCCTGGAACATGCGCAAAAGGCCGATCATCTTGTTCATTTCCACCACCGGGTTGACGTTGGAGCCTTCCAGCACGCCCTGCACCACGTCGCGGCGGGCCAGCGGCTGTTCGGGCTGCCCGCCCGCGTCGTAGAGGTTGTCGCCCAGTTTCTTGAGCTTTTGCGGGTCGGCGAAATTGACCAGCTTGACGCGGCCGATGTCCCCGTATTCGGAAACGATGGTGCCGTCGGCCGAAATGGTGATCTGCGTGGCGTCCGGCGGGACGGTGATGGCGTCCCCGTTCTCGTTCAAAAGCGGGTGGCCGGACTTGGTCACGATCTGCCGCGCGGTGTTGAGCGCGAAGCCGCCGTCCCGGGTATAGCGCACGCCCTGCGGCGTGGTCACCGCGAAATAGCCGTCGCCCTCGATCGCCATGTCCAGCGGGTTGTGCGTCTGGGTCAGGTTGCCCATTTCAAGGTCGCGGAAGGTGCCGAAGTTCTGCACCTGCTTGATGGGGTCCGCGTTCTTGGGCGCGGTGATGTATTGCTGGAACAAGACGCCCTCGGCCTTGTAGCCGGGCGTGCTCATGTTCGCGATGTTGTTGGCCGCGACCTGCATCTGCTGCTGCAAGGCCACCTGCTGGGACATGCCGACGTAAGCGATATTTTCCATGTCTGACCACCTTGTTTGCGTTATGCCGGAACCGCGCGCTTGTCTGCGCCTGCCCCGCTTCCGGCCTTTCAATCCGCAGGCTTACAATGCAGAAACCGTGCCACGTCGTATTTTCATTGTTTTTCAATGTTTTAAAAAAACAATACGCGCCCCGCGCCGGGCGCGGCGGGCGGCGGGAACCTTGTTCCAAGGCCCCGGGTGGAAAAATTTTCCGGCGCGCGTAACCGGCGCAGGCGGGGCGCAGGGGCGGCGGCCTTTCTGCTCCCCGCCCCTTGCCGCGTTATGTCAGATGCGCATATCAATATAGAGTGCTGACAAAGCCTTGAATACGTGGCACGATATATGCAGGGTTATGAGGAGTTTAAGGACAATCCTTCACATAATGGTTGTCATAAGGTCGATGGGGACACATGGTTGACGAAATCCGGGCGCAAAGAGACGATCTGAATCCCGAGGAAGAGGGCGATGCCGAAGGCGCGCCCGAGGCCGCGGAAGGCGGCGGCGGTTTTGGCAAGAAGAAGATCCTGCTTCTCACGCTCATTCCCGTGCTGGTCCTCATGCTCGGCGGCGGCGCCGCCTGGTACATGGGCTATCTCGACAAATTCCTGCACAAGAAGCTGGATTGCAGCCATGTCGCGGAAGGCGACAAGAACTACGAGGCCTGCCTGAAGCAGATCGCGCAGGGGCATGAAGCGCAGGGGCCCGGCGTCTTCGTCGACGTGCCCGACCTGCTGGTCAACCTCAACAGCACCTCGCGCCAGCCGCGCTTCCTGAAAATTTCGCTCAAAGTCGAGCTGGAAAACAAGGACGACGAAAAAACTTTCGAGACGATCATGCCGCGCGTCATCGACCAGTTCCAGACCTACCTGCGCGAATTGCGTCTTGAAGACCTGCGCGGGTCGTCCGGCATGTACCGCATGAAGATCGAGCTGCTGAGCCGCGTGCGCGCGGCCGCCCCCGGCATCAAGGTGCGCGACGTTCTGTTTCAGGAGATACTGGTGCAATGACGGACACCACCGACGACAAGCAGAAGATGATGGACGAGCTGGCCGCCATGCCTGACGACTCGGCGGCCGACGAGGACCGCATCCTCGACCAGAAGGAGATCGACAGCCTGCTGGGCTTCGACGACGACGGGAACGAGGGCGAAAAAACCGGCATCATGGAACTCATCAACAGCGCGCTCGTGAACTACGAGCGCCTGCCGATGCTCGACGTCGTCTTCGACCGCCTCGTGCGGCTGATGTCGACATCCTTGCGCAACCTCACCTCCGACAACGTGGAGATCAGCCTCGACCATATCTCCTCCGTGCGCTTCGGCGATTACCTCAACTCCATCCCCCTGCCCGCCATGCTCGGCATCTTCAAGGCGGAGGAATGGGACGACCACGGCCTGATGGTCATCGACAGCTCGCTCATCTATTCCATCGTCGACGTCTTGCTCGGTGGGCGGCGCGGCACCTCCGCCCTGCGCGTGGAGGGGCGTCCCTATACCACGATCGAGACCAAGCTGATCGAGCGCATGGTGCATGTGGTCTTAAGCGACCTTTCCGCCGCCTTCGACCCGCTTTCGCCCGTCAGCTTCCGGCTGGAGCGCATCGAGACAAACCCGCGCTTCGCCACCATCACCCAGAGCAACAACGCCGGCGTGCTGGTAAGGCTGCGCATCGACATGGGCGACCGCAGCGGGCGGATCGAGATCATGATCCCCTATTCCACGCTGGAGCCGATCCGCGAGCTGCTGTTGCAGATGTTCATGGGCGAGAAATTCGGCCGCGACACCATCTGGGAAACCCACCTGACGCGCGAATTGTTCCAGACCGACATCAACCTCGCCGCCGTTCTGGGGGAGGCGACGGTGATGCTGGGCGACCTCGTCCACATGAAGCCGGGCGACACCGTCATGCTGAACTGCCGCGTCGACGACATGGTGGAGATGCGCGTGGGCGACCACCCGATGTTCATGGCCCGCATGGGGCAGAAACAGGGCCAGATCGCCTGCGCGATCGAGGAATACATCGAGCCCGCGAAGGTGGAGGAGGTCTGATGGAAGGACATCTCGGCCTCATCCTCGACGTGCTGATCCTGCTGGCGCTGGGCGCGACCATCTTCCACGCCCAGCGGCTCTCGCGCCAGTTCAACCGCATGCAGGCGGACCGCGAAGCCTTCGAGAAACTCATCGCCGCGCTCAACGCCGCCGCCGACCGGGCGGAGGCCGCCATCGCCGCCTTCAAGGAGACAGCCGGGGTCAGCGGCGACCGGTTGCAGGAACGCATCAACGCCGCCCGCGCCATTTCGGACGAGCTGGAGATCATGGTGCAGGCGGGCGACAACCTCGCCGAGCGCCTGCAGTCGCTGGCCGAGCAGGGCGGCAAGAGCGCCGCCGCCGCGGGGCCGCGCTTCGGGCGCATGGAGGATATCGAGGAAGACGCGGGGGATGAAGAACCGCCGCGCGAAGAACCCGGCGAAGACCGCCCGCGCGGCACCGGCCTGAAGCCGCGCACCCGCGCCGAGAAGGAGCTGCTGGAAGCGCTGAAGGCGAAACAGCAGAGCTGAAGAAGGACAGACCGCACCAGATGAAAAAACTGCTGAAAATATTCCGGCCGTTCAATGTCTTTTCGCTGCTCGTCATCGTGGGCGGCTTCGTCTTCGCCTTCCGCCTCGCCAACGTGCTGACCTACCGCAACCTGCCCGCCGCGCAGGTCGGGGCCGTCACCCCCGCCGACGCCCAAAAGGCCCAGCTGGTAAACGAGGAACCGCCGCCGCTCACCAGGAAGGAAATGAAAAACGCCCTCGACGCCGCGAACGACCCCGCCATCAGGCAGGCGCTGGGGCATCCCGCGCCGCAAACGCATGAAGCCGCCGGCGTCACCGGCACCCTGCTGGCGCACAACGACGCAACCGCCGTGAAACCCGCCGAGGCCGCGGCGGACAACGCGGGCGGCATCACCGGCAGCGTGACCACCGGCGACGCCGCAGCCGCCGCGCAGGCCGCGAGCGCGCCCGCGCCCGCAAACGGAAACGCAAGCGCAAACGGGGGCGACAACGCCGCCTTGGGCGGCGCTGCAAGCGACGACCAGCCGCAGGCCTTTTCCAGCGCGGAGCTGGACGTGCTGCAATCCCTCTCCAAGCGGCGGGAGGAACTGGACAAGCGCGAGAAAGGCATCGCCCAGCGCGAAGCCCTGCTCGCCGCCGCGGAGCAGGAGGTCGATCACAAGATCGCCGAGCTCAATAAGCTGAAGGGCGAGATCCAGAACCTGCTGGGCCAGCAGCAGACGATGGAGAACGACCGCATCGCGAGCCTCGTGAAGATCTATTCCAACATGAAGCCCAAGGAAGCCGCCGCCATCTTCAACACGCTGGACATGAACGTGCTGCTGACCGTCATCAGCCACATGAACGAACGCAAGAGCGCGCCCATCATCGCGGCGATGGACCCGCAAAAAGCGCGCATCGTCACCATCCGCCTCGCCGAGCAGCACAAGCTGCCCGCCGCACCCGACGACATGACGATGCAGCAAGGCGCGCAGCCCTGAGCCCCGGCCCCGCCGCAGGCCCGGCCCCGCCTCGAAACTTGCAGTACTCTCAATACGTTGAGCAACCGGTTCCGCACCGGATTCACGGAGCCTTAACCCCTTGGCTTGCAAAATATAAGGGAGAAGAAAAAACACGCAAAAAACGAAATTTTGCGGGGGCGACGCCGTGACGGTCGATTTGGAGATGAAGATCCTCGTGATCGACGACTATTACACCATGACCATGCTGGTGCGCGGCCTGCTGTTCAGCATCGGATTTCGCTATGTGGACGAGGCGCGCGACGGGGCCTCCGCGCTCGAGAAGCTCGCCGAAACCCGCTACGACCTGGTGATTTCAGACTGGAACATGAAGCCGATGAGCGGCATCGACCTGCTGAAAAGCCTGCGCGCGCAGGGCAACGAGGTGCCCTTCATCATGGTCACGGCGGAAAACACCACCGAGAACGTGCTGGAGGCCAAGGCCGCCGGCGTTTCGGGCTACATCACCAAGCCCTTCAACGCCGAGACGCTGAAAAAGCGCATCTCCGGCGTCTTCGGCGGCTTCCCCGAGCCTTAACCCCCTGCCATCGAGGCGCAGCCCCGGACAGGTGGTGCGGACCTTATGTCAACCCTGCGGGTTTTTATTCTTAGTGACTGAAATTCAACGGCTTTTCATGTATCCTGAGGGGGACGAAAATTGCCGACCGACAAACGCAATATGAGTGCAGAGAACAAAGGGGTTTCGCCCCAAACCGAGCATGGCGCGGACCCTAACGAAACGGGCCGCCGCCGGAACCGGAAAGTTTTTTCCGGCAACGGTTTCGCGCGCCTGATCGCCGCCCTGCTGCTGTGCTGCGCGCTTTCCGGCTTCTTCGCCGCGGCGCAGGCCGCCGTGCCCGTGCGCGCGGGCGAGCATGCGGACTACACGCGCCTCGTCTTCGATTTCCCGCATACCACGGCCTATCGCGTTTCCACCGCCCCCGGCAAGGTGACGCTTGCGCTCACCACACCGGAAAACATCGTCCTGCCCGGCACGGATACGAAGCTCATCGACAGCTTCGCGCAGTCCCGCAAGGGCGGGGTGGTGACCGTTTCCATCGGCGTGCCCAAGGGCGTGAGCGTGAAGGATTACCGGCTGGACGAGAAAATCGTGCTCGACATCTACGCGCCGAAACAAAAGCAAAAACCCGAAAAGACCGCAAACAACGCGCCGCTGGACCTCGTGCCCGCAAAGCCGCGCGCTGTGACGACGCCCCCCATGCCGCCGAAACCCGCGCCGCCGCCGCAATCGGCAAAGCCGCAAACGCCGCCTGAAGCGCAGCCGCAAGCGGCGGCCGAAGCGAAAACGGAACCCGGAAAAACGGAGCCCTCGCCCGAGGTCGCGAAGCTGGCGGGCGCGGCGGGCATGAACAACAGCGCCATCATCGTCGATGAAGCGCCGCCGCCGGAAACGGGCGGCGTGGAAGGCGGCACAGTCGGTGGTACGGACGCCCAAGCGCAAACGCCCGCGCCGCCGATGGAGCCGACCGTCATCACCCTTTCCTCGCTCGAGCCCGCGCGGCTGGCCGTGTTCAAGCGCTTTCGCACGCTCTGGATCGTGATGGACAGCGAAACCATGGGCGCGCTCACCCCCGAAACCCGCGGGCCGGAAGCCGGGCTGCTGGGCAACGCCAAGCCGCTGAAGTTCAAGGGCGGCATGGCTTTCCGCTACCTCCTGCCGCCCGGCCGCTACCTGAACGTCGAAAAGCAGGGGCTGACCTGGCGCGTGAACGTGACGGCGCGGCCCGAGCAGTCTTCCAGCGACGCGCGCTTTTCCGTCGATTTCGACAAGACCAGCCGCCGCGCCAAGCTGATGGCGGAGATGAAGGACGCGGGCAGCGTGATGCAGGTGCCCGACCCCGAGGTCGGCGACACGCTCGACGTCGTCGCCAGCGGCGACCCCGCCGCGCGCGTCGATAAGACGCGGCACTTCGCGGACGTCACGATCCTGCCCGCGGCCATCGGCATGGTGGTGCAGCCCTTGAGCGACGACATCAAGGTCAGCCGCGTCGATAATTTCGTTTTCGTCACCAGCCCGCGCGGCATCACCGCCAGCATGGACGCGCTTTCGGGGCCGATGGCGATAAAGATGAACAATACCGCGAACGAGCCGGACGCGCGGCTGTTCGACTTCCCCGACTGGCGGCAGGGCGGGCTGCCGCGGCTGGACCACAACGTGGAAATGCTGCTGCACCAGGCCGCCGCCGCCCAGACGCAGGACGAACGCACCGCGCTGCTGATGAAGCTGGCGCTGCTCTATTTCGCCAACGACTTCGGGCAGGAAACGCTGGGCGTGCTGCACCTCATCGAGCAGGAGGACAAGAACCTGCCGAAGAACGCCAATTTCATCGCCCTGCGCGGCGCGGCGGAGGCGCTGGCCGGGCATTACGACGACGCGATCAAGGATCTTTCCAACCCCGCCATCCAGAACCACCCCGAGGTCGCGATGTGGATCGGCTATGCCGCCGCCGCCACCGGACGCTGGCACATGGCGGAACGCAACTTTCCCGCGGACAACTACCTGCTCTTGGAATACCCGCCCGACATCGCCGTGCCCTTCACCATCGACATGGCGGAATCGGCCCTGCGCCTCGGGCGCATGGACACGGCGGACAAGCTGCTGGACAGCCTCGACGCGATGAAAAGCCAGGTCGATCCGCATTACGAGGCCGCCATCAACTACCTGAAAGGCGAGGCCGCGCGGCAGGCGGGCAACGACCAGCTGGCCGTCTCGCTCTGGACGCCGGTTGCCATGGGGCTGGACAGGCTCTACCACACCAAGGCCAGCCTCGCGCTCGCCAACCTGCAGCTGCAGAACAAGACCATCACGCTGAAACAGGCGATCGAGGACGTGGACAGCCTGCGCTTCGCCTGGCGCGGCGACGGGCTGGAAGTGCAGATCCTGCACAACCTCGGCAAGCTCAAACTGCAGGACCGCCAGTTCCTCTCCGGCCTCGAGGACCTCAAGACCGCCGCCAAGCTTTCGCGCGACCTGCATGACGACCCGCAGCCCATCGACGACGACATCACCGACGCGCTGACCGATCTTTTCGTCAACGGGCGGGCGAAGGAAATCCCGCCGCTGCAGGCCGTTTCCATCTACAACGAATTCTCCGGCCTGCTGCCGCAGGGCGAGACCGGGGCCGTCGCCGCCATCAATTTCGCCGACAGCCTCATCGGCATGGACCTGCTGGACAAGGCGGAGGACTTGCTGAACAAGCAGCTGGACGACGGGCAGGTGCCCGCCGACCGCGTGGCCGCCGTGGGCGCGAAGCTGGCCGCCGTCTATCTGCTGGACGCGCAGCCGCAGCAGGCGATTTCCGCCCTCGCCAAGACCGCGCGGGACAAGACGGACGCGACGCTCGAAGAAAAGCGCGCCCTTTTGAAGGCGCGCGCGCAATCCAAAACGGGGCAGACGGACGCGGCGATCGCGACGCTGGCCGGGGTTTCCGGCCCCGACGCGCAGCGGCTGAAGGCCGACGTTCTCTGGCGCGCCAAGCGCTGGGACGCGGCGGCCAAGACCATCATCGCCCTGCTGCCCGCGCCGGGCAGCGCGCTGGACGACCAGACGGCCCAGCTGGTCGTGAACGCCGCCGTCGCCTGCAAGCTGGCGGGGGACGCGGGCTGCATCGCCGATTTGCGCAAGCGCTACGGGGAAGACATGAAGCCGACCGCGCTGTCCTCAACCTTCGGCGTCGTCACCCGCACGGGCGAAAGCGCCAGCCTTTCGGACCGCGGGACGATCCTGAAGATCGCGGGCGAGGTGGACATGTTCAAGAACTTCCTCGACAGCTACAAGGCCGGCGCGGACAAGACGCAGTAATCGATCGTTCCCGGAAAATTCAGGGCTTGCGGAGGGTGATCTTCTTCATCGGCTGCAGGGGCTGGCCGGTGCCGGTCTTCATCTGCCGCGCGGCGCGCGACGCCGCCTTGTCGTTATAGAGCTGCCGAATGTAGCCCTGCATCTTCTCGCCCGCGAAAAGCCGCGCGGTTTCAAGCGCCGTCACGCCGCCCTCGAAGCGCTCTTCCACATCCGCATCCTTGCGCGTGGCGAGGAACCTCGCGCCGGACAGGTCGTCGTGGCGGATGGCGGCCTGAAATTCCGCCTGCACGTCCGCATGGCCGAGATATTGCCACATGATCTGCTGCCCGCGGCCGTCCTGCGCGACATAGGCCATCTCCAGCGCGCCGCGGCCCAGCGGCGTGCGCGCGGCCAGCATCTTTTGCGCGTCCTTTTCCAGCAGCGCGGTCATGACCGCATGGCGCCGGAACATCGCGCAGAGCATCAGCGGCGTCAGCCCGTCCTTGCCGCCCGCGTGGATATCCGCGCCCAGCTCCATGAGCTTGAGCGCGGAACGCTCGCGCCCCTGCACCAGCGCGTTGTGCAGCGGGGTGTTGTTGGAGCCGTTGCGGTCGGTCAGCGGAAAACCGCCGCGCACCAGCTTCTCGATCGCGGCCAAATCCTGCGCGGCGATGGCGTTGGTCATCGCGGTGCCTGTGGCGGTGCCTTCGCGGAACTGGCCGGTATCTTGCGGCGGATTTGTCATTCTTTTTGCCTGCGGCTTGCCGCCCGTCGGGGCGGCGTGAAATAGGGTCCAGACTAATCCCCCTGTAAGACTTTTTCAATATGAAAAACGATTGATTTTTATTTATTAAAATCAATCGGATAATTCTACACCCTGGTTATTGTTTGACATAACTATAGATAAGGCGTAGGCTTTTTTATGGCCCCGGTTCCCCCGAATGGCGGCGTGAAGACCGCACGAGGCAAGGCACAGGCGGGGAACAGGGCCGGACGGCAAGCGGCAAACCCGCGAAAACGAGATGAAATTCAGGGTGTTCGATCATGGCTTTTGACGGCGACAACGACAACAACATCACCCCCCTTCCCCATAATGATTCACTCAACCGCCTCAGCGAGACGCTCAACACGCTGGCCGCGAAAAAGACGCCCGGCCTGTCGGAAGTCGAGACGGCGCGCAAGACCCTCGCCATGGTCGCCGCGAATTTCAACGGCGCCTCCGCCCCCGCGGTGGAACAGATCACCGCCGCCCTGCCCGGCATCAAGGACCACGGCTCGCGCTGGATCAGCACAAAGCTGCTGCGCGACATCGCGCTGAAGGACAAGACGCAGGCCGAGCCCGCGCTTTTCGCGCTCATCGACATGCAAAGCAAGGAAAAGGACGCGGGCGCGCGCTACATGCTTTCCGGCCTCATCCGCGACATCGGCATCGCCGACCGCACGCTTTCGATCGCGGCGGCCGCCGCCATTTCGAACGCGATGCGCGGCGAAAAGGACGGCTACGCGCAAAGCGCGTCCAAGCACGCCTTGATGTCGCTGGGCATGGCCTATGAATCGGCGGCGCCGATGACGGTCGCCAGCCTCGCCCTCGCGCTCTCCACGGAACAGGAGCCGCTGGACCGCGTGAGCTGGTCGGTCGATCTTGCCACCTTCGGCGTGAAATACGCCTCGCAGGCGGGCGCGGTCATCGAGGCGCTTTCGAACGCCGCGGAAAAAGAACAGAACGGACAGGCCGCCACGCGCTACGGGCGCGACATTTCGGCGGTGGCCCTCGCCCACCAGCAAACGGTGAGCGCGGCGACGAAAGCATTGGCGCAAGCCCTGCAGGACGCGCCCAATACGGATACCGCCGCAGGCTACGCCTTCGGCCTGAAACAGATCGGCGACGCGCACCCGATGCCCGTCATCGTCGCGCTCGAAGCGGGGCTGCAGTCCTATGGCGGCCCATACGCAAGCGACAAGCGGCGCATGGCCATCGGCACGCTGGGCGCGATGGCGGACGCGGGCCAGACGCAGGCCGAGGCCTGCAGCAAGGTCTTGCAGGATGCGTTGAAAAAAGAGACCGAACAATACAACCGCCGCATGATCATCCGCGCGCTCGACACCTGCACGCGCAACAAGGCGGATGCCGCGCCGGTCATGAAACTTTTGCAGGAAGAGCTGAAGAGCGAGCGCGACCGCGAGACCCGCGAGCTGATGCAGAAATCGCTGCGCAGCCTCGGCGCGCCCGCGCCCAAGTCGAACGTCTATCAGATGCAGCCGACCCCGGCGTAAAAAACTTTTTCAAAAAGACAGGATGATTATTTCGCGGCGGGCAGCGCCGGGACGGCGGCCTGCTCATCCGTCTTGCCGGCTTCGTCCTTCTTCGGCGCGGATTTCTCGTGCAGGCTTTCGAGCTCCTTTTCCAGCCGGCTGGCCCTGCGCGTCGCGCGCCAGCCGTTGAAACGCATCTTCTGGCTGTGGATCCAGACGAAAAGCGCGCCCAGGAAAAAGCCGCCGCCCAGCATCAAAAGCCCGAAAACACCGGAGGAAAGCGTGAACGTCCGCTCCAGCGGCCAGAGGCCGAGCGTGACGTCGCCCGTGTTGGACACGACGAAGAGCACGGAAAAAACGGTCAGCGGTATCGTGATGAGGAGGGTGATGTAAGACAAGGTTCAGCCCTCTTGAAAGATCAGTCCTTCATGTCGTCTTCGCCGTCGGAGACGAGGCCGTTCAGGCGCTCGTGCATCTTCTTGCCGATCTTGAAGAAGGGGACGCGCTTGTCCTCGACATAGACGGTTTCGCCGGTGCGCGGGTTGCGGCCCATGCGCGCCTTGCGGTGCTTGACGGAAAAGGCGCCGAAACCGCGCAGCTCGACGCGCGAGCCGTTGGACAATGCCTTTGTAATCTCTTCGAAAATCGTGTCCACGATCTGCTCCGCATGGCTCTGGTAGAGATGCGGGTTGAGTTCGGCGAGTTTCAGGATCAATTCTGATTTTGTCATGGCGCCCTTGCGAATCCCTCAAAATGTATGACGTGGCGTGGCCAAAAGAGTGTCTGGAGATTCAAGGGTGCCAAGTTTAGCCTTACTCGTCAAGAGAAAAACCTTTGAAATCAAATGAATAAAAGGTTAAAGCCGGCCGTCGCGCACAATCCGCGGGGCGGGGCCGCCCAAACCCATCGCCTGCCGCGCGAAAAACCCTTTTAAAGGGGCTATTTTATCGACCATGCCGATGCCGAGGTCGCGCGCAAGGGCGACGCTGCGCAGATTATTGGAAAACAATTTATTCAGGATATCCGTGAAACCGGCCATCACATGGGTGTCGAAACGGCGAATCTTCTCATAGTTTTCAAGTGATTCTCCCGCCCCGACGTCGAGTCCCAGCCGCAGCCCGTCCACGATGCCCTCCGCCAGCACGGCGATGTCGCGCATGCTGAGATTCAGCCCCTGCCCGGCGATGGGGTGGATGGCATGGGCCGCCTCCGCCATCAGCGCGACGCGCGGGGCGACGTATGATTGCGCGTGCATGAGCGCAAGCGGATAGCCCGCAGGGGTGGAGACGCATTCCACGCGGCCAAGGTGCGGGCCGCAAAGCCTTTGCATCTCCGCGTTGAATTTTTCGCGCGGCAGGGAAAGCACGCCCTTCGCATCCTTGCCGTGGATAGACCAGATGACGGAGGAGCAATGCCGCCCCTGCGCATCGTCCGGCAACGGCAGCACCGCGAAGGGGCCGGCGGGCAGGAAATGCTCCGTCGCCACGTCTTCATGGTCTTTTTCATGGGCGATGGTGCAGACGATGGCCGTCTGCCCGTAATCGGACTTGCTGACCGGAATGCCCAGCCAGCCGCGCACGGCGGAACCGCGCCCGTCCGCGCCCACCATCAGCGGGGCGGAAATGCGCCGCCCGTCTTCCAGCACGACGCCCGCGCGGGCGTCGTCCCGGAAAAACTCCTTTATCGTCACGGGGGCGAGATGGGTGACGGCGTCCTTCAGCTTTTGCGTGTTCTCGAACAGCGCGCGGCGCAGCAGGATGTTTTCGACGTTCCAGCCAAAGGCGGCCGCGCCATCTTCAAGGCCGCCGTCCTCGCCGACGGAGAAATGCAGGAACAACGGGGACGCGCCGTCCGCTACGCGGATGTCGCGCACAGCGGCGCAATGCGGCGCAATGGCGTCCCACGCGCCCGCCGCCTGCAGCACGCGGGTGGTGGCGTAGGACAGCGCGGTCGCGCGGCGGTCGAAATTCTGCTCCAACTGGGTAACCGGCTTGTCGCGGTCGATGACGCAGGTCTTCACCCCCGCGCGGCCCAGCACGCCCGCCAGCGTGAGCCCCGAAAGCCCGCCGCCGATGATGAGCACATCGGCTTCCACCTCCGCCTGCCCGCGCGTCTTGTGCGCGGCGGGTTTCGTGCGTGTCGTTTTTTTCGTTTTCGCCATGCCTTAAGGAGTAGTCCCCACGAAAGAGAAAATCAAGCGCCGCGCCGCCCCCTGCGGCAGACGGCCGTCAGCGCCGGCCCCGGCCATCGACATGGGGAAAATCCTCCGGCGGGACGGGCAGGCCGCCGAGCATTCGGCACAGCGGCGCCCAGCCTTCTTCCGCCCGCCATTCGAGGAGACGTCCGGGCAGCGTTTCGCGCCGGACCGCCTCATTATGCCGCGCATAGGCGTCCATGAGCACCTGCGGGTCGTCCCATGCCGTCGCCGTGCCGGTGAAGCGCTCGGCGAGCCGGACGAGGTCGCGGCCCTCCGTCCAGTCCGGCGCGGCGCTGGCCCGGATATGCGGCAGGATCATTTCGGTGAAACTTTTCAGCCAGACCTCCGGGCTTTCGCGCAGGGACAGCAGCACCGGCGCGTCCGGGTTCGCCGCCGCCAGCTCCCGCCAGAACATGGAGGCAGGCCAGTCCACCGCAGCGCAATAGCCCTGCGCCGCGACCGTCGCCCAATCGACGGGACGCCCGCCCAGCGCAGCGTCCCACGGCGCGCCCAAGGTGAAGGGATGCGTCGATATCGCGCTCATGTGCAGGCAGGGTGCGCCCAGCAGCTTCTGGAACGCGCGGCGCAGCGAACTGGTGCCGGTACGCGGCAGGCCCGCGCCGACAACGCGCAGCGACGGCATGGTCATATCAGTAATTCGGCTTGATTTTCTTGACCGGCAGGTCGGCGGCGACGGGTTCGTCGTCGATCATCTCGATCATACCGTTCTCGGTCATGGAAAAGCGCGCGGAAAACAGCGCGTTGCCGTAGAGGACCATCGCGCTGGCCTCGAACGCGCCTTCGGGGGTGCGGCCCTCGAACTGCGTGGGGCGCAGCGCGCCCTCGATGACCTTGCGGGTCGAATCATCCAGCTTGCTGGTGTCGAGCGCGGGGTGGTTGATGTCCTCGACGATGAGGAAGGGGCCTTCGTCGCCGTGGACGAAATAGCAGAAGAAGCGCAGGTAATCGAGGGTGTTTTCCTCGGTCACCTTGATGGGATCGGCTTCGTTGGCGTCGTGGATCGGCGCGGAGGAACCGTCGAGCAGGAACATGCGGCCCTGCTTGGCCAGGAACCAGAAAGGCCCGGTGCCCGGCGGCCAGGCGGTGTCGTTCACGCGCACGAGGCCGATGGTGGTGTAAAAGGGCAGCTGGCACCATTCGGCGGTGCCCGTCGCGGTGGAAGCGTTGTATTTGCCCTGAATCGGGTTCACCAGCTTCAGGAAAGGCTCCAGCTGGGCGCCCACCACTTTTTGCCAGTTGTACTGCTCGAACATTGAATCACACCTTTCCAGAAGAGTGCCGTAAACCTTTTGTGATGTTACACATCTGGCGGAATATTGCAAGTTTTTGAAATAACGCCTGTTTTAGGCGCGATTCCCCGCAATTCCGCCGCGATTTCCTACCCCGCCGTGCGCAGTTTTTCGAGCAGCCGGTCCATGAAATTCTCGCATTTGAGCAGCTGCTCGGACGCCACGAATTCATTGGGCTTGTGCGCCTGCGCGATGCTGCCCGGCCCGCAGACCACGGTGGGGATGCCCGCGTGCTGGAAAATCCCGGCCTCGGTCGCGAAGCTGACCTTTTCCGTGCCGTTCGCGCCCGAAAGGGAGAGGACGAGATCGACCATCGGGTTGTCGTTGGCGATGTCGAAGGCCTGCACGCGCGCGGCGGGCTTGAAGGTGAATCCGGTCTTGGGGTCCACGTCCTTCATGCGCGGCTCCAGCGCCTTGAAGGCGTATTGGCGGATTTCCTCGACGAGGTCGTCGGCGCTCACCTCGGGGATATTGCGGATCTCGAAGGAGAACTCGCAATGCTGCGGCACGATGTTGAGCGCGGTGCCGCCTTTCATCACCCCGACGTGCAGCGTGGTGAAGGGAGGGTCGAACTGCTTGTTGAACGGGCCTTCGCTTTGCATGCGCCGCGCGATGGACTTGATGTGCGCCACCAGCTCCGCGCCGTATTCCACCGCGTTGACCGCATAGGGCGCGAGGGAGGAATGGGATTCGCGCCCGTGCACCGTGCAGTCGAAATCGCAAATGCCCTTGTGCCCGGTGATGGGCTTCATCAGCGTGGGCTCGCCCACCACGCAAAGCTTGGGCTTCACCGGCATCTGCGCCACGTGGTCGGCGAGGCTGTGCGCGCCGAGGCAACCCAGCTCTTCATCATAAGAGAGCGCGAAATGCACGGGGACGGCGAGCGGCTTTTCGACCATCTTCGGCAGCTTGGACAGAGCGACGGCGATGAAGCCCTTCATGTCGCAGGTGCCGCGCGCATAGAGCAAGCCGTCGTGCTCGCGCAATGTATAGGGATCGCTTTCCCATTCCTGCCCCTCTGTCGGCACCACGTCGGTATGGCCGGAAAGCACGACGCCCGGTTTGTCCTCGGGCCCGACGATGGCGTGCAGGTTCGCCTTGTTCTTCGTCTCGTCGTGGATGAGGGTGGATTTGACGCCGTATTCCTCGAGGTAGTTTTGCACCCAATGGATGAGCTCGAGGTTGCTCTTCACGCTCGTGGTATCGAAGCCCACGAGCTTCGCGAGCATTTCCTGGCTGGAAAGAACCGTTCTTGTCATGTGGCGTCACTCTTTTATAGTGTGTAGGATAACGGGAACAACATCAGCAAAATAGGCCTTTTTCAGGCCTTTTGGAAGGGAATAAACGCGCTGGACACGGTCGTCATTTGTCAAAAACCCGAAAGGCAGTCGGCGCCGCTGGTGCTCGACAGCCCGCACAGCGGCAGCCGCTACCCCGAAGACTTCGGCCATGCCTGCCCGCAGGACTGGCTGCGCGCGACGGAGGACAGCTATGTCGATGAAATCTTCGCCGCCGCGCCCGCGCTTGGCGCGCCGCTGCTCTGCGCGCAATTCCCGCGCTGCTACATCGACGCCAACCGGGCGGAGGACGACATCGACCCGAAACTGCTCGACCGGCCGATGCCCCATGCGCGCCCCACCGCGCGCTCGCAGATGGGGGTCGGGCTCATCCGCCGCATCTACAAACAAAGCGACCCGCGCCCGATCTACGACCGCCGCCTGACCGCGCGGGAGGTGGAGGGCCGCATCGCGCGCTGCTACCGCCCCTATCACGCCGCGCTCAAAGCCCTGCTGGACGCCACTTTCGAGGATTTCGGCGCGGTCTTCCACCTCAACTGCCATTCCATGCCGGGCAACAGCGGCACGTGGTCGGCGGACGGGAAAGGACTGGCCGATATGGTATTGGGCGACCGCGACGGCAGCACCTGCGATGCGGGTTTCACCGCCCATGCCCGCGCCAGCCTCGAAGCCATGGGCTACCGCGTCGCGGTCAACAATCCCTACAAGGGGGTGGAGATCATCCGCCGCTACGGACGGCCGCGAAAGAATCGGCACAGCCTGCAGCTGGAAATCCACCGCGGGCTCTATATGGACGAGGCCAGCCGGCTGAAAACGCCGGGCTTTGCGAAGCTGCAAAAAGACATGGGGCAGCTTGTATCCCAACTTATTGACTATACAAGGAAAAATTCGCTCGACCTTGCCGCCGACTGAGCAATTTTCTTTCACATAACCATATTGACAGAATGCGGATACGGGTGCTAAAAAAAATATGGTCGTGCAAATAATAAAAAAAATG
Source organism: Alphaproteobacteria bacterium (assembly GCA_016124645.1). GTDB lineage: Bacteria > Pseudomonadota > Alphaproteobacteria > Micavibrionales > UBA2020 > WGNE01. The sequence continues at coordinate 43,612 of WGNE01000013.1, forward strand.
ACTTAATCTTCTAATGGAACCCCGACACTTGAGGAGCGTCACACGATGAAATTCAACGAAACCGGCCTGCCTTCGGATCCCGCGATCCTGAACGCCTTCAGCACGTACCTGAAAAACGCCGAGGCGGAAGTGCCCCCCGGCGCGCCGCCCGAGGCGCTCAACGAAATGCCCCTGCGCAGCGCGCAGGTCCTGCACCAGACCGGCGCGGATACCGCGACCATCACCCTCGCCCTGCTCAGCGGCATGCCGCCGGAGACCTGGGGGCTCGTCAAGAAGCGTTTCGGCGACGACGTGGGCGCGAACGTCGAGGAAGCCTATCGCCACCAGAACACCGGCTTCGCCTATGCCGAAGAAGCCAGCCCCGCCGTGCAGCAATTGATGCTGGCCGGCAGCATCGTGAGCTTCCAGGAATTCGGCAAGCTGGCCGACACGGCCATCACCGCCATGGAAGGCATGAAGATGGGCGTGCCGCCCGAAGAAGGGCTGGCCCTGCCGATGCTGCCCGTCGCGCTCAGCTTCGAGCAGATGGCGCAGAAAGCCGACGGCAAGACCGGCAACCCCGCGCTCGAGACCCTCTTCGCGCAGGAAATGGACGAATACAACCGCAAGAACATGACGCTGTCGATGCACGCGCAGAGCCTCGGCCTGCCGGTGCCGCCGCCCTCGGGCATGCCCGGCGCCGCGCCCGCCGCGCTGCGCTATCCCGCCTTCGAGGACACGGGGCTGCTCGACGACCCGAAAGTCCGCGCGGTCTATGACCTCGTCATCAACCACAGCCTCGTCAAGCCCGAGCATTTCGAGGCCGCGATCGAGGTCGGCAAGCTGCTGACCGAAAAAACGCCGGAGAAGAACCCGGTCACCATCGCCGCCGGCCTGCTCGACGTCGCCCTGCCGGCGATGAACCCGGAGCATTTCCCCTTCATCGACAAGAAGGTCGATGCGGACGTGCTGGACATGATCAAGGACCACACGGTCTATAACATCCAGTCGCCCGCCTACCTGATGCAGACGCCGGTGGAATTCCGCCAGATCGCGCTGGCCAATGCCATCGCGGTGCTGAACGACGCCCACAAGGGCGCGAAGGAAATGATGGCGGACATCGCCCGCCAGCCCGTGCCCGTACCGCCGCAGATCGTCGCGGCCAACATGCGCCAGCTGGCGATGATCGTTCTGGTGTCGGAACGCGTCATCGGCCCCGCCGCCGCCTCCACCCAAAGCCCCGAGCTGGAAAAGGAATTCCGCGACAAGCTGAAGGCCTTCAAGACCTTCCTGCAGGACAACGCGCCCAAGCCCAGCCGCAAGCCGCAAAAAGGCTTCGGCTTCCAAAAGGACGGCGAGGAAACCCCGGCGGAGACCTTCAAGAAGGTCGCGCCGAAAAAGCCCAAGCCCGCCTTCGGCTTCGAAAAGGACGACGAACCCGTCAATCCGCCCAAGCCGCCGAAAGCGCCCGAGCAGGACAACGGGGACGATAAAAAAGGCCCGAACGCCGGCTTCAAGCGCTCGCGCAAGGGACAGAGTTTCGACCTCTAACAAAACCAATGACGACAAAGGCGTCTTCCTTTCAGGGAAGGCGCCTTTTTCTTTTGCGCTTTGATTTTCGGCTTTCGTTTTTTCTAGAGCTTGCGCAGTTTCTCGCGGCGGAAGGCGCAGGTGATGTTCGCCCCGCGCACCGCGCCCGGTATGTCGAAGGTGCGCTTGATGCCGAGCGAGAGGTCGTCGTCCAGCGCGTAGAGGCTGGCGCAGGGGATGCGCTTGTCCGGCGGGCCGGAGACCACGGGACAGAAAATCATCTTTTGCCCGGCATCGTCGAAGTAACCCTGAAAGGCCATGGTCTCCCCGCCCTTTTTCTCGGTCAGGGTCACGTTCACGCGGCGGCCCTGCGCCAGCAGGAAGTCGTCGCTGTCGTAATCGCGCCATTTCTTGCCGAAATGCGCGCTGCCGTTGCCGACCTTGCAATAGAGCTTGCGCGTGCCGCCCGGCGCGGCGGGCGCGGCCATGGCAGCCACGTCGCTGTCGAGCGGCTGGTACTTCGGCCCCATGAAGCCGAAAGACGGCATATGCGAACAACCCGCGACGAGCAGGCAGGCGAAAAGGGGGCAAATCAGGGCTGTGGCGAGGGTCTTTAAGAATTTCATGGCTTGTTTTTCAACGGCTGCCTTATACTTTAATGTAAAGCCGCCGCCGAAAACAGCCTTTTCTGGGCGGCTTTACCGGAACGTCAGGACGCGCGGGCGGAGCTTTTCATCTTGCTATTCAAACGGGTTACACTCTTCCATTTCTTCGGCTTCAAGGTCAAGGCGGACGCCAGCTGGTTCTTCCTGTCCGTGCTCATCATGTGGACGCTGGCTACGCGCGCCTATCCCGTCCTCTACCCCGGCCACACGCCCGACGTCTATCAGTTCATGGGCTTCATGAGCCTTCTGGGCATCTTCGTTTCCATCATCGCGCACGAGCTGGCCCATGCCATCATCGCCGAGTATTACCACATGCCGATCGAGAGCATCACCCTGTTCATCTTCGGCGGCGTGGCGGAGATGAAGGGCCAGCCCAGCCACCCCAAGGGCGAATTCCTGATGGCGATCGCGGGCCCGGCGATGAGCGCGCTGGTGGGGCTGTTCTTCTGGTCGTCCGCGCGGTTCTTCGACATCTACGTCCACCCCGGCGCGGGGCAGAAGGTGCTGGTCTATCTCGCCGACCTCAACTGGATGATCGCGGGCTTCAACATGATCCCCGCCTTCCCGCTCGACGGCGGCCGCGCGCTGCGCGCCGTCATCTGGCATATCAAGGACAACATGGTGCTGGCCACCCGCATTTCCTCCGAACTGGGGGCGATTTTCGCCTATTCGCTCCTGTGCCTCGCCTGCTGGCGCATCGTCATGCACGGCGACACGCTTTCGGGCATGTGGATCGGGCTGATCGGCTTCTTCATCCACGCCGCGGGCCGCTACGCCGTGCGCCAGACCGAAAGCCGCGCCATGCTGGCGGCGGAAAGCGTGACGCGCTTCATGCGCACGCAGGTCGCCAGCGTCTCGCCCGACCTCACCATCGCCGATTTCGTGGAGAACTACGTCTATAGGCACTACCAGCGCATCTTCCCGGTGGTGGACCGCGGCCGGCTGGTCGGCACCATCGGCCTGCAGGCGGTGACCGCGCTCGACAAGTCGAAATGGCAATGGCTGCACGTGGCTTCCGTCATGGGCCCGCCGGACGCGCAAACCGTCATAACGCCCGAGACGAGCGCCGCCGACGCGATGGAGCAGATGCACAAGCTGCAAAAGGAGCAATTGCTCATCGCGAAGGACGGGGAATTCCTGGGCGTCATCCTTTTCCGCGACCTTGCGACCTATCTTTCGATCACGCTGAAAGTGGATCAGGACAGGCCCGTCGCCTCCAGCCGCGGAGCGTGAGGGCGGGGCGTTATTTTTCCGGGATGCTCAGGGATTGCTTTTGAACGGCGCCTTCTTCAGCGACGGCTTGGTTTCCTCGACATGCGGGTACATTTCCGCGTGCATGCCCTCGACCGCGCCCTTGAGCGCCTTCAGCTCGTGCAGGATGGCCTGCTGGTTTTCCATCACGGCCTGCTGCTGGCGCATAAACTGGGCGAATTGCTCTTTCAGCGCGCGGACCTCGCGCAGCGCGGCGTCCGAATTGTCCTTCACCCGCTTGACGTTGTCGATGGTTTCGTTTTTCTGGTAGTATGACCATTCGCTCACGGCGCGTCCCCCTTTTTCGGGGACAGGCCCTTCACCGCCGGCTTGTCGAGCGGCGGCGTGATGTCGGTCCGCAGCCCTTCCACCGCCTGCGTGAGCTTTTCAAGATTCCCGGCGACCTTGTTGAAGGCCTCAATCATCGCTTTCTGGTTGTCGTTCGACATGCGCAGCAGCTTGTGCGTGATCTCGTCGCCCGAGCGCACGGCGCGCAAAAGTTCCTCAAGCGTTTCGGAATCGTCCCAGTCGAAAGACATGCGTCAGCCTCCCTTGTTCATGCGCGGCGTTATCGGCGGCTTGCCGGGCTTGTCGAGCGAGAAAGGGGAAATCTCGGCGCGCAGCTCCTCCACCTCTTTCGCCAGCCGGTCCATGCGCTGCACGAGCATGTTGAAGGCCTCGAGCATTTTCCCCTGCATCTCCTGCTGGCGTGCATCGACTTCCCCCAGGCGCTTTTCGATGCGCGCCTCGGGCGTCGTATAGCTGCGCTGGTCCTCCATAAACCGTTGCAGTGCGTTGAGGGTTTTTTTCTGTTCTTTCGTCGGCTTCGGAACGGAGGGACGCAAAAGCCTGTCGTAATCTTTTGCCATGTCTCAGCCTCCCTTTCCAGTGGCGGGCGGCTTGATCGGTCCGCGCTTCGGTTTTTCGAGGGGCGGGGTGAGCTCGCGGCGCATCTCGCGCACCTCCGCGGTCAGCGTTTCCATCTGGACGGCGAGGCGGTTGAAGGCTTCGAGCATCTGTTGCTGCACCTGCAGGGACTGCGCCTCGCGCTGGGCCGCGCGTTTCATGAAGTCGTGCGTCAGCGCGTCGCCCTCGCGGATCGCCTTGCGAATGGTCTTCAAAAGCTCGAAATCCTGACTGTCGAGCGCCATGGCTTACGCCCTCCCTTCCGGTTTCGCCGCGCCCAGCTTTTTCTTCGGCTTGTCGAGCGGGGGCGTGAGGTCGTCGCGCAGCCCGCGCACCTCGCGCGTCAGGCCTTCGAGCGCCTGCGCCACGCGGTTGAAGGCCTCGGCCATGCGCAGGTCGTTCTGCAGCGAACGGTCCTGCTGCGCGCGCAGGGCCTTCAGCTCCTTGAGCATATCCTCGTTCACTTCCCTGATGCTCTGCACCAGCCTGTAGTCTGACATGTCCATGAAAACGGGGGCCTTTGCGGTTCCGTGAATAACGGGGAGACAATAGCCAAAATGCCGTAATATGTCAATATATTCAGGAAAATACGCGACGGGGGCCCGGAAAAAGCCAGCGATTTCAACCACCCGGTTTCACGGCCCCGCTGCGCCTGTCATTCTTATGGAAATTATTAAGCCGGAAAGACGGGAATCAGCCCGCCGCCTTCGCCCGCTCGAAAGCCCCGCCGTGGTCGCGCGACCATTCGGCCGGCGCGGCGAGGAATTTTTCGACCTCTTCGAATTGCGCGTCGGTCACCAGCTTGCGCGCCTTGGCCGCCGCAAGCACGTCCCGCCAGGTCGCAAGGTAATGCAGGGAGAGCCCCGCGTCCTCGAAAAGCGCCGGGCTTTCCTTGTAGATGCCGTAGAAGAAGACGGAGAACACGTCGCTCACCACCGCCCCGCCGTCGCGCAGGGCCTCCGCGAAGGCGATCTTGCTGCCGCCGTCGGTCGTCAGGTCCTCGACCAGCAGCACGCGCGCGCCGTCCTTCATCTCGCCCTCGATCTGCGCGCCGCGGCCGAAGCCCTTGGGCTTCTTGCGCACGTAGAGCATGGGCTTCGACAGCTCTTCCGAAATCCATGCGGCGTAGGAAATCCCCGCCGTCTCCCCGCCCGCGATGTAATCGACCTTCGAAAGGTCGCATTCGGCGGCCAGCGTCGCGACGGCATGTTCGATGATCTTGCGCCGCGGCTCCAGAAAGGAAATCACCTTGCGGCAGTCGATATAGACCGGGCTGGCCCAGCCGGAGGTGAAGATGAAGGGTTTCTCGGTATTGACGTGGACGGCCTCGATATCGAGCAGCAGCCCCGCGACCTCGGTCGCGATGTCAGGTTTGGAGAAGTTTTGCGTGGTCATGATGCGCCCGTCCGCCGGATGGAAATGAAGGAAGGAAAATTCTTAGAGGAAACCGCCGGGGCGCTTGGGCGGCTTGAAGATCCAGAAGTTGCGCAGCACGAACATGACGGCAAGGAAGATGCTTTCGATGCCCAGCGAACCGATGAGCAGGAAGGGCGTGCGGAACTTCTGCAATTGCTCGGGCGAGAGCAGCACGGCCATGTTGGCCGCCCAGGCGAGGATGATCATGGCAAGGGCGCCGATGACCGACCAGTTGAAGGCCCGGAGCTGCTTCTTGTTCGCGTATTCAGGCTGGAAGGCGAAAAAGGCCCAGAGAACGGCCCCGCCGACAAAGAACAAAACACCTACAAGGGAACCCATGCGTCTCCTCCCGGTTGACTGCTTTCGGGGCGCGGCGAAGCCTGCACCCCACCCGTCAATTTGTAGCGGGTTTCAGGCGATCAGGCAACCTGCGACTCAAGGAAGCTCTGGGCGTGGTAGCCGTCGATGACGCGGTCGAACTTCTTGCGCGCCTCGGGCGAGAGCGGGGCGAATTCCGCGGCCATGCCACGGTTCGCCGCGCGGATCACGCGGGCGGCCTGCTGGATGTCGATGGTCTCGTGCGGCAGGCGGAAGCGCATGGTGACCTGCACCTTGTCGCCCACGACCAGCCTTGCGTCGGGCACGACGTCGAAGAAGACGCCGCCCTGGCTCCAGTCGCGAACGCCGAAGGTCTGGCCGCCCACGATGACGTCCGCGCGGACGCCCGAGCGGCGCACATGGCGGCGGCGGGTTTCGGCCGATTGGGCGAGCGTGCTGTCGCCAAGTCCGAGTTTGCTGAGAATCTGATTGATCATCTGTATATCCCCTTCTTCTCTCCCTGCCCATAATTCTAAGGGCAGAATGGCAAAAAATACAAGTTTTTCAGCCCGATATTGGTCCTTTTTTGGGTAAAAAACCACATTATATCAAGCTTATGTCAAGAAACGGGCCCAGTTGAGAGCGGTTCTTAGCTGCCGCGGCGCCGTTTCCACCGCCTTCGCCCATATAAGCCCGCCGGGGCGGAAATGGAAGGGCTAAGCGGTTTTTCTTGACTTTATACGCACGAGATCACTATAATCTTTGTCCACAGGGCGATTTTTTTTGGAATCGCCTTCAAAAAGCGGTCTGGCTCGTATTTCGTAAATACATATATTGGCTGCCTCGGTCGCTTCGATAACAGAAAGGACATAAAATGCCAAAGATGAAAACGCACTCGGGCGCGAAAAAGCGCTTCAGTGTCACCGGCAAGGGCAAAGTGCAGGCACGCGCCGCACACAAGCGCCACCGGATGACCAGCAAATCCAAAAGAATGAAACGGAACGGCCGCTCGACCCTCATCATGAATGAGTCGGACGCGACGATCATCCTCAACAACTTCCTGCCCTACCAGCGCAAGCTCACCCGCAAGAAAGCCCGCTATGAAGGCAAATCGAAGGAGGCCGCATAATGGCACGCGTCAAGGGAGGCCCGTCCTCGATCAACCGTCACAAGAAAGTCCTGAAGCTCTCCAAGGGTTACCGCGGCCGCTCCAGCAACTGCTACCGCATCGCGCTTGAGCGTCTTGAAAAGGCGCTGCAATACGCATACCGCGACCGTCGCAACAAGAAGCGAGACTTCCGCGGCCTGTGGATCCAGCGCATCAACGCGGCGGCCCGCATCAACGGCCTGACCTATTCCAAGCTGATGGGTGGCCTGAAAAAAGCCGGCATCGCGCTCGACCGCAAGGTTCTGGCCGATATCGCCGTGCATGATGCAGACGGCTTCGCCAAGATCGCCGAGCAGGCGAAAGCGGCGCTGAACCAGAAAGCCGCCTAAGGCGCGCTTTTTCAGCACAGACAAAAAAAGCCCCCGTCCGCGAGATGAGCGACGGGGGCTTTTTTCATCCGCGCCGGAACTTACGTCAAATGAATGGCCGCGCTTGCATCCCGCATGGCGGAACATTATAAAAACATAGGAAAATCGCCTATAATGCGAAAGACGGGGGCAGCCGGCCCCCGCGCGCAATTCTTCTAACCTTCAAGACAGCGGAAAACATGGCCCGTCCCCAGCGTTCATATGTCTGCCAGTCCTGCGGCTCCACCCACAACAAGTGGTCGGGCAAGTGCGAGGGCTGCGGCGAATGGAACACGGTGGTGGAGGAGATCATGGCCGACAGCCCGCCCAAGGGCCTCGGCCGCATGAAGGGGCGCGTCATCGAGTTCCATCCGCTTTCCGGCACGTCGGAGAAAAAGCCGCGCCGCACATCGGGCATCGAGGAATTCGACCGCGTGACGGGCGGCGGGCTGGTGGCGGGTTCCGCCCTGCTCATCGGCGGCGATCCCGGCATCGGCAAATCGACCATTTTATTGCAGGCGACCGCGCGGCTCGCCAAGGACGCGAAATGCGCCTATATCTCGGGCGAGGAGGCGATCGACCAGGTGCGCATGCGCGCCGCGCGCCTCGGACTCGCGGATGCGCCGGTCGAGCTCGCCGCCGCGACCAACGTGCGCGACATCATCCATACGCTGGAAAAGGAGAGCTACGACGTTCTCGTCATCGATTCCATCCAGACCATGTATCTCGACAACCTCGATTCAGCTCCCGGCACGGTGGCGCAGGTCCGCGCCTGCGCGCAGGAGCTCATCCGCACCGCCAAGCGGCGCGGCACCTGCGTCTTCCTCGTCGGCCACGTCACCAAGGAAGGACAGATCGCGGGCCCGCGCGTGCTGGAGCACATGGTGGACACAGTGCTTTATTTCGAGGGCGACCGCGGCCATACCTTCCGCATTTTGCGCGCGGTGAAGAACCGCTTCGGCCCGACGGACGAGATCGGCGTCTTCGAGATGGGCGAGGACGGACTGCAGGAGGTCAAGAACCCCTCCGCCCTTTTCCTCTCGCAACGCCAGCAGGAAATTTCCGGCAGCGCGGTCTTCGCGGGCATGGAGGGCACGCGCCCCGTGCTGGTGGAAGTGCAGGCGCTCGTCGCCCCCTCGCCGCTGGGCACGCCGCGCCGCGCCGTCATCGGCTGGGACCAGAGCCGCCTGTCCATGGTGCTGGCGGTGCTGGAGGCGCGCTGCGGCATCGCCATCGGCCCGAACGACGTTTATTTAAGCGTGGCCGGCGGGCTGCGCGTGACGGAACCGGCGGCGGACCTCGCCGTCGCCGCCGCGCTCGCAAGCTCGCTGACCGGCGTGCCGGTGCCCTCCGACATGGTCATCTTCGGCGAGGTCGGGCTCTCGGGCGAGATCCGCAACGTCGGACAGGCCGACAACCGGCTGAAGGAAGCATCCAAGCTCGGCTTCAAGGGCGCGATGATCCCCGACCTGAACGGCAAGAAGACGCCGGGCGGCAAGGACATGCGCCTGATGCAGGTCAAGCACCTCAAAGACATCCTGCCCCTGTTCACGGAGGACAACTAGACACATGACACCCGACGCGATCGACATCACCATCGCCTGCATCCTGCTGCTTTCCGGCGTCGTCGCCTATGTGCGCGGCATCATCCGGGAGGCCTTCACCATCGTCGCGCTCATCGCCGCCACCACGGCCGCATGGCTGGGCGGCGGGCTGATGACCCCGCCCTTCCGCAAGTGGCTGCACGTCAAGCCCGGCGTGGGCGACCAGGCCGCCCATGCGGTGAGCAAGGCCGCGGCGCACGGCACCGACGCCTCCGTCGTCAAAAGCCAGCTGTTCATGGGCGTCATCGCGCCCGAGAAGGCGGCGGTGATCTTCTCTTATCTTTCGGTCTTCATCTTCATCTACCTCGTCATGACGCTGGTCGGCTTCTTCCTGACGCGGGCGGTGAACGAATCCGGCCTGTCCATCGTCGATCGCATCCTGGGCGGGGGCTTCGGGCTTGCGCGCGGCTTCCTGCTGGTCTTCATGTTCTACATGCCCGTGCACCTGATGGTCAGCTACGACAAGTACCCGCAATGGGCGACAAGCTCGGTCAGCATCCCCATCCTCGAAAAGGCGGCGGTCTATGCGGACAAGCACCTCGATCTTGCAAAGTTCATCGAGGACAAGGGCGACAAGCTGGTCGTGAAGCTGAAAAAGCCGACGGATGACAACAAGGACAAGAAGGAAGACGGACAGGCGAACGAGGATAACGGCGCCGCAAGCGACAGCGGCGCGCAGGACAACCGCTTTCACGACTATAACGGCGCGGACAATTACGACGACCGCACCGCGGGCGGCCACAGCAACGACAATGCGCCCGCCCCCGTCGAGAACCACGGGCTTTCCGACGAGGAAATGAACAGGATGCCGCAGACGGGAGACCTGCCATGACGACGAAGAAGGCCGGCCATCCGAAAAAGAAGGACGGCAAGGAGCAAGGCGGGGGCAATCATAAAATCCGCCACGCGCTGCTGGGGATTTTCATCATCGCCGCTATTGTCTTCGCCCTGCCTTTCTTCGTCAGCCGCGACGCGCTGCCTGGCAAGCTGAAGAACAGCAAGGCCGTGACCGCCTATTTCAACCGCACGCGCGGGCTGATGCACAAGGCGGATGAGAAAATCGACGACTTGCGCACCGCCGCGCAGAACCGCAGCCGCGGCGCGGAGGCGAAACCCGCGGCGGACGACGCCGCCCGCCAGAAAGGCTACAGCCTGAAAGACCGCGAAAAACTCGACGAGCTGATTACAAAAGGAACCGCCGCGCCATGACCGCACCGAACGAAACGACGAAGAGACTTGAAGGCCGCATCGCGCTCATCACCGGCGCCTCGCGCGGGATCGGCGCCGCCGTGGCCAAGGCCTATGCCGGCGAAGGCGCGCATGTGATTTTGCTTGCCCGCACGGTCGGCGGGCTGGAGGAGGTGGACGACGCCATCCAGCAGACGGGCGGCAAGGCCACGCTCTTGCCTTTTGATCTTTCGGAGACGCACAAGATCGCCGCCATCGGCCCCACCGTCGCCGAGCGTTTCGGCAAGCTCGACATCCTTGTCGGCAACGCGGGGGTGCTGGGCGCGCTCAGCCCCGTCGCGCTTTCGGACCCGAAAAGCTACGAGAACGTCTTTCGCGTGAATTATTTCGCCAATTACCACCTCATCCGCACGCTCGACCCGTTGCTCCGCGCCGGACCCGCAGGCCGCGCGATTTTCGTGACCGCCGAAGCCGCGCACAAGCAGACCCCGTTCTGGAGCGCCTATGCCGCCAGCAAGATCGCGCTCGAAAACATGGCCGCGACCTATGCCGCCGAAGTCGCCTACAGCAAACTGAAGGTCAATATCATCGACCCCGGCAAGATCGGCACCGGATTGCGGCGCGAGGCCTTTCCGGTGGAAGACGTCTCCCAGCTGCCCGCGCCCGAAAGCGTGACGGAACGCTTCATCGAGCTGGCCGCCGAGGGCTGGGAGGAGACCGGCAAGATCGTCGCCGCCGCATAGGAAAAAACGCCTGAGCATCGCCAATCCCTATCTGCACAGCAAGGACCCCGACAACGTCAAGACGCTGAACCTGAAACGCTGGGCCACGGTCGCCAGCCTTTCGGTCGCGACGCTTTTGGTCTGCATGAAGCTTTTCGCCTTCCTGATGACGGATTCGGTGAGCCTTTTGTCCTCGCTGATGGATTCGGCCTTCGACGCCGTCGCCTCGCTCGTCACCATGCTGAGCGTGCGCCACGCCATGAGCCCGGCGGACGAAGAGCACCGCTTCGGCCACGGCAAGATGGAAGCGCTCTCCGCCCTCGGGCAGGCGGTATTCATCTTCGGCTCGGCCATGTTCCTGCTGTTCGAGGCGATGCAGCGGTTTTTGCATCCGCAGCCGATCGGCGCGATCACGACGGGCATCAGCGTGATGATCGTCTCCATCGTGCTCACGGGCGTGCTCATCCTCTTTCAGATTTTCGTCATCCGCAAGACCAAGTCCATCGCCATCAGCGCCGACCACCTGCACTACAAGGGCGATTTGTTCATGAACCTCGGCGTGTTCCTCTGCCTTTCGCTCAGCCTGTATATGCCCTGGCCCTATTTCGATCCGATCTTCGCCGTGGTCATCGCCCTCGCCCTGCTCAACGGCGCGCGGGAGATCACGAAGGAATCCTTCGACATTCTCATGGACAAGGAATTGCCGCAGGCCGACCGCGAGAAGATCATGGCGCTCATCAACGAGCACAAGGACGTCGCCGCCGTGCACGACCTGCGCACCCGCAGCACGGGCGAGCGCATCTTCATCGAGTTCCACCTCGAGATGGACGGGGACATGTCGCTGATGCAGGCGCATGACATCACCGAGGACATCGAGCACGCGCTCTTCGAGGCCTATCCGACCTCCGAAGTGCTCATCCACCAGGAACCGGCCGGCATCGAAGACCACCGGCTGGACGACAAGATCGTGCCGATCAAGAACGGTTAGGAAACGCCGGTTTGCAAAGCGCGTCACCCTCGCCTTGCGCGGGGATCTGGAAAGGGGCCGAGGCCCGCCCTGCAACGTTGTTTCCAAACGTATCCGCCGGGCATGGCCGGATGCCCGCGCAAGGCGGGCATGACGCAGTATGTGGAAAACCTTTAAGGCAGCCGCGGGGGCGAAAAGTTTTTAGGGAAGCCGCGGCGGCGGCTTGGGCACGCTGTCGCGATGCGCCTGCACGGGGTTGAGGCGCAGGGCGTCGGGCATTTCGAACATCGAGGACTTGCCGCCCTTCGCCTGCATCTGCGCGACGACCATCTCGAAGTCGTGCAGCTTGCCGGCGCTTTTCTGCAGCTGGTTCTGCGTGGTGAAGCGCGACTGCTCGCGGCGCTCGAGGTCGGCCTGCCAGAAGCCGAAGCTGATGATGGCGTAATCCATCGGGCTCTGGTCGGCGCTGTCCTTCGCGTTGGGCTGCGCGCCCTGTTGGAGCAGGAATTCGACGATTTCGGGATTGCCCGCGAGGCAGGCCGCGTGCAGCGGCGTGGCGCCGACGGCATAGGGGATGTTCGCCATGAAGCTGGACATCACGCCCTGCTGCGTCGTGCGGGCGTGGATGTCCGCGCCTTCCTCGACCAGCTTGCGCACGAGGGGCAGGTTGCCTTTCTCGATCGCGGCGAAGAAACGGTTGGTGCCGTGCATGTTGGGTTTGTTGATGGCTTCCTTGCGGGCGCGGGCCTTGTCGGCCGCGCTGGCCCTTTTGAAAATCTCTCTGGCGGACATGCGCTAGTGATCTCCCGTGTGAAAACGTCATGAAATGAATATGCCCACTTTTATGAACGGTTCGGGGCGACATGGCAAGACGCGAATCCGAGAAATATTGGCTTATGTAAAAAGATGCAGGGGTTTTCCTTGACCGCGGGGACGGATTTTGCTGTCTAATATCCCTTAAATATCAGGGAGCCCGGCAAAACCGCCCGCCCCCGTCCCCCAAGCGGAGAAGCGAGATTATGTCAGAAATTTTGGATGAAGTCAGTGAAGAGCTCCGCCGCAAGCGGCTGGAGGAATTCTGGAAGGAAAACGGCTCGTGGATCATCGCGGGGGTCATCCTCTCCATTCTCTGCACGGCGGGCTTGAGCTTCTGGCGTTCGCAGCAGTACAAGCACAACGTCGGCCAGACCGCCGCGCTCTACACCATCATGAACGGCGCGGGCGCGGAAATGCCGCAGGCGCTCGACCATTACGCCGGCCTTGCCAACAAGAACCACGCCGTCATCGCCCATTTCATCGCCGCGACCACTTATTCGCAGCGGCACGAGGAGGGCAAGGCCGTGGCCGAATACCGCAAGATCGAGGACATGAGCGGCATCGACCGCCCGCTGCGCGACCTTGCCACGCTCTTCCGCCTGCAGCGCCAGCTCGACACCGGCGACGCGCAGCTGCTGCGCCGCCAGCTGGAACCGCTAACGCGCAAGAACGCCGTCTGGCGCTATTCCGCGCTCGAACTGCTCGCCCTGCTGGACGCGCGCGAGAACAAGCCGCAGGCCGCGGCCAAGGTGCTCTCCGAAATCACCGCCGCCGCCGACGCGCCGGACGAGCTGCGCCGCCGCGCGGAAACCATGCGCGCGGTCTATCTTGGCATGGAAGGCGGCGGCGCGTCGGCCAACGACGCCAACGCCCTGAAGATCAAGTCCTTCGACGACGCGGCCACGGCGGAGGTGAAGGCGCCGGAAAAAGACGACGCAAAAGCGTCCGCGAAAGACGGCAAGAAGAAGTAACCGGTACAGCAAGGACGGGCGGACATATCATGAAGCGCGAGGACAGGAAAAACGCGGGCGCGGGAAACACGGGTGCACGGCTGGCGGGGCTTTGCTGCGCCGCCACCATCGCCGCCTTCACCCTTTCGGGCTGCAGCGCCGTCAAGGGCATGTTCACGGACAAGGACCAGCCGCCCCTGCCCGGCAAGCGCGAGTCCATCCTGCAGCTTCAAAGCGACCTTTCGCCCGACCCCGCCCTGCAGGCGGAAGGCATCGCCCTGCCCGACGCATGGGTCAACAAGTTCTGGCCGCAGGCGGGGGGCTATCCCAACCACGCCCTCGGCCAGCTTTCGCTGGGCGAGAAAGTCAAGCGCGTCTGGAAAACCTCGATCGGCGAGGGGGGCGACAGCCGCACGCCGCTCATCGCCGCGCCCGTCGTGGTGGAAGACAGCGTCTTCACGCTGGACACCGCGGGCAATGTTTCCGCCTTCGCGCTGAAGGACGGCAAACGGCTCTGGCGCCAGTCCATCACCCCGCGCGGGGAGGAAGACACCGGCGCGCTGGGCGGCGGGCTCGCCTATGATTCAGGCAAGCTCTACGTCACCAACGGCTACCGCTACGTCATGGCGCTCGACCCCGCGAAGGGCAGCCTTTTGTGGAAAGCCGACATACCCGAGCCCGCGCGCGCCGCGCCGACGGTGGTGGACAAGCGCCTCTACCTCGTCACGCTCGACAACAAGCTGATGGTCTTCAACGCCGACAACGGCGAGCCGCTGTGGAACTACGCCGGCGTGTCGGAAACGACCAACCTGCTGGGCTCCGCCTCGCCCGCCGCCGACCAGTCGCTGGTCGTGCTGCCGCTGTCCTCCGGCGAGCTTTACGGGCTGCGCCCCGAAAACGGGCAGGTCGTCTGGCAGGACAATCTTTCTGCCGTGCTGCGCACCGGCGCGCTCTCCTCCATCGCCGACATCCGCGGCCTGCCGGTCATCGACCAGGGCGTCGTCTATGCCGCCAGCTTCAGCGGGCGCATGGTCGCGCTCGACCGCGTGACGGGCCAGCGCCTGTGGCAGCGCGAGCTGGGCAGCGCGAACACCCCTTGGACGGCGGGCGAGGTCGTCTATGTCCTCACCGCCGACCAGCAGCTCGTCGCGCTCTCGCGCAAGAACGGCGGGGTCTATTGGTCCGTGCAGCTTCCCGCGCATGAAAAGGACGACCGCACCCAGCCCATCGTCTGGACCGGCCCCGTGCTGGCGGGCGGCAGGCTCTTCGCCGTCAGCACCGAAGGCAAGATGGACGAGATCAGCCCGCTGGACGGCAAGGTGATGAAGACCACCGACCTTGGCGACGAGGCGGACATCTCCCCCATCGTCGCGGACGACACGCTGCTGGTGCTGACCAACGACGGCACGCTTTCCGCCTATCGCTAGAACAGAAAAGAACAACCGCATCATGACTTTCACCCTCGCGATCATCGGCCGCCCCAACGTCGGCAAGTCCACGCTGTTCAACCGGCTGGTGGGCAAGAAGCTGGCGCTGGTGCACGACACCCCCGGCCTGACCCGCGACTGGCGGGAGGCGGAGGCCGAGCTGCGCGGGCTGAAGTTCCGCGTCATCGACACCGCGGGGCTCGAGGAAAGCTTCGACGCCTCCATCCCCGCGCGGATGCGCCAGCAGACCGAGCGCGCGCTGGCCCGCGCCGACATGGCGATCCTGATGGTGGACGCGCGCAGCGGCCTGACCCCCATGGACCGCCATTTCGCCATGTGGATGCGCAAACAAAAGATACCCTGCGCCCTCGTCGTCAACAAATGCGAAAGCCGCGCGCAGCTGGAGGGCATGTACGAGGCTTACGAGCTCGGCCTCGGCGAGCCCTTGCCGATTTCCGCCGAGCACGGCGACGGGATGGAAGACCTCTACCAGCTCTTGCAGCCGCATGTCGAGGCCGCCACCCCCGCCGCGCCCGAGATGACGGAGGAAGAGGAGATCGACGCCTACTTCCAGAAATACCAGGAAGGCGACGAGACCGGCTTCGGCGACGAGGAGACGGGGGAGGAAGACCTCAACAACCCCGTCAAGATCGCCATCGTCGGAAGGCCGAACGTCGGCAAATCCACGCTGCTCAACGCGCTGGTGGGCGAGGAACGCGCGATGACGGGGCCGGAAGCGGGCATCACCCGCGACGCCATCCACGTCGATTGGGAATTCGGCGGGCGCAAGCTGCGGCTTGTCGATACCGCCGGGATGCGCAAGCGAGCGCGCGTCGTGGATTACATCGAGCGCATGGCGGTCGAGGATTCGATGCGCGCCATAC
>WGNE01000054.1 GCA_016124645.1 Alphaproteobacteria bacterium
CTTCTCCGACGTCGCCAACGCGATTGCCGAGGCGCGCGGGTTCTGGCTCGGCGACGCCTTCGCCAGCGGCGGCTCGAACGGCTACGACCACAAGGCGATGGGCATCACCGCGCGCGGCGCGTGGATTTCGGTCCAGCGGCACTTCCTCGAAATGGGCGTCGACGTGCAGTCCGACCCGGTCCGCGCGATCGGCTGCGGCGACATGTCGGGCGACGTGTTCGGCAACGACATGCTGCTGTCGAAATCGATCGAGCTGGTCGCCGCGTTCGACCACCGGCACATTTTCATCGACCCCCGGCCCGACGCCGCGGCGAGCTGGCGCGAACGCAAGCGGCTGTTCGGCCTGCCGCGTTCGAGCTGGGCCGACTACGACGAGAAGCTGATCAGCAAGGGCGGCGGGGTATTCCCGCGCAGCGCCAAGTCGATCACCATCAGCAAGGAAGCGGCCGCCGCGCTCGGCACCGAGCAGCGCGAGTTCGATCCCGAGAGCCTGATCAATGCGATCCTCAAGAGCCCGGTCGACCTGATCTGGTTCGGCGGCATCGGCACCTACATCAAGGCCGAAGCGGAAAGCGACGCACAGGTCGGCGATCCGACCAACGACGGGCTGCGGGTCAGCGCCCCCGAGGTGCGCGCCAGGGTCATCGGAGAGGGTGCGAACCTCGGCATCACCCAGGCCGGACGCATCGAGTTCGCGCTCCACGGCGGGCGCATCAACACCGACTTCATCGACAACTCCGCGGGCGTCGATTGTTCCGACCACGAGGTCAACATCAAGATCCTGCTGAGCGACATCGTGGCGAAGAAGAAGCTGAACCTCGAGCAGCGCAACAAGCTGCTGGTCAAGATGACGGACGAGGTGGCCGCGCTGGTGCTGCGCGACAACTACCAGCAGAGCCAGTCGCTCTCGCTCCAGCAATATCTGGCCAAGGCGCACCTCGGCCTGCATTCGGACCTCATGCGCGCGATGGAAAAGGCCAAGCTGCTCAAGCGCAGCCTCGAAGGCCTGCCGGACGACGAAAGCATCGCAAGGCTCTCGCGCGACGGTCAGGGGCTGACCCGGCCGGAGCTGGCGATCCTGACCTCCTACGCCAAGATCATGATCTACAACGAGGTGCTGGCCTCCTCCATCCCCGACGATCCGATGATGGAAGGGCTGCTCTTCGACTACTTCCCGAAAGAGCTGCACAAATACTCGGCGGAGATCAAGAAGCACAAGCTGCGGCGCGAGATCATCGCGACCCAGATCGTCAACACGCTGGTCAACCGCATGGGGCCGGAATTCGTCCAGTCGCGCATGTCCAAAACCGGCGCGGCGGCGGCGGAAGTCATCAAGGCCTTCATGATCGTGCTGCACGCCTACGACCTGCCCGCCATGTGGCAGGGCATCGAGGCGCTGGACAACAAGGTGCCCAGCCACGTGCAGGTCTCCGCGCTCAACCAGGTCTTCCAGGTCGCCAAGCGCACGGTGACGTGGTACCTGCGTTTCGGCGGCAACGATTTGAACGTCGCGGCGGAGATCGAGGCCTTCAAGCCGGGCATTGAGCTTTTGAAGAAATCCATCGGCAAGATGGCGCCCGAGGACGTGCGGCAGGAAGTGCTGACGGCGGAGGAAAACCTCATCGCCGAAGGGGTTCCCCCCGCGCTGGCCTCGCAGATATCCACCATCAAGCTGCTTTCGGCCGCCAGCGACATCATCAGCATCACCCGCAGGTCGGAAGGCGAGATCAAGTCCATCGCCGACGTCTATTTCAGCGTGGGCGAGCGGCTGGGGCTCGACTGGCTGCGCTTCAGCGTCGGCGCGCTGGTGCCGGCCAACGGCTGGCAGGCGCGGGTCATGGGCGGGCTGACGGATGATTTCTACATCCACCAGGCCGCGCTCACCTCCGCCATCATCGCGACGGCGAAGAAAAAGGCCAAGCCCGACAGCGCCCTCGTCGAGACATGGTTCGACGACAACAGCGACCGCACCGAAAAAATCACCCAGATGGTCGAGGAATTCCGGGCCCAGCCCAAGGTCGATCTCGACATGCTGGTGCTGGTCAGCCAGCGCATCGGGCAACTGGTGCATCAGGCTAAATAGGGATTAGCTGAAACAAAAACAGCCCCTGCTGTAAGCGGCAGGGGCTGTTTTTTTGCTTCATGTTATATGGCGGAGTTTCTCACCGAGGGGCTTTTTCACTGTTAAGAGAAGCGGCGGCGACTTTTCTGATTAAATATCCGGCGACGATGTAAAAGACCAAAAATGGAACCGACCATAAAGGATAGTCGCCAAAGACGCTAAGTCCTGAAAGACTTAGTAAGACAATCGCCAATCCTGGCAATCCAAAAATTATCATCAGTGTACCGAACCACTTTACGAGGTATCGGAATGCGCGCAGATAGCTATAGCGCCAAGATAACCTTTCATTGCCTTTTCTTTTACGGTTTATCCAGAAGTGATGTGCGAAGGTAGGGATGCCAACTAAGCCTAAGGTCATCAGTGTATTTATAAGAAAATCCTGCACGATGAACTCTTTAAATTATTCCCGGTCTGTATGGTCGCTTGCTTGTTCGGACTACTTCCCGTCCTTCTCGCTAAACAGCTTCTCCGCGCGGGACTTGATGTCGTTGAGGGTTTTCAGGGTGGTGGCTTCCTGTTCCGCGCCGAGGTGGCCGAAAAGCTCCTCGCGCAGGGGGGTGACGACTTCCTTGACCTTCAGGATGAAGGCCTCGCCCTTTTCGGTGAGGTGGATGCGGTTGGTGCGGCGGTCGGCGGCGTCGGCGCGGCGCTCGATGAGCTGCATCTGCTCGAGGTTGTCGATATGCCGCACGAGGGAGGATTGCTCGATCTCGATCTGCTCGGCCAGCGCGCTCTGGGTCGGCCCGTCCTCGCGGGCGAGCTGCAGCAGCACGGCCCACTGCGCGCTGGAAATGCCGACCTGCTCGCGGATGCGCGCATCGAACAGTTTGCGCAGCAAACGGCCGATATCCATGATGAGCAGTCCGAAGCTTTTTCTTTCGTCGAAGGCTTGCATCCACACATTATATGGCGCGGGGCGGGGGCGGCAAAGCCCCTTCGTGGCGCGTATTTCCGTAAGGCGGCCGGGTTAAGATAACGCAGCATATCCATGCCCTCATTAATCTTTTTTCAACGGCTTGCGGCTTACCATGAAAGCGCAAGACAGGAGCCGCGCGTTGCGGCGTGCAGAAAAGGGGGATGCGGATATGAATGATGCAATCGGGCGCAAGCTGGTCGGCGTGGGGGTTCTGGCGTTGCTGGGCCTTCTGTTCATTTCATCGACCATCGTGGTCGTCGATGCGGGCCATACCGGCGTGAAGAAGACGCTGGGCAAGGTGGCGTCCGAGGCCTATCCGCCCGGCCTCTACCTCGTCATGCCTTTCGTCTCCAGCATCACGCAGATGGACAACCGCGTCATGAAGTTCGAGGACAAGACGGCGGTCTATACCAAGGACGTGCAACAGGCGGATATCTCTTATGTGCTGAACTACAACCTCATGCCCGGCACCTCGGTCGAAATGTATTCGACCGTCGGCATGAACTGGGCGTACAAGCTCATCCCGCAGGTCATCACCGCCTCCATGAAGAACGTCATCGGCCAGTGGAACGCGCTGGAGCTGGTCTCCAACCGCATCAAGGCGTCGCAGGACATTCAGGACATGATCTCCGACGACCTGAAGAAGGAAGGCATCCGGGTCACGGCCTTCTCCCTCACCAACATCGACTTCCAGCCGCAATTCGAGCAGGCGGTGGAAGCCAAGGTCGTCGCCGTGCAGAACGCGGAAATGGCCAAGAACCAGACCGTGCAGGTGCAGGAACAGGCCAACCAGCGCGTCATCGCCGCCAAGGCCGACGCCGAGGCGATGAAGATCAAGACCGACGCGCTGAACAAGAACCAGAGCCTCATCATGTACGAGGCCGTGCAGAAATGGAACGGCGAGCTGCCGAAGATTCTGACCGGCAGCGGCGCGGGCTCCATCCTCAACATCCCGCCTTCCGCCTTGGGCAGCAGGTAAGAGGCCTAAAGCGGCGCGGGTTTTCGCGCGCGCAGGCGGCGGTGCAGGGCGGGCAGGAATTCCACCATCAGAATCGCGGCGACGATGAGCGCGCAGCCCGCCACGCCTTCCGGCGACATCTCTTCCTTCATGAAAAGGGCGCCCGCCAGCGCGGCGAAGACGGATTCGGCGCTTAGGATGATGGCGGAATCGGAGGCCGGCGTGTTGCGCTGCGCCACCACCTGCGCGGTATAGGCGATGCCGCCCGACAATATCCCGGCATAGGCGATGGGCTTCCATGCGGCGATGAAGTCGGAAAGCGCTGGGTGCTCGAACAGCACCGCGCCGATCGTTCCCGCCAGCGTGATGGCCGCGTATTGCAGGCAAGACAGGCGGAAGGCCGCGCCCGTGGCGGACATGATGCGCCCGACCAGCACGACCTGCGCCGCGAAGCCGAAGGAGCACAGCAGCACCAGCAGCTCGCCCCGCCCGAAGCCCTGCGCCAGCGCCTGCCCGTGGGAGAGCAGCCAGACCCCCGCGACGGAGAGCAGCGCGGCGGGGAAAATCCAGCCGGAAAGTTTTTCGCGATAGGCGATGCAGGCGATGACGGGAACGAAGAGCACATAAATCCCCGTCAGGAAAGCCGCGCTGGCGATGGTGGTATAGGCGAGCCCAATCTGCTGCGCGATGACGGCGAAGGAAAAGACGAGGCAGACGAGGACAAGGTCTTTCTTCTTCGCGTGGCGCAGCAGCGTGGCCTGCGGCCCCTGCTGGCGTTTTTCCCACAGGGCGAGGGGGAAGACCAGCAGCGTGGAAAGGGCGAAGCGCGCGGCGGTATAGCTGAAGGCGCCCAGATGGTCGAAAGCCGTCTTCTGCGCGACGAAGGCCGTGCCCCAGATGAAGGCGGCCATCAGCAAAAGGATGTCCGCCTGCAGGCGCGTCATGCCTTTTTTCAGCGCGTCGAGCGCGGCCTCACCGGGCTGTGGAACGACGGGGATCAGGCGGCCACCTCCTGCGACAGGCGCATGCTGCTGCGCGTCGGGCCGTGGCTTTCGATGAGGAAGGCGCCCTTCGTGCGCGAGAGCAGATGGGCGGCGAAATCGTTGCGCTCGATGGCGCGCAGGACGCCAACCTCGAAGAGATGCGAGACGGGGTCGAGCTGATCGACGCAGGTCACGCTCAGCCCGTGGGAGATCTCGATGCCGCTGCCTTCCGCGTCCGACAGGTCGTCGGCTACGGCGCGCGCCAGAATGTCCGCGTCCAGCCAGCCGAAGCGCAGGTTGCCTTGGTGCGGGTTGTGCACGTTGGTCTCATCGACGATGGCGGCATAGGGCGGTTTCTGCAGCTCGTGCGCCAGCGGGCCCGCGCCGTGGCGCGTCGCGTAGGTGCGGGTGACGTAAAAGGCCTCGACCGCGCCGATGCTGGCCTCGGCGCAAAGCGTCAGCACGTTCTTCAGCCCCGTATGCGAGCGGGTGACATGCGGGAAATGCCCGCGCGCTTGATCGAGCAGCAATCCCTGCGCGCCTTCGAAAACGATCCTGCCGTGCCAGCGCGCCAGAAACCCGGGGTCCTCGGGCTTGGTGACTTTCAGGAAGAAGGCGGCGTCGGCCATGAATTTTTCCATGATGCCTTCGGCGTCGATGCGCTCGCGCCATTGGTGGCTGACCTGCTCCACGCCCAGCGCCTTCAGCCGTTCGGGCAGCCAGCCGTGGCGGATGCCCTCCAGCTTTTCGCGCAGCAGGCTTTTGTCGTTCAGGTCGGCATAACAAAGGGCGAATTCCGCGTGCTGCTGCCGCTCGACGGTTTCGCCGAAGCCCATACCACAGCTGCCGTGCCGCCCGTGTCCGCGCGATTCCTCGACGATCTGGTTGATCATCATGTCATAGGGGGTGGTGACGGGCGCGCGTTCGTCCACATGCAGCACGGGGGCGGTGCCGTGGTTTTGCAGCTGCGCGTATTCCTTGACGAACAAGAGCGGATTGCAGACGAAGAACCGGCTGAGGAAGCCCGGCACGGCGGACATCGCGCCGCTGGTGACGTGGCTGTAGATGTGCCGCCGCCCGTCGGGCGCGACCACGGTATGGCCCGCCTGCGCGCCGCCGTTGAAGCGCACGACGAGGGCGTGACCCTCGCCGCCCGCGCGCGTGGCGAGAAAGTCGGTCGTCAGGCCCTTGCCTTCGTCGCCGTAGCCCGCGCCGATAACGGCATCTGCTGTCTTTACGCTCGTCATAACATCATGAGAATTAGCATGTATCGCCCCCCTGCACCATAGCAATTATGGGCGCGAAAAGCGGCAGGGGCCGCCGCGGAAAACGGCGGGCCCCTGCACCAGCACTGGAGAAGACGGGTCTTAAAGCCCCGGTTGCTTGTGGGGCTTGATCTTGAGCGGTTTCATCACCGGCACGCCCGCGGGCTTCGGCCCCGGCTTGACGTTCTTGATCGCGTCCTTCACCACGCCCACCGTTTCGCCCTGCCAGCTGTTGGCGACGGCTTCGGGATCCTTGCCCGCATGGACTTCCATGACGGAAACGAGGATGGCGGGCAGCTTGGTGTAATCCTTGACCGGGATGATGCGTTCCTTCGGCAGCACCTTTTCCCAGCTGTCATAGACGGCCTGCTTGCGTACGCGCGCATAGCTGCCTTCCTCGATGACGACGTGGAAGACGTCGAATTTTTCCGACACCATCTCCAGCAAGTCCTTGGTGCTGATGTCCTGCGGCACGCTGTCGCCGAGGAACTTCTTGATGTGGTGCGCCTTCAGGTCGTCCGGGCATTGCTCGTCGCCGAAGGTGAAGAGAAGCCCCTTGCGCCCGTGCTTCACGCAATCGACGTCGGTTTTCGTGGCGGCGAAATACCACGGCAGGTTATAGCTTTCGTGGTTGTTGCCGCCGCCGTTGCCTTCCAGATAGATTTTCTTGAGCTGCTCGGCGATGCGGATGTCCGCCTCGAACTGCGAGACCTGCAGCGGTGCGCGGTCGGAAGAAGCATCGCCCACGCCCATGACCATGATGTGCGGGTCGGTCACCGGCTTGCGGTCCAGAATGGCCTCGGCCAGCGTGCCCAGCCCTTCGCGCGCGAGGCTGTCGGCGATCATGCCCATCGAGCCCGTCACGTCGAGCGCGAGGATGATGGGGGTGGAGGCGGGGTTGTCCGCGGAATCGCGCGACTCGCGCGTCTTGATCTTGCTCGGGTCCATGTCCTTGTTCATGAAGCTGGAGTTGAACACCTCGCGCGTCGATTTGCCGCGCGTGCTTTTCGCGTAGGTGTTCCAGTCGCTGTTGTCCCATCTGCCGTAGCCCATCGTCTTGCGCTCCTCGTTTTTGTGCCGTTTGCCTTGCCGTTTTCCGGCCTTAATATTCTCTAACAGAGCATAACTTATACTCCAAAAGTATATAAGTCAACCCGCATTCGGAAAATGATTGCGCCTGCCTTTTCAATGTATTATCGGCTTCGGGCCCGAACCGAAGGGTAGGTGACAGCGGCGTTTTTCCCGGCATGACGGAAGAATCGGCGGCGCCGCCAAGATTGGCAATCAGGCGGGGGCGTGATAGTCTGCGGCCATGAAAACGAAGCCGGAAATGAAGCTGAAAACGGACATCAAAACGAAGGCGGGGGGCTGACATGCGCCTGCTGCTGGTCGAGGACGACGAGATGCTGGGCCGCGCCACGCGGCAGGGGCTGGAGGGCGGCTTCGCCGTCGATTGGGTGAAGAACGCGGAGGACGCCGAGCTCGCCCTGAAGTCCACCGATTACGGTCTGCTGGTGCTCGACGTCAACCTGCCGGGCATGTCCGGCCTCGAATTCCTCAAGAAGCTGCGGAGCGAAAAGAACGCGACGCCCTGCCTGCTGCTGACCGCGCGCGACGCCGTGCACCAGCGCGTGGAGGGGCTGGACGCGGGGGCGGACGACTACCTCGTCAAGCCCTTCGACCTCGACGAGCTGATCGCGCGGTGCCGCGCGCTGATGCGCCGTGCGCAGGGCCGCGCCGCGCCCGTCATCGCCTGCGGCGACGTGGTTTTCGACCCCGCCGCGCGCAGCGTGGAGCGGGGCGGCAAAAGCGTCGCCCTTTCCGCGCGCGAGCTTTCGGTCTTCGAGGCGCTGATGTCAAACATCGGCCGCACGCTGAGCAAGGACCAGATCCACGCGCATATCTACGACTGGTCGAACGAGGAAATCGAAAGCAACACGGTGGAGGTGCATGTCTCCGCCCTGCGCCGCAAGCTGGGCCGCAACTTCATCAAGACCATCCGCGGCGTCGGCTACGTGATCCCGAAATGAGCGCGCCGGCGGACACGGGGGGCGAAACCTATTCCCTGCGCTGGCGCTTGCTGCGCATGATCGCCGTGCCGTTGATGCTGGGCAGCCTGCTGGTGGCGATGTTCTCCGCCTGGTCGATCTACCACGAGATCGAGGAAATCTACGACACCAACCTCGCGCAATACGCCCGGATGCTTTTGCAGGTCGTGGATACCGACAAGATGGGCCGCAAGACGCCCGATGTCGATAACGACGCGGACGACGACAAAAAGAGCGCCGAACTTTCAAAGCCCGCGCATCCATACGAAAGCCATATCGCCTACCGCACTTATTTGAAGGGGGAGATGTTCACCATCTCCAAAAGCGCGCATGTCTTCGGGGATGTCGCGCCGCCCGCGGGTTTTTCCGATCAGGTCATCCACGGCAAGCGCTGGCGGTTTTTCGTGCTGCTGGGGGATGACGGGCAGACGCGGGTGGAGGTCGGCCAGAAATTCTCCATCCGTCATGAGCTTGTTTTCCAGCTGATGGGAAGTCTGTGGCTGCCGGGGCTCTTGTTCGTCGCCGTCGTCTTCCTTGCGACATGGTCGGGCGTTTCGCGCGGGCTGCGGCAGATCGTCGATCTTTCCGCCGCCGTGGACCGGCGCGACGCGGGCGACCTCGCGCCGATTTCGCCGGGCCGCCTGCCGGAGGAGATCATGCCCTTCCTGCGCGCGCTCAACCGCCTGCTGGGCAGGCTGGACGACGGGCTGCGGCGCGAACGCGAATTCACCGACAACGCCGCGCACGAGCTGCGCACCCCGCTCGCCGCCATCAAGACGCAGGCCCAAGCCATCGCGCAGGCGCAGCAGCGCGAGGGGCGAGCGGTGGAGGGCATGGACAACCTGCTTTCCGGCATCGCGCGCAGCACGCGGCTGGTGGAGCAGATGCTGGCTTTCTCCCGCCTGCAGGGCGCGGCGGCGGCGCGCGAGCCGGTCGAGCTCGCCCCCGTCATCGACGACGTGCTGGCGGAACTGGAACCCGCGACCGCCGCGCGGGGCGTGACGGCGGAACTGGACGCCGAGCCCGACTGCACCGTGCTGGGCAACGACCACGCGCTGTTCCTGATGTTCCGCAACATCGTGGAAAACGCGGTGAAATTCTCGCCAAAGGGCGGCAAGGTGACGCTGCGGCTGCGCAAGACGCTCTCCGCCATCACGGCGGAAGCGCTGGACGAAGGCCCCGGCATTCCCCCCGGCGACGCGGCGCGGATTTTCGAGCGCTTCTACCGCGCCGACAAGGGCGCGTCCGAGGGCAGCGGCATCGGCCTTGCCATCGTGAAATGGGTGGCGGACGCGCATGGCGCGCGGGTCGAGGCGGTGAACACGAACCCCGGCTTTTGCCTGCGCGTGACTTTCCCTTTGCCGCAGGCGAGTTGCGTATCTTTGACATAACGTGTTTGGGCAGGCTTCACGCGGCATTATGACAGGGATAGACGGTGGATTTTCGTGCGGGAATGCTCTAGATTCAGCATCCTGAAAGCCGCAACGCGGCGCTTTACCTTCGAGGACGGGAATGGAAGAAATGGGTACCAAATCTTTTGCAGACTGCGTGACGCTGGCCGAAGTCGAGGCGCTTTATCCGCCGCGCAAGCTGCCCGAGGGCGCGGAGGTCACGCGCATCGCGCCGAGCCCGACCGGCATGCCCCATATCGGCACCGGCATGCAGGCCGTGCTGGACCGCGCGCTGGCGGATAAATCCGGCGGCGTGTTCATTTTGCGCATCGAGGACACGGACCTCGCCCGTACGCAGGAAGGCGCGGTGGAGGCGATCATCGACGGCCTGCGCTGGCTGGGCGCCATGCCGGACGAGGGCGACACCTTCGGCGGCGATTACGGCCCCTATACCCAGACGGCGCGCCTGCCGCTTTACCGACTGGCGGCGCAGCACCTCGTCGAGCAAGGCCACGCCTATCATTGTTTCTGCACGGCCGAGCGGCTGGAGCTGGTGCGCAAGACGCAGGTCTCCCAGCACCAGAGCCCCGGCTACGACGGCCATTGCCGCAACCTCGACCCCGCCGAGGTCGCCACGCGCCTGACGGCGGGCGAGAAAAACGTCATCCGCCTGAAGGTGCCGAAGGACGAAACCATTTCTTTCCACGACGAGGTGCGCGGCAACATCAGCTTCGAGGCCAGCGTCATCGATGACAGCGTGCTGCTGAAATCCGACGGCATTCCCACCTATCACCTCGCCGCGGCGGTGGACGACCACTTCATGCGCGTGACGACCGTGGTGCGCGGGGAGGAATGGATTTCCTCCACGCCCAAGCACATCCTCGTCTATCGTTATCTGGGCTGGGAGCCGCCGAAGTTCCTGCACACCGTGCTGCTGCGCGACAAGAACCGCCGCAAGCTTTCGAAACGCAGCGGCGATACCTCGCTGACGTGGTTTCGCAAGCAGGGCATCATGCCCGCGGCTTTCCGCAACTTCCTCTACCGCATCATGTGGGCGCACCCGGAAGGCAAGGACATCTACCCGATGAGCGAGTTCGCCGAAAAGCTGCAGGTCTCCGGCCTGCCCAGCACCGGCCCGGTCGCGGACATGGACCTGCTCTCCTTCATCAACGGCCGTTACATGAACGAGCTGTCGGCGCAGGAGCTGGAAAAGCAGTTCATGGAATACCTCGACTTCCTCATCGCCAGCAACCTGACGGCGGACGACACGCTGCATCAGGACCAGCCCTCGCAGGCGGCGACGCGCGAGGATATCCTCGACCTGCACAAGGCCCTGCGCGAAGACCCGAAGCACGGCGCGGAAGTCTTGCAGGTGGTGGCGCAACGCTGCGCGCGCTTCGGCGAGATCATCTTCGGCAGCCGCGCCTATTTCGATTACGGCTACACTCCGCCCGCGCCCGAGCGCATGGCCAAGGAATGCCCGGACGCCGCCAAGCGCAGGCGCATCCTCGAAGGCTTCCTTGAAGCCTATGCCAGCGACGCGCAGGCGCCGGAGGTGGAGGGCATCCTGAAAGCCATCGGCAAGGAGCTGGGACTGAAGGACCGCGCCGTCTTCATGACGCTGCGCCTCGCCATGACCGGCGTCGCCCGCACCCCGCCGCTCAGCGAGGTCGCCGCGCTCTTGAAGCTGGAGCGCGTTAAAAAGCGCCTCGCCATGGTGCTGGAAACCGTGGACGACGCGCCGGCAGCGCAGCAGGCGCAATAAATAAGGCAGGCGCAGTAAATAAAATCAATCTTGATGTTGAAGGGTCACGCGCTTTTCGCGCGCGTCGCCTCGTGCCGGCTGAACATGCGCTCGTAGAGCACGAGGTAGGCGCATTGCAGCCCCGCGGCGATGAAGAAGGGCAACCCCCAGGCGCCGTTGGTGAACATGATGCCCGCGAAGACCGGCCCCGCCGCGCGCGGCACCTGCATGGCGACGCTGCTCAGGCTGACCGCGAGCCCGTGGCGGTGCGAGCGCACGAGGCTGACGTTCAAGGCCTGCCGCGCCCCCACCGTGCCGCGGTTGAGGGCGGAGCGGATGATCTGCAGCGCGGCGGCGACGTGGAAGCTGGGCGAGAGGGGCAGCAGCACCAGCGTGACGAGCCCGATGGCGCGCATGAGCACGACCCCGCGCACCACGCCCAGCCGCTCCGTTATTTTTCCGGCGAAGATGGAGGAGAAGGACGAGAGCAAAAAGCCCGTCGCGATGACGGGCGCGACATGCGCGGGCCCCACGCCGAAGCGCGCCGCGAACCAATAGACGATGAGCGGGCCGATGAGCCCGATGGCGATGCCGTTGAGCGCGTTGATGCCGACCAGCCGCGCCAGCAGCCCGTTTTCATGGCGGCGCAGCGCGTCCTCCTCCAGTTTTTCCTCTTCCGTGGGCTTTAAGGGCTGCGTGGCGCGCGGGCTGTCCTTCGCCTTCATCAGGCAGAGCACGGAGACGAAGGAGCCGAGGATGACGATGAGGAACAGCGGGCGGTAAGCCTCCGTGCCCGCAAACCAGCGGTGCAAAAAGGCGGGCAGGGCGGCCAGAATGGCGCCGACCGCCATGCCGAAGGAGCCGAGCGCGGTATTGAGGCTGAAGACCTTGCCGCGGTGCTTTTCCGGTATCAGCCCCGCCAGCCATGCGTATTCCACCGGCACGAAGGGGCCCGCGCCCCCGTTCTGCCCGCGCCCGAAACCGCCGACGACGGCGGCGAGGAACAGGACGGGCAGGGTGGTGCTGAACAGCGCGGCCACGGCGGCCAGCGTCAGCAGGCATTCATAGCCGACGAGAAAGCGCTTGCGGCCCAGCCGGTCGCTCATCGGCCCGACCAGCAGCGTGACCGCCACGGCGAAGACGATGCCCGTACCCATGACGGAACCGATCATCCACGCCGGCACCTTCAGCGCGTGCAGGTAGAGCGGAAAGGCCACGACCATCACGCCCTGCCCGATACTGCGCGCCGTGCGCGAGGCCAGCAGCCAGCGCGTGTCTTTGGAAACCCGGTATTTTTCGCGGGAAGAATCTTTTCGTGTCATGCGCGGCATTCTAGACCAGCGCGCCCGCAAAAAACAGGCCCGAGGTCAGGTAATGTCGCTGTGAACATTGCGCTGCAGCGAAAGCCGCAGCGCGTTGAGGATGGCAAGAATATCAATGCCTTCCTGCAAGAGCGCGCCCGAAACGGGGCTTAAGTACCCCGCGCAGGCGAAGCCCATGCCGATGAAGCTGAGCAGCATGCCGCCCAGCGCGCTTTGCAGGGCGATGGCGCGCATGAGCATGCTGATGTGCAAAAGGTCGTCCACCTTGGCGAGCGAGCTTTCGAGAATGACGGCCCCTGCCGCCTCGCCAGTGACGCTGCCCGAGCCGAAGGCGAGGCCGACCGTGGCGGCGGTGAGCGCGGGGGCGTCGTTGATGCCGTCGCCCATGAAGATCGTCGGCGCCTTCGCCGTTTCCGCACGCACGATGGCGAGCTTCTGTTCCGGCGTCTGGCTGGAAAAGGTTTTCTCGATGCCCAGCAGGGAGGCGAGGTAATCGACCTCCGCCCCGCGGTCGCCGGAAACCAGCATGATTTTCTGGATGCCGTGGACGGGGCCGAGGTGGCCGATGAAGGATTTCCCTTCCCGCCGCGGCTTGTCGTGAAAGCGCAGCGCGGCGGCGAGCCTGCCGTCGATGAGGACGAGGCATTCCAGCCCGTGCGCCGCTTCGGGAAGTTGTTCAAGGTCTTGCGCGTGGGTTTCGCGCAGCTTGCGCCGGTGGGTGATGCGGATGTCTTGCCCCCCGATGCGGCCGGAAAGCCCTTGCCCCGGCTTTTCCGATATTGTCTCCACTTGCCGCAATTCCAGCCCCTTCTCCTTCGCCGCCTTGCGGATGGCACCGGCCAGCGGGTGCTTGGAATAGAGCTCCGCGCTGGCGGTCAGCTGCAAGACCTTGTCCGCATCGAAGCTTTGCGTCGTGACGATCTCCGTCATCTCCGGCGCGCCGTAGGTCAGCGTGCCGGTCTTGTCGAAAATCGCGGTGCGGCAGGTGGGCAGGCGTTCGAGGATGACGGGGTCCTTGATGATGACGCCGCGCCGCGCCGCCATGGAAATCGCGCTGATGATGGTGACTGGAATGGCGATGAGCAGCGGGCAGGGCGTGGCCACCACCAGCACCGCCAGAAAGCGCACCGGCTGGCCCGTCGCGTACCACGCCACCAGCGCGGCCAGCAGGGCGAGGGGGGTGAAGACGGCGCCGATGCGGTCGCCCATGCGCCGCAGGGCGGGGCGGCGTTGCTCCGCCTGCTCCATCACGTTCAGGATGCGGGCATAGCGCGAATCCTGCGCCAGCTTTTCGGCGCGGATGACAAGCGCGGTTTCCCCGTTCAGCGCGCCGGAAAGCACGGAGGCGCCGGGCGCCTTGGAGATTTGGTATGGCTCTCCGGTCAGATAGGCCTCGTCCATGCTGCCGTAGCCCTCGATGACAGTGCCATCGACGGGGCAGGGCTCGTGCGGGTGCACCTCCAGTATGTCGCCAACGGCGATATCGGCGACCGCGATATCCTCCAGCATTTTTTCCGTCCGGCCCTTTTCCGTCCGGCGGTGGGCGAGGGAGGGCATGCGGCTCGCCAGCGCCTGCAGCACGTAGGAGGCCTTGCGGATGGCGTAGGATTCAAGCGCCTGTCCGCCCGCGAGCATGAGCACGATGAGCGTGCCCGCCAGATACTGTTCCATGAAGGCGGCGGTGACCAGCGCGACGGCGGCCAGCAGGTCCGCGCCGAAGTCGCCCTTCGCGAGTTTGGCGGCGATGGAGATCAGCAGCGGCACGCCGCCGATGAAGATGGCGGCCTGCAGGGGCAGCTCGCTGGCGAAAATGAAATGCAGCGCGATGGCCAGCAGCGCGCCGCCCGCCAGAACGGTTTCCCATTTCTTCACGATGCCGGCCAGCGGCGCTTGTTTTGGCTTCGTTTTTTTCTTTGCGGTCGTCATGCGGTACTCTTTGCTGCGCTGGGACGATTATAAGGCAAATATACAAAAAATCTGCCCTTCGTTATTTGCGGAACAGGGAAGAAAATTCGCAGACAGGGGGGCGCGCTTGTCCTATAATCGCTCGTCGCCGTTTATGGACAGGAGGACGAACATATGGCATCCGCCGCCGCAAAGCACCCCGTCGTCGAAGCCCTTTTGGAGGGCAATGCGCGTTTCCTCAACGGAAGCTCGCTGCAGTCCGGCGAATCCTCGCTGCAAAAACTGAAGGATTTCGCGCAGAACGGCCAGTCGCCCAAGGCCATCGTGCTTTGCTGTTCCGACTCCCGCGCGCCGGTCGAGATGATTTTCGATCAGGACATCGGCGATCTTTTCGTCATCCGCGTGGCGGGCAACATCGTCGCGCCCTCGCTGGTGGGCAGCGTCGAATTCGCGGCCAGCAAGTTCGGCACGCAGATGGTCGTCGTCATGGGGCATACGCATTGCGGCGCGGTCACGGCGACGATGGAGCATATCACCGACCCGCAGTCGATACCGTCGGAGAACCTGCACGACATCGTCAGCCGCATCCGCCCGCATGTCTTCGCCATCGCGCAGATGCCGGAAATGCCGGCGGCGGAAAAGATTTCACGCGCGGTGGAGGCGAACGTGCGCGCTTCGGTCGATCAGCTCTCGCATTCCAGCCGCATCATCGAAGCGCTGGTGCTGGAAGGCAAGCTCACCATCGCGGGCGCGGTGCTGGACCTTGCCACGGGCAAGGTGAACTTCCTCGATCCGTAAGGGAAATATTTACTTTACAGCTCTTCCCCGGCGTTCTATATCGGTCGCGACGATAAAATTTCTACGGCCATAATGAACAGGGGTGTCTCATGAAAAACCGTTTTTCTGTATCCGCCAAGCTTTGCGCTGCGGCGCTTGTCGCGCTGCTCGCCGCTTGCGCACCCGGCATGCCGGGCTCGACCTATAACCTCGGCGAGGCGCGGGTGAAGCTTGTCGCCTATCATGACGACGGGGCTTACATGCGCGATTTCGCGCGGGTGGACGCGAACGCGCTGGATTACATCACCCGTCGCGCGCCGCAGGTGAAGAAACCGGCCATCGTGCTGGACGTTGACGAGACCTCGCTTTCCAACTGGCCGCAGCTGCAGGCCAACGGCCTCGATCTCGAAGTGAAGGGGCCGTGCAGCCTGCCCAAGGGGCCTTGCGGCTTTCACGCCTGGGCGCAAAGATCGGCGGACAAGCCGTTGCAGCCGACGCTTGATCTTTTTCGCGCGGCGCGGAAAACGGGCGTGACGGTCTTCTTTATCACCGGCCGCGACGAAACCGTGCGCGCCGCGACGGAAAAGAACCTGCATCTGGCGGGCTATCGCGGCTGGAAAAAGCTCATCCTGCGCCCCGCGCACAGCAAGACGCCTTCCGCCGCGGACTACAAAGTGCCCGAGCGCGCGAAGATCGAAAAAATGGGCTATACCATCATCGCCAACGTCGGCGACCAGCCCAGCGACCTTGCAGGCGGCCATGCGGAACGCGCCTACCTCGTGCCCAACCCGTTTTACCGGATCCCCTGACGCTATAGGGTTTTTTGTCGTTAGGCGCCGGCGGGCGGCGCGGGTTTTTTGTCTTGCGCGGGTTTCTTGTTTACGGCGGCTTTTTTCTCGGGCGCGGTGGCTTTTTCAGGCGTTTGCTCAGGTGTTTTCCCGGGCGTCTGGGCGCGGCGGAAGCTGTCGATCTTCGCGCGCAGGCGGTCGCCCCATTTTTTGCCTTCCGGTTTTTGGCCGTCCGGCTTCTTCCCTGATTTCTGGCCCTGCAGCTTTTCCTTGCGCCAGACGTCGAGCGCGACCATCGCGTCGCCCATGACGTTGAGCGCGGTCTGGCTCATGTCGAGGATACGGTCGAAGGGCAGCACCATCTCGTAGATCTTGTGGCTCTGCGCGGGGGAAAGCCCGGTTTTTTGCAGGACGGGGTCCAGCAGGATGATGTTGGACGAGGGCATGCCCGGCGCGCCGAAGGCGGTCAGCACCGTGGTGAGCCCCACCATCGCCAGCACCGGCAGCGTGGGCGCGAAGCCGAACATGACCAGCGCCGCGGCCGCCGTCGCGCCGAGGTAGAGCGAGGTGCCCAGCATGTTGAAGTTCGCGCCCAGCGGCACGACCGAGTTGGTGATGTGGTCGGGCACGCCGATTTCCTTCAGGTTCTGCTTGGTCACCGGCATGGTGGCCGCGCTGGATGAGGTGCCGAGCGCGGTGCCCGCGATCTTGGCGAGCGAGCCGAATTCCTTCTTGCGCAGCCCGTAGCGGAAATAGCCCAGCGCGCCCAGCGCGACGGAGGTCACGGCCATGCCGGTGAAGACCGTGGCGTAATAGCCGCCGTATGCCGCGAGCGCGGCGACGCCGCCGCCCGCCAGCGCGCCGGACATCAGGATGGCGACCGCGGGAATGCCGATGAAGTTCATGTAATGGCCGAACAGCTTGTCCATGCCGCTCGCCGCCTTGTCCGCCGCCTTGCCGATGGCGTTGATGACGGGGGCGGTGTGCTTGTTGACCAGAACATCGGCGGCCTTGTTGAAGGCCTTCGCCAGCACGTTCTTGCCCGCGTCTGCCGTCTTCGCGAAGCCGTTGGCGATGCGCTGCTTGGCGTAGCGATAGACGCTGCCGAAGGCCGCGCCCGCGGCGATGCCCTGCAAGATGAGTTGCGAGGGGCTGAAGGGCACATGGCCCGCGACCGTGGTGGCGACGCCCTTGGCGGCCATGCCGACCGTCGCTGGGTCGATGACGGGCAGGATGCCGGACATCGCGGCGGTGATGCCGAGGCTGATGGTGAAGCCCGCCGCCATGACCGCGCCGAAGCGCCCCAGCGTGCCCGCTTCCTTCAGCAGGCTTTTTTCGGAGAAGGCCTTGAAGATCGAAAGCGTGATGAAGGGCAGGGCGAGATAGGGCAACCCGCCGAAGAAGGCGCCCGTCACCATGCCCAGCGCGGGCACCGCCCCCGCGAGGCTGATGCCGCCGAGCCCGAGCAAGCCGCCCGCGCCCGCCGCGATGAGGAAGCGGAAGTCCTTGATGCGGTCGAAGGCGGTCCTGGGCTTTTCGCCCGCGACGAGCTGTCGGCCGACCTCGTCATAGGTGATGCCGTTCTTGTGGCAGTATTTCTCGAATTCGCTGACGCTGGAGAGCGCTTTTTCAACCGGCTTCTTGTCGGCGAAGAGGTTGAAGGCGGTGGAAAGATAGCCTTTTTCCTTCTTGCTTTCTTCGCGCAGCTTTTCCAGCTGCGCCTTCAGCTTTTCCGCGTCCTCGATGTTCTTCGCCAGCGCGTCGTAGAAGGCCTGCTCGTTTAGGGGCGACTTGCGTTTTTTGTCGGCGGCTTTTTCGGCGTTCGCGGCATAGCCGTTCTGCTCCATCTCGCGCAGTATCTCCGCCAGCTCCTCGACCGTAAGCGTCTTGCGGCTTTTTTTGACGTTCTGCCAGCGTTCGTCGGCATTGTCGCCGGGGTGCTGCCTGACCACCTTCTCGATGATTTTTTCGCGCGGTTCGTCGCCAAGGCCCAGCCCTTCCAGCACGCGCGCATTCACGGCGTCGCGGTGGGTGAGTGCGGTGGTTGCTTTCAGCATTTCCTTCACAGGCTGCGTCATGGCGGAATCCTTCTTTGAAAATTATTCCGGCAATTAGAGGTTGACATAAGGTGAAAGTCAACCGCGAAGATGGTTCTATTTAATTGACATAGCCAAGAGCTTTTTCATTTTTACGTAAATTACAGGTGCAGCGGCTTTCTTCCCCGCCGCGGGGCTGGCAGACTGGCTCTGCGCAGGTATTCGCCGGCAAATGCTGTACAAGATGAAGAAGGCGGGTTTCGAAAAGGACATTCAGGGAGCGGACAACATGAAAAAAATTCTTTTCGTCGCGGTGTCGATGCTCATCGCGCTTTGCGCGGGGCATGCCATGGCCGCCAAAGCCGGGCTGGAACGTCATACGCTGGAATATGGCGGCATGACGCGCACCTATTGGGTCCATGACCCGCGCGCGCTGCACAAGACGGCGGGCAAGGGGCCGCGCCCGCTTGTCGTCGTGCTGCACGGCGGCGGCGGCAAGGCGGAGAAATTCGACGTCATGACGGGCAGAGACGCCTCTTTCGACACGCTGGCGGACAAGGAAGACCTGCTCATCGTCTATCCGCAGGGTTTCGACAAGCAATGGAACGACGGCCGCGGCGTCGAAAACATCAAGCCGCAGGAAATGGGGCTGGACGACGTCGGCTTCCTCTCCGCGCTCATCGATGAGATGCTGAAGACCGGCAACGTCAATCCGAAGCGCGTCTATGCGACGGGTCCCTCGAACGGCGGTTTCATGTCGAACCGGCTGGCCTGCGACCTTGCGGACAAGATCGCCGCCGTCGGCATCGTCATCGCCGCCATGCCGGTGAAGCTGAAGGACAAGTGCAAGCCCGCCGCGCCCGTCTCCGTCCTCATCATGGACGGCACGGCGGACCCGCTGGTGCCCTACAAGGGCGGCGTCGTGCAGGTTTTCAAGCATACCAAGCCGCGCGGCGCGGTTCATTCCGCCCATGAAACTTTCGATTTCTGGCTGGCGCAGGCGGGCAACGACAAGGGCGGCAAGAGCGTTCCGGCGAAGATGCTCGCGGACGCCGACCCGAAGGACAAGACGCGCATCACCCTGCAGGATTACAAGGGGAAGGATGCCGAGGTCGCGCTCTATTCGGTCATCGGCGGCGGGCATACCTGGCCGGGCGGGCGGCAATACCTGTTCGAGTTCCTCGTCGGGCGCACCAGCCACGACCTCGACGCCACGCGCGCCATCTGGGACTTCTTCAAGCGCAACCCCAAACGCTGACTGCCGGCCCCTCCCTTGCGGGAAAAGCCGGCAGCCGTTGTCGTTAAAGCTGGTCGCTTCAGGCCGCGAGGTCGAAGCGGTCGAGGTTCATGACCTTGGTCCAGGCCTTCACGAAGTCCTGCACGAAGGCTTCCTTCGCATCGCTGCTGCCATAGACCTCGGCGATGGCGCGCAGCTGCGAGTTAGAACCGAAGACGAGATCGACGCGCGTGCCCGTCCACTTCAGCTCGCCGCTGTCGCGATCGCGCCCTTCGAAGACGTTGTCCGAGCCTTTCGACGCCGTCCAGACCGTGCCCATGTCCAGCAGGTTGACGAAGAAGTCGTTCGTCAGCGCGCCGGGGGCCTTGGTGAAGACGCCGTGTTCGGCCCCGCCGGTATTGGCGTTCAGGGCGCGAAGGCCGCCGACCAGCACCGTCATTTCGGGCGCGGTCAGCGTCAGCAGTTGCGCGCGGTCCACCAGCATCTCTTCCGCCGTGGCGCCCTTGGCGACGCCGAGGTAGTTGCGGAAGCCATCCGCCGCGGGCTCGAGAGGCTCGAAGGAGGCGACGTCGGTCTGCTCTTGCGTGGCGTCGGTGCGGCCCGGGGTGAAGGGAACCGTCACGTCGTGGCCGGCTTTTTTCGCCGCCGCTTCCACGGCCGCGCAGCCGCCCAGAACGATAAGGTCCGCGAGGGAGACTTTCTTCTTGCCGGATTGCCCGTCGTTGAATTCCTTCTGCACTTTTTCAAGCGCGGCAAGAACCTTCGCCAGCTCGTCCGGCTGGTTGACGGCCCAGTCCTTTTGCGGCGCGAGACGCAGGCGCGCCCCGTTCGCCCCGCCGCGCTTGTCGGAACCGCGGAAGGTGGAGGCCGAAGCCCATGCCGCGCCCGCCAGCTGGGAAACGCCTAAGCCCGAGGCCATGATCTTTTCCTTCAGCGCTGCGGCGTCCTTGTCGTCGATCAGATCGTGATCGACGGCGGGAACGGGGTCCTGCCAGATGAGTTCTTCCGCCGGAACCTCGGGGCCGAGGTAGCGCACGCGCGGGCCCATGTCGCGGTGGGTCAGCTTGAACCACGCGCGGGCGAAAGCGTCCGCGAAGGCGTCCGGGTTTTCGTAGAAGTGGCGGGAGATTTTCTCGTAAGCCGGGTCGAAGCGCAGCGAGAGGTCGGTCGTCAGCATGGTCGGCACGCGCTTCTTCGCGGGATCGAAGGGATCGGGCACCAGGCCTTCGCCCGCGCCGCCCTTGGGCTTCCACTGCTGCGCGCCCGCCGGGCTTTTCTCCAGCTCCCATTCGTATTCGAAGAGGTTGTGGAAGAAGTTGTGGCTCCATTTCGTCGGCGTGGTCGTCCAGATGACCTCGAGGCCGCTGCCGATGGCGTCGCCCGCCTTGCCGCTGCCGAAGCTGCTTTGCCAGCCAAGGCCCTGCAGCTCGATGCCGGCCGCCTCGGGTTCGGGCCCGACGAGGGCGGCGTCGCCCGCGCCGTGGGTCTTGCCGAAGGTATGGCCGCCCGCGATCAGCGCGACGGTCTCTTCATCGTTCATGGCCATGCGCGCGAAGGTCTCGCGGATGTCCTTGGCGGCCGCGACGGGGTCGGGGTTACCGTTCGGGCCTTCGGGGTTGACGTAGATGAGGCCCATCTGCACGGCGGCCAGCGGGTTGTCGAGGTCGCGCTCGCCGCTGTAGCGCTGGTCTTCCAGCCACTTGCCTTCGGGCCCCCAGTAAACGTCTTCTTCCGGCTCCCACACGTCCGCGCGGCCGCCGCC
>WGNE01000020.1 GCA_016124645.1 Alphaproteobacteria bacterium
AAGTGGAAGACTGAACGACCCATATAGAATTTCGTTACGGTTGCTGCCTCTCGGCCCTGGCCGGATTGGCGAGACATTCGCCCGCCAGCCTTCCGAGAGGCAATATGAGGGGCTTTGGCGGTTTTGGCAAGGGCAATTATGGCTTTTCGGCGGGAAAACGGCGCGGCGGCAAGAATCGGTTCTGTCAATTCGCCCGGCAAGGCGCGGAAGCGGGGAGGCAAAACAGGTGTTCACGTAATAATATTTCGTAAAACAGGAGTTCTTTATTATTAAAATTACGCCGCAAAACGCGGCTTGTGGCCGCAAAAGCGGCTAATTATAAAAAGAAGGGACAAAGGGCTTCATTTTCCTCAAACAATGCTTGACGCTGTGTTTTCCCATGATATAGTGCGCACGCTCTAAGGATGGGCTGGTGGTAGGCATTTCAGGTCTAGACGCAGTCCGGTTTTAACCGATTCTTCCGCGGGAAAAGTGGAAGTGGACTGATCTTGGATCAGTATCCTGTCGTGTTCCGTACTCTGAATGGAACGACGCAGGGGTTTCTCATCTCATCCTCCAGACATAAAGATTTACACCGTTCTTAAAACAGAAGAAGGGCTACAGATAAATGCCAACTTATAACCAGCTTGTGCGCAAAGGCCGCGTACCGCAGATTAAGAAGAAGAAAAACGCCGACCTGCAGGGCAACCCGCAGAAGCGCGGCGTTTGCACGCGCGTTTACACCACGACCCCGAAAAAGCCGAACTCGGCGCTGCGCAAGGTCGCGCGCGTTCGCATGACCAACGGTCGTGAAGCAACCTGCTACATTCCCGGCGTCGGCCATAACCTGCAGGAACACTCTGTCGTGCTGGTGCGCGGCGGTCGTGTGAAAGACCTGCCCGGCGTGCGCTACAAGATCATCCGCGGCGCGCTCGATACGCAGGGCGTCGATAAACGCAGAAAAGCGCGCTCCCGTTACGGCGCGAAACGTCCGAAGTAAGAGGATTTAAACATGTCACGTCGTCACGCAGCAAAAAAACGCGAAGTTCTGCCGGATCCGAAGTTCAACAACATCGTCCTGGCGAAATTCATGAACTGCATCATGGAATCGGGCAAGAAATCCGTCGCCGAGAAAATCGTTTACGGCGCGCTCGAAATCGTCGCTGAAAAAACCAAGGCGGACCCCATCACCTTCTTCATGGAAGTGCTGGACAAAGTGAAGCCCGCGGTTGAAGTCAAATCCCGCCGCGTCGGTGGCGCGACCTATCAGGTGCCTATCGAAGTCCGCCCCGTCCGCGCGCAGGCCGTCGCCATGCGCTGGCTGAAGGAAGCGGCATCGAACCGCAACGACAAGACCATGGAAGCCAAGCTGGCTTCCGAACTGCTGGATGCCCACAACGACCGTGGCGCAGCCGTGAAAAAGCGCGAAGACACGCACAAAATGGCCGAAGCAAACAAGGCCTTCTCGCACTTCCGCTGGTAATCGTAGAGGGGAATACAAGGTATCATGGCTGACGCAAAAAAATATTCGCTGGACCATTATCGTAACATCGGCATCATGGCGCACATTGATGCCGGCAAGACGACGACGACCGAGCGTATCCTGTACTACACCGGTAAATCGCACAAGATCGGTGAAGTGCACGACGGCGCGGCGACCATGGACTGGATGGAACAGGAACAGGAACGCGGCATCACCATCACTTCCGCCGCCACGACCTGCTTCTGGCGCGACAACCGCATCAACATCATCGACACCCCCGGCCACGTGGACTTCACCATCGAAGTCGAACGCTCGCTGCGCGTCCTCGACGGCGCGGTCACGGTCTTCGACTCCGTCGCCGGCGTCGAGCCACAGTCCGAAACGGTCTGGCGCCAGGCCGACAAATACGGCGTTTCCCGCCTTTGCTTCGTCAACAAGATGGACCGCACCGGCGCGAACTTCTACCGCACCGTCGATATGATCGTGGACCGCCTCGGCGCGGTTCCGATGGTCATCCAGCTGCCGATCGGCTCCGAAGCCGAATTCGCCGGCCTCGTCGATCTCGTCAAGATGAAGGCGATTCTCTGGAAAGACGAAAGCCTTGGCGCTGAATTCTACGAAACCGACATTCCCGCGGACCTCGCCGACAAGGCGCAGGAATACCGCACGAAAATGATCGAGCTGGCCGTCGAAATGGACGATCAGGCGATGGAAGATTATCTGGAAGGCAAGGAGCCCTCCGAAGAGCTTCTGAAGAAATGCATCCGCAAGGGCGTCATCGCGTACAAGTTCGTGCCGGTTCTTTGCGGTTCCGCGTTCAAGAACAAGGGCGTTCAGCCCCTGCTGGACGCCGTCATCGACTACCTGCCGAGCCCGCTCGACATGCCCAACACCAAGGGGACCGACGTCGATGATCCCGAAAAGGTCATGTCCCGCAAGCCCGACGATAACGAGCCCTTCGCCGGTCTCGCGTTCAAGATCATGAACGACCCCTTCGTCGGTTCGCTCACCTTCGTGCGCATCTATTCCGGCAAGCTGGAATCGGGTTCCTATGTCCTGAACTCGGTCAAGAACAACAAAGAGCGCGTCGGCCGCATGCTGCTGATGCACGCGAACACGCGCGAAGAGATCAAGGTCGCCTCCGCGGGTGACATCGTGGCGCTGGTCGGCATGAAAGACACGACCACGGGCGATACGCTTTGCGACACCTCCAAGCCGATCGTTCTGGAGCGCATGGTATTCCCCGAGCCCGTCATCTCCATCGCCGTCGAGCCGAAATCGAAGGCCGACCAGGAGAAAATGGGCATGGCGCTGGCGCGTCTGGTGGCGGAAGACCCGTCGCTGCGCGTCAACTCCGACGCCGAAAGCGGCCAGACCATCCTGCGCGGCATGGGCGAACTTCACCTCGACATCATCATCGACCGCATGAAGCGCGAGTTCAAGGTCGAGGCCAACGTGGGCGCGCCGCAGGTTGCGTACCGCGAGACCATCACCCAGACCGGTGAAATCGACTACACGCACAAGAAGCAGTCCGGCGGCTCGGGCCAGTTCGCCCGCGTCATCATCCGCTTCGAGCCGACCGAAGTCGGCTCCGGCTTCGCCTTCGAGGCGACCATCACCGGCGGTTCGGTTCCGAAAGAATACATTCCGGGCGTCGAAAAAGGCCTGGAAAGCGCGAAAGAAACCGGCGTGGTTGCGGGCTTCCCCTGCATCGACTTCAAGGCGACCCTCTTCGACGGCGCCTTCCACGACGTGGACTCTTCCGCGCTGGCGTTCGAGATCGCGGCCCGCGCCGCGTTCCGCGAAGGCCTGCCGAAATGCAAACCCGTCCTGCTCGAGCCTGTCATGAAGGTCGAAGTCGTCACCCCCGAGGAATACATGGGCGACGTCATCGGCGACCTCAACAGCCGCCGCGGTCAGGTGAGCAGCATGGACAGCCGCGGCAACGCGCGCGTCGTCACCGGCATGGTGCCGCTCGCGAACATGTTCGGCTACATCAACACCCTCCGCTCCATGAGCCAGGGCCGCGCGCAATACTCGATGGAATTCCATCACTACGATCAGGTGCCGCAGGCCATTGCTGATGAAGTGAAGGCGAAACTGGCTTAACTACTAACGGACTACAAAGGGTCTAACTAACTTTACATCAAGGAAGGAAATACGAAAGATGGCTAAAGGTAAGTTCGAACGGAACAAGGAGCACGTCAACATCGGGACCATCGGTCACGTCGATCATGGCAAGACCTCGCTGACGGCTGCAATCACCAAAGTTCTGGCAGAAACCGGCGGCGCCGAGTTCAAGGCATACGACCAGATCGACGGCACGCCCGAAGAGCGTGAGCGCGGCATTACGATCTCGACCGCACACGTTGAATACGAAACGGCCAAGCGCCACTACGCGCACGTTGACTGCCCCGGCCACGCCGACTACGTGAAAAACATGATCACGGGCGCGGCGCAGATGGACGGCGCCATCCTCGTCGTTTCGGCAGCTGACGGCCCCATGCCCCAGACCCGCGAGCACATCCTGCTGGCGCGTCAGGTCGGCGTTCCCGCCATCGTCGTGTTCCTGAACAAATGCGACATGGTCGATGACGCCGAGCTGCTGGACCTCGTTGAAATGGAAGTTCGCGAACTTCTGTCCAAATACGGCTTCCCCGGCGACGACATCCCCTTCATCAAGGGCTCCGCTCTTTGCGCGCTGGAAGGCACCAACGACGAACTCGGCAAAAACGCCATCCTGAAACTGATGGATGCTGTTGACGAGAACATCCCGACCCCGCCGCGCCCCATCGACAAGCCCTTCCTGATGCCTGTCGAGGACGTGTTCAACATTTCCGGCCGCGGCACCGTCGTGACCGGCCGTGTCGAGCAAGGCGTGATCAAAGTCGGCGAAGAGATCGAAATCGTCGGCCTGCGCCCCACCACCAAGACGGTCGTGACCGGCGTTGAAATGTTCCGCAAGCTGCTGGACCAAGGTCAGGCAGGCGACAACATCGGCGCGCTGCTGCGCGGCACCAAGCGCGACGACGTCGAGCGCGGCCAGGTTCTGGCGGCTCCCGGCTCGATCAAGCCCCACACCAAGTTCAAGGCGGAAGCTTACGTTCTGACCAAGGACGAGGGTGGCCGCCACACGCCGTTCTTCACCAACTACCGGCCGCAGTTCTACTTCCGCACGACCGACGTGACGGGCGTGGTCAAGCTGCCGGACGGCGTTGAAATGGTTATGCCCGGCGACAACATCACGATGGACATCGAGCTGATCGCTCCGATCGCCATGGACGAAGGCCTGCGCTTCGCGATTCGCGAAGGCGGCCGTACCGTTGGCTCGGGCGTCGTTTCGAAAATCATCGAGTAAGACGCTTTAAGGATGCGGCCCGCCGGTTCGGCCGGCGGGCCCGCCCTTAAAAAAGAAGAAACAGAAGGATTGATAAAATGGATGCGCAGAATATTCGGGTAAGGCTCCGGGCCTATGATCACAGGATCCTCGATCAGTCGACGAAGGAGATCGTGAACACGGCCAAAAGAACGGGCGCGCAGGTGCGCGGTCCCATTCCGCTCCCGACGCGGATCGAGAAATTCACCGTCTTGCGCTCGCCGCACGTGGACAAGAAGTCCCGCGAACAGTTCGAGATGCGCACGCACAAGCGCCTGCTGGACATCATCGATCCGACCCCGCAGACGATCGATGCGCTGATGAAGCTGGATCTGGCCGCCGGCGTGGATGTTGAAATCAAGCTGTAAGGCTTGCGATAGGAATAACGAAGTTAAGGACGAACAAAATGCGTACCGGTTTGATTGCACAGAAGCTTGGCTGCTCGCGCGTATTCGACGAGAACGGCAAGCACGTACCCGTTACCCTGCTGAAGGTTGACGGCTGCCAGGTCGTTGCCGTGCAGACGGAAGAGAAAAACGGCTATACCGCCGTCCAGCTGGGGGCAGGCGCCAAAAAAGCCAAGAACGCCACCAAGGCGGAGCGCGGCCACTTCGCGAAAGCGAAAGTCGAGCCCAAGGCGAAAGTCGCCGAATTCCGCGTCAGCCCGGAAAACCTCATCGAGGTCGGTTCCGAGCTGTGCGTTTCGCACTTCGTGCCCGGCCAGTACGTCGATGTCGTCGGCACCACGATCGGTAAAGGCTACCAGGGCGTCATGAAGCGCTGGAACTTCGGCGGGTTGCGCGCCACGCACGGCGTGTCGATCTCGCACCGTTCGCCCGGTTCCACCGGCCAGCGCCAGTCGCCCGGCCGCGTCTTCAAGAACAAGAAGATGGCGGGCCAGATGGGCAACGTGCAGCGCACGATGCCGAACCTGCGCGTCGTTCAGGTCGATACCGAAATGGGCCTGATCCTCGTCGAGGGCAACGTGCCCGGCCACAAGGGCGGCTGGGTCATGGTCAAGGACGCCGTGAAAAAAGAACTGCCGAAAGACGCGCCGAAACCGGCGGGCCTGAAAGGCAAGGGCAAGCCTGCCGAAGCTGCCGCTGAAGAAGCGCCCGCAGCCGAAGCGCCGGCCGCAGAAGCCCAGGCTTAAGGAAGGAATGGAACGATGAAAGTCGCCGTAAAAAGCTTAGACAACAAAAAAGTGGGTGACATCGACCTGAGCGATGCCATCTTCGGTCTGGAAACCCGCACGGATATCCTGCACCGCATGGTCAACTGGCAGCTGGCGAAACGCCGCTCCGGCAACCACAAGGTCAAGGGCATCAGCGAAGTCAGCGGCACCGGCAAGAAGCCCCACAGCCAGAAAGGCACGGGTTCCGCCCGCCGCGGTTCCAAGCGCAACGCGCAAAGCGTCGGCGGCGGCATCATCTTCGGCCCGGTTGTCCGCGACCACGCGCACGGCCTGACCAAGAGCATCCGCAAGCTGGCCCTGAAAACCGCCCTTTCGGCCAAGCAGGCCGAAGGCAAGCTGGTCGTCCTGGACGCCGCGGCTTCCAAGTCGCCCAAGACCAAGGACATGGTCAAGGCGTTGAAAGACCTCGGCATCTCCTCGGCCCTCATCATCGATGAAGCGCCCGAGCAGAACTTCACGCTGGCGACCCGCAACATTCCGCATATCGACGTGCTGCCCCAGAAAGGCATCAACGTCTATGACATCCTGCGCCGCGATACCCTGGTCCTGACCAAGGACGCGGTCGCGCAACTGGAGGCACGACTGAAATGAGCAAGGCAGCCGCAAAGAAAAACGCACAGCCCGAAGTGACCGAACTGCTGTACCAGATGGTGCGCACCCCGGTCATCACCGAGAAGGCCACGATGGGCACGCAGCACAAGAACATCCAGGTGACCTTCCGCGTGCCGGTTTCGGCCGACAAGGGCATCATCAAGAAAGGGGTCGAAGCCGTTTTCAAGGTCAACGTGCTG
Source organism: Alphaproteobacteria bacterium (assembly GCA_016124645.1). Lineage (GTDB taxonomy): Bacteria > Pseudomonadota > Alphaproteobacteria > Micavibrionales > UBA2020 > WGNE01. The sequence goes on from WGNE01000020.1 coordinate 6,825, forward strand.
AAAGTCAACACGTCGCTCCAGAAAGGCAAGACCAAGGTCTTCAAGGGCCGCAAGGCGTTCCGCAGCGACACGAAAAAAGCGATCGTCACGCTGGCCGAAGGTCAGACCATCGACGTATCGACAGGCATTTAAAGAAGGTTCCGAAACAGTTTTTGATTTTGGAAAGAGATTGAGGAAGTAACAATGGCATTGAAATCGTACCGTCCGACATCCCCCGGCCTTCGCCAGATGATCCGGGTTGACCGCAGCGAGCTCTGGAAGGGCAAGCCGGAGAAAACCCTGGTTGACGGCGGCCACCATCGCAAGAACGGCCGCAACCACTCGGGCAAGATCACGTCGTGGCACCGCGGCGGCGGTCACAAGAAGCGCTATCGCATCATCGATTTCAAACGCAAGAAATTCGATGTTGAAGCGACCGTCGAGCGTCTGGAATACGACCCGAACCGCACGGCCTGGATCGCGCTGCTGAAATACGCGGACGGCGAGCTGGCCTACATCATCGCGCCCCAGCGCCTGAAAGCGGGCGACAAGGTCGTCGCCGCCGAGAAAGCGGACATCCAGCCCGGCAACGCGATGCAGATCAAGAACATCCCGGTCGGCACGCTGGTGCACAACGTGGAACTCAACCCCGGTCGCGGCGGCCAGCTGGCCCGCGCCGCCGGCACCTTCATCCAGATCGTCGGCCGCGACTCCGGCCTGACCCAGATCAAGATGAACTCGGGCGAGCTGCGCGTCGTGCGCGGCGAGTGCATGGCCACCGTCGGCGCCGTGTCGAACACCGACCATTCCAACGTGCAGCTCGGCAAAGCCGGCCGCAGCCGCTGGATGGGCCGCCGCCCGCACAACCGCGGCGTCGTGATGAACCCGATCGACCACCCGCATGGCGGTGGCGAGGGCAAGTCCTCCGGCGGTCGTCACCCGGTTTCGCCCTGGGGCAAATGCGCCAAAGGCGGCAAGACCCGCAAGAACAAGGCAACAGACAAATACATCCTGCGCCGTCGCAAAAACAAGCGTCTGGGCAAATAAGGTAAAGGAGAAAGACAGTGGCACGTTCCGTACGGAAAGGTCCGTTCATAGATGGTTACCTGCTGACGAAAGCAGAAAAGGCGCGCGCATCGGGCCGCAACGAGGTCATCAAGACCTGGTCCCGCCGTTCCACAATCCTGCCGCAGTTCATCGGGCTGACTTTCGGTGTTTACAACGGCCAGAAATTCATTCCGGTTCTCGTGACGGATAACATGATCGGGCACAAGCTGGGCGAATTCGCCCCGACCCGCCAGTTCTCCTCGCACACGGCTGCCGGCGCAGATAAAACCGCGAAGAAATAAGGATCGCAGTCATGGTAAAAGCAGTTAAAAAACAGCGCCGTCAGGACAACGAGGCTTTCGCGAAAGCCCGCTACATCAAGGGCAGCGAACGCAAGCTGAACCTCGTCGCGCAGCTGATCCGCGGCAAGACCGCCCAGCGCGCGCTGATCGACCTCGAATTCTCCCCCCGCCGCGTCTCGCGCGAGGTGAAGAAGGTTCTGGAAGCGGCCATCGCGAACGCGGAAAACAACCACAACCTGGATGTTGACCGCCTGATCGTGAAAGAAGCATACGTCGGCAAGACCATGGTCATGGCGCGCTTCCGCGCCCGCGGCCGCGGCCGTTCGGCGAAGGTTGAAAAGCCCTTCAGCAACATCACCATCGTCGTGCAGGAAAAAGCCGCCGGTGAAGAGCCGAAAAAAGCCAAAAAGGCGAAAGGCAGCAAGAAAGAAGGCGAAAAAACCGCCAAGAAAGCCGCCGCAAAGAAAGCACCGGCCGCCAAGAAGGCAGCCAAACAGGAAACCGAAGACAACAACGCAAGCGCGTAAGAAAGTTTTAGGAGTATAAAGTATGGGTCAGAAGGTTAACCCGATTGGTCTGAGACTGGGCATCAACCGCACCTGGGACAGCCGTTGGTACGCAGGCAAGGATTATGCCGCCAAACTGCTGCAGGACATCAAGCTGCGTCAATACGTGCTTGAGAACCTGAAACAGGCCGGTGTCGCGCGCGTCATCATCGAACGCGCCGCCAGCAAGACCAACGTCACCATTCACTCGGCGCGCCCCGGTGTCATTATCGGCAAGAAGGGCTCGGACATCGAGAAACTCCGCAAGGACCTCTCGAAGTTCACCGGCGGTGAAGTGACCCTGAACATCGTCGAGATCCGCAAGCCCGAGCTGGACGCCCAGCTGGTGGCCGACGGCATCGCGCAACAGCTGGAACGCCGCGTGTCGTTCCGTCGCGCCATGAAGCGCGCGGTTCAGTCCGCGCTGCGCTTGGGCGCCGGCGGCATCCGCGTCACCTGCGCAGGCCGGCTGGCCGGCGCCGAAATCGCCCGTACCGAATGGTACCGTGAAGGCCGCGTGCCCCTGCACACCCTGCGTGCGGACGTCGATTACGCGATCGCCCGCGCGCTGACCACCTACGGCATCATCGGCGTCAAGGTCTGGATCTTCAAAGGCGAGATCCTGGCGCACGACCCGATGGCCCGTGACAAGCGCATGCAAGACCAGCAGCCGTCGCGCGGTTAAGGAACAGAGATTAAGAAGAAGGAACGAAGACAATGATGTCTCCAAAGAAAATGAAGTACCGCAAAGCGCACAAAGGCCGTATCCACGGTCTGGCGACCTCGGGCAATTACCTTGCCTACGGCAGCTACGGCATGAAAGCGCTGCAGCCCGAGCGCATCACGGCGCGCCAGATCGAGGCGGCACGCCGCGCGATCACCCGCCACATCAAGCGCCAGGGCCGTCTTTGGATCCGCATGTTCCCGGATGTGCCCGTGTCCACCAAGCCGCTGGAAGTGCGGATGGGGAGCGGCAAGGGCGCGCCCGAATACTACGTCTGCCGCGTCAAGCCCGGCCGGATTATTTTTGAACTCGACGGCGTGCCGCGCCAGATCGCCGAAGAGGCTTTCACGCTGGCATCGGCGAAACTGCCGATCAAAACCCGTTTCGTTTCCCGCGATTAAGGTGAATGACAATGAAAACCGCAGAACTGAGAGCTAAAACACCGGACGAACTGAAGCAGGAGCTGATGAGCCTGCGCAAGGAGCAGTTCAACTTCCGCTTCCAGAAAGCCACCGGCCAGCTGGAAAACACCGGCCGCGTCCGCATCGTTCGCCGCGACATCGCGAAGATCAAGACGATTCTGGCTGAAACCGAACAAGGCAAGCTGCCCGCCGCGAAAGCGGAAAAGGCCCCGAAAAAGGCCGCTAAAAAGGCGACTGCCAAGAAGACAAAAGAAACCAAGGAGTAATCACCATGCCGCGCCGTATTCTTGAAGGCAAAGTTGTCAGCAACAAATGCGCCAAAACCGTGACGGTTCTGGTGGAGCGCAAAGTGCGCGATCCGCTCTATGGCAAGATTATCCGCCGTTCCGCGAAATACGCGGCGCATGACGAAAGCGGCGCATGGCAGATCGGGGACCGCGTTTCCATCGAGGAATGCAGCCCGATTTCCAAGACGAAAAAATGGCGCGTCATCGGCGGCAAGGCGCTGGGCGAAAGCCAGGCCAAGACGGTTGACGATGCGGATGAAAAGCACGCATTGGTGAAAAAATCCGCCGAGGCCGCCGAGGAATCCGCCGCTGAAGAAAAAGCGGAGAAGGCCGAGAAAAAAGCCAAGCCCGCCAAAGGCAAAAAAGACGAATAAGGAATAAGCCGAAGGACTTGAAACCCTCGGGATAAACAGAAAGGTCAAGACCATGATTCAGATGCAATCAAACCTGGAAGTCGCTGACAACAGCGGCGCCCGCCGGGTGCAGTGCGTGAAAGTGCTGGGCGGTTCCAAACGCCGCACTGCCGGCATCGGCGACATTATCGTCGTGTCGATCAAAGACGCCATTCCGCGCGGCCGCGTCAAGAAGGGCACCGTGCACAAAGCCGTTATCGTCCGCACCACCACCGCGCTGAAGCGCGACGACGGTTCGGTCATCCGCTTCGACCGCAACGCCGCCGTTCTGATCAACCAGGCGGGCGAGCCGATCGGCACCCGTATCTTTGGCCCCGTCACCCGCGAGCTGCGCGCCAAGAACTTCATGAAGATCATCTCGCTCGCGCCGGAGGTCCTGTAATCATGACGACGAAATTCAAGATCAAAAAAGGCGACAAGGTCGTCGTGCTCACCGGCAAGGACAAAGGCAAGACCGGCGAAGTCAAGAAGGTCATCACCGAGGACCGCAAGGTCATCGTCGATGGCGTGAACCTGCAGACGAAGCACCGCAAGCCGACCCCGAACAGCGCGGGCGGCCTGGACAAGATCGAGGCGCCGATCCACGTTTCGAACGTGGCGATCGCCGACCCGAAAACGAAGAAACCCAGCCGCGTCGGTTACAAGACCGTCGGCGACCGCAAGGTGCGTTACGCAAAGCGCTCCGGCGAAGTTATTGATTGAAGAGGTGCGAAATGACAGCCCGTCTTAAAAAACAATACGTCGAAAAGATCAAGCCCGAGCTGCAAAAAGAGTTCGGCTACAAGAACGACCTGGAAATCCCGCGTCTGGACAAGATCGTGCTCAACATGGGCGTCGGCGAAAACGCGCAGGACAGCAAAAAAATCCAGGGCGCCGTCGCGGACATGGCCACCATCAGCGGTCAGAAGCCGCTCATCACCCGCTCGCGCAAATCCATCGCCGGCTTCAAGCTGCGCGAGGATCTGCCGATCGGCTGCAAGGTGACGCTGCGCGGCGAGCGCATGTACGAATTCCTCGATCGCCTGATCACGATCGCCATGCCCCGCATCCGCGACTTCCGCGGCGTGTCGGACCGCAGCTTCGACGGCAACGGCAACTACGCCATGGGCATCAAGGAACAGATCATCTTCCCGGAGATCAACTACGACAAGGTTGACGCCATTCGCGGGATGGACATCATCATCTGCACCACGGCGCGGACGGATGAGGAAGCGAAATCTCTGCTGAAGGGCTTCAGCATGCCCTTCAGGAAACGTTAATCGAGCAGGAAAAGGTAAATCAGACAATGGCAAAACTGAGCTCTGTCAACAAGAACAACCGCCGCAAGAAACTCGTCAAGAAGTACGCCGGCAAATGGGCGCGCCTGAAGGCGATTGCGGAGGACATGGACCGTCCGGCCGACGAGCGTTTCGCAGCGCGCCTGAAAATGGCGAAACTGCCGCGCAACTCGCACCCGACGCGCGTGCGCAACCGCTGCGCGCTGACGGGCCGTGCCCGCGGCAACTACCGTAAATTCGGCGTCTCGCGCCTTATGCTGCGCGAGCTGGCCTCCCAGGGGCTTATCCCTGGCGTCACGAAATCAAGCTGGTAAGAGGGAAGGAGGAATATAACATGTCTATGAACGATCCCCTCGGAGATCTGCTGACTCGTATCCGCAACGGCCAGACCGCGCGTCTGACCGCCATCAACAGCCCCGCGTCCAAGCTCCGCACCAACGTGCTGGAAGTTCTCAAGCGCGAAGGCTACATCCGCGACTATTCGGTCTCGAAGCAGGACAACGGCCAGGCGCAGGTCAGCGTCGAGCTGAAGTATGCCGAAGGCCAGCCGGTCATCCGCGAAATTTCGCGCGTGTCCAAGCCCGGCCGCCGCGTTTACAGCCAGATCAAGGATGTTCCGCGCTTTTACAACGGTCTCGGCATCTCGATTCTCTCCACCCCGCGCGGCGTGCTTTCCGACAAGGAAGCCCGCGAAGCGAACGTCGGCGGCGAGATCCTGTGCCGCGTGTTCTAAGATGAAGGTAGTATAAAAAATGTCACGTATTGCAAAGCACCCCATCGCGATCCCGGCAGGCGTCGAGGCGAAACTGAGCGGCAAGAGCCTTACCGTAAAAGGTAAAAAAGGCGAACTGAAGCTCGAGATCTCCAACGACATCTCCGCCGAAGTCAAGGATGGCCAGATCACGCTGAAAAAAGCGAACGCATCGCGCCACGCCGTGAAGATGTGGGGCACGACCGCCTCGCTCGTCCGCGGCATGATCGTCGGCGTCACCGAAGGCTACACCAAGCGCCTCGTCATCGAGGGCGTGGGCTTCCGCGCGCAGCTGCAGGGCAAGGAACTGGTGCTGCAGATCGGTTTCAGCCACGACGTGCGCTACAAGGTGCCGACCGGCATCGAGATCAAGGTGCCCAAGCCGACCGAGATCGAGGTTTCCGGCATCGACAAGCAGAAAGTCGGCCAGGTCGCAGCGGAAATCTACCTGATGAAGCGCCCGGAACCCTACAAGGGCAAGGGCATCAACTACGAAGGCCGCCGCATCCTGCGCAAAGAAGGCAAGAAGAAGTAAGTAAGGATTAAGGATTACGAGCATGTCAAAAGCAGCTTCAAAAATAGCGTCCAAGCAACGCCGCGCATGGCGGGTACGCAAAGTCGTCAAGCAGGCGTCTGAAAAGAACAACCGTCCGCGCCTCTCGGTGCATCGCTCGGGCCAGCACATCTATGCGCAGGTCATCGACGACGTGAAGGGCGTAACCCTCGCGGCCGCCTCGACCGTGGAAGCGGATGTGAAAAAGTCGCTGAAGAAAACCGCCAACAAGGAAGCGGCGCAGGCCGTGGGCAAGCTGGTGGCGGAGCGCGCGAAAAAAGCAGGCGTCGATACGGTCGCGTTCGACCGCGGCAGCCACGCCTATCACGGCCGCATCAAGGCCCTGGCGGACGCGGCGCGCGAAGCCGGTTTATCATTCTAATCGTTAAAGGAAGCAGACAATGGCAAAGGCTGACAGAGCAGCAAGGGACAACAAGGACAAGGACCGCGAGGAAGGCGGCGAGATCGTCGAACGCCTCGTCGCGATCAACCGCGTCGCCAAGACCGTCAAGGGCGGTCGCCGCATGGCTTTCGCCGCGCTGGTCGTTGTCGGTGACGGCCGCGGCCGCATCGGCGCCGGTTCGGGCAAGGCCCGCGAAGTGCCGGAAGCGATCAAGAAGGCGACCGACCAGGCGAAGCGCGGCATGATCCGCGTGCCCCTGCGCGAAGGCCGCACGCTGCACCACGATATCGAGGCTCGCTTCGGCGCCGGCCGCGTGCGCATGCGCACCGCCGTTCCCGGTACCGGGATCATCGCGGGCGGCCCGCTGCGCGCCGTGTTCGAAGTGCTGGGCATCCAGGACGTCGTCGCGAAATCTCTGGGGTCTTCCAACCCCTACAACATGGTCAAAGCCGCTCTCGAGGCGTTCAAGCTGATGGAAAGCCCCCGCATGGTGGCCGGCCGTCGCGGTCGCCGCGTGAACGAAGTGCTGGGCCGCAAGGGTGATGCAAAGGAGAAGATTGATGGCTGAGGAAAAGAAAAAAGCGGCGGCGAAAAAGCCCGCAGCGAAAAAAGCGGCAGCCCCCAAGGCTGAGAAAAAAGAAGCCGCCGCCAAGCCCGCGAAATCCGGCAAAAAGCTGAAGATCACGCAGATCGGCAGCAAGATCGGCCGCGTCAAGAAGCAGGAAGCGACCCTCATCGGTCTCGGCCTGAACAAACGCCACCGCTCGCGCGTTCTGGAAGACACCCCGGAAGTGCGCGGCATGATCGAGGTCGTCAGACACCTCGTGACGGTCGAAGAGGCTGCATAAGGAACAAGGATAAGAGCCATGAAACTGAATCAACTGAGAGACAATCCCGGCGCCCGCAAAAAACCGATCACGGTCGGTCGCGGTATCGGTTCCGGCAAGGGCAAGACCGGCGGTCGCGGCGTGAAGGGCCAGAAAGCCCGCACCGGCGTCGCCATCAAGGGTTTCGAAGGCGGCCAGATGCCGCTGATCCGCCGCATGCCCAAGCGCGGCTTCACCAACCCGCACAAGAAGGTCTATACGATCATCAACCTGGACACCGTTCAGGAAGCGATCGACAGCAAGAAGATCTCGGCCTCCAAGCCGGTCGATGCGGCGGCCCTCATCGCGGGCGGCGTCATCCACCGCGCCAACGACGGCGTGAGCCTGCTGGCGAAAGGCGAACTGAAGACCAAGGTCACGCTGGTCGTGACCCGCGCTTCCGCCGCCGCTATCAAGGCTGTTGAAAAAGCGGGCGGCGCCGTCGAGGTTCTGCCGGCGAAGGTCAACAAGCTGCTGAAGGAAAAAAAGAAGGCCTCCAAGTAAGCTGACCGGCCTACAATAAGCATAATAAAAAGGGGTCAAGGGCATTGCGAACATAATGTCTTGACCCCTTTGTCTTGTCGGGGCATAACCAAGACACACCTGAATAAAAAGACTAAAAAAGGGGAATTTCCACCATGGCGTCGGCTGTCGAGCAATTTGCCTCCAACTTCAATCTGGGCGCGTTTGGCAAGGCGCAGGAGCTCAAGCAGCGCCTGTGGTTCACGCTTTTCGCGCTGCTCATCTACCGCGTCGGCACGCATATTCCCATGCCGGGCGTCGATCCCCACATCTGGGATTCCATTTTCAGCCAGAAAGCCAACGGCGTGCTGGGCATGTTCAACATGTTCTCCGGCGGCGCCTTCAAGCGCATGAGCATCTTCGCGCTGAACGTCATGCCCTATATCTCGGCCTCCATCATCCTGCAGATCGTGTCCTACATGCACCCCGCGCTCGAGGAAATGAAGAAGGAAGGCGGCACGGCCGGGCGCAAGCGGCTGAACCAGTACACGCGCTACGGCACGGTGGTGCTGGCCGCGGTGCAGGCCTACGGCCTCGCCATGGGCCTCGAGAAAATGCAGGGCCCGATGGGCTCCGCCGTCATCCACCCCGGCGTGTTCTTCGTCGTCAGCACGATCGTGACCATCGTCGGCGGCACCATGTTCCTGATGTGGCTGGGCGAGCAGATCACCGCGCGCGGCGTCGGCAACGGCGTTTCGCTCATCATCTTCGCCGGCATCGTCGCGGGCATTCCGCGCGCCATCGCGCAGACGCTCGAGCTGGGCCGTCAGGGCACGATTTCCACCCTCACCATCCTCGCGATCCTCGCGATGGTCGTGGGCGTCGTGGCCTTCATCGTCTTCATGGAGCGCGCGTACCGCCGCGTCATCATCCAGTACCCGCAGCGCGCGGGCGGCAACCGGCCGACCAAGGAAACGCCGCACATGCCGCTGAAGCTCAACATGTCGGGCGTGATGCCGCCGATTCTGGCGTCCTCGCTGCTGCTGCTGCCGGTTTCCATCGTCGGCTTCTCCAGCAAGGAGGCGACTTCGACCGGCGGCTGGTGGAGCGAGAAGATCGACATGATCGCGCAATACCTGCAGCACGGCCAGCCCGCCTATATGCTGCTCTACGGCGGCCTTATCGTGTTCTTCGCCTTTTTCTACACGGCCATCACCTTCAACCCGGACGATACCGCCGACAACCTGCGCAAAAGCGGCGCGTCGCTGCCCGGCTACCGTCCCGGCAAGGCGACGGCGGATTACATCGACCACATCATGTCGCGCATCACCGTCATCGGCGCGGCCTATCTGTGCTTCGTCTGCCTGCTGCCGGAAGTGCTGATCTCCAAGTTCAGCCTGCCGTTCTACTTCGGCGGCACGAGCCTTCTGATTACCGTCTCCGTGATGATGGACACCGTCGCGCAGATCCACGCCTATCTGGTGCCGCACAACTACGGCGGCCTGACCAAGAAAAAGAAACTCAAGGGAGCTAGAAGCCGATGAGAATCATCCTCCTGGGACCGCCGGGCGCCGGCAAGGGAACGCAGGCCAAACGCATCGCCGATAAATACGACGTCCCCGCGATTTCGGCAGGCGACCTGTTCCGCGCCCGCATCAAGGACCCGGGCGACCCGCTGGGCAAGGAGCTGAAGGAGATTCTCGATTCCGGCGCGCTGGTGCCCAATGAAATTACGGTCAAGATGATCTCCGACCGCCTCGACCAGGACGATTGCAAGAACGGCTTCATCCTCGACGGCTTCCCGCGCAGCGTCGAGCAGGCCGAATCCCTCCAGAAGATGCTGAAGGAAAAAGGCATCGAGCTCGACGCCGTGGTGCAGATCGGCGTGGACGACGACAAGCTGGTCGAGCGAATCTCGGGCCGCTTCAGCTGCGGCGAATGCGGGGAGGGCTACCACGACAAGTTCAAGCAGCCCCATGACCCCTCGACCTGCGACAAATGCGGGGCGGTGGACAAGTTCACCCGCCGTTCGGACGACAACGAGGAGACGGTCCGCGACCGACTCCACACCTACCACACCCAGACGGCCCCGATTCTTCCCTTCTACGAGGAGCGCGGGATGCTGAAAACGGTCGATGGCATGGCCGATATGGACGATGTCACCCGCCAGATCGAGGCGGTTTTGAAGGCGGAGAAGGGCCCAAACGCCCATAATTCGCCAAAAAAGTTCGGTTAAGCCCCCCTCGCCGGGGTCCGGGGCCGTAAAAAGCGTCATTTTGCTCTAAATAGGGTAAATAAGATATTGACGTTTTTTCCGTGCACCCTATAATGCGCGAGCTCAGTCCTGTAAGGGGACGGAGGCACTTTTGTATATAGAATATAACGGAAAACCAGGAGACAACACGTGGCACGTATCGAAGGTGTCAATATCCCCACAGATAAAGTCGTCGGCATCGCCCTGACTTATATCCATGGCATTGGCAGAACCACCGCAAACAAAATTCTCGAGACGGCTGATGTCGCCTGGGGCACCCGCGTCAATTCATTGACGGAAGACGAGCTGAGCCGCATCCGCGATGCGATCAAGGCAGGCGTCAAGGTCGAGGGCGAGCTGCGCCGCGAAGTTTCCATGACGATCAAGCGCCTGATGGACCTCGGTTGCTACCGCGGCCTGCGCCACCGCAAGGCCCTGCCCTGCCGCGGCCAGCGCACGCGCACCAACGCCCGCACGCGCAAGGGTCCGCGCAAGACCATCGCCGGCAAGAAAATGGCGCCCAGCAAGAAATAACAGCAGCATGACAGTCCGGCCGCCGCAAACCGGGCCGGAACAGAAAAAGAGTGAAACGGAACAATGGCAAAAGCAAAAAAATCTGACAGCGCAAAGCCGCGCAGGAAAGAACGCAAGAACATCAGCTCTGGCGTGGCGCACGTCAACTCGACGTTCAACAACACCATCATCACCATCACCGACGCGCAAGGCAACGCCATCTCCTGGGCTTCCGCCGGCCACCTCGGTTTCAAGGGTTCGCGCAAATCCACCCCCTATGCCGCGCAGATGGCCGCCGAAGACGCCGGCCGCAAGGCAAAGGAACACGGCATGAAAACGCTGGAAGTCCTCGTCAAGGGCCCCGGCTCGGGCCGCGAGTCGGCGCTGCGCGCGCTGCAGTCCGTCGGGTTCACCATCACCTCGATCGTGGACATCACGCCCGTTCCCCACAACGGCTGCCGTCCGCGCAAAAAGCGCCGCGTCTAAAGCAAGCTTCCGCTGCGCGCGCCTGCGGGGGGTGCGCGCCGTTGCGTGGCGGCCCGATTTTTTTGAGACACAGTATTCAAACAGGTAAATAAAGGGGACAACCTTGATACAGAAAAACTGGCAAGAGCTGATCAAACCCAGCAAAGTTGAAGTCAGCACGTCGAAAGACGTCAACCGCTTCGGTACTGTCGTCGTTGAGCCGCTGGAACGCGGCTACGGCCTGACGCTGGGCAACGCCCTCCGCCGCGTCCTGCTGTCGTCGCTGCAAGGCGCGGCCGTGACCGGCATCAAGATCGACGGCGTCCTGCACGAGTTCTCGTCCATTCCGGGCGTGCGCGAGGACGTCACCGACATCATCCTGAACATCAAGAACCTCGCCATCAACATGCACGCCGAAGGCAGCAAGAAACTGCGCCTGGTGGCCGAAGGCCCCTGCGAAGTGAAGGCCGGCATGATCGAGGGCACGGCCGACGTCGAAATCGTCAACCCCGACCTCGTCATCTGCACGCTGGGCGACAAGGCGAAGCTTTCGATGGAACTGACGGTCTCCACCGGCAAGGGCTACCGCCCCGCCGCGCAGAACCGCCACGAAGACGCGCCTATCGGCATCATCCCGGTTGACAGCATCTTCTCGCCGGTCCGCAAAATCTCCTATAAGGTGGAAGACACCCGCGTCGGCCAGATCACCGACTACGACAAGCTGACGCTGGACGTCGAAACCAACGGCACGATCAAGCCGGAAGACGCCGTGGCCTTCGCCGCGCGCATTCTGCAAGACCAGCTGCAGGTCTTCGTCAACTTCCAGGAGCCGACCGCGGTCGCCAAGGAAGAGCAGAAGGACGAGCTGCCGTTCAGCCGCCACCTGCTGCGCAAGGTCGAGGAGCTGGAACTTTCCGTCCGTTCCGCGAACTGCCTGAAGAACGACAACATCGTCTATATCGGCGACCTGGTCCAGAAGACCGAGGCCGATATGCTGCGCACGCCGAACTTCGGCCGCAAGTCGCTGAACGAGATCAAGGAAGTTCTCACCAACATGGGCCTGCACCTCGGCATGAAAGTCGAAGGCTGGCCGCCCGAGAACATCGAGGAACTGGCGAAGAAGCTCGAAGAGCCGTTCTGAGCCGGTTTTTGAACCCAACCACCCCGGGGATGGTCCCCGGAGACATGATTGCCGGAACGATGGCGTTTTGAGGATCATGTCGGCACAATCCGTCTCATGCGTGAGGCGACAAACAGAAGGAGTACGCAGTCATGCGTCATGGAAGATTCGGCCGTAAACTCGGCGTCAAGTCACAACACCGTCATGCGATGTTCGCAAACATGGCTGCGGCGCTCATCAAGCATGAGCAGATCGAGACCACCCTGCCCAAGGCGAAAGAGCTCAAGCGCTTCGTTGATAAGCTCATCACGCTGGGCAAAAAGGGCGGTCTTGCCAACCGTCGCCTCGCCCAGTCGCGCCTGCGCGACGAGGAAATGGTCAAGAAACTGTTCGATACGCTGGGCAAGCGCTATCAGGACCGCAACGGCGGCTACACCCGCGTGCTGAAGGCGGGCTTCCGCTACGGCGACAACGCGGCGATGGCCTTCATCGAGCTGGTCGATCGCGACCGCGCCGCCAAGGGCAAGGACAGCGGCCAGCAAGCCGTTGCCGACAAGATGGCGGAAGCCAACGAGGCCGGCGACAAGCCCGCCAAGGAGAAAAAAGCTCCGGCGAAGAAAAAGGCCGCTGCCGGCTGATACGGCAAGGCAATTCAAAAAGAGGGTGGAACGCGTTTCCACCCTTTTTTTATGCCCGCAGAGGGGGAGGATGCCATGAACCAGATAAATGTACCACAGGGCTGGAGCCTGCGCCTTGCAGCAGCGGCGGACGCCAAGGCCATCGCCCGCGTGCATGTGGACAGCTGGCGCGAGACCTATGCCGGGCTGGTGCCGGACGACTACCTGCAATCGCTTTCATATGAAAAACGCGCGGCGTCGTGGCGGCGCATGCTGGCGGATGAGCCCGCGCCATGGCGCTGTTATGTCGTGCAAGACGCGGCGGGCGGCATCAAGGGGTTCGTCAATATCGGCGCCCCGCGCGAGGAGGATTTTTGCCGCGGGGAATACTCCTACAAGGGCGAAATTTATGCTATTTATCTCATGAAAGAATGTCAGGGGCAGGGGCTGGGACGCGCGTTGATGAACGGGGCCCGCCACGGCTTGAAATCGCAGGGCATGGACAACATGTATCTGTGGGTGCTGCAAGGCAATGCCACGCGCGCGTTCTACCGGCACATGGGGGGAGTCGAATTTGCCGAAAAGACGCTGGAGATCGGCGGGCGCAGCCTCGCGGAAATCGCAATCGGATGGGAGAATATCTGACATGAAAAAGACAAAAACGAAAATCATGATGATGGCCCTCATGCTCGCGCTGGCGCTGCCCGCATCCGCCCGCGCGCAGCAAACGCAGGTGCCGCAGTCGGCGCAGCAGATGCACCTCAGCTTCGCCCCGCTGGTCAAGCGGACCGCGCCCGCCGTCGTCAACATCTACACCAAGCGCGTCGTGCGGCAGGCCGTCAGCCCGCTGTTCTCCGACCCGTTCTTCAGCCAGTTCTTCGGCATGGGCGGCTTCGGCGGGCAGATGCGGCCGCGGGTGGAAAACTCGCTGGGCTCGGGTGTCATCGTCAGCCCCGACGGGCAGATTGCGACCAACACCCATGTGGTCAAGGGCGCGAGCGAGATCACCGTCGTGACCTCCGACGGGCGCGAATACCCGGCCAGGAAAGTGCTGGTCGATGAAAAGACCGACCTTGCCGTGCTGCGCATCGACACCAAGGGCCGCCAATTGCCCTTTCTGAAGCTGGCGGACAGCGACGCGCTGCAGGTGGGCGACCTCGTGCTGGCCATCGGCAACCCCTTCGGCCTCGGCCAGACGGTGACGAGCGGCATCGTGTCCGGCCTCGCGCGCACCTCCATCGGCAACAACGCCTACAGCTACTTCATCCAGACCGACGCGGCGATCAACCCCGGCAACTCGGGCGGCGCGCTTATCGACATGGAAGGCCGGCTGGTCGGCATCAACAGCATGATCTTCTCGAAAGACGGCGGCTCGCTCGGCATCGGCTTCGCCATTCCGGCCAATATGGTGCAGACGGTCATCGCCGCCTCCCGGCACGGCGGGCGCATCGTGCGGCCATGGACGGGGCTGACCGGGCAGGCCGTGACGCCCGACATGGTGGACAGCTTAAAGCTGGGCGTCGCGCGCGGCGCGCTCATCAACCGCGTCAACCCGCACGGCCCCGGCGCCAAGGCGGGCGTGCACCCGGGCGACGTGGTGCTGGCCATCAACGGCAAGCCGGTGCAGGACCCCGAGGCGCTGAAATTCCGCCTCGCCACCGTGCCGCTGGGCGCGGACGTGCGTCTCGACATCTCGCGCAACGGGCAGCCGATGACCGTGATGATGAAGGCGGAAGCACCGCCGGAAACCCCTGCGCGCGATGAAACCACGCTGAAGGGCCGCAACCCGCTTTCCGGCGCGGTGGTCGAGAACATCAACCCCGCGGTGACGGCGGACATGGGCGGCCTGTCGCAGGAAGCCGGCGTCGTCGTCGAAAAGGCGGAGCAGGGCATCGCGGCGCAGCTGGGCCTCTCGCCCGGCGATATCGTCGTTTCCGTCAACGGGAAGAAGATCGACAGCGTGGCCACGCTGCGCGACATCCTTTCGGACCGCCGCACCCGCCGCTGGCAGGTGCAGGTGCTGCGCGGCGGTCAGGTCATGAACCTCATGATCACGCTGTAACAGGGGGCGCATGGGCAATCTTTTCGACAGCGTCGAGGCGGAAGACAACCGGCAGGCCGGGCGGGAAGCCCCGCGCCCGCTGGCCGACCTTTTGCGTCCGCAGGCGCTGGCCGACGTGGTGGGGCAGGACCACCTGATCAAGGACGACGGCCCGTTGGCGCGCATGGTGGAGCAGGGCAAGATATCCTCCCTCATCCTCTGGGGGCCGCCCGGCTGCGGCAAGACCACGCTGGCCCGCCTGCTGGCGCAGCACACGGATTTGCAGTTCGAGGCGATTTCGGCGGTCTTTTCCGGCGTGGCGGACCTGCGCAAGGTTTTTGAATCCGCCCTGCACCGCCGCCGGCTGGGGCGGGGCACGCTGCTGTTCGTGGACGAGATCCACCGTTTCAACAAGTCGCAGCAGGACGCCTTCCTGCCCTATGTCGAGGACGGCACCATCACCCTCGTCGGCGCGACGACGGAAAACCCGTCCTTCGAGCTGAACGCCGCGCTGCTCTCGCGTTGCCAGGTATTGGTGCTGAACCGGCTGGAAGAAGAGGCGCTTGAAACCCTGCTGCGCCGCGCGGAACAGGCGCTCGCCCGCCCGCTGCCCTTGACGCCCGAGGCGCGCGTCGCGTTGGTCAATATGGCGGACGGGGACGGGCGCTATATCCTCAACCTCGCCGAGCAAATCTTTCAGGTGCAAAAGAAAGGCACGCTGGACGTGCCCGCGCTCACCAAGCTGGTGCAAAAGCGCGCGCCGCTCTACGACAAGGGGCAGGACAGCCATTACAACCTCATCAGCGCGCTGCATAAATCCGTGCGCGGCTCGGACGCGGACGCCGCGCTTTACTGGTTCTGCCGCATGCTGGACGGCGGGGAAGACCCGCGCTACATCGCGCGGCGCATGGTGCGCATGGCGACCGAGGACATCGGCCTTGCCGACCCGCAGGCGCTGCAGCTCACCCTCGCGGGCTGGGAAGCCTATGAGCGCCTCGGCTCGCCCGAAGGGGAGCTGGCGCTGGCGGAGGTGCTGATTTACCTTGCCACCGCGCCCAAGTCGAACGCCTCCTACACCGCCTATGGCGCGGCGCGGCGGGCGGCGAAGGAAACCGGCTCGCTCATGCCGCCGCGCCACATCCTGAACGCGCCGACCAAGCTGATGAAGAACATCGGCTACGGCGAGGGCTATAACTACGACCACGACACGGAGGAAGGTTTTTCCGGGCAGGATTACTTCCCCGACGAGATGGAACGGCAGAAATTCTACACGCCGGTGGAGCGCGGCTTCGAGCGCGACATTAAAAAACGTCTCGATTACTGGCAAAAACTGCGCGCGGAAAAGGAGGGCAAATGACCGAGGGGATCATCGTCAACGAGGTGGACGACGGCCAGCGCCTCGACCGCTGGCTGAAAAAGCATTACCCCGACGTGCCCTTCGGGCAGGTGCAGAAGATTTTGCGCACGGGGCAGCTGCGCATCGACGGCAAGCGCGTGAAAGGCGACGCGCGGCTGGTGGAGGGGCAGGTCATCCGCATCCCGCCGCAGATGTCTTCGCCGCAGCCGAAGAGCGAGCGCGGGTTGTCGGAGCGCGACACGGAATTCATCCGCTCGCTGGTGATATACGAGGACGAGCATATGATCGCCCTCAACAAGCCCTCCGGCCTTGCCGTGCAGGGCGGCACCAAGATCAAGCGCCATATCGACGGGCTGCTGGACGGGCTGAAAAACAATCCCGACGACCCGCGCCCGCACCTCGTCCACCGTCTGGACAAGGACACCTCCGGCGTCTTGCTGCTGGCGCGCAACCCCAAGGCCGCGCGCGCGCTGAGCGACGCCTTTCGCGGCCGCGACATTCGCAAGTATTACTGGGCCGTGGTGGCCCCCGCGCCGCAGATCGACCAGGGAAAAATTTCTTCGGCCCTCACGAAGGTCGAGACCGGCCACGGCGAGCGCATGGCGCCCGTGGAGGACGGGGAGGGCAAGTCGGCCCTGACCTATTATTCCGTCATCGAGCGGCTGGGCAAGAAGCTGGCCCTCGTCGCCTTCTGGCCCAAGACCGGCCGCCAGCACCAGATCCGCGTTCATGCGGCGCAGATGGGCAGCCCGCTGCTGGGCGATTTCAAGTACGACGCCGAGCAGGCCTTCCTTCGCGAAACGCCGGACCTGCCCGAAACCCTGCACCTGCACGCCCGCCGCGTCATCATGCGCCACCCGATAACCGGAAAGAAGCTCGACATCACCGCGCCGCTGGATCCCGAGATGAAGAAGACCTTCAAGTTCTTCGGCTTCAACGCGGATGACAAGAGCGACCCCTTCGAAGAGCTGGAGTAGGCGATGACGGGACGCGGCATCGCGAAATCGACGGCGCTCATCCTCGGCGGCTTCGCGCTGCTCGTGTTTCTGGCGGTCATCGGCATCAATGCGGCGTTCAGTTATTTCACGCCCCGCATCGAAAAGACCGTCTTGGACGCAAGCGGTCGCCACAGCATCGTCATGAACCATATCGGCCTCGGCCTGCAGGGTTTTCGTCCCGCGCTGGTGGTGAAGAACGTGGAGCTGGGCGCGCCCGGCCCGGTCATCACGCTCGGGCGGCTGTCCGTCACCCTGCCGCTGCATTTTCCGGGCAAGGGCGACGATCCGTGGGCGATTTTCGCCAATTTCAACAACATCCGCATCGACGGCAAATCCTACGGCGATTACGGCGTGCCCATCCGCTTCCTGCCGGGCGGCTTCGAGGCGCCGGACATCAAGGGCAGGTTGGGCGACAGCACGCTGGAAGGCCATATCCGTTTTCTGGACCGCAAACTGGACGTTGACCTGAAACTGCGCGACCTCGACTACAGCCGTATCGCAGAGGGCGTGACGGGCGGCCATACGAATGTGGACATCGTCCTGAAGGGACGCGGTGATACGGAAGAGGCTGTGCTGAAAAGCCTGGACGGGCACGTGCGGCTCATCGGCGACAAGGGGCGGATGCTGGGCGGCGCGGCGGACCTCTGGGCGGGTGACCTGCTCTCCTCCGTGCTGGCGGGGCCGGAAAAGGAAACGCGGCTCAATTGCGCGGTGGCGGATTTCGACATTCGCCACGGCGTCGCGCGCAGCAAGACGACCATCATCGATACGCAGCGCGTGACGGTTTCGGGCGCGGGCACGATAGATCTCGTGCAGGGGCGGATGGACATGCGCTTCACCCCCGCGCCCAAGAGCCCCTCGCTGATCAACCTCGCGACGCCGGTCACGGTCAGCGGGCCTTTCGGCGCGGTGGAGACCGTGCCGGACCCCGGGTCGGTCGCGACGAAAATGGGCGGGCTGCTGCTGGGCGCCATCAACCCCGCGGCCATGCTGTTGCCGATGATCGAGACCGGCGCGGCCAACCGCAACCCCTGCGCCGCCTATCTCGACAAAAAAGACGCGCAGGCGGCGGGGAAGGGGGGAACGCCATGAAGAAGTTCTACAAGGAAGCGGCCTTTGGCCCCGCGCCGGGCGGCTTCGTGGTGCGGCTGGACGGCAAGCCCATCAAGACCATGATGCAGCGCGTGCTGCTGCTGCCAAGCCCCGCGCTGGCGGCCGAAATCGCCAATGAATGGCAGGCGCAGGAAGACAAGATCGTGCCCGCCTCCATGCCGCTGATGCAGCTGGCCAGCACCATGCTCGACAAGGCCGAGGGGCCGGACCGCGCGGCCATGAACGTCGAGCTGCTGCGCTACGGCGCGTCGGACCTTGTGTGCTATCACGCGACGCATCCCGAAAAGCTGGTGAAGCTGCATGAAGAACACTGGCAGCCGCTGCTGGGCTGGCTGGCGGACGCGCATGGCGTTGCGCTGCAAAAGGTGGCGGGCATCCAGTACCTCAACCAGCCGCCGGAATCGCTGGAAAAGCTGAAGACGCTGATCGACGGGCTGGGGCCGGAGGATTTCACCGTGGTGCAGTCGGCGACGGCGGTCACCGGCTCGCTCGTCATCGCGCTCGCGCTGCTCGACGGCTATCTGGACGCGGAACAGGCCCATGCGGCGGCCTGCGTCGATGAGGCTTTCCAGCTCGAGCAATGGGGCGAGGACGAGGAGGCGCGCAAGCGCCTGACGCATATCCGCGAAGAGCTCGACAACATCATGCGTTTCCGCGACCTGCTGCGCGCGCAGGCCTGAAAAATCCTGAAACTTAAACCCAGCTCAATTAAATCCAGCTTCCGGGGTTGGCGATGGCCTTGTTCCGGCGCAGCACCAGGTAGCCCGAAAGGCAGCGCACCACCCACCACAGGGTGAAGATGCCGCCCGTGATGCGCGTGGTATTGACGATCATCTTGCCGTAGTGCTGGGCGATGATATTGGCGACGTTCGCGGGCGTGGCCTCGGTGCCGTTCTGCGCGGCCTCGATCAGCGCCTGCGTGTCGATATGCGTGGCGAGGTAGATGCTGCCGATGATTGTCACGATGGGCAGGTAGATGCCGCCGCCGATCCAGAAGGTGCGGATGAGCCAGCGGATATGGCTTTCATAGACCGTGCCGCGCGCCGCATCCCGCTGGGCATAGGCGGCGATGATGGCGGCGGTGAGGACGAGGAATCCCAGCACCATCACGGGCAGGCTGGAAAACATGACGGGCAGGGCCATGGAAAGCGCGAAGAGCGCGTAAAGCGCGGTGCAGGTTTGCGGGCTGTTCATCTTGTCCGTTTTCGGCTTGTCCGTCTGGGGTGCGGTGTCTTCGGTCATGTCTTCCTCGTTCTGGCCGTCAGCGGCGGCCGAAAAGTTTTTCGATGTCGTTCAGTTTCAGTTCCACATAGGTCGGGCGGCCGTGGTTGCACTGGCCGGAATGGGGGGTTTGCTCCATCTGGCGCAGCAGGGCGTTCATTTCCTCCGCCGTCAGGCGGCGGCCCGCGCGCACGGAGCCGTGGCAGGCCATGGTGGAGCAGACCTCCTCCAGCTTTTCCTTCAGCGACATGGTCTGGCCGTAATTCGAAATATCGTCGGCAAGGTCCAGCACCATCTGGCGGATGTTGCCGTGGCCCAGAAGCGCGGGGGTTTCCTGCACCGCGACCGCGCCGGGGCCGAAGGCCTCGATGACGAGCCCCAGTTCGGCCAGTTCCCCGCTGCGGGTCAGCAGCCGTTCCGCGCTGGCCTCGTCCATCTCCACCACCTCGGGGATGAGCAGGGGCTGGCGCGCGATGCCGCCGTTCGAAAGCGCGGTCTTCATGCGCTCATAGACGAGGCGCTCATGCGCGGCGTGCTGATCGACAAGGACGAGCCCGTCCGCCGTCTGCGCCACGATATAGGTTTCATGCAATTGCGCGCAGGCCGCGCCCAGCGGATAGGCGAGCTGCACGGGGTCGGCTTTCACCTCATGCACATGCGTGCGCGCGCCGGGGAGGCTTTCAAGGCCAGAGAGCGGCGCGGTTTGGGCTTCCTGCGGGGCGGCATAGACCGCGCCGGTATAGGCCGCGCCTGCCATGCCCTTCATGTTGCGGTAGGGCGGGGCGTATTGCCGGTACTGCCCGTCCCACGAGGGATTTTGCTCGGCATTTTCCGGCGACTGGAAGGCCTGCAGGGTCTGGTCCGCCACGGTGGTGGAGGCGCGGTGCCCCGCCTGCGCGATGGCGTGGCGCAGCCCGCCGACGAGAAGCCCGCGGACCTGCGCCGCGTCCGAAAACCGCACTTCCGCCTTGGCGGGATGCACGTTGACGTCCACCTGCGCGGGCGGCAGGTCGATGAAAAGGCAAAGCATGGGGTGGCGCGAACTGGCGAGGAAATCCGCATAGGCGCCGCGCACCGCGCCGATAAGCTGGCGGTCGCGCACCGGGCGGCCGTTGACGTAGAAATACTGGTGCTGGCTGGTGCCGCGGTTGAGCGTGGGCAGGCTCGCGTAGCCGGTCAGGCGCACGTCGTCGCGCGCCGCGTCCAGCCGCAGGGCGTTCTCCGCGAAGTCGCGCCCCATGATCTGGCGCAGCCTTGACAGGCGGCGGTCGTAAAGGTCGCCCGTCGCGGCGGGCAGGTCGAGCGTCTGCTTGTCGTCCACCGTCAGGGTGAAATGCACGTCGGGGTAGGCCATGGCGAGGCGCTCGACCACGTCGCGCACGTTCTGCGTTTCGGTGCGCGGCGTCTTCATGAACTTCAGCCGCGCGGGCGTGGCGTAGAACAGGTCGCGCACCTCCACCCGCGTGCCTTTGGGCAGGGCGGCGGGGGCGGGGGATGATTTCTTTCCGGCATCGACGGTGATGGCGGCGGCGTCGGCAAGGCTGCCGTCCTCGCGCCGCGGGCGGCTGGTGATGGTCAGGCGGCTGACCGCGCCGATGGAGGGCAGCGCCTCCCCGCGAAAGCCCAGCGCGTTGATGTGCACGAGGTCGTCGTCCGGCAGCTTGGAGGTCGCGTGGCGTTCCACCGCGATGGCGAGGTCTTTTTCCGTCATGCCCATGCCGTCATCCGCGACCGTGATGAGGCCGAGCCCGCCGTCGCGGATGGAAACGTCCACGCGCGACGATCCCGCGTCGATCGCGTTTTCAACCAGCTCCTTGACCGCGGCGGCAGGGCGCTCGATGACCTCGCCCGCGGCAATCTGGTTGATGAGTGTTTCTGGCAAATGACGTATAGGCATAATAGCTATATTTATAGCCCAAGTGCGGGCATTGACAAAGGGGGTAACAGCCCATAGATTCATCATTAATTAACCATTTTTTTGTCGATTTCAGGAGCCTTGAATTATGACCCCGTTGTGCCCGTCGGATTACGCCATGGTGACCGTGAAGCTGGACCAGCCCGCGATGAAGGCGCCCGCCGCCTTTCAGGCGATCAAGGAAGCGCTGGCCCTGAGCGCGCCGGACATCGATGAGAAATACGGCGCCGTGCCGCTGGGCATGGGCGACGAATACGTGGTGATGATCGAAAAGAACCTCGCCCAGCACCTGAAGAACGAGAACCACCCCAATATCATCGGCGTCTTTTCCAACCCCGGAATCGGCTCCTTCGGCGCGACCGAGCTGAAAAAGGATTCGGCCGGCAACGACAACGACAAGACCGCCCGGACCCGCCTCAGCGACTTCGGCCCCGCCCAGTCATGGAGCCGCCGCAACAAGGGCCCCTCGTTCTGAGTCTGAACTGATTTTCCTGAAAACCTTCAAGTCCGGGGCTTTTTGCCCTCGTCGAATTGCGCCTCGTCGATGACCGCGCCCTCGAATTTCGCGCCGCGTAAATCCGCGCCGCGCAGGTCCGCGCCGCGCAGGTCGGCGTTGGTGAAATCGGCCCAGGCGAGGTCGGCGTTGGACAGGCTGACTTCGTTCAGCCGCGCGCCCATGAATTTCGCGTGGCGCAGCGCCGCGTTGTCGAGCTTGCTGGCGAAGAGGTAGGAGGTGCCGTCGGGCCGCGTGATGTTCAGCGGCTGCAGGTTGGCGCGCGAGAAGTCGGCGCGCATCAAGAGCGCCCCGCGCATGCGCACGCCGCGCAGGTCCGCGCTTTGCAGCTGGCATTTCCTGAAATCCGATTCGTCGAGCACCGCGCCCTGCATCTCGATGCTGCGCAGGTCCATTTCCGCGAAGGTGCATTTGACGGCCTTGGCGGCGGTGAAACGCTCGCTCGACAGGTTGATGCCGTGGCGCATGTCGATGCCCTCCAGCGTCAATTGCTGGCCCTGCCGCCCGGCGGTGGCGACCCAGTGGACGTGCTGGATGATCATCTCGTCCAACGAAAGGGGCATTTCGTCCACATCCGTGCCCACGGTGTCGCCGGTCAGCACCAGCTCGAACTTGGTGCCGGCGGTCTGCTCCGTATCCTTCAGGTCCGCGCCGGTCATGGTGGCGTAGGAAAAATCCGCGTCGCGGATGTCGGAGCCGGTGAGGTCCGCGCCCGAAAGATCCGTGCCGCGCATGATCGCGCCCTGCAGGTTGGCGCCCTGCAGCTTGGCGTTTTCGAGCACGGCGTCGCTGAAGTCGCTGTTGATGGCGGTGGTGCTGTTGAGCACCGCGCCCGAAAGGTCGCTGCCGGCGAATTGCACGACCCCGGCCTCGGCCTTCTGGCTGTAGATGTCGTCTTCCTTGTTCAGCTTTCTTTTCAGCACGGTGCGGCCCTGCCGCAGGTCGGCGCCCGTCATGTCGGCCATGGTCAGGTTGGCTTCCCCGATGTCCGCGCCGCGCATGTCGGCGCGCTGCAGGCGGGTCTTGACCAGCCGCGCGCCGGTGAAGTCGCAGCCGAAGAGCGTCGCGCTCTCGAAGTTCGCGCCAGAAAGGTCGGTTTCGCACATGATGCAGCCGGTGAAGTCGGACTGCGAAAGGTTCTGGCCGACGAAGGTCAGCTTGGTCAGGTCGCGGTCGCGCACCACGGCCCGCGCCCCGCCGGGGCGGGCGGTCAGGAACATCTGGTGCTTGCGGATGATGTCGTTCAGCTCGGCCTGCGTCATGGGCGCAAGGGTGAAATCATCCTCTGTCTTCGTCGCCATTCCTTGTCCGTTCTCTTGTGGCGAGGGGCTTTGCGTTGCGCTTGTCCATCATAGATGAAGCGTTTTTAAAATTCATTAATGTTTTGAAGCCGTTCAGGGGGCTACGGCGGCGGGCGGCGCGGCGTGTTCCGCGTCGCTTTTCTGCGGCACGTAGCCCGAAGGCACGACTTTGGAGGCGGGTTCGGTGTGGTAGGTCTGGTCGTCGAAGAACAAATCCGCGCCGATGGCGGCCAGCACATCGACTTTCTGGTACTTGTGGCCTTCCTGGGAGGAACGGCCGATCATATAGGCGCCGTCCACGATCTGTCCCCATTCGATGAGGGTGTTCATGGGGCGGATCTGCGTGGTGCCGCTGCGCATGGTGACGAGCGAGGTTTCGATGGGGCAGGTTTCCTTCGGAAAAGTCGCCTTCAAGGCCTCGATGACGAAAAGAACGCGGGCGAAGGGGCCGGCGGGCATGGGCACGTCGGCCATCTCCGTCTCGAACTTCATGAAGCCGAGCAGGCCTTCCTTCTGGAACACGGCCTCGGATTCGCCGCCGAAGAGCACCTGATCGCCGTCGAAGGCGAAATGCACCTTGCCGGGCTTGCAGGCGGCGGCCTCGCTCGGCGGGTCGTGCAGGACGGAGGCGGCGATGTCGCCGTCCACGGCGCGCTGCACGTCCTCGGGGTGGCGGGACAGGAACAGGTCGATGCCATAGGCCTTCAGCAGCCCGGCTTCCACCGGCTTGCCGCCCGTCAGCGCGATGCGCGGAATGTCGAGCCCGTAATGGTCGAGCGAGTAGCGCGCGCGGATGCCGGTTTCGATGTCGTTGCGGGAAATCAGCGCCACTTCCACCCGCGGCTTTTCGCCGGGGGTATTGATGGCCAGCAGCTTCTGGATGACGCAAAAGGCGGTGCCGGGCTTCATGATCTCGCGGCGGCGCTCGAATTGCAGGTGCCGGTAATCGTCGATGCCTTTTTCGAGGTACACTTCATGCTCTTCGCGCAGGTCGAACAGCGCGGAAGTGGAAATGCCGACGGTCAGCGGTTTATACGGTTGATCCATACAATTTACATATTAAATTTCTGTTAGATCCTAGACTATTTCTACCTTATTTTTCAAAAAATAAAAGAGGGATTGGCAATTCAGGTAGGAAAAACCATGTTTATTATGAGATCATTAAGCGGCAATGCCGTAATTTGGCTTTAAGTAGGATGAAAAGGGAGCTTCATGGACGCCGGAACGATAGAGGCGCTGATCAGGGCCGGGCTGCCCGATGCGGAGGTCGAGATCGACGATGTGCGCGGGGACGGCCAGCACTATGCCGCGCGGGTGGTTTCGCCGCAGTTCCGCGGCCTCTCGCGCGTCGAGCAGCACCGCCTTGTTTTCAAGGCGCTGGAAGGCCATATCGGTCAGGATATCCACGCCCTCCAGCTCACGACGCGCAGCGGCGACGAGCTTTCCGGGGAATAAAAAGAAGAAGAAACGGGGAAAAGCATGACGCAGTATTTTGAAAAGAACGAGGTCTTCGACCGCATCCGCCAGGACATCGGCGAGAACGACATCGTGCTCTACATGAAAGGCACGGCGGTCTTCCCGCAATGCGGCTTTTCGGCGGCGGTGGTGCAGATCCTGCAGAACATCGGCGTGCCCTTCAAGGACATCGACGTGCTGTCGGAACCGGGGCTCGGCCAGGGCATCAAGGATTTCACCAACTGGCCGACCACGCCGCAGCTCTACGTCAAGGGCGAGTTCATCGGCGGCTGCGACATCGTGCGCGAGCTTTACGCCAGCGGCGACCTCGAAGGGCTCCTGTACCAAAAAGGCCTTTTGAAGGACTAGCGCGTCAGCGTTTTCCGCCGCCCGCCGAGGGAATGGAGGCGCCGATCTTCGCCGTCGCGCCGACGGTGGGGTTGGTGGCCGCAAATATTTTGTTGTAGCTGTTCATCATCGACGTCATCGGCCCTTGCAGCCCGGGATGCACGCCGCCCAGACCCGTCAGCTTCGCGTCGCTCACGCCCGAAAGATAGCCCTTGCCGGGCGTGACGGGATAGGGCCATGCGCCGTCGATGCGCCGCGCGACGCCCAGCGCCGCCTGCCGCCCCGCATCTTGCGATATCATGCCGCCGGTAAAGCCTTTTTCGCGATCCTGCATATGCCCTTGCACCTTGCCAAGCATCATGGCGTCGTATCCGCCGGCTTTCTGCAGGTAGTTGCACCAGCCCGTGAAGCGCTGCGCATCCGTGCCGGAAACGGTTTTCGGGTCAAGGCCGCCGTGGATTTTCATCATGGCCTTGAGCGGCCCGTCGTTGCCCGTGCGCGCGGCATAGTCTTCGACGTATTTTTGCTGGAAGACGCGCGCGTCCGCCTCCATGTACCGATCGACGGCCACGGCGGATTCCGGCGGCAGGCGCGAGCCCAGATTGCCGGGCGTGCCGGCTATCTGCTTGTTCTGGTAACTGTGGCGCAATTCATGCGCGATGGCGCCGACCAGCATGTCGTCCGATCTTTGCGGGTTGAGCATCAGGGTTTTCTCGCCGATCATGGCGGCGCCGATGTTCGAATTTTTGTCGTGGAATTCAAAGCCGATCTTGATGTCGTTGTCGGCGGCATAGCCCAGCAGAGCCGCGCCCATCGGCGTGGCCGCGAACTTGGTCTGCAGGTCCGCCATGCGTGTTTCGTCCAGCTTGTTGAGGTAGCGGCCGATGAAGCCGCGGCGCTTGAAGGTGCCTTCTTCTTGCGAATAATAGCTGTCGTTGCCATGCAGGACGCTATAGCTCTTTTCAGCTACGTTCTTGATAACATTGTCAAAGGCCACCGTGATCCCCCGATCCGGGCCGCCGGGATGCGGCCACGCCATACAACTATGTTAAATTATATGGCGCGTCCGGTCAAATGGGCTGCTGGCGCGGTGCTATTCCACCGTCACCGATTTGGCGAGGTTGCGCGGCTGGTCAACGTCCGTGCCCTTGATGACGGCGGTGTGATAGGCCAGCAGCTGCACCGGGATGGTGTAGAGGATGGGGGCGACGAAGGGATCGACCTCGGGGATCTCGATCGTCCAGGTCGCCTTGTCCTTCAGCTTGGCGATGCCCTGCTTGTCGGAGATGAGCAGCACCTTGCCGCCCCGCGCCACGACTTCCTGCGCGTTGCTGGCGGCTTTTTCGAACAGCGCGTCATAGGGCGCGACGACGATGACCGGCACGGTTTCGTCGATGAGCGCGATGGGCCCGTGCTTCAGCTCGCCCGAGGCGTAGCCCTCGGCGTGGATGTAGGAAATCTCCTTCAGCTTCAGCGCGCCTTCGAGCGCGATGGGGTAGGAGGTGCCGCGGCCGAGGTAGAGCACGTCGCGCGCCTCGGATATCTGGTGCGCCATTTCGCGGATTTTCTCGTCATGGCCCAGCAGCTCGGCGACGCGGGCGGGCACTTCGCGCAGGGCGTCGGTCAGCTCCTTTTCGCGCGCGGCGCTGATGGTGTTGTTCTTGCGCGCAAGCGAAACGGCAAGGCAGGCCAGCGTGGTGAGCTGGGTGGTGAAGGCCCTGGTCGAGGCGACGCCGATCTCCGGCCCGGCCAGCGTGCGCAGCACGTGGTGGCTTTCGCGCTCGATGGTGCTTTCGATGGTGTTGAGGATGGAAACCGTGTATTGCGACTGGCGCTTGCAATAGCGCAGGGCTTCCAGCGTGTCC
>WGNE01000056.1 GCA_016124645.1 Alphaproteobacteria bacterium
AGACCGGCGGGTTTTTGGGTCATAGCTTCCCATCCGACACGGCCATGCTATGATAGTCACCGTCCCCGCCGCTGTCCTGCGGATGTCATAGCTTCCCATCCGACACGGCCATGCTATGATAGCATGCGCCCACATCAGGGGTTACCGCATGTCATAGCTTCCCATCCGACACGGCCATGCTATGATAGCAGGCTATAACGGTGCTGCGCCGCTGGCGTCATAGCTTCCCATCCGACACGGCCATGCTATGATCTCATGATGACTGCACTCGCCCGCGCCTGTGTCATAGCTTCCCATCCGACACGGCCATGCTATGATCCAGCGACACCAGACGCTTGACGCGGCGCTGTCATAGCTTCCCATCCGACACGGCCATGCTATGATCGATACGCTGTAATGAATTGATATTGCTTAGAAAAAGACCGGGCGGTTCAGAATAAAATGAGCTGTTCGGTCTTTACTTTTTCACGAATCTTCTGTTTTCCGACCAGAATCTTCATGCGCTCATACTGTTTGTCAGTGATCTGAATCGCCCTGACGCTCCCTTTTGAGGGTATCGAATTATGCAATCTTGAGGCGTGTTTGTCAATTCTTTCCTGCCCGTTGCAGACGCGGGCATAGACGGAAAATTGAATCATCATATAGCCGTCTTTCAACAAAAAGTTGCGAAAGCGCGTGGCGGCATAGCGCTCCTCTTTTGTTTTGACGGGAAGGTCGAAAAATACGAAAAGCCACATAAACCTGTCCTTTGCCGCCGTCATAGCAGAGTCGTCTGAATCTCTGGGTAAGTTATTTCTTGTGGGGCTTTTTTCTCGATAGCGACAACCAGCCTTTCGGCCACTTTGTCGGACGCATTGATAAGCGTATGAACTTCACCGGACAACATGCATGTTGTGTTCAGAATGCCCGCGAGTTTCTGGCGATTTTCTTTGGAGAGGTCTTTTTCTGACAGCTCCCCGGCCAATTGCATTTCCTTTACCTGATTGTCTACAAATGGCCGGAATATTTCGATGACATCATCTGCAAGGTTGAATGCGTTTAGGTCACTGTCATGATGCAAGCCAAAGGCCGGGAGCAATCCAAACCCGACAAGCGAACGCGCAATAGCAGCGCGCATAATGGCATAGCCGTAGTTCAGCGCGCCATTTGTGGTGTCAACCGCATGACGTCTAAATTCCGTGCCAAAAAGCTTTTGCCAATATTCGCGCGCCGCCTGCGCCTCGATATTTTTTTCGTCGCCGGAGGTTACATGCTGCCGCATGGCACGCAACGCTTTTGCCGTATCTCCAACACCGTATTTTTCGAGAACGTCCGCTTGGCCGCCGACCTTTGCCCTGATAATGGACTGCCAGCAACGCTTTTTAAAAGGCATAGACCAGCCTATTTGCAAATGCGCTACTTTGCTTTGGCGGGAGTGTTCGTGAAAAGGGTGCAAAACACCATTCGGCGTATGCGCCGCATCGCAGGTGACAACGCAAACGCCATGCTCCTGACAGCGTGCCAATAATGCCGTACTGACGGTAACATGATGACTCTCAAGTATAATGCAGGTCAGATCCTCGACGGCGACGGAAAAGACCCCTTCGTCATTTTCCAGTTGTAACTGTGCGTTTTTTAGCGACAGTTTTGCCGGATTTTGTACGAGTAGATTTCGCCAAGCCAAGACGTTTTTCCCCCTTCACCTTGTGCATTTCTCCAAAATAATTCACGACATATTTTTCGAGCGTTTCAAGCCCAAGAACTCCAATTTTAATAAAGCCTTTATCGTTTCCGAATGTTTGGTCATTGTCATGGGCTATGAATTTTATTTGGGCCAAGGCGCGATCTGCACCAGCATAGTAACCAAAGCTATCTATGTCTCCTTTCTTAACTTTGATTAAGTCATTCGGATATAAGCTAAATAGAAATTTATAGCTAGTATCAGCCTGCGGCCAATCTTTTTCATCTTTTGCAGATTTTATCAAGCCATTTGGAAGCGTTGCGGCAGCCTTATGATATACGTATATAGGGCATAAATAGTTCTTTCCTTCTTTCTGAAACACATCAACGCGGATCATGCTGCCATTACTCGCAAGCCCGCCGTTTATTTCGACACCGCTTTTTTCATTCGTCACAATGCGGACGGAATTGATAACGGCGGCCTTGTCTTCTCCACCCTTGCCAGCAAGCTTGACGGGCTCCGCGAATGCTTTCTGAGGATCGCCTTTATGCGCGTCTAGGCGCGCTTTCAGGATGTTATAGAGATTTTGATTGCGCCCATCTTTATCGACAAGGTTTTCCAGTGCGGCGGGCTTTAAAGCGGTCAAGCGCACTTTTTGAACAATGACGCGGTTGCCGTTATCATTATGCCGGATACTGCGGATAGTTTCTTCATGCGCTTGCCCGCTGATTTTTCTATGCGGCATACGGCTGACAAAAATTCCGTCTATTTTTTCTTGTGCGGTTTCACGAAAGCCTTCCCAAGGCAACGGCGGGTGCTGTCTTTTCGCGGGGTTTTTCTTGCGCGCTTCATATTTATTCCAGCTCGTCAGTTTTTGCACCATGCTTTGCGTGGAGCAAGCAAGAACGATAGCGTCCAAGGCATGGTGGCGGTCATTAGTACGGTCTTTATCACGGAAGCCCCAAGCGTGCCGCAAATGCGCCGTCAACGCGCCGTTGCGTGTCTGGACACGGTTTCCCTTGCCAAGATCAAGGCTATTTTCAAGATGGTTTTTCAATAGGCGCGTGATATAGCGCGTGTCATTCAAATGACGTGACTTCCAAGTGTCTTCTTGAGCCGCGTCAAAATCTTTCATCAAAAGGCGCTCTGCTTTTGCGCGTGGCAACTGCCGCGCAAAGCTATTCTCCAAAGCCTCCCAAGCCTGCGTATCTTTCAGGTATTCATAGGGCGTCTTATTTCCCTTTTTCTGATTTTCATCCGTAAAACACAAAACCTTATTCATGTAGCTGTCATCATAAGAGCGGCTATAGGGCAGGATGTGGTCAACTTGCGTAGCAACGGGATCGCGTAACAATTCGGGCTTTATTTCTGCGCCGCTGTAAATACAAAATCCCTTTTGTTCCATCCACAAACGATATTTAAACAATTCATCACCGTTAGGTTCATGCCCTAAAATTTCCTCTGCGTGTTTGGCGGCGTCTTCCTTGTTCTTCTGGTTCTTCGCTCTGGTTTTATCGATTTCCCTGCGGTCTTGGAATGATTTACCAAGATCGCGCGCGACCTCAACAATAATCGTTTCCGGCATTCCGTATCTGCGGATAATGGCATTCACGACTTTACGTACTTGAGACAAGGCGCGGTCAACAACTGGGTTTCTGCTTGGCTCAAATTTTGGAACAAGCGACAGCCCCTGATTTTTCTGTTTGTTGAAGTTATATCCCGCTTCCTCACATGCCTTATCATAGGTCATTCCTTGCTGCATAAATGGAAGGATTTTGCGCGCAGCTTTGGCGGAAATATCAATGGATTTTTTAAAATCTGTGATTTTTGACAGGGCTATCCTATCGGTTGCATTGACGCCGATACCAGAAAGCAGTTTTTCTATCTCTTCACTGTCTTCATAAAACGATAAAACCCTTGCTATATCGTCTAGCTTTTCAATGTCTTTTCCAATCCATCTGTGCCAATCTGCTTCACTCTGGCCAAGGGCATCCTTAAAAGCATGGTAGCCTTTCAAGGCCATAAATACAGACCGGCCCTCTACGGAATCCCGGATTTTTTCCCAGTCCGCTTCCTTGTCGTCTGTTTTTCTATAGCTGATATTAAAGCGTTCTTCATCGGCCATATCCAGAAGTTTTCGGATCTGCTTATATTTCACATCTTTATTCTTGTGCGCGAGTTCCGCAATTTGGTTTTTTTCGTCCTGCGTCAGGGGGCGTTCGCTGCCGCCATATTCCTTGATCCGCAAGTTGTTGATCTTTGACCACAAAACAAAGAGTTCAGCCGAATAGGAAAATTTTGGCGCACGTTTTACTTTGTTGCCGAGTGTCCCTTCAAGGAAACAAAACCCCACAAGTTTTTCACTGGATTGAAGCGGCCTTTGCGTAAAAGCAATATCCTCATATTCTGCCTGTAAGGATTTTGTCGCCGTATCATTACCCAAACGTCTTTGTTCGTTAAAAATGGTTCTGACTTCTTCCCGCAGCAAATCACGGACAACAAACCTGTCGTAACTGCCATGACCCTTTCTTTGCTTTGGAAGCGTTGCCAGATATGCGCCGATGGTTCGCGCGCCGGATTGGGCCATTGCTTCCTGAAGCTGCTTTGATCCATCAAGGGCTTTTTTCCCCTCGGTGTCATTATCAGCGGCTTTTTTGCTGTTGGACTGAAATCCGCGCCTCTTGGCAATATGAAACAAAATCCGCGCAAGTTCGGAGTCGGTCAGTTTTCTTTTTAAGGCTTCGGCACGAAGTTCCCATACACTGGGCGTATTCTCTGTTTCCGGCGCGTCTATGCTGGCGACTGCCTCCCGACCAAAGCCATATTTCAGAAGCATTTTGCGGATATGTTTTTTACGTTGTGCGCGGCGGCGAATAACGCGCCGCAACCCCCGTGCCAAGCGGCGCGGCAGTGCCAAGGATGAGCCATCTTTCGGGTTTTCGGCTTTATCAAAAATATGAACGCCCGTAAAATCAATCTTTTGTTTTTCCGGCGTTACGCCTGCAAAGCCAGTTGAAGCGATACCAACGTCCAATCCTAAAATATAACCCATAATGATCCACCTTTAAAAAATTCCAGAGAAAACCTTGACAAAAATAAGTTATGATTGCAATCTCTGATTACGCATAGCATGGCCGTGTCGGATACGTTGCTGTGATAAGATTACAAGTTTCTTGTAAATGCGTGGGGCTCTGTTCTTCGGAACATCCCCTATTTTTATGCGTATTTTACGTTAGAAGCATATGAAAGCCGTCCGGCAAAGTCTCCCTCAAGGGTTGTGCAGTTAATAGGTATGCAGGAGATTCTAGGGGTATCAATGAAAGCTGCTTGGCTTCATAATTGATGAATATCAACGTATTCCGGCCTAAGTTCGATTGAGGTTTTGGCCCTTGAACTGGCACAGTGAATCGGCAGTGCTAAGTGCATGATTAACGCATTATAAAAATTCAGGGGTACTTTTAGGGGTATCAATGTAATTCACATCGAGCTTTCTTTTATAAATCAGTTCATTAGTTAATGAATGTTGTTCCCGTCACCGCTCCATTTTTCCGCTTTTTTGATAGGTGTTTTTTAGTGGGGCCAATGATATGAGCACATTCGACAGCACCAAGCTTCCCCTGACCGAGATTCTCGCGGATATCGTCAAAGGCAAAATTCAGTTGCCGGATTTTCAGCGTGGCTGGATTTGGGATGATGAGCATGTTCGCAGCCTTTTGGTGAGCATTGCCAGATCATTTCCCGTTGGTGCGGTCATGTTGCTGGAAACGGGCGGTGAGGCGCGTTTCCAGATGCGCCCGATTGAGAACGTGCAGTTCGGCGGGACGCCGCCGCAGGCGGAAATGCTTATCCTCGATGGCCAGCAACGCCTGACCACCCTGACGCAAGTATTGGCGCTTGATGGAACCGTCAAGACTCGCAACGACAAGGGAAAGGCGATTGAGCGTTATTACTATTTTGATATCCGCAAGGCGCTTGAAGGCCATGAATACCTGGAAGATGCGCTGATCGCCGTAGAACCTGACCGGAAATTAAAAGAAAATTTCGGGCGGGATGTCATGCTCGACCTTTCCAAGAGAGAGCTGGAATGCCGACAGCTTTACTTCCCATGCAAGGAAATTTTTAATTCGAATGACTGGGAGAAATGCTTATATCAGGTCGCCAAGGAACATTTTGATATCTGGATGGAGTTTCGGGAAAAGGTTATTGAGCCTTTCAAGCGTTATCAGCTTCCGATTATTCGCCTCAAAAAAGAAACCACGAAAGAAGCCGTTTGTCTCGTTTTCGAGAAGGTAAACACGGGCGGGGTTCCCTTGTCGGTATTCGAGCTGGTGACGGCGAGCTACGCAGCCGATGGCTACAATCTCCGCGACGATTGGTTCGGCAGCACCTTGCGCGAGGTGTCGTCGCGCTATGAACGGATGGCTAAAGAGCCGATGCTGAAAGTCGTCGGAACCACTGACTTCCTGCAATCCATTACCATGTTGCAAACCCTTGAACGTCGCATGGCTGATCTTAAAGAGGGGAAAGCCCCAAAACAGTCTGCGGCCGTCAGCGCCAAACGTGTGGCGATACTTTCCCTTCCTCTTGAGGGCTACCGGAAGTGGGCCGACAAGGTGGAAGCGGGCTTTATGCTCGCCGCGAAATTCCTGCGCAAAGAGTGCTTTACGGCCTCTCGCGACCTTCCTTACCGCACCCAACTTCCCCCTCTGGCGGCGGTCATGACGCAAATAGGCGAACGCTGGCTGGAGCCGCGTATCTATGAAAAGCTGGCGCAGTGGTTCTGGTGTGGTGTGCTCGGTGAACTGTACGGCGGCGCGGTGGAGAGCCGCATGGCGAACGATGTCGAAGACCTGCTGGCATGGGTTGAGGATGGAGCAGAGGAGCCGCGCACGATAGCGGAAGCATCATTTCAGCCGGACAGGCTGGACCGTTTATCCTCGCGCCTGAGCGCGGCCTACAAGGGGCTGAACGTGCTGGTGCTTCGGGACGGCGCGGAGGATTTTTTCTGGAAGGCGAATATCCGCGACCTTGATGCTGAGGATGTCGCCTTGGATATACACCATATTTT
Organism: Alphaproteobacteria bacterium; assembly: GCA_016124645.1. Taxonomy (GTDB): domain Bacteria; phylum Pseudomonadota; class Alphaproteobacteria; order Micavibrionales; family UBA2020; genus WGNE01. The sequence goes on from WGNE01000056.1 coordinate 6,729, forward strand.
CCCGCAAGACTGGTGTGAAAAGCAGAAAATTCCCCGCAAGCGGTACAACGCGATCGTCAACAAGACCCCGATTTCCTATAAGGCCAACAGAAAAATCGGCGGCATCGCCCCATCCCTCTATCTTCAAAAGATTCAATCCGAAAAGCAGGTGCGGCTTGATGATGCAGCAATGGATAAGATACTGGAAAGCCACCTGATTCCGGCGGAGGCGCTTCGCCATGACAATTTTGAGGAATTCTACCGGGGCAGAAAACAATTGCTTGTCCATCTGATCGAAAAGGCGATGGGCAAAAGCGCCTTGCCTTTACAGGGCGGCAACGACTTGGGCGATGATGATGCGGACGATCAGGAGGAGGCGGTCGAGGAACAGGAAAGCGCCTACGAAGATGAGGGCGATGAAGCTGAAACGAGGACGCCAAACAGGGACCTGACGCGATTTGAACTGGATATAGGCGGTAAAGTCTATACAAACCTGCCTAAGAGGGAGTTGGTCTATCTGGTCGTCAAGGAGGCGATTGAAAGAGGTTTCAAACCGCAAGACCTCATAGCCCGTACATGGGCATGGGTATTTGTTGACGGCGTTCATAACGAGGCCGGATTTCTGCAGAAGGCAGAGAGTGAACGGCATGAAGGCAGCTCTGTTTCCGGCATCAAGAGGTTCTATACAGAAGACGAGCATCTTTTTCATGTGGGCGGGAGAACCTATGCTCTCACGAAAATGTGGGGTCGGAGTTCTTTGCCGACAGTAAATGACCTGATTTCCAGATGCGGCCTAAGCCATGTTAAATACGCTGCAATGGAGGATGAAGCTTTCTCCGGTCAAGTTGTCGTCAATGCCAGCTAAAAGACGGAATGCGGAGATTCCACTTCATGCTTAATGGCGTGTGCAAAAAAATGCTACAATCCCCCATCGAAACTCAAAACGTGAGGCGATCATGAACGACAAGACAGGCTGGCCGCGGGACCGGTACAAGGGGCCGGGCGGGGGATTGTCGGACAAGCCGGGCGGCGGGCTTTATACCGGCGCGGGCGGCGGCGCCTCGGCCGATCTGGGCGGCGGGCTTTACACCGGTCCGGGCGGCGGGCTCTCGACGGAGCCGGGCGGCGGACTTTACAGCGGCCCCGGCGGCGGCCTTTACGAAGGGCCGGGCGGGGGGCTTTACACGGGCTCGGGCGGCGGGCTGTCCATCACCACGGGCGGCGGTCTCTACAAGGGGCCGGGCGGCGGGCTCTATGCCAAGGCCTGCAACGATCCCTACCGCAGCAACATTCCGCCATGGGATGTTTTCATGCAGCACCTCGAACGGCTGGGCAAGGCGGAGGCGCTGGCCCTCATCCGCCAGCATATGAACACCTGAGTTCCCGAAAATTTATTCCTGCGCCGGTTCCTACGCCCCTGACGGCAGCGCGAAGACCACCACGGCAAGGCAGACCAGCGCCAGCGCGGCGAAAAGAACCGTGCGCGCCGCGCGGCGGGGCAGGTGGGTGTGCTTGCGCGTCACCAGCAGCGCCACGCAGCATTGCATGAAATAGAACAGCGCGAAGGCGCGCGAGGCGAGGTTGATGACGCCGAAAACATCCGTGCCCCACGTCACGCCGATGGCGACCAGCGCGACGAGCGGATAGGCGTGGCGCACCGGCACCTCGCGGCGGGTGATGTCGTGCACCAGCCCCGTCGCCCCCACCGAATCCGCGACCGAGGCGCTGAACTGGCTCGCGATCGCCCCCAGCGTGAGCAGGAAGGGCAGCACCGGCGCGACATGGCCGACCAGCGTGATGATGGCCGCCACCCCCGTGTCGTGCAGGTCCAGCCGGAACATCACCGTCACCAGCGCGAAGAACAACAGATAGACGACGGTGGAGATGACCTGCGCGTAACGCATGGTTTTGATGCGCAGCTCCGCCGGGTATTCCATGCCCAGGAAGCGCGAGGTCTCGAACCCCTGCACCACGATGAGCACGCCCAGGATGACGCGCAGCGTCCGCGCGTCGAAAACCGGATGCGTGACGGCCAGCGCCCATTGCCCGTGCAGGGCGAGGGCGGCGTTGTACCACACCAGCCCCGCCAGCAGCGCGAAGATGACGGCGAGGTTCGCGCCCACGGTGTATTTCTCGATCCGCTCCACAATGCCCAGCCCGCGCCAGAACCCCGTGCCGCCGATGGCGAGCAGGATAGCGGTGGTGATGCACTTGGCCGCCAGCGGGTCCGGGTGCCCCATGCCTTTCAAAAGGAAGGTGGAAAGCAGCACGAGGTAATAGGCGACGGAGATGAAATAGGCGAAGGCGAGCACGAGGTGCGACATGCGCTCGGTCGAAACCACCACGCCGTGCTTGTGCGGCTCCTGCATCAGCGGCTCGGCGTGGCGGATGTTGAAGCGCACGGCGCCGCCGATGAGCCATGAAAGCCCGATGAGCCCCGCCATCGCGAAAATCGCCGCGTTGCCGGCCTTGCCCGCCAGCAGCGGCACGGAAACCAGAAAGCCGCTGCCGATGATGGAGGCCAGCGGCGTCACCGTCGCCCGCCACGCCTGCGATTGTTGCAGCCGGCGGGAGAACAGCACGCCCGCGCCCAGCAAAAGCGCGGCGATGACGACGATATTCTCTGTCATGTCGTTGTTCCTTGTGACCGCTCCGGCCTGCCCGCCGCCTCGTCCCTCAAGGCTCCAGCATAGGCCGCGGCGGGGCAATTTATCAACCAACTCTTTGAATATATTAATAGTTTCATCTTTCGTGGTATTTATTAAGGAAAAATAAGAGGGGGTGTTCTATAATATAGTCAAAATGCGAAAGAGGCGCGCCGCGGCAGGCGGCGCGCGCATAAGGGTGTGTAAAAGGGTTTGTAAAGGGCAGATGGCGGGCGGCAGGTTCAAAAACATTTTCGAGGGCGAAAGCGTGGAGGCCTTCATGGCCGGCTTCGCGCTGGATGATGCCGCGCGCGAAAAAGCGGCGGCGCGATACCCCGGCGCGGATTTCAGCGCCTTCCCCAAAACGGTGGAGGCCGTGCTGGAAGACGTGAAGACGCTCTGGCAGGAAAAGGGCTTCATGACCCCCGCCGCGCTGGAAGCCGCGCTCATCGTCAAATACATCCCGGACGCGCCCGCGGGCGTGCTGGACTTCATCCGCGACATCGAATACGCGCGCAACGCGCCCGACCCCGTCACCGGCTACCTGCCCAAGGAGCACGCCTATGCCGCCAGCGGGCTCGCCCATCTCTACACGCTGGAAACCGGCAAGGGCATGGCGATGGCGGAGATCGATTTTTCCAACATGGGCGGCACCAACGATTATTTCCGCGAAATGCTGGCGGCCGAGCGTTTCTGCGCGGTCGAGGAGGTCGCTGAGCGCGAGGCCCGCGCGATGACGGACGACGCCATGCTGGTCATCTGCCGCGGCCTCGTCTATGACCTGAAGGGCATGCTGCCCGACATCGACATCGTGCCCATCCGCACCGGCGGGGACGAACTGCGCATCCTCATCGGCGGCGTTTCCGACCCCGAAATGCTCAAGAACATCGCGGGCGAGCTGCATACCGGCATCGAGATGCGCGTGGCGCAGATGGGCCTGCAGGACCACCCGCACCTGAAAGACCCCGAAAACCCCGTGCGCAACGGCTTCGGCGCGGCGCTGGCCATGCAGGACATGGGCAGGATCGTCAAGACCAACGCGCTGGTGCAGGAGCTGGACGCGGATATCTCGGCGGAGAAAAAACGCCTCGGCCTCATCCGCCTCGGCGAGATCGACCATGAATCGCAGGAGCAGGGCTGGCTGGGCGCGATCGAAAGCGGCAAGATAAAAGTGCCGGAGGGGCAGGATACGAAGGACTTCATCGACAACCTCATCGCGCGGGACATTTTGCGCACGGCGGAAGTCTCGGCCGCGCTGCATGTCCTGAACCCCGCGCACAACCCGGCGCTCGTGCAGGGCTCCAGGGGCTTTGCCGCCGTGGTCGAAAAGCAGCTGGCGCAAACCGGCGGCGCGTCCGAAAACCTTTTCCCCTATGCGCCGCTGCGCGAGGATTTGACGCACCAGTCCCTCGCGCAGGAAGACAAGCCGCAGGAGGCCGCGCCCATGGCCTCCCTCGAAACGCGCCGGCGCGGGCGGGTCGAGGGTGAAATGAAGCAAAAGGGCTTTGCGCTGACGACCGTGCAGAAGATGATGCTGGACAAGGCGCTTAGCGGCATTGCCGCCATCGACCCCGCCGCGGGGGTGATGATGCCGCAGGTCATGGCCCCCACCATCGAGGCCTGGTCGAAGGATTCAAAGATGTCCGGCGCGCATCCGCAGGGCATGGCCGTTTCCTTCCACAACCTCGCGGGGCTCAACGGCGCGCTGGGCCACCATTACAGCGACATCGCGCTGCGCCACATGGTCGGCATCATCAAGGCCTCGCTGGAAGAGGCGGGGATTTCATCGCAGATGCCCGAGCCCGCGCTCATCGCGCATGAGGGCGGGGCGAACTTCACGCTGGTCGTGGCGGACGCGACGCCGGAAGCCATGGCCAAGGCGCAAAAGAACATCGCGCGCCGCACGGAGGAATTCAACAGGACCGGCATCGCCGTCTTCCTGCTGCGCAACGGCGTGGCGGACACGGAAAGGCTGCGCGACTACCTGCAGCGCGAGGGGCTGCGCAAGTTCGCCGACATCAAGGACCCGAAATCCCGCACCATGGAGGTCGAGGGCACGAAGGTCACGGGCTACGTCAACGGCCTCGGCGTCGTTTCCGCCGCCGCGCCGGTCGCGAACGACGTGAAGGGCTACGTCTTCCTCGACAAGTTGCGGGGGGATGCGGAAAAGAAAATGAATGCGCTGCGGCAGGGCGCGCTGGTCAACGACTTCATGGCGGGGGTGCTGAAAAACCTTTCCCTCGGCGAGAAATTCAATACCGTGGCCGTGGGCCGCCACCGCGTGGAGGCGGGCGCGGTTTACCGCCTGCTGCCCATGGAGACCTTCCCGGACATGCCGCCCGAGGTGCAGAGCCTCGTCGAGATCAAGAAGCACAACGCGGACGGCCGTTCGCGCGGGACCATGCGCGCCTTCGAGCGGCAGTACAACGCGCTGATGGAGGACGGCGGCCTCATCGAGGTCGGCAAATGGCTGGAGAAAAAAGGCCCGAAAGCGCCCAAGGTGCTGCCCGAAGGCGTGTCGCGCTTCGGCAAGGGGGCGAACATGAAGATGGCCCAGCCGAAAGGCGGCGCGGGCGGAGGTGTAAAATGACGGATGCGGTGCAGGAATTTCTGGACAAGATCGGCCCGCGCAAGCTGACGGAGGAAGAGGCGCGCGCGCTGCGCCTGCTCAAGCTGCGCGCCGGGCTCGCGCCGGACGACAGCGGACTGCTGGACAAAATGTCCGAAAAACTCGCCGCGCAAAAGAAAGACGGCGACGCGCAGGACTGAGCCCGCCGCGCCGCCGCGATGTCGTATTTCTTTTTTTGATTTACTTGCCGAACAGGCCTTTCAGCTTTTCCGCCGCATTGTCCACCGATTTGTTGATGGAATTCGTCACGCCCGAGGTGATGACGGCGGTGGAGGAGGCCGAGAGCACCTTGGCCAGTATCTTCTCCGCGACCTGCCGCGCGGTGGCGGGGTTGCTCTTGCTGCCGATGTTGTTGAGCGTGAGGTCGGGCAGGGAAATCGGCGCCTGATTTTTGCCAAGCGCCGGAATGACCTGCGCGTTCAGGATTTTCAGGTGATGGATGATGACCTCCGGCGAAGGCGTGTTCTCGCCGCTCTCGCCGCCGCTTTTGCCGTTGCTTTGGCCTGCGCCGGGCATGTTCTTTTTCAGCACGTCGAAATTGGTGCCGCCCTTGCCCAGCTCATAGTTGACGGTCATGCCGTCCACCACGACCTCGTCGATGGTGACCAGCTTGCGCGTCACGTCGTCCACCTTCACCGAGATCGCCTTGGCCTTGATGATGTCGGCGGCGTCGAACCCGGGCGGGTTGGCGACGGAAAGCCCGTTCATGGAGGCTTTCTTGTCGGCGATGGAAATGTCGAGCCCGCTCACCGAAACCTTGGTGCCCAGCGCCGCGCTGCCCGCCGTCTCGATCAGCCGCTTCGCCCCGCTGTTCAGGTTGAGGAAGATGAAGAGCCCGGCCGCCACGATGAGCACGGCGAGGACGATGATGATGTTTTTGGCTTTTTTCATGGGGATGACTCCGGCAATTGACTGATGCCCCACAGCATAGGCCGTGGGGCATCAGGGTCAACCGGAAATTATGGCCGGGATCAAAAGGCCTTACGACGCGGGCGGTTGCGGCTGTTTCGGCGCGGGAACGGGCGTTTTCGGCGCGGATTCCGACATGGTTGCGGGTTTTTCGCCGGCTACCTCGAAACGGCTCACCAGCGTGCCGGGGCGCGGCCAGCCGGAGGATTGCTCCGATTGTTCGCGGGTGAGCGGCACCCAGACGGTCTTCAGCTGCCCGTCGCGCAACGGCGGGATGTCGGGGAATTCGATGCGCGGGTTCATTTCCACGGTTTCGGTTTTCCGGTCGCGGCGCAGCGCCTTGTCCAGCCCGCGTTTCAGCGTTTTCTTCACGCCCTTGACCGGGCCGGAAAGATGGGCCTGGTAATGTGGCCGCAGCTTGTCCTTGATATAGCGGGCGGGTTTTTCCACGGCCTTGCCGAGGCCGACGGCGGCGAAACCGCTGGCGACGCCGGTTGCGATCATGACGGAGACGGTCGCGACGTTCTCGAAGACGCCGACGCCGGAAATGGTTTCCTTCAGCGCCTCGATCCCGTGGTGCAGCAGGGGGACGTTTTCCGCCAGCAGGTGCCCGCCGAGGTAGAAGAGGGCGGTCATGCCGACCCCCGCGACGGCCTTCATGACGGGGGCCGCCGCGCGCAGCATGCCGCGGCCGATCTTGCGCTGGGCTTTCGCAAGCAGGTGGTCGCCCTTGCGTCTTGCGAGGTGCAGGGCCACGTCGTCCATCTTGATGATGCCGATGATGCCGGCGTAGATCAGCGTTGTCGTGCCGATGCCCGCCACGGTCAGGATGGCCAGCTTGGTCAGCAGCGGCGCGCCGGTCGCCATGCCGATATGAATGCCCGCCAGCTCCAGCGAAAGGGCGGCGTCCGTCTTGATCGCCTGCGAAATCCGGTCCTTCTCGTAGCGCAACAGGGTTTCCTTGCCGCCGTGCGCGGCGGCGTTCAGCGCGGCGCGGCGTTTCGCGGCCTTCGCCGGGTCCGCCTTTTCAAGGAATTTCTTCGTGCCTTCGTAGCTGATGTACAGCCCGCTCGCGACCGAAAGCGGCACGACCGCCCAGGGCGCCAGCGTCGCGATGGCGAAGGTGGTGGGGATGAAGAAGAGAACCTTGCTTTTCAGCGAGCCCTTCGCCACCGCCATGATGACGGAGATCTCGTGCTTGGGGTTGAGCTTCTTCTTGCCGTTCTCCACATGGGCGGTCATGTCGTCTTCGGCAATCTTGGCGGATTTCTCCACCGCCAGCTGCTCCAGCGTCGATACGTCGTCCAATGTCGAGGTGATGTCTTCCAAAAGGGCCAGCAGCCCGCCGACAGCCATTGTCGTTATCCTTGGTGTTGTTTGGTCTTTTTCTTGTTCTTGAAAAAATGATACGCTCATTTGTGCGCCGCAACACAGGCCTGTGAAAATAAACCGATTATGCCAATGGGTAATAATATTTCGCAATATCGTTACAAAAGTTCGCCGGAAAGGAGTAACTTTCAGGCGCGCCGTCCGGCGGGCATATTTGCCTTTTTGGACGACTCGGTTTTTCGACTCGATGCAGCAGGGAGAGCCCGGACATGAAAAGCTTCGCCAGCGCCTCTTTCTACCGCGGGCTCGACCAGCTGGTCTCCGCCTCCAACCCGGGGCTGAAGAAAGACCGCTGGAGCCACGCGGGCGTGGAATTCACCCGCATCCGCCACAGCTTTTCCGCGCCGGGCCACAGTTTCACGGTCGAGACGCTGACGGTGGGCAAAGGTACGGGCAAGACGGGCTGGCGGCTGCTGGTCGTCAAGGAATACTGGCGCGGGCTGGATACGGCCAAGACCATCCATACCTCGCGCTGGGCCACGGTGACGGAGGGCAGCCGCGCGCAGGCGCTCTCATGGGTGCGCGAGGCCTGCAAGGGGCTGGAGCGCGGCGCCGCGTGAAGACCGAAAGAAACAACGCAATATAAAGATAAAGGAGTGTGACGCATGGATATCTCTAAAATCAGCATCGGGCGCAACCCGCCGCAGGACATCAACGCCATCATCGAGATCCCTCTGGGCGGCGTGCCGGTGAAATACGAGATGGACAAGGAATCGGGCGCGCTCTTCGTCGATCGCTTCCTGCACACGGCCATGTATTATCCCGCCAATTACGGCTTCATCCCCCACACGCTCTCCGCCGACGGGGATCCCTGCGACGTCGCGCTCGTGGGGCAGGTGCCGGTCATCCCGGGCGCGGTCGTGCGCTGCCGCCCGGTCGGGGCGCTGGTCATGGAGGACCAGGCGGGCATGGACGAGAAAATCCTCGCCGTGCCGGTGGACGAGCTTTATCCCTTCTACAAGGACGTGACGTCGTACAAGGATTTGCCTGCCGTCTTCTGCGAGCAGCTCGCGCATTTCTTCGCCCATTACAAGGACCTCGAAAAGGACAAATGGGCGACCGTGGTGCGCTGGGTCGGGCCGGAGGAGGCGGGGCAGCTCATCCTCGACGGCATCAAGGCCGCGGCGGAAAAAGAAGCCGCCTGAGGTCCATGTGGCATTATTTCGCGGTGCTTTAGTACCCGGCCTGTGCCGAACTTCTGCCCAAACCCAGCAAAAACGCAAAAACCCACGGGGACGGGCATAAGGTACATATATACTCAAAACGAACATATGTTGACCATTCTTTCCGCGTCCGCTACCGTTTTCAGGTACACGTCAGATTCGGATGTTGTCGCCGCCACCTTCATGGAGCGGACGCGCCGGGCCTCTGGGGTTTTACGCTGAATTTTGGTCGGGAACGCGCCGCGCCTTTATCGTCGCCCTCCCATTGAAGTCAACGCACGACAGTCGCCAGAGGAGAAAAAAGATGGCCTCTTTTTCCGATCCCCACAAATGCGCGCATAACGACGACGGACACAAGCACGATCACGAACACTTCCACACCGACCTCAACGCGATCATGAGCCACGTGCTCGAGGGCAAGGACCCTTTCACGGCGGAAGAGGCCAAGGCCATGGCCAGCCCGCACAATCCCGAAGTTTTCCTCATCTGCTGCATCGACAGCCGCATCCAGCCCGCCAAGGTGCTGGACTACGGCCCCGGCGTCACGCTGGAATACCGGCCCATCGCCGCCGTCGTGCCCCCGCCCGAAGAGGCGGATGCGGATCTTTCCAGCCGCATGGCCTTCCGCCGCCTGAAGGACATCGACAACATCATCATCGTCTGCCATTCCGACTGCGGCGGGGCGGCGGCGGCCATCGCCGTGCCGGACCCGGACCCGAAGGACGGCGGCGACCTCGACATCGTGGCGTCCTCCCTGCAGCGTTCGGGCCTCGACATCCCGAAGCTCAGCAAGCAGTTCCTCACCGCCGCCAACGGCGACAGCCGCACGGCGGGCGATACGCTGGCCAAGGAAGTCGGCGTGCAGTCGCTGAAGAACGTCCTGCAATACAAGGGCCGCGACGGCAGCGCGACGATCGAGGAGGAAATGAAGAGCGGCAAGGCCAACGTGCTGTTGTTGTTCTATAATCTCGAGCAGCGCAGCTTCGAGCAGTACAACGCCAAGGCGGGCAAATGGGCGCCGCTGGGCAAGAAGGACTCCGCCGCCGCCTCGAAAAACAGCAAGCCGCATTACCCGCCTTCCGCCGCCTGATTTAATTTGACATAAGGCAAAAGTCCGGCTATCTTGGCTCTCATGAAAAAAGAGCCTTCCCAGCACGAGCCGCTTAACGCATACGGCGATTCCTTCACCCCCACCGACGACGGGCGGGGCGTGGACATCAGCAGCCAGCGACAGGACGAACTTGACAAGGGCGCGGTCGCGGCCATCGCCGCGCGCGTGCAGGAACGCGGCGCGGGTGCGGTTGCTGCGGTCGATCTCGGCGGCGGCTTCGGCGCGCATTCCATCCGCATGGCGCAGGCGGGCGCGAAGGTCACCATGATCGACCTTGCCGACATGGCGCAGGAGAATTTCGCCAAGGCCGTCGAAAGCGGCATGGCCGCGGCAGGCAGCCTTGAATTCATCCAGAAGGATTTTTCCGCGATTGCAGCGGACGACGTGCCGGAAGGCTTCGACGTTCTCTATTCCCAGCGCGCCATCCATTACGTGCCCTATCAGGAGGCGAAAGCCGTGCTGCGCACCCTGTTCAACCGCATGGCGGCGGGGGGCGAGGCCTTCATTTCCGCCGCCGGCTGGGACACCGAATACGGCAAGACCTATCCCGACCGCGACAAGCCGGTCGAGGAACGCTTCGCCTATGTCACGCAGGACATGCAGGAAAAGCACGGCATCACCCACAAGATCGTGACCTATACCGAGCAGGACATGGCGAAATTGCTGGCCGACACAGGCTTTGAGGACGTGCAGGTCACGCGCTCCACCTTCGGCAACATCAAGGCAAGCGCGAAGAAGCCCGCGCTTTAAGCTCCTGTCGTCACTTCCCCGTTTTTTCTTCCTTGGCGTCTTTCTGCCCGGCGGGCTGAACCGGGCGCATGCGCCCGTAGCCGCATTTCAGGCATTTGCGCCAGACGTTATTCGTCGTCAGGAGATCCCACGGGCGGCCGAGCGAGAGGATGAAGGTCAGGAAAACGTCGAAGGCGGCCGCGGGCCGGTCGAAGCGCCCGGCGTTGCGGTCACCGCATCTTGCGCAGGCGTAAAGCCGTTCGGCGGGTTTCGTTTCGTGTTCCATGGCGTGTTCTCCCCTGTCCGTATTCTACATGCCTTTTGCGGGCGGCGGGGATTTTCCTTCCATAAACCCGCTTGACGCTGCAGAATCGCCGTGCTATCAACGCACCATGCATGACGTGACCCTCTATATGGCCATTCTGGCCTCTCTCTCCCTCGCATGGGCCGCACCGCAGTGGTGGCGCTAAGCGCCATATCTTTGCCTGACGGACTTCTTTGAAAGTCCCTTCCTGAACATCGCAAAAACGACGCTGCCGTCATCACGGAGAATTTCCCATGTCCCGCGCTTATCACGCCCGAAATCCGGGCTTCCTGTTTACGTCAAGGCAGGAGGTCGAAGACCGCCTGCGCGCCAAAATCAACGCCCCCGCCGGGTCCGCCGGCAAAATCGGCACCGAGCTTGAACTTTTCGTCACCACGCCCGAAGGCCTTCCCCCCACATTCGACCAGATAGAGCTTGTTCTCGAGCACATTGCGGACCATTTGCCGCGTTCCCGCAGGGCGCGGGAGGCGGGGCGCGTGGTCGCGCTCGACGTTCCGGGGCTGGGGGCGGTTTCGCTGGAGCCGGGCGGGCAGGTGGAGCTTTCGACCCGCGCCTGCGAGACGATGGCCGAACTTGCGGACGCCAACCTGCGCCTGCGCGCGGCGCTGGACGAGGCCGCGGCATTTTTCGATTTGCGCGTGAAGGGGCAGGGGCATCTGCCGTCGTTTTTGCAGGCGCAGGACATGCCGCGCTCGCGCTTTGCGGCCTATGTTTCCTTCCTGCGCGGCCAGCACGGGGCGGAGAAGACGGAAGAATTGCTGCGCACAATGAAATCATGCTGCGGGTTGCAAGTGAACCTCGACCCCATGGGCGCGGACTTCCACGAAATCTACCGCGCCCTGCTGCTGACGGAGGTCGCTGGCAGCCTTGCCGCCCCAACGCCCCGCCAGTCGCGCCTGCACCATACCTACGCCCTGCTGGCGCCCGAGCAGCTGACCCCGGTCTTCGAAGCCTTGGAAGCGCGGGACAACGAAGGCCTGGTGCGGCATATCGTGGACCGGCTGCTGACCCTGAAAGTGCCCTTCCTGCCCGATGCGTCATCCGGCGAGGGGTTCAAAAGCACGGCGGAGGTTTTCGGCCATGTGCCGACGGTCGGGCAATTGCTGCAAGCGGGCGCGCTGACGGCGCAGATACTGGACAACGCGCTTTCCCTGCAGCTCACCATGCCCAACCTGCGCGGCCACGGCGTGGTCGAGACCCGCGCGCCCGACAGCGTGGAGACGCCCGAAGAGCTGATGGCCGTGGCGAAACAATACCGCAGCATCGCCTATGACGCACCGGCGCGGCGCAAATTGCTGCAGGATTTTGCGGACATCGACCCGCAAAAGCTCAAAGCCGCCTTCCTTGCCCGCTTCGATGCGGATACGGCGGGGCTCGATATCGGCGGGGGGAAGACGGTGGCGGAGTTGGTCAAGGCAGCGGGGATGATCAATGCGGCAGAGCCGCCCCGGCAGGCAGCGCAAATGCCGACGCCCGCCGGGCGGAACCGCGGCGGGCGTCGGGGGAACAGGGGGCCGTGAGGCTTTAGGGCTTGGGCTGCTTGTGCGCCAGCTCCTTCAGCGTGCGGCCGGAGCGGACGGGGTTCAGGTCGTGGTCGGCGGCTTTTGCTTCGGGCTGGGACCAGAAGGAGCTGTTCCAGTTCATCAGCGCACGGAAACGCTCGGCGCCCGGCACTTTTTGTGCTTCGACCTTGTCGGCGATGGCCCAGTAGATTTTGCGGCGGCTGCGGTCCTCGGCGGGCAGATCCAGCGCATCGGCCAGCTGCTTTGCCGCGCGCATCCCTTTGACGCTGTGCAGGGCGGAGGCCGCGAAGGTGCGGGCGATGCCTTTCTTGGTCGAGCGCAGCGCGTCGATTTGCGCTTCCGTCTCATCGGCCAGTTTTTTCAGCAGTTCTTCGGTATTCGGGGTTTTTGCGGGTTTTGTCATGAAAGGCACACTCCTCATAATGCGTGTAATATTGTTTCAAATAACCTTGCCGTGCGCGCACTATATGAAGGGGCGGTGGTTATGTCAAGAATGTTTTCTTTGTTCGAAGCCTTAAAAATCAAGGGCATCTTTCCTTTTTATTTTCAATAATATATCGGTTATCCTTTGTATAAATTTCGGTAATATGATAATTTTGCTTAGTTTCAAAGCGTGCAAAGGAGCCGGAATGGCGGGGAAGCTGAAGAGCAAGAACTCTGTCGAGCAGGAACTCAAGATCAAGCTGTCGCGC
>WGNE01000068.1 GCA_016124645.1 Alphaproteobacteria bacterium
TCCCCTACACGGCGGTCGTCCGGGCCGCGAGCCTGTCGAGCCTCGGCGCGTCCGGCGCGGCAGCGGTCAGCGATTACGACATCGGTGTTTCCGGCGCGGCAGGTTCGGGGCTGTCCAACTACGACATCAGCTATGCGAAGGGCACGTTCCATGTCTCGCCCGCCGCGCTGACCCTGACGGCCGATGACCAAAGCAAGACCTATGGTGACGCATTCGGCTTCGCGGGCGATGCATTCACCCTTTCCGGCACGCTCTATAACGGGGATACGGTCACGGGCGTCGCGCTGGCCAGCGCGGGCGCGCCCGCGACGGCGGGGGCGGGCGATTACGCTATTCTCGCGTCCGGCGCGACGGGCAGCGGGCTGTCGAACTACAACATCGGCTATGCGCCGGGCAGGCTGCGCGTCAATCCCGCCGCACTCACCCTCGTGGCGGATGACATCACCAAGCCCTACGGCATGCAATACAGCTTCAGCGGCGCGGAATTCACGTCCGTCGGCCTCGTCAACGGCGATTCCGCGCCGTCCGGCGTCTATCTCTTCAGCCCCGGCGCGCCCGCGCCCGCGAACCCCGGCAGCTACCCGGTTTTCATCGGCGGCGTTTTTGCGCAGAAAATTTCCAATTACACCGTCAGCTTCTCGAACGGGGTGATGACGGTCGTGGCGGGCGGGCCCGTTTCGGGCGGGGTGGCCATCCATTCTCTGGGCCGGCCCTTCATGTCGGTCGCCGACCAGACCATCAACAACGACGCGCCCTTCGAGCCCTTCGAGACGCTGACGCTCGATACCGACGTCAGCCTGCACTTGCCGCAGGTTCCGGCATCCCTGCCGACCGACCCGGCCGCGCTGGCGAATATCGCCCCGGCAGCGGGCGGAGCTTCCTCTCATGGCGGCGTCTCCTGCGCCAACAGCTTCCTCGCGGGCCAGCCCTGCGCCGAGTAGCCTTTCTTTCCGTCTGGCGTCCCCGTTCCCGCGGTGCTTTAATGGGGGAAGGGAACACAGCAGGGGATAAGCCGATGAAAGGCAAGAAATCTAAAAAAACCAAAAAAGCCGCAAAAGCCGCGGTTAAAATCGGCGATTTCACGGTCAAAAAGGGTCGCGCCGTCGATCTTGGCAAGCGCCCGACGAAGGTGGCGCCGCTCTACGGTTCCAAGGGCGAATACAAGGGCATGCTGGAAGACCACGTCAAGCGCCTGAGCGACCAGCAGGAACGTCTCTATGCCTCCAACAGTCACGCGGTGCTGCTGATTTTTCAGGCCATGGACGCGGCGGGCAAGGACGGGGCGATCAAGCATGTGATGTCCGGCGTCAACCCGCAGGGCTGCCAGGTCTTCAGCTTCAAGCACCCGAACGCGACCGAGCTGCAGCACGACTTCCTCTGGCGCACCACGCGCAGCCTGCCCGAGCGCGGGCGCATCGGCATTTTCAACCGCTCGTATTACGAGGAGGTGCTGATCACCCGCGTGCATCCCGAGATTTTGCGCAACGAGGGGCTGCCCGACGCGCCGCGGCAGGGCGAGGCGCTCTGGCGCGAAAGGTATCAGTCCATCAACGGGCTGGAACAGCACCTGCACGCGAACGGCACGCGCATCATCAAGTTCTTCCTGCATCTCTCGAAGGAGGAACAGCGCAGACGCTTCCTGCAGCGCATCGACACGCCGTCCAAGAACTGGAAGTTCAGCGCGGCGGACATCGAGGAGCGCAAGCACTGGAAGGCCTATATGCACGCCTACGAAAAATGCCTCGCCGCCACCAGCACCCCCCATGCGCCGTGGTACGTGGTGCCCGCCGACGACAAGGAGAACGCGCGGCTCATCATCTCCCACATCATCCTTGAAACGCTGGAAGGGCTGAAGATGAGCTTCCCGAAGGTCAGCGCCGCGCGCAAGCGCGAGCTGCAGAAAATCCGCAAGCAGCTGGCGGGCTAGGGTGCCGGGCCCGGCTGTCTAGGCGGGGTTTTCAGGCGGCGGGGGCTCCGCCGCCGGGGTTTCGATGGCGACCGCCTTGATCGCCTCGCGGTCTTCTTCCAGCGGCAGCGCGGCCAGCGCGTGGCGCAGCGCGTAGCCCGAATGCAGCCGGGCCTGCCGGCGGAAATCGCCGTTTTCCATCTCCGCCAATGAAGCGAAGGCCTTTTGCAGCCGCAGGGCGACCTCCGCCATGCCCGCGCCGTCGCGCGCGATGGCGTTGAAGCTGTCGTTGAACACGTCGCCCATGTCCAGCGGCGGCACATGCACATGGGGGTAGTCGAAGGTTTTTTCGGCGGCTTTCTTTCCGGCCTCGTCTTCCGCCTGCGCCTCGGCGGCGGAAAGCTTGCCGCTCAGCGTCGCCATGGGCGCCAGCAGCCGCACCAGCGTGCCGATGACGTCGATGGCCGTGCCGGGGTCGTTGACGGCGGGGGAAAGCGCGCGCAGGGCGATTTCCGCCAGCACCAGCAGGCCGTAGCGCGGGTCCTGCTCGAAGGTGCGCTCGCCGCTGACGGAGAAGGCGGCGCGGATTTTTGCGGCCAGGTCGTCCTCCACCGGCGCGTCGGCATAGACCAGCGGGCGGCAGCCGTCGTTGAAGGCCCCGGCGCGCCGCGCGAGATAGAGCGGCTTGCCCAGTTTTTCCGCCGCCGCGTCCAGCGTGGCGACATCGACGTGCTGGATATAGCCTATTTTGGGATGGGTGACGCCGGAATGATAGGGGCCGGGGGTGAAATCCGCATCCGGCACGCCGCCCAGGAAAGGATCGGCGCAGTAATAGCGGATGGCGTCTGCCGCGGCTTCCTCCACCATATCGACGGTATGCCCGACGCGGCCGAGGCGCGAGAGATACTCGACCCAGTGCAAAAGCGTGAGCACGACGAAGAGGATGACCGCCAGCGTGACGAGGAACAAAATGAACCGCCCGCTTTCCCCGTAAACGCCGATTTTCAGCGCGACGATGCCGACGATGCTGAAGAGGAAGGAGCCGATGAAGGTCGAAAGGCAGTTCTGCGACGTGGGGTCGGCCAGCAAAAGCTTGGTCGCGCGCGGCGTCGCGCTGCTGGCTGCCGCCGCATAGGCGGAAACCATGACGCTGAGCGAGAAGGTGGTGACGGCCAGCATGCTGGAGGCGATGATCTCGAGGATGCCGTCCACCGCATCCGCGCCGACGCGCTGGGCCAGCTCGGGCGGTACATAGGGCCGGACGATGAGGCCCAGCAGCGCGGAGGCGACGCCGATGGCGCAAAAGACCGAGGCGCGCAGCCACAGGCGGCTGGTCAGCTGGCTGATGATCCACTGCCATTTGGACATTTCTTCATCCTCCCTTTTTGCCGGATGCGCATTTGATGCAGGCCATCGCGGTGGGGTCGAGCTCCAGCCGCTTTTCCGCGATCTCCTCGTCGCAGGCCGCGCAATAGCCGTAGTCGCCGCTTTCGATGCGGGCGAGGGCGGCTTCTATCTTCTGCAGTTCGGCGTGGCGTCGCCGCTCGCTCGCCAGCGCCATTTCCTGCTGCTGGATGGCGTCGATGCGCGAAACGCGGCCCACCATCGTCTGGTCCAGCTCCACCGGGCGGGTGGAAGACTTGGCGTTCTCGATCGCGGCCTGCGTTTCCGCGCGCAGCGCTTCCAGTCTTTCGCGAAATTTACCGGCGTTTACAGGCATTGTATCTCCAGCAGCTTTCGATATGGTCGTTGACCAGCCCCGTCGCCTGCATGTGGGCGTAGATGATGGTGGAGCCGACGAAGCTCATGCCGCGCTTTTTCAGGTCTTTCGACAGCGCGTCGGATTCCGCCGTGCACGCGGGCACGTTTTTCAGCGTCTTGCGCTTGCCGATGATCGGCTTGCCGCCGACGAAGCCCCAGATGTAGTCGGAAAAACTGCCGAATTCCTTCTGGATGTCGAGGAAGACGCGGGCGTTTTTGCGCGCGCTGAAGACCTTCAGGCGGTTGCGGATGATGCCGGGGTCGTCCAGCAGTTTTTCCAGCTGCGCGTCCGTCATGCGCGCGACTTTTTTCGCGTCGAAGCCCTTGAAGGCCTTGCGGTAGCCTTCGCGTTTTTTGAGGATGGTTTCCCAGCTCAATCCCGCCTGCGCGCCCTCGAGGATCAGGAATTCGAAATGATGGCCGTCGTCGTATGAGGGCACGCCCCATTCGGTGTCGTGGTATTCCTCGTAAAACGGCTTGCCGGTGCCGACCCAGCCGCAGCGGATTTTTTCTTTCGCCATTGCCTGTTCTCCCATTCCTCAGGGGCACAGGATAGCATGTCAGCCCGTCTTTGGCTGCCTTTTCTTGTCATAGACGATAAGCCCCGCCATGACCGCCAGCAGCACGATGGAAGAGCCGAGGGTGCCGAAACCCAGCCCGCCCTGATGCGGCGTTTTCGTCAAAAGGTCGCCCATGGTGGCGCCGAAGGGCCGGGTCAGCACGAAGGCCGCCCAGAACAGCGCGGTGCGCGGGATTTTGGTGAAGAAATAGGCGAGCGCGATGGCCGCGATGCAGGAGGTGATGAGCAGGTTGCTCATGCCGTAGCCGAGGCCGGAACTGTCGGCCAGAAAATCCCCCAGCGCGGTGCCCAGCGTGTTGGAGACGAGGATGGCCGTCCAGTAGAACATTTCCGCCTTCGGCTGGCTGATGTGATCGACGGCGATGGAACCGAGCGTGAAGCGCCAGACCAGCAGCACGGCGACGAGCAGGGTGCAGAGCAGCGAAGCGCCCTCCACATAGCCCAGCCCCGCCGTGCGGTCGAGGAAGTCCGACATCGTGGTGCCGGCGGTGCTGGTCGAAAGAATCACGGACCAGTAAAGATAGGGGTGGAAACGGTCGATCTTCATCTGCGCCACCAGCGTGACGATAAAGAAGGAGATGAGGATGAGCGAGCTGACCGCATAGCCGACGTTCAGCGTCATCGACAAAAGGTCGCCGCCCGTTTCCCCCACCGTGGTCGCGCAAATCTTGATGATCCAGAACGCGAGGGTGACATTGGCGATTTTGTTCATCCGTTCCGTCATTTTTTCCTTCTTTTCGGGCGGTTGTCTTGCACGCATACCCTAGCCATGCAGTGTGAAGCGGATCTTAAATGAGAAAAATAGACAGCCGGATACGGGTATCAAGCTGTTTTTTCTGAAAAAATCACCCTGTTAACTCTGTTTTGATTTAGGCGCGGGGGCGTGCTACATCTTGCAACGGAACGATATCAGCCACGGAGCCGCCAGATGCCGCCGAAAAAGACGAAAACCGCCCGCAAGCCCGCCGCCAAAAAAACGGCGAAGAAGCCTGCGAAAAAGCCCGTGAAAAAGCCTGTCGTCAAAACGCCCGCCGCCAAATCCCTGCCGTCGCTGAAGCTGCCCCCGGCGCAGGCGGCGCGCGAGCTTTCGACGGTGCGCGACTTCGTGCGCTACGCCGTCAGCCGCTTCATGCGCGCGGACCTGTTTTTCGGCCACGGCACCTTCACCCCTTTCGACGAGGCGGTGTTCCTCGTGCTCGAAGCCTTGCGCCTGCCCATCGACCAGCTGGAGCCCTATCTCGACGCGCGGCTGCTGCCGGAGGAGAAAAAGCTGCTGGCCGACCTCATCGACAAGCGGGTGAAAACGCGCAAGCCCACGGCCTACCTGCTGCACAAGACTTACCTGCAGGGCTATCCTTTTTACGTGGACGAGCGGGTCATCGTCCCGCGCTCCTACATCGCGGAGCTTTTGTTCTCCGACGTGCTAGGGCAGGCTGGTTACGCGCTCATCGAAAACCCCTACGGCGTGGAGAGCGTGCTGGACCTCTGCACGGGATCGGGCTGCCTTGCCATCCTCGCGGCGGAGCTGTTCCCCAATGCCGAGGTGGACGCGGTGGACCTGTCGCCCGCGGCGCTGGAAGTCGCGAAGATCAACGTCGAGGCCTGCCCGCACAGCGACCGCATCACGCTTTACGAGGGCGATCTTTTCGCGCCGGTGAAGGGCAAGCGCTATGACTTCATCATCACCAACCCGCCCTATGTGGATGCGGAGCTGATGACGGACATGCCCAGGGAATATTTGTATGAGCCGCGCATGGCGCTGGAATCGGGCGCGGACGGGCTGGACGCGGTGCGGCAAATCCTCGACGAGGCCGCCGACCACCTCAACCCCGGCGGGCGCATCATCTGCGAAATCGGCTACGGGCGCGAGCTGCTGGAAGAGGAATACCCCGGCATCGCCTTCCTCTGGCTCGACACCGAAAGCAGCGAGGGCGAGGTTTTCTGGCTCACCGACGACCAGCTCGCCGTGCGCACCTGACGGGCGAAAGCCAAAAACCGTTTTCCAACCCCTTGAAATGCTGTACTCTTGTAGTCCAAGGGGAGTTGATATGCAAAAAATCGACCTGACACAAGAAGACCTCGACCTCGTCGCGGCGGCCTGCGATGCCGTCAAGCGCCCGGTGCGCCAGATTTTCGATGAAAACCTGCCCGCGCTGGTCGGCGCCGCGCTGCGGCTGGACGACGGGCAGGTCATGTCTTCGGTCAACATGACGGTCGATGTCGGCAGCATTTCCATGTGCGCCGAGCCCTTCGCCATCGCCGAGGCCAACCGCCAGACGGAACGGCACATCAAGACGATCGTCGCCGTCTATCGCGAGCTGGACTACGAACCCAAGGTCATCCCCCCCTGCGGCCGCTGCCGCGAGGTCATCACGGACTTCCTGCCCGGCGGCTTCGTAATCCTGCGCGAGCCGGAAAGCGAAGACCTGTTCAAGGTCCGCGCGGTCGATCTTCTGCCGTTGAAATACGGGGATTACTGGAAGGACAGCAACCTCGTGTAGGCATTTCCGCCGCGCGTCACTTCGCGGCTTTTTCCTTTTTGCCGTGCTCTTTTTCTTCGGGCGAATGATCCTTGGCGGGTGATTTTTCGTCCGCTTCGCCGTCCTCCTCGCCTTTTTTCTTTTTCTTCTTTTTCCTGGCCCCGGCGTTTTTGGTGCGCGTGGCCTTCTTGAAGTGCGCGGGAATTTCGCCGAAGGCGCGCAGCAGCGGGGCCATCGTCATGCCCTGCACGAAGACGGAGAAGGCGACCACGGTGAAGGCGACGGTGATGATTTCCTCCCGGTTGGGCATGTCGTCCGGCAGGGAGAGGGCGAGGGCGAGGGCCAGCGCGCCGCGCAGCCCGCCCCAGAACAGGATGTGCTGGTGGCGCGACTTGACCTTCAGCTTCGAGCCCCTGAACAGCAGGCAGCTGGGGTAGATCGCCGTCGCGCGGCCGAGGATGACGAAGCCGATGGCCGTCAGCGCGGGGTAAAGCACGGCCAGAACGTCCTGCTTGGCCTCGTGCATGCCGATGAGGATGAAGATGAGCGAGTTGACGACGAAGGCCGCATACTCCCAGAAGGCGGCCACGGATTCGCGCCCCTTGTCGCCGAAAGCGCCGAGAGAGCCGAAGTTGCCGAGCAAAATTCCCGCCGTCAGCGTGGCCAGCACGCCCGAGACGTGGAAATGGTCCGCCAGCAGGAAGGAGGCATAGGCTGCGATGGTGGTGAAGGCGATCTGCACCAGGTGGTCTTCGGTCTTGCCGGTGAAGAGGATGGCGGCCCCCGCGACCAGCGCGCCGGAAAGCACCCCGCCGGTGATGCTGGTGCCCAGCATGATGCCGGCATGTGTCATCGTCATCGCCGCCCCGCCCGCCGCGATGGCGAGGCTGAGGTTGAAGGCGACGGCGGCGGTGCCGTCGTTGAGCAGGCTTTCCGTCTCGATCAGCAGGCGCAAGCGGCCCTGCACCCCGGCTTCCTTCAAGGTCGCGATGACGGAAACGGGGTCGGTCGCGGAAATCAGCACGCCGAAGACCAGCGCGCCCACCCATTGCCAGCCCGCGACATAGTGCATGCCCGCCGCGGTCACGCCCGCCGCCATCAGGAGCCCGACGGTGGCGAGGAAGAGGATGAGCAGCAAATCCTTGCGCAGCGCCTTCCAGCTGATGTGAAAGGCCGCCTCGAAGATCAGCGGCGGCAGCAAAAGGCTGAAGACGAGGTCCTTGGTCAGCGGAATGTCGATCGGCAGGGGCAGGGCGGAAAGCCCGATGCCCGCGAAAACCAGCCCCGCGCTATAGGGCATGTCGAACCGGCGCGCCAGCATGGCGACAAGGGCCGAGATAAGCAGCAGGAACTGGATTTGCTGAATAGTCGTTTCCAAGGCGGTTCTTCTTCCGGTGTTCAGCTATTGTCGGTTCGGCGTTCCCCGCGGCGGCGCGGGGGGCTTGACGGCGCGCGCGGGCCCGTCGGCGTGCGTATTCTAGCCGGAAAAGAAGAGTTTTTTCCACCATTTTCGCTTTTTCGGCGGCAAGGTGGCCTTGGCGATTTTGTCGCGGAAGGCCTGCGCGGGCCCGTCTTGCAGGGCCGCGGGCGGCTGCAGCAGGGTTTTCGGCGTCACGCTTTGCGTACGGTTCACGGCGTTGGTCAGGCTGTAAAGGGCGATTTTCGCGAATTCGCTCAGCCCCTCGTCCTGCGTGATGTAGCGCGGCAGCTCGTGGTTGGTCTTCACCGGAAACCAGCGCGGCAGCAGGGATTTGACCTCGGTCTTGACGATCTTGCCGTCCGCCTGCTCGCGCATTTCATAGCGCCGCCGGCTCACCGCCGCGGTCAGCACGGTGCTGGAGGGTGAAAGGTGGCGGATTTTCAGCCGCCGCGCCACGCGCGAGAATATCTCCCGCAGCGGTCGCCACAGCCGGTTCTTGGCCGCGACGATCTTGTCGTTGGTGGCTTCGAGGTAGAGCGTGGTGAAGCGTTCCTTCTCGCGCCCGGGGCGGGAGATGACGCCGGTGCTGATGAGCACGACCTCGCGCAGCGCCTCGCGCGCGTCCTTTTCCTTGTAGCCGATGTGCTTCATCATCCTCAGCGCGGCGTTGAAGCCTTCCTGCGCGGTGACGGTGCCCGCGCTGTAGCTGAAGAAGGTGACGTTGCGCAGGCGCTTTTTCGCCTCCTCCAGCGGCAGGGGCGTGCCCTGCGCCTTGCCGTCCGGCCCGATGGAGAAATTATCCGCCACCAGCGGCATGAGGACGCCCGCCGCCAGCGCATAGCCCGCGCGCGAGGCGTGGCTGCCCGGCCGCGTGTGATAGGCGACGAGGTTGAAAACCTCCTTCAGCCCCGCATGCGACCAGGCGTAGATGTCGAGCGGCTTTTTCTCCCCCGGCCTTGCGGCCATGGTTTCCTGCATCGTGGTCAGCGCGTCGTCGATATACCCGGGCGTTTTGTCGTAGGTGAAGAAGCCGGTCAGGAAGATGAGCGAGGGGCGGGTGATGGCGAGCGTCTTCAGATCGACGCGCTCAAGCTGCCGCTCGTTGTCCTCGTTGTTGGTGTGGTGCCACAGCTTCGCCATGCGTGCCCTGTACTCTTTCGCGCTTCCGGCGCGGGGGATGATGTGTAAAAGCGAAACAATCTTATCAAAAGCGTTATAGGCGCGCAATAAAAGGTTATGAAAAGAAATGGCAGGTTTTTGAAGGGGATGCTATAATCGGGGCATGATGACCCAGAAAGCCTATAACATCCCCTGTTACAGCGAGAATTATTCCCCCGGGCGGGAATAATCATCATCGTGGCGCGCCCGGTTCCAAGGGCGCTCATTCCTTTTTTAACTTTTTCCTGCAATGATCTGACGAAGCATGGGATAAAACCGTGGCAATCAAGATAACCGACATTCTCGCGCATTTCGAGCGCACGACAGACCAGTTTTTCTCCAAGGACGAACTTCGCGCGAAGCTGAAGTCGGGCCGCCAGCTGCGCATCAAGTACGGCGTGGACGTGACGGCGCCCACGCTGCACATCGGCCATGCGGTCAACCTCTGGCTCATGCGCTACCTGCAAAACCACGGGCACAAGGTGATTTTCGTCATCGGCGACTTCACCACCCGCATCGGCGACCCCGACGGCAAGATGGAGACGCGTCCCGTCATCCCGCGCGAGGAGATCGAGCGTAACGCGCAGGAATTCATCGAGCAGGCGCGCATGGTGTTGCGCTTCGACGACCCCGAGCTCATCGAGGTCCGCCGCAATTCCGAATGGCTGGACCAGATGAAGATGCAGGACTTCATGGACCTGCTCTCCATGGTCACCCACGCCAAGCTGATCTCGCGCGACATGTTCCAGCGGCGCATCGAGGACGGGCGCGAGATCCATATGCACGAGCTGCTCTACCCCGTGCTGCAGGGCTATGATTCCGTGGTGGTGCAGTCCGACCTCACGATCATCGGCTCCGACCAGCTGTTCAACGAGATGATGGGGCGCTTCTTCCAGGAGAAGTTCAAGCAAAAGCCCCAGACCATCGTCACGACCCAGATCACGCAGGGCATCGACGGCAAGGGCAAGCAGAGCAAGAGCGTGGGCAACTACATCGGCCTCGCCCACAGCCCGCGCGACAAGTTCGGGCGGGTGATGAGCATTCCCGACAAGCTCATCCTCGAATACTTCCGCGTCTATACCGACCTGCCGGACGCGGGGCTGGAGGACATGAAAAAGCTCATCGACGGCAACCCGCGCGACGCGAAGATGAAGCTGGCCTACAGCATCGTCAGCCGCTACCACGGGCACGAGACGGGCGTGAACGAGCAGAACTGGTTCGAGAACACCTTCTCCAAGGGGCTGGTGCCGGAAGACATTCCGACGCTGTCCGTCATCAACCCGCGCATCAGCGTGCTGGACCTCGTGGTGCTGGCGCGGCCGGGCAAGAGCAAGGGCGACAGCCGCCGCCTCATCAAGCAGGGCGGCGTCGATCTCAACAGCGAGAAGCTGGAAGACCCGGAACAGATGCTCGTCGTGCAGACCAACGACGTGCTGCAGGTCGGCAAGCGCGGCTGGTTCCGCATCGAGGTCGTGCGCCTCAACGACCTCGAGACCGAGCATTTGTGGATGCGCCCGCTGGAGCTGCGCGACCTCGACCTGTTGCAGGCCTATATCCCCGATTGGGACATCGTCAAATACCTCGGCAAGCTGCCTGAATCGAAGAAGATCCCCGCCAAGGACATGGGCCCGCTGGCGCGCGAGGTCTTCAAAAAAGTCATCATGCAGCCCGAGCCGAAGGACGAGTGGCTGTGGAAGATCATTCCCAAGGAAGACCCCGAGAAGGTCGCGGGCGTCGCCCACCTGCGCCGCGACGCGGACCGCGCCACCCGCAACGTCTGGCTGGCCGAACGCTACCGCACCCCCGCCATGATGGCGGAAGCGGCGATGGCGGTGAACGAGCACGCCTTCGCCGCG
Source organism: Alphaproteobacteria bacterium (assembly GCA_016124645.1). Classification (GTDB taxonomy): domain Bacteria; phylum Pseudomonadota; class Alphaproteobacteria; order Micavibrionales; family UBA2020; genus WGNE01. The sequence goes on from WGNE01000068.1 coordinate 11,162, forward strand.
CTGGGCATGAACGACCTCATCTTCCAGGAGGCCTTCGCCCATGCCGCCACGCCGCACATGATGGAGGAGATGCGCAAGAAATTCTCCGGCATCGACGCCGCGCTGAAATCGGGCGCCGCGCCGGACGCGTCGTGGGGCTTCACGCAGGGCGCGTGGGAGCAGATGCGCGAATGGTGGAAGAAGATGAACCCCATCTCCCTCGATTCCGCCGACTCGCCGGAGATGAAGGAAGCGCAGGGCGCGCCGGAAACGCCGGAAACGAAAAAAGAGCGCGACAAGCTCATCGCGGCGATGGAAAAAGCCAAGCAGACGAAGAACCTCAAGACAGATGCGCCGAAGCCGCCCGCCCCCAAGGTCGAGGAACCGAAGAAGGGCGGGCTGACGCAGGAGCATCTCATCGGCCCGCGCCCGCCGCAACCGGGCAAGCCCAAGCCGACGAAGGGGGGAGGCAACCAGTGACGACGCAGGACGACGGTTTGCGCATCGAAACCCCGCGCATGGCGCTGCGCCCGCTGGAAGCGCGCGACGCGCAGGCGGTGCAGAAATATTTCCCCGAGTGGGCGATCGTGAAATATCTCACGAAACAGGTGCCGTGGCCCTATCCGCCCGACGGCGCGCGGGACTTCATCGAGAACGTCGCGCTGCCCGCGATGGCGGCGGGCGACCAGTGGCTCTGGGCGCTGACCCTGAAGGAGGCGGCCCTGAAAGAGGCGGGGGACGACGAAGCCGTCGGCATCATTCACCTGCGCCGCCATTCCAAGGAGGGCAACCGCGGCTTCTGGCTCGCCCTGCCGCACCACGGCAAGGGGCTGATGACCGAGGCGGTGACGGCCGTCAACGATTATACCTTCGGCGCGCTGGGCTTCGAGCGCATCACCATCAAGAACGCGAAGGAGAACGCGGGTTCGCGCCGGGTGAAGGAAAAGACCGGCGCCGTGCTGCTGCGCACCGAGCCGACGGACGATTACCACGGCGGCTACGCGGAGTCCGAGGTATGGGAGCTGACCGCCGAAAACTGGCGCAAGGCGCGGGAAGGGAAGGCGTGACGACATGACGGTGCACCCGGCAACGCAAAAGATCGAAACCCCGCGCCTCGTCCTGCGCGAGTGGGAGGAGACGGACAAGGAACCCTTCGCCCGCATGAACGCGGACCCGCAGGTCATGCGCTATTTCAACAGCGTGCTGAGCCGCGCGGAAAGCGACCAGTTCATCGACCGCATGCAGGAGCACTTCCGCATCCACGGTTTCAGCTTCTGGGCGGTGACGCTGAAGGAAGGCGGCGCGCTCATCGGGCTTGCCGGTCTCGCCCGCCCGCGCTTCGAAGCGCATTTCACCCCCTGCGTCGAAATCGGCTGGCGTTTCGCGCCGGACCACTGGGGCAAGGGCTATGCGACCGAGGCCGCCCGCGCGGCGATGGCGGAGGGGTTCTCGCGCTTTCGCTGCACGGAAATCGTTTCCTTCACCGCGCAGGACAACGCGCCCTCCCGCCGGGTGATGGAGCGGCTGGGCATGCAGCGCGACGCAAGCGACGACTTTGACCACCCCGGCCTGCCAGAGGGCCACGCCCTGCGCCGCCACGTTCTCTACCGCATGCCGCAGGACAGCTGGGCGCGCCTGATACCCGTATAAGCTTTTGAAATCAAAAATAAAACCGCCGCATTGACAGGGCGGGGCATGTTTTGTAAATTGCCCTCAGTTTCACATATTTTTTTGATTTCAAAGGGGTTTTTCATGCCTTCCTATCGCGGCATCCCGCAGGCCGACCTGCTGCGCTCGATCAACGACGCGCTCTCATTGCTGGAAACCCATTCGACGGGGCCGGAGTGCCAGAAGCGCATCGACGCCCTGCGCGCGGTGGACCCGGCGACGGGGCAATCGGACCTCGGCGCCATCGCGGCGGCGACGGACGACGCCTCGCTCGCGCAGGCCATGCGCGGCTCGGGCGTGTTCTGGCTGTTCTCGCGCGCGCATGACGTCTTCGCCTTCCACGCCGCCAACGACACCGACGGCAAGGGGCAGGACGTCGTCAAGCGCCTGCTGCCCTGGGGGGCGATGGACGCGGCGATGACCGCGGAATACAACAAGTTCGACGAGGAGACCGACGGCTGGCTGGCCGCGCGCTACGCCCATGCGGTCGAGCCGAACGAGGAAAACCTCGAAAAGATCGCCATGGTCACGCAGGCGCTTTCGCAGGACCGCATGGCGGTGATGAGCGCCTTCGACACCATCACGAAAATGGTCGAAATGGCCCATAGCGGCGCGGATGACGACAAGCTGCGCGAGAAGTTCCTTGCGCTGGGCCCGCACGCTCGCTACGTCGCGCTGAAATCCATCTCCGCTATCATGCTGCTGGACGGCGTGGAAAGCGACATGGACTTCACCCCCGCCATCCGCCGCTATTGCGTGGTCATCGACGACTTGACGGACAAGAAGATCAAATGGACGCATCCCGCGGTCGATGCCGTGCGCAGCATGGTGGAAGACGCGCTGGGGCCCTTTTACGACCTCGACGAGGTCACCACGACCGGCATCGGCAAGGCGAACATGGACAGGCCGGAGATGGGGATCATCTTCGACGCCACCGCCCGCGCGGCGCAGGCCGTCGCCACCGCGCTGCCGAACATGAAGGTGCTGGACGGCGACGGCAACGTCATGCCCCCGCGCACAAGGCCGAAGCCGAAGGACCCGGGGTTCCGGCTGTAAAGCCCTGTCTTTTTCGGAGGGCGCCATGCAGGAAGTGGATGAAGAGGAATTCAGGCTCGACCCCGGCGCATGGCACGCCGCGGCGGAGGAAGAGCCCGTGGTCGTCCTGCGCAAGGGCGTGCCGGTTCTTTACCTGATGCCGAAGGACGTTTTCGACAGCCTGTACAAGGGCTCACGGCAGGCCCTGCCGGTTTCCGGGCTGGATGACCATGCCGGGAAAGCTCTGTGCAAGGCGGCGGTTTCGCCGGAGCATGACCACCTTAACGCCTTGCTGGAAGAAGAAGATTGACCTCGGCTTTCCGGTCATCAAAAAAACCGGGCTCTTTGGCGAGCCCGGTTTTTTTGTGTGCGTGTGGTCACATGCCGAAAAGTTTTGCGGCATGAGCGGAGAGAAGATCGCCGTGGATGACGTCGTAGAGGCTGATCAGCACAGCGCCCGCCGCCGCGGCGGCGAGGACGAACAACAGGGCGAGGTCGCCCGCGCCGTCCGCGTCATGCACCTGCGGGTGGGGGATTTTCGAAAAAATGCCGCGAAGGTTCATGGTTCTCACCTCCTTTCTTTTGTCCGTCCAGTTCAGGCTTCCACCGCCTGGTATCCCTGCGCATAGGGCTCGCAGAGCATGTAGGAGAGGATGGACTTGTGCGCCTTTTCGCTGCGCCGCGCCTCCTGCAGTTCCTGCCGGAGCTGTATCGCGAGCTCGCGTTCGCTGACGATGCCGAGGAACTGCCCTTTGTCGATGTGGCTGACCACGGGCATGAAGTGATACCCGCGCCGCAGCATGACGGCGGCGGCTTCCTCGACCGTCAGGTCGTCGTCCAGCGTTTCGGGGTGGCGGATCATCATGTCGCCGACGCGCATGTCGTCCAGCGGCCGTCTCGGGCTGGCCGGGTGGAAGATGCGCCCGACGCTGCCGGCGAAAACCTGCCGCAGGATGTCGCGCTCGGTGAGCATGCCCGTCAGGCGTCCGCAATCGTCCAGCACGCCCGCCGCGCCCGCGCCGCTTTCCTGCAGTATCGGCAGCATCAGCTTCACGCGGTCGTTTTCGAAGAATGACGGACAATGACGCCCGGCGACGATGTCGCCGATGGTCTCGATGGTTCTGGTGGTTTCGGGAGAGGTCTTTTGTTTTTCTGCTATCGTTCCCATGGCTGATCTCCTTTCGGTTGCACGAGAAAAAAACAACAGGGGGGTGCAGGGCTTTGCCCGAGTCCCGCTCTGCCCTGCTCCCTATATTATTTACGATTCAGGGCTGGCGGCGGATTACGCGCGGATTAATTTTTCGCAAGACTTTGAAATTAAAAAATTTTTAACGAAGCGGGAGGTCAGAACAGCGATTTTTTCGGCACGCCGTTCAAGCCCGCGGGCGAGGGGCGCTTGGCGCGTTCGATCTTGTCGGCATAGGCGGCCTTGGCCTCTTCGTCGTGGATGTCCTGCGCGGGCGGCTTGACGAGCTCGGCGGGGTCGGGCGTCGATGTGCGGTTGACGGCGTTGGTCAGCGTATAGAGCGCGATGCGCGAGAACGGGTTGTTGTTGTCGTCCGTCGTGATGTAATGCGGCAGCTCGTGATAGCTGCGGCGGAGCAGCCATTTGGGGTAGAGCGGCTGGAACCATTTCTTTTCCTTGCGCTGGCCGTCCTCGTCGTATTTCCACTCGTACAGGGTCGGGCGCACGGCGGCGGAAAGGAACAGGCTGCTCTTGGACAGCGGGCGCACGCTCAGCTCCTTCTTGTCCTTCTTCCAGCCGTAGCGGGTGAAGACGGTGCGAAGGGCGGTGCCCATGGTGCCCCAGATCCAGTTCTTCATGCGGTTGATGCGGTCGTTGCTGGCGACGAGATAGACGGTGGAAAACCGGTCCACTTCCTTCGACGGGCGGGAGATGGTGCCGACGGACAAAAGCGCGACTTCCTTCAGCAGCCCGCGCGCGTCTTTTTCGTCATAGCCGATGCCCTTCATCATCTTCAGCGTGGCGTTGAAGGTTTCCTGCGCCACGATGCTGCCCGCGCTGTAGCCGAAGAAGGTGACGTTGCGCAGCTTCGCGCGCGCTTCCTCCGGCGGCAGCGGCGTGCCGGAGACTTTGCCTTTTTTATCCCGCGTGAAATCCTTCGCCACCAGCGGCATCAGCACGCCCGCGCCCAGCTCATAGCCCGCTTTCGACGCGCGGCGGCCGGGGAACATGTTGTAGGCGGCAAGGTTGAACAGGTTGGCGAGGCTGGTGTGCGACCACGCATAGACGTCCGGCGAGCCGCCGTCGTTCAGGCGGCCTTCCAGCAGCGCCTCCGTCTGCTTGATGCCGCCCGCGATGAAGCCGGGGCGGTTGTTGTTGGTCAAAAAGCCCGAGACGTAGATGACCGTGGGCCGCGTGACGGTCAGGGCGGAAAGATCCGCCTCCACCAGCTGCGCCTTGCCCGCGTCGTCCTTCTTCCTGCTCCAGAGCTTGCCCATTTTAGCCTTGTCCTTTTTCCTGCGGTGCCGGGGAAATATCGGCTAGTCATAATCAATAAAAATATGGATGTCAAACTATGGCAGGGCAGGGCTTTGATTTCAAGCACTTGGACCATGCGCGACGCGGCGTTTTTTGCTCCGAAAAGGCCCAAATGCCTTTGCAAACGCGGTTTTCGCGCTTATATTGTGTTTCTCCATCGCGGGTGTAGCTCAACGGTAGAGTTCCAGCCTTCCAAGCTGGCTGTGCGGGTTCGATTCCCGTCACCCGCTCCAATTTCTTCTTCCCAAGCCTTCCCAAGACATCCTAAATCGTCTATAAATAGCAAGTAAATCGGGCGTTTATAGCGAATTTTACGTCCTATGAAATTCAACGCAATCCCGGTACAGCCAAGTTTTTTAGGGGTACATTATAGGGGTATTTTTGAGCGTAGGGGTATCTCATGAAGCTGAGTGATAAGAAATGCCGTAATGCGAAGCCAGAATCGAAGCCGTACAAGTTGGTGGACGGCGGTGGTCTTTACCTGTTGGTAAAGCCGGAAGGCGGAAAATACTGGCGCATGAAATATTATTACTTGGGGAAGGAAAAGCTTCTCGCTCTGGGCGTATACCCCTTGGTGTCGTTGGCGGAGGCGCGGGAAGCTAGGAATCAGGCAAAGAAAATGCTGGCGGCGGGAAAAGACCCATCCGTTGTAAAGAAAGAAAACAAAAGGAAGGCTTTGCGGACGGCCAAGAACACTTTTCAGGCAGTTGCCCTTGAATGGCATGAAAAACAAAAAGAGAGGTGGACGCCGCATCATGCTGTAAACGTCATGCGCAGGCTGAACATAGATATATTTCCCTATATTGGGAAACGCCCTATTTCAGAGATTGACCCGCCGGAACTGCTGGAAGAAGTTTTAAGAAGGATAGAAAAGCGCAATTCCCTTTATGTTGCCGGGCGCGTTAAACAGATATGTGGTCAGATTTTCCGCTATGGCGTTGCCACAGGGAAATGCAAGCGCGATCCTTCGGCGGATTTGAGAGGTGCTTTGAAGACGGGGAAGACAAAACATTTTCCGACGTTGGATATAAAGGAAATGCCGGAGTTTTTGGCGGTGCTGGAAAGGAATGACGCCCGCCTGTTTGCCAGTACGCGCCGCGCTATCCGTCTTCTTATGCTGATGTTCACGCGCACAACGGAACTGATACATTCGACATGGCAAGAATTTGACTTTGAAAATGCCATGTGGGAAATCCCCGCCGAACGCATGAAAATGGGCAATCCTCATCTTGTGCCACTATCGCGGCAGGCCATTGAAATCCTGAAAGAGCAAAAAGAAGAAATCGGACATTTAAACACGCCTTGGGTTTTTCCCGGACAAGTCCATCCCGGAAAGCCCATGAGTAACAACACGATTCTTTTCGCTATCGGGCGCATGGGCTATAAAGGCCGCATGACGGGTCACGGGTTCCGGGCGCTGGCTATGTCCACGATCAAGGAAAGGCTTGGGTACAGGCATGAAGTCGTTGACAGGCAACTTGCCCATGCCCACAGGAGCAAGATTGACCGTGCCTATGACCGAGCGCAGTTTCTTGATGAACGCGTTGTCATGATGCAGCAATGGGCGGATTATCTGGATAAAATTGCTGCGGGCGGAAAAGTAGTCGCCGGAAAATTTGGGAAAACGGGATCATAACTGTGTCAAAAAACAGAAAAAAAGCAAAAGTAACGGTTAAGGAAACGGCTAAACGAACGGCTAAACGAACGGTTAAATCAAAGAAGAAACCGTTGCCGAAAAAGAAATCTTTAAAGAAAAACACGGTTGCCAAAGACACGCCGCCCACCGGAGGATCTCTGGCGGTTTTTAACTATGCCAACGAAAATTTTAAAGGATATGAGGGAAAGAAGGGGTTTGAACTCATCCAGCTATACAGGGATTTTTTTATGAAGATGATCTCCGAGCCTGAAAGAGAGATTTTCTTTCAAGGGGATATGGCGCATTACGGATTGACGGAGGACTTCCAGCTTTTTGACCAAGCGTATATCGACAATTTTATGCTCTGCGCGCTGATAAAAATAAGAGCCCCCCAAATTTACGATCAAACGCTTGAAATCATCGACAAGCGTATCAGGCCAAAAAAACAGAATGAAGGATTGAACCGTCTTTATCAGGAATGTGCGGGTTTCCTGGCTCTGCTGCTGCAACACTATGAAGGTATTTCCCGCAGGCAGTCGCTATGGACGGCGGCGCAGCTTACAAAGTATTCGGAAGGAACGGTTGAAAAATCCCTTATCCGTATGAATACTGCGCGCAAAAAATTGAAGGGCGACATGCCGCCGTTGTTTGTGCTGGTGGTTCTTTACTGGACTCTGTATTCAAAGGGGGTAGACCCGGATACAATTGAACCGTTCAAAAAGAAAAGCATCCGTTCACAGGCTGAAATCCGCCGGGCGGTAAACGGTTACTGGCGTTTCACGGAAAAAGTGACGCGGCACTATCAAAAAGAAATCTTGCAGTACCAGAAAAAGAAATCGATAACGATTTTTTCCCGATTGGCGCAAGAATTTGAATTTTTATTTCCACTGACGGAAGCGGACATTAAAAAACCCCGCGCTTTTTCTGTTCTTGTGATTGTGTGCGCCGCGCTTATTGTGAAAATCGTGCCGGAAGTCGTCGAAAAATTCGATGCAATGGCGCAGAATAGTGCATAACAACCTGCTTATTCTCACTTTAAGCAACTTATTCTGACGCTGCCCAAAGTGCCGTAAATAGCGGAACGTCATAGGCTTGCCTTGTAAGTTTCAATACAAGGAAAGACGCCATGACACATGAAGCCGAAAACCCGAAAGAGCGCATTCTGCGCCTTGCCGACGTTAAAGACCGTACCGGGCTGAGCCGCAGCACAATCTATCTCAACATAGCCAACGGATTATTTCCCTCGCCGGTCAGTCTGGGGCGGCGTTGTGTCGGCTGGCTGGAAAGTGAGGTCGATTCATGGATTGCGGCACGCATCCGGCAAAGCCGACCCACGGATTTTAACCGTTAACAGAAAGGAAAATATCATGTTGTATAACGGTATTACTGACGGCATCAAAGAAACTGCAAAACAGCCTACGGTTTGGGCAATTCTGGCATCCGTCAATCCGGTAGCGCTGGGCATCGGTGCTGTCGGGTTGGTTGCTTTTGCTCTGTACAATGGCGCTAAAAGCGGCAAAAAGCCTAAGAAACAACCGTTGCCGGACGGTTCCCGAACCGTTGCGGCAACGGTTCCTTCAACGGCGGATTCAACCGTTGATAACGGCGTGGCCGACGGTACGGACACGGTTGAATCCATGAGCGAGGAAGAACTACAAAAAGAAATCATCCGGCAGGCTATGTCTGAACTGGGCAAGCGCAGCGCGGCGGCACGGGCGAGAAAGAAAAAAAATTCTTAGAAAATTGCCCCCCCCCCATTTTGTGATGGGGCTTGAAAGGGGAGGGCTCATAGCTTCCCATCCGACACGGCCATGCTATGATCATGCGCCGATGCGCAGATAGGTCTTGATAGTCATAGCTTCCCATCCGACACGGCCATGCTATGATCGGCAGAGCGTCGAAGATGCGCGACAGCCAGTCATAGCTTCCCATCCGACACGGCCATGCTATGATTGGGGATCGTATCAGCCTTTCGCAATTCCTGTCATAGCTTCCCATCCGACACGGCCATGCTATGATCTGACGATGGATATTCAGACATCGGACATCGTCATAGCTTCCCATCCGACACGGCCATGCTATGATTGAATGCCCACGGCCTTTTGCAACGCGATAGTCATAGCTTCCCATCCGACACGGCCATGCTATGATCGAATTCCTTCGTGATAAAGGTTATGCCATGTCATAGCTTCCCATCCGACACGGCCATGCTATGATCCTGCTGCCCGTTTCATGCGGAGAATACGGGTCATAGCTTCCCATCCGACACGGCCATGCTATGATAACAAGACCATGGCACAGCCGACAATCACGGTCATAGCTTCCCATCCGACACGGCCATGCTATGATTCTCCTTTGCCTTTGCGTTGACGATGTGCCAGTCATAGCTTCCCATCCGACACGGCCATGCTATGATCTGACAATCTCGAAAGGATGCGCTGCGTGAGTCATAGCTTCCCATCCGACACGGCCATGCTATGAT
>WGNE01000028.1 GCA_016124645.1 Alphaproteobacteria bacterium
CCCGCGGAGATGATCGACCTCGCGAACAGGCTGGCGGATGCGGCGGGCGCGGTCATTTCCCGCTACTTCCGCGCCGATTTTCATATCGAAAACAAGCAGGACGCGAGCCCCGTGACCGTCGCCGACCGGGAGGCCGAACAGGCCATCCGCGCGATTCTCGAAAAAGAGCGGCCGCAGGACGGCATCCACGGGGAGGAATTCGGCTCGGATCCGGGCACATCCGGCTATCTTTGGGTGCTGGACCCCATCGACGGCACCAAGGCCTTTGCGACCGGCCGCCCGCTCTTCGGCACGCTCATCGGCCTCATCCATGAAGGCACGGCGGTGCTGGGCGTGATGGACCAGCCGATCAACAAGGAACGCTGGCTGGGCGCCGCCGGACACGGCACCACGCTGAACGGCAAGAAGATACGGGTACGCGACTGCCCCGATATTGCGCAGGCCAATATTTCCACCACCGGCCCCGACATGTTCGACTTCGAGGATTACCTGCGCTTCTACAGCTTTTTGAAGGAAGAAGCGGGCTTCACCCTTTACGGAGGGGATTGCTATTCCTACGGCCAGCTCGCGGGCGGCTGGCTGGACGGAGTGGTCGAGGCCTATATGAAGCTGCACGACTACGCCGCGCTGATCCCCATCGTCGAGCAGGCGGGCGGCGTCATCACCAACTGGCAGGGCAAACCGCTGCGCACCGACGCCAGCTACGAGCCGGAGGAAGTCATCGCCTGCGGCGACAGGCGCGTCCACGAAAGGCTCTGCGCGATTTTGTCGGCGTGAGGACTTAAAAGAAAAATCAGTGCGAGAAAAAGACCGAGGCGTCCGCCATCGAAAGCAAGCGGCGGTTGTCCTGCGCGGCATAGACCGGCCAGTCGCCTTCCGCCACGCGGTCGAGCGAGGCGGTGTCCTGATCGTACTTCAGGCGGTAGATCCAGAAGTTGGCCATCACGCGCTCGACGAAGATGCGGGTCTCGGCGACGGGGATGGATTCGATGAACATCAGCGGGTCGGCGTCGTAATGCGCGTTCTGTTCCCAGCGCGCCAGCTTGCCCGGGCCCGCGTTATAGGCGACGGCCAGCTTGAACAGGTTGTTGTCCACGTATTCGTTGCCCAGCAGCTCCTTCAGGTATTTCTGGCCGAGGTCGATGTTGAGCACCGGATCCTGCAGGCGGTCGTGGGAGATATCCTCGCCGTGCACGCGGGAAACATGCCGCGCCGTGGCGGGCATCAGCTGCATCAGCCCCTGCGCGCCGGAGGAACGGTTGGCGGCGTCGGGGTCGAATTTCGATTCCTGCCGGATGAAGGCATAGACCAGCGCCTTGTCCACCGCGAAGCCCTTCGCGGGCTCCCACGGCGCGTCGGGGTAGAGCGCGGCGTCGTACAGCCCGCCGTCCGGGCGGCGGAAGGTGCTGCCGAGGCGCAGGGCGAGGTCGGGCATGCCCTTCTCGCTCGCCAGCGCGATCATCGCGGCCTGCAGGTCGTAATCGTCGCCGGGGTTGATCTGGCGCAGCTCCTCTTCGGCAAGGTCGGGGCGTTCGGCGTCGATGAGCGCGATGGCGCGGCGGCCCGCCGGCAGGGCGGCCAGCTCGCGCAGACGGCGCGCGGGCGCGTCGGGCACGTTCCAGTTGAAGCGCGCCTGCTCCATGCCCAGCACCTTCATGGAAATGATGCCGTAGAAGGTGCGCGGATATTCGGCCGAGCGGTGCAGCCAGTAGCTGACTTTTTCAGGCTGGTGGCTGCGCAGGTAGGAACGCGCGGCCCAGTGCGAGGCGGCGGCGCACATCCATGCCGAAATGCGCGACGAATTGGCGGCGCTGGTGAAATAGGCGGCGGCATTGGCGTATTGCCCTTCGCGCCACGATGCGAGGCCCGCGATCCAGCCCGCGAGCGGCACGTCCTTGCCCGAGCGCGCGGCGCTGGCCGAGGCGAGCTCCAGCGCCTTGTCCACCTTGCCGTTGTAGAAGTAGGAGGCCGCGATGTCCGCGCGCATGCTGTCGTATTCGGCGTTGTTGAAAAGGTCCTTCGCCTCCTGCGTCTCGAGGTGGCGCAGCGCGGCGGTCGGGGAGGAAGGCACCAGACGGTCGATGAGGTGGATGATCTGCCGCTGGCGCGCGCTGTGGCGGCGCGTGGCGATATAGGGCTGGGCCAGCTGGCCGACGTCGAAGTCGTACTGGCTGTAGATGCCGCGGCCGGTATGCGGCTTGGCCGGATAGGCGGCGTTCTTCGGCCGCTTGCGCAGTGCGAGCTCGTAGATCTTCTGCGCGTCCGGCAGGCCGCCGTAGCGCTTCATCCAGTCGGAAAGCTCGGCGTAGCTGCTGGTGTAGCCGTCGCTCATGTACCGCTGGAACAAAACATGGCCCATGAGCCGGAAATCCGTCAGCTTCTCGATCTCGGCGTTGGCCTTGGCGAAATCGCCGACGTCCTGAAAGGCGAAGATATGCGCGTAGCGCGCCGCGTCGTCGTCCGAGAGATGCACGCCGGAGCCGAGGTGCCCCATCACCCGCTGGAACAGCGAGGGCGCTTTTTGGTGGAAACCGCCCGGCAGGCGCGTGGCGGCTTCGGCGGCGCCCTCTTCCAGCGCCTGAACGGCCGGCTTGTGGCGCGGCAGGGTTTTCATGGCAAGCACGGAAGCATGGGAGGCCGCCTCGGCGGACATATTGGCGGGCGGATGCACGGGCAGCGGCAGCGAAGACGCCAGCGCGGTGCCGATGCAGGAAACGACCAGCGCGATGCCCGCCGCGCCCAGCGCGCGCCGTCCCGGCAAGGCTTTAAGGGCGATGCGCCGCGACAGGCGCTTCCCGTGCCGTTTTTTCCGTGTCCTCTGCAAAACCCGATCGCCTCTTTTTCTTTCCGGTTTTTTCCCCGGGGCCGTGTCCCGCAGGCCTTCTCGGTGCCCGCTGATATTGAACCAGAGTCGTAGCCCAAAACGAAAACCTTGGCAAATTTTTACATAAGTTTAAAAAATTGCGGGGGTAAAACAATACCTTAACCTCGGCCCAAGAATATATCATTATGTAAATAATGTAGGGTTTTCACCCCGCGCGGCCAAGGCGCAGGCAGGCAGATTCGCACGAAAAACGCACCGCATTTGCAAATAAATGCAGCACGCGAAACGGAACTTTTTTCGAAGACCCGCAAAAACCCTTTAATGACGGGCGTCGGGAGAATTCTCGCCGGGCTTTTGCTTGGCGGGTTGCGGCTCCAGGCTGTCGAGACGCGGCGGATATTTGCCGACATAGCCCTTGGGCAGGCCGATGGGCGGCAACGGTTTCACATCGCCGCGATGGCGGCGTTCGTCCTTGAATTCCTCACCCAGATCGGTGATGTCCTTGAATTCGCGCATGGCTCTCCTCTTGAGGTTCGCCCACTATTACCATTTTAATCTTTTTGGGTTTCAACAAGATTAATAATAAAGCTAAGTGGTTGATATATCAGTTATAAACTTCGCCCATCTCCTGCAGCTTTTTCTTCAGCCGCAGCAGGTCCTGCCAGGCCAGCCCCTTTTGTCCGGGCGAGCGCAGCAGGTAGGCGGGGTGGAACATGCACAGCGCGGGCACGGGTTTTTCCAGCCCCGCGCTTGTGTAATCGGTCCATTTGCCGCGCAGGCGCGTGATGCCCTGCGTGGTTTCCAGCAAGGCCTTCGCCGCCACGCCGCCGACGAAGACGACCACGGCGGGATTGACCAGCTCGATATGGCGGCGGATGAACGGCAGGCTGAGCGCGATCTCGGCGTCCGAGGGGGAACGGTTGCCGGGCGGCCGCCAGTTGATGACGTTGCTTATATATATAGTCTCTTCGCGCGAGAGGTCGATGGCGGCGAACATCTTGTCCAGCAGTTGTCCGCTGACCCCGACGAAGGGGCGGCCCAGCCGGTCCTCGTCCGCGCCGGGGGCTTCGCCCACCAGCATCACCCTTGCCTTCGGGTTGCCGTCGGCGAAGACCATCTGCGTCGCGGTGCGCTTCAAGGACATGCCCTTGAAACCGTCGAGCGCGGCTTTCAGTTCCTCCAGCGTCTGCGCGCCTTCGGCCAGCGCGCGGGCGTCGCCCATGGCTTCCAGCGTGCCGACGGGGGCATTCGGGTTGACCGGCGCGGCGGCGAGGTTGCCCAGCGAAGGCAACGGCGGCTTGCCCTGCCCTGCCTGCTCTTGCGCTCCGGGCTGAACGAAGGCCATGACCTCGGCCAGCTGCATGCGGTCGATGGCCTCGTCGCCGATGGCTTCATCCGCCCCGGCGTCGAGATAGAACTGCAAAAGCTCGTAGGGATCGGTTTCCCCCGCTGCCAGCATCGCGCTTCCTTCGTGGTCAAAGACTGTGGTCAAAAAAACAAGATAGGGAAAATGTATGGGCTGCCGCCCGCAATGTCAATAAAACGATGGAACCGCCTGAAATGGCGCAATTGATTACGCCGCGCCCGCGTGTCTATAATGAGCCTCCACGCCAACAGAGGGATTATTTTTATGGATAACGACGTGCAGCGCGATGTAATGACCTATGACGTGGTGATCGTGGGCGCGGGCCCCGCCGGGCTTTCCGCTTCCATCCGCCTGAAGCAGCTCAACCCCGCGCTTTCCGTCTGCATCCTCGAGAAAGGATCGGAGGTCGGCGCGCATCTTCTCTCCGGCGCGGTCTTCGAGCCGCGCGCGCTGGACGAGCTCATCCCCGACTGGAAGGAAAAAGGCGCGCCGCTGGAAACCCCCGCGGGCGACGACAGGTTTTTGTTCCTGACCGAAAAGAAAGCCTTCACCCTGCCCACCCCGCCGCAGATGCACAACAAGGGCAATTACATCATCAGCCTCGGCGTCTTCGGCCGCTGGCTGGCGGAACAGGCGAGCGCGCTGGGCGTGGAGATCTACCCCGGCTTTCCCGCCGCAGGGCTGCTCTACCATGAGGACGGCTCGCTCAAGGGCGTCGTCACCGGCGACATGGGCGTGAACAAGGAAGGCGAGAAAACCGCCAATTACCAGCCCGGCATGGAGCTGCACGCGAAGCAGACGATACTGGCCGAAGGCTGCCGCGGCTCCCTCACCAAGATCGCCTTCGAGAAATTCGGCCTGCGCAAGGACTGCGACCCGCAGACCTACGGCATCGGCATCAAGGAGCTTTGGGAAGTGCCCAAGGAACAGCACAAGCCCGGCCTCGTCGTCCACAGCACCGGCTGGCCGCTGGACATGCAGACCTACGGCGGCTCCTTCATGTACCATTACGGGGAGAACCTCGTTTCCATCGGCTTCGTCGTCGGGCTCGACTACAAGAACCCCTATCTTTCGCCCTTCGGCGAATTCCAGCGTTACAAGACGCACCCTGAAATCCGCAAGCACCTCGAAGGCGGCAAGCGCATCAGCTACGGCGCGCGGGCGCTTTCGGAAGGCGGCTTGCAGTCGCTGCCGAAGCTCACCTTTCCGGGCGGGCTGCTCATCGGCGATACGGCGGGCTTCCTGAACACGCCCAAGATCAAGGGCAACCACGCCGCGATGAAATCCGGCATGCTGGCGGCGGAAGCCTTGGCGGAACTTTTCGCCGCGGGGGATGCGACCTCGAAGGAATGCACCGCATACCCCGAAAAATTCAAGGCGAGCTGGCTGCACGAGGAGCTGCACCTCGCCCGCAACATCCGCCCCGCCTTTCACAAGGGTTTCTTGTGGGGGCTGGTCTATTCCGCGCTCGACACCTATATCCTGCGCGGCCGCGCGCCTTGGACCTTCAAGAACCACGCCGACCACACGAGCCTGAACCTTGCCAAGGACAGCAAAAAGATCGACTACCCCAAGCCGGACGGCGTGCTGACCTTCGACCGGCTGTCGTCGGTCTTCGTCTCCAACACCAACCACGCCGAAGACCAGCCCTGCCACCTGAAGCTGAAGGACCCGACGGTGCCGCTGCGCATCAACCTGCCCGAATACGCGGAACCCGCGCAACGCTACTGCCCCGCCGGGGTCTATGAAATCGTGGACGGGGAGGACGGCAAGCCCAGGTTCCAGATCAACGCGCAGAACTGCGTGCACTGCAAGACCTGCGACATCAAGGACCCCACCCAGAACATCAACTGGACCGTGCCCGAGGGCGGCGGCGGGCCGAATTATTCGAGCATGTAAGTGAAGCTCACTCCGCCGCGTCCAGCGTGTCGATAAGATGCCAGACCGCTTGCAGCATCGGCGTGGCGTTGTACTTGAACTGCGTGGCGGGCGTCTGGTGGTCCGCGCCGGGCTTTGCGACGTCCTTGCCCTCGTCGTCGAAATTCTCCGCGAAGAAACCGGGCAGCGTCATGAGATAGCCCGAAAGCCTTGCACGCAGCGGCGCGGGGATGGCGGCATCGCGGCCGGACTTCACGGCCATGCGGAAATTCAGCAGCTCCGGCAGCGCGGGCAAGGTCAGCGCGATTCCCGCCCTGTCGCGGTGCCAGACGAGCACGGGAATATACGCTTCCATGAGGTTTTTCGCATGGCGCGTCCATTCCGCGTTCTGGTTCGGCGTCTTCTCGATCAGTTCCACGAAAAGAGCGACGATCTTATCCGCTTCGTCCAGCGCCAGCGCGCGCTGCGCCGCAATCGCCGGAGCCTGCGAATCCTGCGTCATGGCTTTCGGCCTTTTCCGGCTTTCTTCTTGCGGGCCGGCGGCTGTTTTTTCTGCGCGGGCGCGCCGAAAACGCGCACGTCCTTGCTGGGCGGCATCTTGTAGCCGGGGTTTTTCGGCCAGTCTTTTTTCGCAGGTACGGGCGGATAGGCCTTGGCCATGTCCTTGGGCGGCACAAAGGGCTTCCACGCGCCTTCGGGCTGCGAAAGACGGTCGAGCACCGCCGCGATGGCCGCCGGGTTATAAGGCATCGCCCCGTGGCCGCCGCGCACCTCGATGTTCTCGGAGAGCGGCGTATCGGGGTTGAGCGCGCCCGGGAAGAGCGACACGTAATCCATGCGCGAATAGATGGAGGTCGTCGGCACGGGCGGCGGCGTCAGGCTGCGCTCGCGCACGAAAGTGGCGTCGATGCGCGCGTTGCCGGGGTTGAAGAATTCGTAGATGCGGCGCAGGTCCTTGGGCAGTGAAGGGTCTGACTTGCCGTTGACGTTGAAGGGCGTGCCCATCGTGACCACGCAGCGCACCATGTCGGGGAATTCGCGCGCCAGCTCGCGCGCATAGACGCCGCCGAGGCTGAAGCCGACCAGCGAAACCTTTTTCCCGCCGTTTTCCGCGTAAATCTCGTGAAGCCGGTCGCGCAGGCGCTCGGCCGATTTTTCGTTCAGCCCGGTGTTGAAACCGTCGGCCCAGCCATAGACCTTGTAGCCCTTGTCGGAAATGTATTTTTGCAGCCCGGCGTTATAGGTGTCGTGCAAAAGAAAACCCGGCAGCACCAGCACGGGGTGGCCGTCGCCCGCGGGCGCGCCGTGGTGCAGGTGGTCCAGGTTTCCCTTCACGTTCTTCAGCGCCTTCATCACGCGCTTGGGCTGCGCGGCGGCGTCGAAAATCTTCTTCAGTCTCTTCAGTCTCTCGAACATCCGGTTATCTTCACGTCAGGGCGCGGGCGGTCGGCCCGGTTCCGGGCCTTTTCGATCTTGTCCCGGCTTTCCGCCGCCGGGTTTTTTCGGCGTGAACATCGGCTTGCCCTTGCCGGTCTTGAGGCTCCACTGCGGGTTTTCCGGCAGGTCGAGCTTTTGCGGCGCGGGGTAGGAAACGCCCCATGACGCATCGGGCGCGAAGGGTTTCCACTGGCCTTCCGGCTGCGCGAGGCGGTCGAGAATGGCGCAGACCGTCTGCTCGCTGAAGGCCATGCCGAGGTGGCTGCCCGAAACCTCGATGTTTTCGGTCAGCGGGGTTTTCGGGTTGAGCGAGGCTTCCCAGTCGGCGATGCCGTCGTTGCGCGAGTAGATCGAGGTGGTGGGCACGGGCGGCGGGGTCAGCCCGCGCTCCTGCAGTTCCTCGTCGCCCTCGAAGACGTTCTTCGGGGTGAACATGGCGTAGATCTGCTCCAGCTCGCGCGAGGTCGCATCGCCCAGCGCGTGCAGGCTGCCGAAGGGCGTGCCCATGGTGATGACGTCGCGCACCATCTCCGGGAATTCGCGCGCCAGCTCGCGCGCATAAATCCCGCCGAGGCTGTGGCCGATGAGCGAGATTTTCTGCCCGCCGTTCTCCTCGAAGATTTCCTTCAGCCGGTCGCGCAGGTGGTCGGCCGTCTTGCGGTCGAAGCCGAGGTTGACGCCGCCGTCCCAGCCATAGGACTTGTAGCCCTTGTCGGAAATGCATTTGCGCAAATCGTCCGTGTACGGGTCGCCGGTCATGAAGCCGGGCAGCACCAGAACGGGGTGGCCGTCGCCCTCGGGCAGCTTGTCTTTCAACCGCGACCAGCCGGTTTTCAGGATGCTCATCTCCAGCGTGGCGCGCTGCAATTCGGTGACGGAATTGAAAATTTTCGACAGCTTCTTGGACATGGCGTTTTGTTGCACCGCACAATAAATATTTGATTCTTCGATGATATTTGCGGAAACGATGGTGCGCGACTATGCGGCGCGGCACAAGAGAAACCATATGCCGAATACATAAAATTCTTCTTCCCTTGCGCGGATTAAAAATAAATTTCGCCTTCGGGAAATTTTAGACCTTCCAAACGAAACTATATTTCGCGCCAAAAAATCCGCGCGCCGAAGACGGGCGCTCATCACTTGTTAACCTCTCTGTGCGACCCTGTAGTTAGGGTAATAGGGATATAATACATAATAATTAAGGGGCTCTGGGCGGCCTGCCCCGCAAAAATACGGTCAAGGATAACAGCAGCGTGAAAAAATTCAGGACAGTCTTCCTCTCCCTCCTCGTCGCGCTCGTGACCGTTTCCCTCAACGCCTGCAGCACCGCCGCGGAATCATCGAAAAAAGACGACATCTTCGTCATGCAGGCGGAACCCGTGCCGCCGGGCGACACGCTGGCCGGCAACTACCTCGCCGGTCGTTTCGCGCAGCGACAGGAAGACTGGAACGCCGCGCAGGATTACATGAACGCCGTCATGGAATTCGACAAGGGCAACCACCTGCTGCGCCAGCGCGCTTTCCTGCTCTCGATCGGCGCGCGTGAATACCCGCGCGCGAAGGAGCTGGCGACGCGGCTCGCGGCGCAAAAGGACGGCAACGAGCTCGCCCTCATCTATCTCGCCAGCGACGCGATGAACGACGGCGACTACCAGGCCGCGCTCGACGACATCGCAAAGCTGCCGCAGGACGGCTTCGGCCAGTACACCAAGCCGCTGATGAGCGCCTGGGCCTACGTCGGGCTCGGCAAGAGCGACAAGGCGCTGGAAGTGCTGCGCGGCGGCGCGAACCCGGCGGACCCGACCTATAACATGCACGCCGGCCTCGTCGCCGAATTCGCGGGCGACAAGGAAGCGGCCGCCGCCTATTACAAGATCGCCATGTCCAACGGGCTCACGCTGCACAGCGCGCTCGTCATCGCCAA
This sequence comes from Alphaproteobacteria bacterium, assembly GCA_016124645.1. Classification (GTDB taxonomy): domain Bacteria; phylum Pseudomonadota; class Alphaproteobacteria; order Micavibrionales; family UBA2020; genus WGNE01. The sequence goes on from WGNE01000028.1 coordinate 9,430, forward strand.
TTTCTTCGAGCGCAACGGCAAGCCTTCCATCGCCCGCCGCATCTTCGACGGGCTGGGCAAGATGTACCCGTTCAACCCCTTCATGGGCGCCGTGGGCGCGCGGCCCGCGGAGCAGATGCCGCACAACATCACGCGCCCGGCGGACGGCGCGGCCATCGCGCTTTACGACCTCGCCACCCTGCTTTACGAGCGCCGCGCCTATGACAGCGCGCAGATTTACGGCAGCATGTCGCTTTTGATGTCGCCGCACGATCCCTTCACCCAGATGATGATGGGCGACGTGGCCGCGGTGAACGGCAAGTATCCCGCCAGCGTGAAGGATTACGAGGCGGTGACGCCCGCCTCGCCGCTCTACTGGCTTTCGCGCCTGCGCATGGCGGAAATCTACGAAGCCGCCGACCATGCGGAAAAGGCCGAAGCGCTGCTGCAAGAGCTCGCGGCGCAGCCCGCGACGCGCATCGAGGCGCTGGTGAGCCTCGGCGACCTCTACCGCCGCCACGAGAAATACGCCGAAGCCGTGCAGACCTATGACGCGGTGCTCAAGAACGTCTCGCCGGTGACGGTCGAATACTGGCCCGTCATCTACGCGCGCGGCATGGCGCAGGAACGGCTCGACAAATGGCCGCTGGCGGAAAAAGACCTGCTGGCCGCCCTCGCCCTGCAGCCCGACAACCCGATGATCCTGAACTTCATCGGCTACAGCTGGGCCAACAAGGGCATGCACCTCGAAAAGGCGCTGGACTACCTGCGCCGCGCGGTCGCGCAGCGGCCGGACGACGGCTATATCCTCGACAGCTACGGCTGGGCGCTCTACCGCAACGCGCAGTACAAGGACGCCGCGCTCTGGCTGGAAAAAGCCGTCAGCTACGTGCCGGACGACTCGACCATCCTCGACCACCTGGGCGACGCCTACTGGCAGGCGGGCCGCAAGACCGAGGCGCGGTACAAATGGCGCCGCGCGCAGGAACTGAGCAAGGACGAAAGCTTCCGCGCCGCGGTCGCGCGCAAGCTGGCGAACGGGGTGGACCCGGCGCCCGCGAAAGTCGCCCACAAGGACAATTCCCTTTAAAAACCGCGCCTTTTGCGCCGGCGCCGCCGCGCTTTGAAGATTTCTCGTTTTGGGCTATAAAAAGAAGACCCGCGACAAGGCCGCATGCCGCCGCCGCGCGGGCGAAAAAAACAACAGCCGGACATGGGGACGATGGACATCCGCCGCAAAAAGACATTCCGCCATCTCGCGCTCTGCGCGCTGCTCGCCGCCGCGCTGCAGCTGTTCCCGCTCCGCCCCGCAATCGCCGCCGGCGACGCGCAGAAGCCCGGCGCGGCGGCGGAGCAGCCCGGGCACCGGCAGCTTTATGCACCCCTCGACCTTTCGCAAAAGAAATACTATTTCTGCCACGACGCCAGCCAGTGCGCGATGGTCCAGATGCCCTGCGGCGGCGCGGTCGTCATCAACAAATACGCCGCGGTGGACCTGCAGGGCTGGTACGACTTCATGAAGCCGCGCTACAAATGCGCGCCCTGGCTGAAGCGCATGACGGCCAAGAACGTCACCTGCGAAAACTACATGTGCCGCGCGGATATCGTGCCCTATGTCGCGCCGGTTGACAATTCGCCCGCCGGGCGCGACCCGATGTATTGCGACACACCCGACGACTGCCAGGCCATCGACCAGAACTGCGGCATCATCGGCACGGTCAACAAGAAATACGGCGACAAGCTGCAGGAACAATACAAAAAGCTCGAGCGGAGCACCTATTGCGACCAGAGGGACCGGCGCACGCTCAAGCGGCTGACCTGCGAAAAGCACAAATGCGGCGTGGAGCTGAACGAGGCCTATGAGGCGCCCTTCCGCCTGCACCCGCAAAACCCGCTGGAGGTCAAGAAATTCACCGCGCCGGGGCTGAAGCCGGCCACCCCGTCGGGGTTGATGAAATCCCCTGAATCGCGGATGCCCGATAAATGAGAAATGCCGGCATGAAAAATTTCCTTTTCCGCGCCGGCGTGCTTTGCGCCTGCCTTTTCCTGCTGGCCCTGCCCGCGAGAACCGCGCGCGCGGACGACGACGGCCCGCAGACCTACGCCAACGGCAACAGCACGTGGGAGGTGCAGCCCGGCCGCATCTACAAAAAGCCGCCCAAGCCCGTCAACACGCAGGACGGGCGCGTGCATACCTGCCGCCAGACGGCGGATTGCGCGGCGGTCATCCCGCCCTGCGGGCGGACCATTGCCTTCAACAAGGCTTATGCGAAACAGGCGCAGGACTGGTACGACTACGTGCGGCTCTCCGTGAACTGCATCTCGCGCCCGGACGATTCCGCGCTCTCGCCCGTCTGCCGCGGGGGCGTCTGCATCATGGCCCCGCCCGGCCCCGGCGTGCCCGAAAAAAGCGACCCCGCCTATTGTCAGGAGGACGCCGACTGCGCCGCCGTGACCGACGGCTGCGGGCGCATTTCCGCCGTCAATACCCGGAACGCGCAGCAGACGCAGGCGCGGATGGACGCGCAAAAGCTTGACTGCCCGCTGCTGCGCAAGACGTGGCTGGGCAAGCTTTCCTGCACCGACCACCTGTGCAAGGCCGCCGTCAGCAATTATCCCCCGCAGCAATAACCGTCATCCAAGGACCGCCGCAACGCCATGCCCACCACTTTCACCATGCACGCGCCGGCCAAGATCAACCTGTTCCTGCACATCACCGGCAAGCGCGAGGACGGGCTGCACCTGCTGCAGAGCGTGATGGTCTTCGTCGATGTGGGGGACGAGCTTGAATTTTCCCCGCACGACAGCCTGTTCCTCGACGTGGAAGGCCCCTTCGCGGCGGACATGCCCTCGCCCCACGGCAATCTCGCCTACAAGGCGGCGCAGCTTCTTTCCGCCGAATACAAGGTGCCGATGCGCGGGCGCATCACCCTGACCAAGCGCCTGCCCGTGGCCTCCGGCATCGCGGGCGGATCATCGGACGCGGCGACGGCGCTGCGCGGGCTCGCCAAGCTCTGGGGCTTGCCCGAGGAAAAGGACCGCCTGCGCCGCATCGGCGCGCAGCTGGGGGCGGACGTGCCCGCCTGCCTGACGGGACGGCCGGTCTGGACCGAAGGCATCGGCGAGCGCGTGACCGTGCTGCCCGACATGCCCGCCATGTCCTTCGTGCTGGTGAACCCGATGGTGGCCACCCCCACGCCCGAGGTCTTCGCGCGTTTCCGCAACAAGTTCAGCCCCGCGCTGCAGTTCAGCGGGCGGCGCAAGTCGATGCATGAATGGATCGCGGACCTGAAGCTTTACCGCAACGACTTGACCTCCGCCGCGATGGAGGTCACGCCGGAAATTCGCGGCGTGCTGGCCGCGCTGCGCGAGACGCCCAACTGCCATTTCGCAAGGCTGTCGGGCAGCGGCGCCACCTGTTTCGGCGTCTTCGACCATGCGCAGGCCGCAACCGCCGCCGTCAACAAGCTCAAGCACCAGTATCCCGACTGGTGGGTTTCAGCCGCCAGCCTGATGGCCTGATCTCTATTATTTCTTGAAAGAAGAAACTCAGCGGTCCTGCGGCGCGATGGGCGGGACGGAGATTTTACGCTCGCCCGGCGTCAGCGTGCCGTCGGGGGCGTTGCCCTCCGCACTTTTGTCGGCGGGGGGCGTTGCGGGGGAGGTCGCGCCGCCCGCCGCGGGCTCGATTTGCGCCGAAAGCTTTTTCGCGGTCGCGGCATCCGCCTGCGGGGATTTGGCAAAAGTGCTGGCGGGCAGGGAATTTTTCAGGCGCAGCACGGCGGCGCGCGCATCGTGGTGCCCTTGGCTGGCGGCGACGCCGTACCATTCGACCGCGCGGGCCGGGTCGGGCTTGCCGAGGAAGTCGCCCTCATACAGCACGCCGAGGTTATAGGCCGCCTGCGCCACGCCCGCGTTGGCCGCGCGCTTGAAGTAAGCGACGCCGCGCGGCATATCGACCGGCGCGCCGATGCCCTTGGTATAGATGATGCCGAGGTTGTAGAGCGCCTCGGGGTGGCCCTGCTTCGCGGCTTTTTCGTACCAGCCGACGGCCTGCTGCGGGTCTTTCGCCATGCCCAGCCCCTGCTGGCTCATCACGCCAAGGTTATAATCGGCATTGGCGACGCCCATCTGCGCGGCGCGTTTGAACCACGTGGCGGCGCGCGCGTAATCTTGCGGCACCAGCTTTCCGGCGGCGTAAATGGTGCCGAGGTCGTGCTGCGCTTCGGGCAGCCCGTCCAGCGCGCGTTTTTCCAGCGCGCGCAGGCTGGCGGGCAGTTGCGGGTCGGCGGCGATTGCCGTCGCGGGGGCTGTTACGGGCACGGTCGCGGGCGCGGCGGCGGCTTTCTGCGGGGTCGGCGCGGCGGGTTTGCTTTCCGCCTTCGCCGTTTCGGTTTTCACGGGGGCGGGTTTTTGAACCGTTGCCTCCGGCGCTTTTGCGGTGACTGTTTGCACAGGAACGGTTTGCGCCGCCAGCGGCTGCGGCGGCATCACAGCGGGCATCGGTGCTGCGGCGGTTGCCGGCGCGGGGCTCGCGGCGGTCACCACGGGCTGCGCGTCCAGTGCCTGGTTGATGAGCTTTTCAGCGGCAAGGGCGATATCCTCGCGCCGCTGCGCCTGCGGGGGCAGGCCTGCGGAAATGCCGCTCGCGGCGGCGTCGGAAATCCCGGGCAGCCCGTCCGTCGCGGCGCCCGCCGCCGGTTGAACCTCGGCCATTTGCTTTGCGATGTTTTCGGCGACGGTTCTGGCGTCCTGCGCGCCGCTTTCGTCCTGCGCCAGCGTCTTTGCATCCGGCAGGGCGGTTTTGCCGCCGTCCAGCCGTGCCAGCTGCAGCGTGCCCAGCGTATCGAGCGCGGCGAGCTGCTGCGGGGTGAGCGCAGGCTGCGGCGCGCGCAAAATGACCATGCCCAGCGCGCAAAGCGCCAGCACGCTGCTGGCCAGCGCGCCGCCGATGGCCCAGCGGTTCGCGTTGCGTTCCAGCGAGGATTGCGGCGCGGTTTCGATGACGGCGGGAAGGTAGAGGCGGCCGGTCGCTTCATCCACCGCGGTCGCGGCCTCGATCTGCTCCAGCCTTTTGGCCAGCCCGTCGCGTTCCTTCTCCACGCGCTCCAGCTTGCGGCCCAGCAGTTCCAGCGCGCGGAACATTTCAAGATTGAAGCGTTCCTGCTGCGGGTTGATGTTGTCGAGCTTCACGTCGATATCGTCTTCTTCGTCATCCGCCGGCGCATTGCCGTTGTTCGCCGCGCCGAAGCGGGGGCGGGAAAGGTGGTCGTCCCTGATTTCAAAACTGTAAGCCTGTTTCGTCATGGCGCATCCGGCATGAGACCCCGGCCGGCGGCGCGTCGCGCCTGACCAAAGGCAGATGGAATTTTCCTTATACAAGCCCGAAACCTACCAGATTCTTTTCGGAAATCACAGCGTTAAAAGGCGGGGGCGCGGGCGGCGAGTTCGGCGGGGGTGAAGAAAGGGGTGCAATACCTTATTTTTGCATAATTTTAATATGTTAGCGCCCCGCGCCGCCTTGAGCCTTGCGGAAAAGGAATTTTTTATATATTGTCCCACAATCTCCCGACTCTCCGGGGCTGTTTTCCTTTGCGAAAACCCGTCCGGGGATCACTGTTGGGGTGTAGCCAAGCGGTAAGGCAGCGGTTTTTGGTACCGCCATTCCCAGGTTCGATCCCTGGCACCCCAACCACCTTTTTCACCAAGGGCGGCCCCTGCAAAGGCATCGCCTTCAAGAAGACTCCCCGATGAACAAGACCGTCCTACATTCCTGGCCCCTCTTCTTCGGGGTGCTGACGCTCATGATCGGCAACGGGCTGCAGGGCACGCTGCTGGGCCTGCGCGCGGGGCACGAGGGGTTTTCGCCCCTGACCATCGGGCTCATCATGTCCTGCTACCAGCTGGGGTACCTCGCGGGTTCCTTCGCGACGCCCAAGCTGGTGGACAACGTGGGGCATATCCGCGTTTTCGCCGCGCTGGCCTCGCTCGCCTCGGCCTGCGCGCTCATCTACCCGCTGTTCATCTCGCCCCCGGCATGGGCGGCGGCGCGCTTCGTGGTCGGTTTTTCCTTCGTCGGGCTCTTCGTCGTCGTCGAAAGCTGGATGAACGGCATCAGCACGCTGAAGAACCGCAACATCGTGATTTCGATGTATATGGTCACCAGCTACCTCGGGCTTTTGCTGGGGCAGTTCCTGCTGAACGCGGCGGACCCCGCGAAATCGGACCTGTTCATCCTCATCTCCATCCTCGTCTCGCTCGCGCTGGTGCCGATCTCGCTGCTGCGCCAGCCCACGCCGGATTTCCAGGCGCCGGAGATGGTGAAGCTGAAAAAGCTGTTGCGCATCTCGCCGCTGGGCACGGGCGGGGTTTTCTTCGTCGGCATACAGGGCGGCATCATCTTCAGCATGGGCGCGGTCTATACCTCGCTTTCGGGCATGAGCACCTCCGAGACCTCGGTCTTCATGGCGGCGATCATTTTGGGCGGGGTGCTGGCGCAATACCCCGCGGGGTTCCTCTCCGAGCGCTTCGGCCACCGCGCGGTCATCACCGGCTGCAGCGTCGCCGCGCTCGCCGTCAGCCTGCTGGCGGGCATATTGCCCTTCCACGTCTGGCTGGATACGGCGATGGGCTTCCTGATCGGCGTCTGCGCCTTTCCCATCTACGGCATGTTGCTGGCCTATACCAACGACCGCCTGAAGCACAGCGAGATGACGGCCGCCAGCTCGCGCCTGATTTTCGTCAACGGCGCGGGGGCGATCATCGGCCCCGTCATGGTCTCCATCCCCATGCAGGCCTATGGCGCGCCGTTTTTCTTTTTCGCCCTCGCGCTGGTCTATGCGGGCATGTCCGGCCTTGCGCTGGCGCGCAGCCTGCTGACCGAGGCGCCGCCGATCGACGAGCAGGCCGACATGGTCTATGTCCCTACCCGCATGTCCCCCGTGATGGGCGAGATCATCGACCCCGACGAGGAAGAGGACGCCCCCGCCGAAGAAGAACCCGCGACGGCCTAGCCCCGCCACCCCCCCCTTCACCGCCATGCCGAGCTTGTTCCGGCATGGGGAATAAGGATGTTCAGCCTGCCTCCCAGGGTCAGGCCCCTTAAAATTTTTCAGAGTTCTTGTCATGCCCGCTTCACGCGGGCATCCGGCAAGCGCGTCCGCGCGTCATTTGACCCATGTGACGGCTGGACAGCCTTCCAGACCCCCGCGCAAGGCGGGGGTGACGATCCTCTTTTTTTTAAAGATTTAAAAATGAACAGATCCGGGCCCTAGCCCTTCTTCTCCACATGCCCGCCGAAGCCGAGGCGCATGGCGGAGAGGATTTTTTCGCCGAAGGTATTGCCCCGGCGCGAGCGGAAACGCGCGAAAAGGGCGGAGGCCAGCACGGGCGCGGCCACGGCTTCCTCCACCGCCGCATCCACCGTCCAGCGTCCCTCGCCCGAATCCGCGACCTCGCCGCTGAAGCCGGAGAGTTCCTCGTCCCCCGCCAGCGCGGAAGCCGTGAGGTCGAGCAGCCAGGAGGTCACCACGCTGCCGCGCCGCCAGACCTCCGCGATGTCGCCGATGTCGAGGTCGAAGCGCTGGTCTTCGGGCAGCTCCTCGCTGTTGCGGTTCTTGAGGATATCGAAACCCTCGGCATAGGCCTGCATCATGCCGTATTCGATGCCGTTGTGGATCATCTTCACGAAATGCCCCGCCCCGGCCGGGCCGCAATGCAGGTAGCCCCGCTCCGCCGTTTCGCTGCGCCCTTCGCGGTTTTTCGTGCGCGGAATATCGCCCATGCCGGGCGCGAGGGCGGCAAGCACGGGGTCGATATGCGCGACGGCTTTCTGTTCGCCGCCGATCATCATGCAATAGCCGCGCTCCAGCCCCCAGACGCCGCCGGAGGTGCCGATGTCGATATACTCGATGCCCTTTTCGCGAAGCTCCTTCGCGCGGCGGATATCGTCTTTGTAAAGCGTATTGCCGCCGTCGATGATGACGTCCCCGGCCTGCAAAATTCCGCCGAGAGCAGCGACGATTTCCTCGGTGATCTTGCCCGCGGGCAGCATGACCCAGATGACGCGCGGCGCGGGAAGTTTGGCGGCCATGTCTTTCAGGTCGGCGGCTTTTTCCCCGCCCTCGTCAGCCAGAGTTGAGAGCGCCTTTTCGTCGCGGTCATAGACCACGCATTCGTGCCCGTGCTTCATGAGACGCCGCGCGATATTCCCGCCCATGCGGCCGAGGCCGACGATTCCGATTTTCATGATTTTTTCCGTTTCCGTGCTTGTGGCGTTTTTTCCAGTTTCGGTTTAAACTCGCCGCGAAATCAAGAGCGGAATGGAGGTTTAAGCATGATTATCGTGCTGATGGGCGTATCGGGCGCGGGCAAGACCGCTATCGGCACGGCGCTTTCCCGCCTGTCCACCCTGCCCTTCGTCGATGCGGACGACCACCACCCCGCCGCGAACAAGGCGAAAATGAAAGCGGGCGTCCCGCTGGAAGACGACGACCGCCGGCCTTGGCTGGAAACGTTGAACGCATTGCTGCGCGGCTGGCAGGCGGAAGGCGCGGGCGGCATCCTCGCCTGCTCCGCGCTGAAAGAAAGCTATCGCGATATATTGAGAACCGGCCTGCCCGAAAACGCCCTCCGCTTCGTGCTGCTGGACGCGCCGCGCGAAACCATCGAACAAAGGCTGGCGCAACGGCGGCACGAATACATGAACCCGAATTTGCTGGACAGCCAGCTCAAAACCCTCGAACCCCCGCGCGACGCCCTGACCGTGACAAACGACAGGACGCCGGAGGATGTGGCGGCGGGGATTTTGGAGTGGCTGGAGGACGAGACTGCCTGATAAATAAAGCCCGCCACCCCGGACTTGATCCGGGGTGGCGGCGTTAAACAAAGCCGAAACGACCCAACTCCTACTGCCCGATGCCGGGAAACGGCGCGGCGAAGCGGATTTCGCGCTGTGCATCCGTGCGGACCTTGAGCCGTTGCACGACATGGGTGCGGCCCGCGTGGCCCGCGTAGGCGAGGGCGGTCTGGCCGTCCTTGCTTTTGGCGCGCGGGTTCTCGCCCGCTTCCAAAAGGCGATCGACGGCGGCGAGGTGGCCGTTGCGCGCGGCGTACATGAGGGCAGTGCAGCCGCCCTTGCTTTGCGCGGCTGCATCCGCGCCCGCTTTGAGCAGCAGGCCGATGATGCGCGCGTGGCCGTTCCATGCGGCGGCGATGAGCGGCGTCCAGCCGTCATGGCTTTCGCTGTCGGAGGGCAGGCCGTATTCGATGAGGATTTCCGCGACTTCCGCATGGCCGTTGAAGGCGGCGTAGGTCAGGGCCGTCCAGCCGTCCTCGTCCTGCGCGCCCGGCAACGGGCGGGCGGCGAGCAGCGCCTTCACGACGGCGGCGTTGCCGTTCCATGCCGCGTACATCAGCGCGGTGCAACCGCGCGGGCTGCGAAGGTCGATATCCGCGCCCGCCTCGATCAGCATGTTCGCCACCGCAAGGCGGCCGTTCCATGCAGCCTGCATCAGCGGCGTCCAGCCCTCGGCGTTGCGCGCGTTGAGCATATGCGGCGTCGCGCCCGCGCGGATGAGCCGTTCGACGGCCTCCGCCCGGCCAAGCCCCGCGGCCTCGCAAAGCGCGGCGGCGGCGACGGATTCGTTTTTGACGCTTTCGGTGTTTTCGATGTTGTTGAAGCTGAGCATTCTATCCTCCCCTTTTCGGCGTTCCTGAAAAATCCCGATGATATCGAAGCAAGAAACGGGCCAATTTATATGTAAATCGACCGCTGGAGAGGATATTCTTTTTATTTCAGCTATTTAGGTGGGCAGCCGGGCGGTTTGGCCCCCGGCTTGCGCGGCACGGGCGCGGGCTGGCCGTAGGATGGGTCATACATACCCTTGCGGATAAATCCAGCGATATCAGCGGGTCGCGCGATGCCGAGCCGGTTTTCCGCCGCCGCCGTTTCCATGACCGCTTCGGCAATTTTTGCCGAGACTTTGCGGATTTCCTTCAGCGGGGGGAAAAGATTGCCCTTGGCCAGATCGTCCTCCCCCGTCATATCGGCGAGGGTGCGCGCAGCGGCAAGGAACATGCCGTCGCTGACTTCGGTCACCTCCCCCAGCGTGACGCCGAGGCCGATGCCGGGGAAGACATAGGCGTTGTTCGCCTGACCGGGGGTGAAGGTTTTTCCGTCCCGCTCCACGGGCGCGAAGGGGCTCCCGCTGGCGAAAACGGCGCGGCCGCCGCTCCATTCATAGGCCTGTTGCGCGGTGCATTCGGCGTGGCTGGTCGGGTTGGACAGGGCGAAGATGACCGGGCGCTCGTTGAGTTCCGCCATCGCCTCCACCACTTCCTTGGTGAAACCGCCCGCGACGCCGGTCGCGCCGATAAGGATGGTGGGCTTGATGTCCTTCACCGCCGAAAGAAAATCCGCCGGCGCATGGTCCTGCGCGAAGGGCGCCTTGTTGGCGGCGATGGTCTCGCGCCCCGTCGTCACCAGCCCCTTTGAATCGACGAGGGAGATGCGGCCCCGCGCCTCCTCCTCCGTCAGGCCGCGCGATTGCAGTTCCTTCACCATCAAATCCGCGATGCCGGTCGCGGCGGACCCCGCGCCCAGAAACATGATGCGCGCATCCCTCAAATCCTCGCCCGTCACCCGGGCGGAAGCAATGACGCCCGCCAGCGCGACGGCGGCGGTGCCCTGAATGTCGTCGTTGAAGCTGGGCAGTTCGCCGCGGTAGGTGTCCAGCAGGCGAAAGGCGTTCTCGGTCTTGAAATCCTCGAACTGCACCATGGCCTTGGGGAATTTGTCCTTCACCGCCGCGATGAATTCTTCCATCAAATCGTCATATGCCGCGCCGCGCACGCGCGGGTGCGGATAGCCCTGGTAAAGCGGGTCGGCGCGCAGGCTTTGGTTGTCCGTGCCCGTATCGAACATCACCGGCATGGTCTTGGCGGGGTCGATGCCGCCGCAGATGGTGTAAAGCGCGAGCTTGCCGATGGGAATGCCCATGCCGTTCGCGCCGAGGTCGCCGAGGCCCAGGATGCGCTCGCCGTCCGTCACGACGATGGCGCGCACGTCCTCTTCCGACCAGTTGTCCAGCATCTCGCGGATATGGCCCTTGTCGTCGGGCGTGATATAGAGCCCGCGCGGGTTGCGGTAGAGGTGGGAGAATTTCTGGCACGCCTCGCCCACCGTGGGGGTGTAGATGAGCGGCATGATTTCATCGATATTGTTGATCGCCGTCTGGTAGAACAGGCGCTCGTTGCGGTCCTGCAGGGCGGAAAGATAGACGTATTTGTTGATGTCGCCGGGTTCGCGGCGCAGCTGGCAGATGATGCGCGCCTCCTGCTCTTCCTGCGTGGCGACCTGATGCGGCAGCAATCCGCGCAGGCCCAGGTTTTCGCGCTCCTCTCGCGTGAAGGCGGTCGATTTGTTGGCGGCGGGGTCGTTCAGCACCGCGTGCCCGCGCGGGCCCGTCTTGGCGGGCTTGCCGTCGGGCGTCTTGCCGAACCACTGGCGCAGCCTTTCGGCGGCGCGGTTGAAGGCCTTCCTCATGCCGTCACGTCCTGCGTTTTTCATGGATGCTTCCCGGAAACTATAGGCAAGCGCGCGGGGGAGCGCAAGGCGGCGCAGTTTCATTGGCATAATCTTGCCGTTTCTGGTATGGGTAAAATACTGAATACGTTAACGGCGGGAGACATCAGGTGGCGCTTCATTGCCCCAATTGCGGAACGGAATTGTCTTTCTGGACAAACAAAATCGACAAACCCTTCCCCTGCCGGTCCTGCGGCACGAAAATCAAAATCAAAAGTAACTTTCCACATTTTCTCTTTTATATTTTACCGCCGCTCGTGGACGTGCTTTTCTTGGCAATGTTCTATGCAATCCGCCGCAAGACGGCCACGGTTTGTTTTGTGAATGAAGAGGATAAAAGGAACAAGGCATGAGCGCAGAGCAGCATTTGGTCTTCAACGGCGTCAACCGGCCCGCCTTCTCGCCCGATCTTGGCGGGGCGCCTGCGTTTCCGGGGCTTTCCGTCTCGCGCCATGCCGTGCCGCTGAAGGACGCTATCGCGGGCACGCGGGATTTTTACTACCTTGCCGACAACTTCCTCGATGCCGACGCCTGCCAAGAGCTCATCGCACGCTTCGACGAGACGACGGCCGAGCCCGTGGGGGTGGACGGCTACGTCGTGCCGCAGGACAAGGCCTCGATCGGCTCCTATCGCACCAACGGCTGGGCGCCGGACCTCGCCCGCAAGCTGACGGACGGTTTCTTCGCCGTGCTGAAGGACGTCGCGGTTTTCGAGCCCGTTGCCGGGCAGGATGAGATTTTCACCAGCGCGGCGGGGCCGCTGGCCATTCCCGTGCCGGCAAGAAAGCTCATGCTTTCCGGCCCCACGCCTTACATGCGGTTTATGAAGTATTTCGCGGGCGGCAAGCACGCGCCGCATTACGACGCGCTCTATACCGACGAGGCCAACAAATACGTGACGCTGATGAGCTGGGTCATCTACCTCAACACGCCCATGGGCACGGGCGGGGAGTTCCAGTTCGTGGAGGACGGGCAAGGCCCGCTCCCCCCCGGCAAGCGCGACCGGTCTGACTGGAAGCGCATGGCGGAGCCTTCGGAGGTCACCGCCGCCATCGCCCCGAAGGAAGGCAGGCTGCTCGTCTTCCCGCACTGGCTCGCGCATCAAGTGCAGCTGTACCAGTCGGGCTGCGACGACGACCGGGGCCGGCGCATCATCATCCGCGGCGACGTCGCCTATCACTGGGAATAAAAATCAGCCTTCAAGCGCGGGTGCGAGCTTCTCGCAATGCCAGCGGCAGAAGTCCGCCATGTCCGTCTCCGGCGAAAAGCCCGCGCGCGTCATCAGCCGCCTGAAAACCGGCTCCGTCTCCGCAAGGCGGATGACGCGCGGCAGGCTTTCGAAGAACGCGAGGTTCAGCGCGTAGATCGCGGCGGAAACCGCGACCTCCCTGCCCTTGTGCACGCTGGCGCGGCTGCGCAGGGAGACATAGGGCGAAAGATAAGGCGCGCGGCCGAGGCTGCCGTCGAAGCCCTCCACCACCAGCCCGCCCATGCGCGAGCCGATGAGGAAATCGCGCGCGTCCAGAATGTTCACGGGGTTGTAGGGCGTATCGGGGTGGTTTTGCTTGAACCATTTTTTCAGCAGCGAGACGCGCTCGGTGATCCTCACGCCTTCCGGCAGGCGTTCTTCCAGCGCCTTCATGCTGGCGCCCGTCGCGATATCGTCATCGACCAGCACGTAATCGCCCTTCGGCAGATGCGCGAGGTCGTCCTGCCACGCTTCCGCGTCCGGGCGGTGGACGATGCCGCCCGTCAGCGCCTGCCCGTCCGAGAGGCGGAAGAGGCGCGAGATATTGGCGGGGTGGCCCGTGCCGCTGGTCACGCAATCCATGTTGATGAGGTCGCGGCCGGAAAAATTCTCCCTCAGCCAAGCCTCCTGTTCCTCGCAGGGCACGGTGACGACGTCCATCTTCGCGCCCTCCGGCAGCAGGGGCGAGCCTTCATAGGCTTTTTCCATCGCCGCTTTCAGGCCCGAAACGAAGGCCGCTTTCGCCTGCGCGAAGCTCTCCGGCGGCACATCCCCGCGCCACGGGGCGAGCGCCCAGTCGAGGTCGTCGCGCATGAAGACCGTATGCGCCTCCGACGCCGGGCCTTCGGAAAGCAGCATGTCCTGCCGCACCGGCAGCGGCGGATGCTGGCCGAGGCGGATGCGCTTCGATGAAACATCGACGTTCGCATCGGCGAAGAAAATACGCCCTGTTTCCATGAGGGGTGCATCCCCCTGCACTTCTTCCAGCACTTCGGCGAAGCCCGGACGGTTGACGCAGACGGCCATGCCCTGCGCGATGAAGGCGCGGGCGAAGCGCGCGTTGTCCGCGCCGAAGACATAGGCGATCGCGATATCGCCGCCTTCCGGCAATTGCGCGGCAAGGTATTTTTGCAGCCGCGCGTAGATGTCGGTGAAGTTGAGATCGCCCGGCGTGTATTGCGCCATCCAGGGGTCGGCCTCGATCCAGGCGTTCTCCGCCAGCGCCTGCGCCAGCAGCTCCAGCCGCACGCCGATGGGGAAATTCTCCGCCCCGCTGCCCTTGCCGGAGACATAGCTGTCATGCGCGGGGGCCATGAAGCCGCCGATGACGTCGAAGCCCGCTTCCTCCATGCGCGCGCGGGCGGCTTCCATCATCTGGATATGGCCTTCGTGCACGGGGGCGAAGCCGCCGGTCGAAAACAGCACGAGGGGCCGCCGCTCCTTTTGGCTGCGGGTGCGCGTTTCCAGCCCCCGGCGCAGCTTGAACAGCGGCGTGGTCAGCCAGCGCGGGTCGGAAAGGCTTTCCAGCAGGCCGGGCGCGAAGCCATCGTTGAAATACCCCGCCGCCTCCGCCGCCGCGAAGCTGCCGTAATGGCGCAGGACGTCGCCGTAAAAGGGGTCGCGCGCCAGCTTGTCTTCCGGCTTTTCCTGCGCTTTTTCCTTTATTTTCTCTTGCGGCGTCGTCACGGGGCGGAGACCTTTTCATAGACGATATCCGCGCGCATGATGATCTTCTCGCGCGTCTTGTCGTTCACCGGCGCGGAATCATGCAGCAACCGGTGGCCGAAGATGAGCGCCGAGCCCGCAGAAGGCGATACGCTCAGCAATATCTCGTCCCCCTGCCCCTGCCTGTCCCAGTCGCCGTAGTCGCGCTGCAGCGGCGGCGTATTTTCCTGCGGGTCTTTCAGGAACCGCGTCGCGTCGCCCAGCGCGCCGTCGGTCAGGTAAACCACCATGCTTTTCAGCGTGCGGCGCCCGTCGCCGAAATCGAAGGGCGCGTCGTAATGGGCGACCAGCTTGCCTTCCGGCGCGTATTTGATGAAGCGGAACAGGGGGCTGACCCCGACAGCGCGCCAGAACGCCGCGTCCTGCGCGTCCACCGAGGCGCCGGGCGGAATATGCTCCAGCGCGGGCAGCACGCCTTCCAGACGTTGCCAGAGAATATCCGCCAGCGCGGGGGAATAGCTGCTGGCCCGCCACGATCCGGTGGGCTGGCTCGCAGGGTTGAAATCCCCGCGCTTGCCGTAGATATTCGCGGGCAGCCATTCATGCGCGGCGATTTCTTCCAGCAGCGCGGCGGCTTCCTGCCTTTCCAGCAAGCCTTCCGCCACATAGGCGCGCGCGCCTTCGGGAAGGTCATGACGCTTGCCATGCACGGGGCCGAAGCCCGTCTGCACGGCGAGCTTTTCCAGCAGCGCCTGCGGCATTTCGAAAGGCGCGACGAAATTATTCCGGTCCACATCCTTATCCTTGCACCACGGGCGTTTCTTCGGCCCGTGCCGCCAGCCGCCCGGCACGGCGGAGGGATAGATGTCCGGGTGCACGGCGGGGGAGCCGACGGTGTATTTATGCGCGTTGTGCCCGTGCAGGTGTTCGAGGTTTTCGGACATGGCGGCGAATTGCGCCGCGTCCTCCGCGCTCCAGCCCGCCTTGGCCGCTGCGCGTTCTTCCTCCGTCAGGCATTTCAGGGCGAGGAAGAGCTCCACGAAGTCATAGGGCGCGCCGAAAACGTCGGTATCCGCGCGGCTGTCGAACATGTCGCCCGTGGGCACGGCCTGCAAGATGCTTTCCGGCACGCCGAGATAGGCGGCGGCGGCATAGACCTCGCTCTTGTGGATATCGGAGATCGGCTGGAAATCCACCATCGCGTCCGAGGCCTTGCCGAAAAAGCCGAGATACGCGCCCTCGTCCCGGTTGGTGGTGCCCACGACGAGCGCGGGGCAGCCCTGCTCCGACAGCAGGCTGGAAGCGTAATACAGCGCGGGGGTGCGCAGGTAGGAAACGAGTTGCCCCGCCGCCCAGTCTTCGCCCTTCATGCCCGTGCCCTTGTCCACCGCCGCCTGCACCGCGTTGCAGCCGAGGGTGAGGTCGGCATCATCCGCCACGGCCAGCCCGAGGCTTTCCAGCAGCTCGCGCCCGCGCGCCGTCGCCCTGTCCTGGTTGCTGGCCCCGCTGGTATGGATGGGCATGAGCATGGGCAGGATGCGGCGGATGGGGCTGCCCTCTTGTTTTTGCGCATGGGCGAGCAGCGCGAGGACCAGCGCCGAATCGACCCCGCCGCTGACCCCGATGACGCAGCCGCCCAGCCCGCAGCGGGACATATAGTCGTTGATGACGGCGGATTTGGCCGCGACATACACAGCGGCGACGAAACCGCGGCGCGCGCGGATGGCGTCCAGCGTCGCGGAAAGCCCGGGGCTGAGCCCGGTATCGATTTTGGGATTATAGACGCGCATGGTGCTGTTCCGTTGAAAAGGCTTGGTTATTTAAAGGATTCGGCCCTACTTATACTCCGAATGATTATTAGTCTATTTTACCGAAAAAGTCTAAAGAAATTTGCGCGAACGGGCGAAGCCTGTGAAATCAATCCGTTTCCGCGATGACGCGGATGAAGGCCTCCAGCTCGCCCCGCTTGCAGCGGATGCGGCGTTCGAGGTCCGAGCCCGGGTGGCAGGGGGTTTCGGGCGTGGCGGTGACGGGCACGCCGTTCTCGATCATCAGGGTTTCGAAGGAATCGTCGGTCGAATTGAAGCCGAGACCGTTCTCGATCGTGATCTGCCCGTCCCTGTGCGTGATGGCGCCGCTGAAAATGTCGAAATATTCGCGCTGCACATTCAGGATGGCCGAGGCCATGGGCTCGGGATTGCCGGAGACGTGGTTGAGCCAAAGATAGGCCTTGTCCGTCATGTCGCAGTCTTCATGCAGGGAAATGAACCCGTGGCGCGCGGCACCGGTGATCTCTCCAAGATGCGCGAGCATGAGTTCGCCTTCTTTTGACAGCTTCGTCTTGTCCTTGCCGATATAGCCCTCGTTCGGGTTGCCGCCCCAGTCGTCGGTGCGGCGATTGGCGTTGAAGCCGGTGGGGTTGACCAGCGGCATGAAGTGAAGGTTCAGCGCGGAAAGTTCATCCGCCGTCGCGGTTTCGAGGAAATGGACGATGGCCCATGGCCCCGCCGGTTCCTCCCCGTGAAAGCCGCCGGCGACAAGGACGTTCTTTTTCGAAGGGTCGGGTTTTTCCGGCGCGGCGAAATGGAAATCGAACCCGCCGACCTGCCCCCAGACGGAAACATCGAAGCCCAGCGGCGCGATGGCGGAGAGAAAACGCGCGGTGAAAAAGCCCGCGTCGTGGGTCTTGCTGTCGTACATATCCGGCAATTTGATTGCGGCTTGCATCAAACGGCCTGTTCTTCGCCCGCCAGCCCCTCGCGCCGGAAAAGCGCATCGGGGTCGGGGTCGCGGCCCTTCATCTCGCGGAACAATTCGTCGGGTTCCACGGTCGCGCCCTTCGCGTAGATGATCTCGCGCAGGCGTTGGGCGGTTTCCTTGTCGTAGAGGCCTTTTTCGCGGAAGCTCTCGAAGATGTCCGCGTCCAGCACCTCCGCCCATTTATAGCTGTAATAGCCCGCGGCGTAATCATGCCCGCCGCAGAAGATATGGTCGAAGCTGGTGGACTTGAGCGTCCGGCCGGGCGGGAAGATGGAATCCGTCTTCGCCACCGCCTCTTCCAGCTTCGCCGCGCTTTCGATATCCGCGGGGTCGGTCATGTGCCACGTCATGTCGAGCACGGAACGGAAGTTGAGCAACATGCCGTTATAGCCAGCGTTGAAGGTCTCGAGCCTGATGGCTTTTTCCATCAGCCCGGCAGGCAGCGTTTCGCCGGTCTTGCAGTGCTTCGCGAAGCCGCGCATCACGCTTTCCTCCAGCACCCAGTTTTCCTGCAATTGCGACGGCAGCTCGATGAAGTCCCACTTCACGTTGATGCCGTTCTGCGTCGCGTATTTGCCGCGCGCCAGAATGGCGTGCAGCCCGTGGCCGAATTCGTGGAAGACCGTGCGCACGTCCTCCAGCGACAAAAGCGAAGGCGTTTCCGCCGTCGGTTTCGCGAGGTTGAGGCAGTTGATGATGATCGCGAAATCGTCTCCGCTCTCGTCCTTCATGCCGCGGTTGCGGAATACGTCCATCCACGCGCCATTGCCCTTCTCGCCCGGGCGGGCGTAGAAATCGCCGTACATGACGCCGAGGATTTCGCCGCCGGACCTGTCGGCGACTTCATAGACGCGCACGTCTTGGTGATAAACGGGGTATTTTCCCGCCGGCTGCTCGTCCAGCGTGATGTCGAACAGCTTGCCGACATGTATGCGCAAGCCTTCCAGCACGTTTTCCAGCGGAAAATAAGGCCGCAGCTCCTCCACGTCGATGCCGTAGGTCTTTTCCTGCAGCTTGCGGTTATAATAGGTGAAATCCCACGGCTGGAAATCGGCGATGCCGTCCTCTTCGCGCGCCAGCGCGCGGATTTCCTTCAATTGCGCCTCGGCCGCGGGACGATAGACGGCCTCCGTCTTGTCGAGGAAGTCCAGCACGCCCGCGGGGGTTTTCGCCATGCGCTCTTCCAGAATGAAGGCGGCGTAATTCTCATAGCCCAGCAGCTTCGCCTTTTCATGGCGCAGCCGCGCGATTTCGATGACCACGGGGTTGTTGTCATGCGCGCCGCCGTTGGCGACATTGCCCATGGCAAGGTATATTTCCTCGCGCAGCGCGCGGTTTTGCGCGCTTTCCAGCAGGTCGTGCGGCGGCGGCAAAAGCCGGACGAGCCATTGGCCCGAAAGCCCCGCTTCCTCCGCCGCCTCGCGGTACTGGGTCTTCAGCCGCTCGGGCACGCCCGCCAGCGCGCTTTCGTCGCTGATGATTTTTTTATAGCCGCCGATGGATTTCAGCATGTTGTTCTGGAAGTCCGTGGTGCGCGCGGCGATTTGCGCGTCCAGTTCCGTCAGCGCGGCCTTGGCGTTGTCGCCCAGCAGCGCGCCGTTGCGCACGAAGGCGCGATAGGTGCGTTCCAGAAGCATCGCCTGCTCGCCGTCCAGCTTCAGCTTGCCGCGCGCGCCATAGACCGATTTCACGCGCGCGAAAAGCTTCGCGTCCGTCATCATGTCGCTCGCATGGCGGGAAAGCGCGGATTTGATCTCCCCGCCCGCCTCCATCAGCGCGTCGCTGTTCTTCACGGCCGAAAGATTGGTGTAGATATTGGAGATGCGGCGGAGCGGATAGCGGGAGAATTCCAGCGCCTCGATCGTGTTCTCGAAGTCCGCGGGCGCGGCATTATCGCGGATGACGGCGATGGATTTGCGCGCGTTTTCCACCGCGTCGCGGATGGCGGGCAGGAAATGCGCCGGCTGCACGACGTCAAGCGGCGGCGCGCCATGCGGTGCCGTGAAGGAACGCAGCAGCGGGTTGTCTTGCGGGGCGGTCATGGGCTTTCCTTCCGGCGGGTGTTGGGCGGCGGTCCGCCATCCTACTAAACCGCGCGCAAAACGCTCAAGCCCGAAAAACCCCGGCAAAAAAAGACTGTTTATTCAGAAGCTTGCTTGCCGCCTTCCGGCGCGGGCGGCACGTAGGCACCGGCGATCTTGCCCCGCATCCTCATATCGGGGCCGATGAGGATGGTTTCGGGGTACTGGTAGGTCTGGAAGGTATCGCCGGAGATTTTCTTGTCCGCGTCGCGGGCGATATAGACCTCATGCCCCTCGAACAGCTTGCCGAACTTCGCGCGCAGCGGGTCCAGAAACCGCCGGATGTCCTCCGCGCTCTGATCGACGGAGACGGCGACGAGCACCGTCTTGCCGCCGCTCTCCGCCACCTGTTGCAGCAGCGCGGGAAATTCCTTGCGGCAGGGCAGGCACCATGTCGCCCAGAAATTCAGCATCACCCTGCGCCCTTTCAGGTCATGCAGGCGCAGCGTGCCGCCGTCCAGCAACGACAATTCGACGTCCGGCGCCATCGCGGCGGGGCCGGCGGCTTTTTTCGCGAGGCTCGCGGGCGCGGGCGTCATCGCATCCGTCCAGTCATAGGAAACGGCGGCGGCGAGCGCGGCGCAGAGCAAGGCGGTGATGAGAAGCTTAGGCGGGACGCGCATCTTGCCGCCCCCTTAAAAGGAAAAGCGCCGCGCCCGCGAAGCCCAGCTCGGATACGACCAGCGCGGCCAGCGTGAAGGCCGCCTGATTGGTGAAGCCGTAGGAATGCAGCCCGACGGACAAGAGGTTCACCCCCAGCCACGACAGGCCGATGACGACGTTGAGCAGCGCGAGACCGGCGGCGAAAACGTCCTCCTTCATCGAGGCGCTGATGCGCCCGTGCAACAGCCAGATGAGCCAGAGGCAGATGAGCAGCGCGCCGTTCTCCTTGGGGTCCCAGCCCCAGAAGCGGCCCCACGACTGGTCCGCCCAGATGCCGCCCAGAATGGTGCCCACCGTGGTGAACATCAGCGCGATGAGGGATGTGGCGTAGGCGCCGCGCATCAGCTGGCGCGTCAAATCGTCGTCGCGCTTCAAGAAGGCGCGCAGGGCCAGCCAGACATGCGCGACCAGCGCCGCCACGATGCCGAAGCCGTAGCCGGTGGTGATGCAGAGCACATGGGTCGCCAGCCAGAAATTGGTGTTGAGCACCGCGACCAGCACGCTCATCGTGTCCTCGCCCTTGGCGAAGGTCTGGCTCATGAGCAAGAGCGCGATGCCCGCGACCGCGCTCGCGAAAATGCCGAAGCCGTTGCGCATGCGCCATTCCAGCACGCCGCCGAAGGCGACGCAGACCAGCCCGACGAAAAGCAAAGACTCATATAAGGTGCCGACCGGCGGGCGTTCGAGAATATAGACCCTGCAGCCGATGGCGAGCGCATGGCAAGCCGCGCCCGCCGCGACGGCGCCGATGGCCGCGAAAAACGCCCGGCGGCGAAAACGGCGCGGCACGGCGAAGCCCGAAAGCGCGAGCGCGAGCCCCAGCGCGTAGAAGATGACCGCCTTGCCCAGCGGGTCGAAGCCGTTATAGAAGACCTCCGCGCGCAGGGCGTCCGGCCGCACGTCCGGCCGCGCCAGCGCGACCTGCAACAGGGCGCGGGAAGCCTTTCGCCAGCCCGCGGCGTCATGCCCCTGATAGGCCACCGCCATCTCGTGCCAGAGGGCGAGCTGCTTCGCCGTCGCGGGCGAGCCCTGCCCGGCGTGGAAGACCGCCCAGGGGGCCAGCCACGCGCCGTCATGCGCCCAGGGCGCGGGAATGACGCGCAGCAGGTCGTTTTCCTGGCTGGAGGCGCCGATCATCTGGATCTGCTGCACCGCGCCGCCCAGCGTGATCTCGTCGTCGGTGAAGGGCGCGTGCTTCTTGCCCTTGGGCAGCGTCGCCAGCCATTCCGGCAGGTGGCGGAAATAATCGCGGAAATCGGGATGCGCGCCGCCGTCCTTTTTCACCTGCGCCGCTTGCGCCTTCGGCAGGTCGAGGGAAAGCGGCAGCACCAGCGTCATGCTGCGCGCGGTCTGGGCGAAAAGCCCGGCGTTGTCGTATATCTGCAGCACGTCCTGCTGCGCCGGGGTAAGGCTTTTCTCGTCCAGTTTCAGCAAGCTGTCCAGCAGCCTGGCGTTGGCCTGCAGCAGCGGCATGATGTCGGCGAAGCTGTAATCGTTCGCGGGGCGCACCGGCAGGTCGAGCATCGCGCGCACATCGGGGTTTTCGACATGGAACAGCGGCGCGGACATGGCGGAAACGGGGTCGAACAAGACCTGCGCCAGCCAGACGGTCGCGTCCATGCCGCCCATATGCGCGCTGCCGTGCATCTGCGAGAGCTCGGAGGCGGCGAAACCGGCCAGCGGCTTCACCCGCCCGCCGTGCTGCACGGGCAACAGCGCGAAATCATGGTAATCCAGCGTCGCGGCCCGCGCGGGCGCGGCGATGAAGGAAAGCAGCAGGGCGAAGATGATGCTAATACGCATTTTCTCCCCTTTTCAAAAGCCCCGGCAGCTTGATAACGAGATGCACCAGCAGCCCGAGGCACAGAAACACGCTGGCGATGTAGGGAAAGCTGCGCCCCGCGTTGCGCACCACGGCGAAGACGACTTCGGGCTTGCCGGGCGCGCCGGTGAAGACCGACTGATAGACGGTATAGCCCTTGTAGCGCAGCGGGTGGTTCATGGTGATGAGCGCGCGCTGATCGACCGCGCCGTCCTGCAGCCGCACGATGGACTGGTAGCTTTCGGTCTTTTGCGTGCCGGGGTAAAGCTTGCGCTTGGCGTCTTCCAGCCGCAGGGTGAAGGGCAGCGGATAGGCGTGCTTTTCGATCCGCGCGGCGTATTCATAACCGCCAGCCTTGAAAATCGCGGGCTTGCGCACCGCGGGCTCGAAGACCAGATAGGCGCCGTCCGCCGCCGTGCCGCTTGCGAAAAGCTCGACGCCCGCGAGGTTCGATTCCTCCGTCGTCTCCGAAGGCAGGGCGGAGAGCATGACTTTTTGCGCAAGGCCGTAGCGCGCGGGCGCGTTCGTTTTATCCGGCGCGGGGCGCATTTTCATCGTGCAGTTCCTGCAGGCATCGGTCACGTGCAGCGTCGCGCCGCCTTCCAGCGCGATCTCCGCGCCCGGTTTCAGCCGCGCCTGCGGCACGTGCCTGAAGTCCTTGCCGTCGCGGGTGATGACCAGCTCTTTCTTATAGTAATCGCGAAACTGCGCGGAGGATGCCCCGCCCTTGGCGAGATCGAGGAAGCCCGTCGTGCTGAACAGCGCGGTCAGCACCCCGCCCAGCAAAAGGGTGAGCACGGCCAGATGGGCGATGAAGCTGCCCGCCGTCTTGCGCTTCCACGGGCTGTCGATGATGACCTTGGCCAGCAGGCTGACGAAAAGCGCGGCCTCGACCGCGCGCACGTTGGGCACGGGCAATATGCCGCCCAGCCAGAAGAAGAAGGAGGAGAAGAACAGCCGCTGGCTGTTGTAAAGCCCCACGTATTTTTCCGCCACCGTGCCCGCCACCAGCAGCAGCATGAGGTAGGGCAAAAGCCAGTGCAGCAGCACGGGCCGCGCCAGCCATTTCAGTTCTTTTTTCATTCTGGACATTATCCCTGTCCTTAGATTTCCTGCGCGCGCCGGCCTTGCAAACCGCCCCCTGCCTGCCGCGCCGCGTCCGGCCCCATGGGGCCGCTGGAGTCCTTATAATGGCTGCAAGCGGCGGCGTCAAAGCCGTTGAGCCCGCGACCGTTACCAGCGCGGGCGCAACGGCCTGAAAAGACTGGAAAAAACGCCGTATATTTTTACATATCAGGCGACGGCGCAGGCGGCCTCCTGTGCGACTAGGCTGGAAAGATCGTAAGGCGTGCCTTGATAGACCGCATTCACCCAGTTGGTGAACAACAAGGTGCGGTGCGCGCGCCATGTGATCTGCGGCGTCTGGCGCGGGTCGTTGGCGGGGAAGTAATTATGCGGTATCTGCGGGTTCAGCCCCGCGGCAAGGTCGCGCTGGTATTCCTTTTGCAGCGTTTCCGCGTCGTATTCGAGGTGGTTGAGGATATAGACGCGCCGCGCCGCCTTGTCCTCCACGATAAAGACGCCGGAATCGGGCGCCTCCACCAGCACCTCCAGCGCGGCGCGACCGGCGATGTCGCCCGCCGAAACCTCGGTATGGCGCGACACCGGCACGTCGAAGAAATCGTCGAAGCCCGCGACCAGCGGGGAGGCCTTGTTGACCACGCGGTGGCGGTAGATGCCCGAGCGTTTCCGCGCCAGCCTGCGCTTGTCGATACCTTCGTAATGGTAAAGCCCCGCCATCGCGCCCCAGCAGATGGAAAGACTGCTATAGACATGGGTGCGCGCCCAGTCGAAGATGCGCGTGAGCTCCGGCCAGTAGCCGACTTCCTCGTAAGGAAGATGCCCGACCGGCGCGCCGGTGACGATGAGCGCGTCGAAGCATTTGTCCTTCACGTCCTCATGCGTCCGGTAAAAGGCGGTGAGATGCTCCTGCGGCGTGTTGCGGCTTTGGTGCGTGCCGGCGTGCAGCAGCGTGATCTCGATCTGCAGCGGCGAGAGGCCGAGGGCGCGCAGCAGTTGCGTTTCCGTCACCTCCTTGTCGGGCATGAGGTTGAGGATGGCGATTTGCAGCGGGCGGATGTCCTGCCGCAGGGCGCGGTCTTCGAGGATCAGCGGCACGTGTTCCTGCTCCAGCGTCTTGCGGCCCGGCAGGTTGTTGGGGATTTTGATCGGCATGTCTTTTTCCTCCCTCTGCGTCAGGCGAAGACTTCGACAGGCGCGGCTGTCTTTTGTGCGGGGGTTTCGACGGCGGCGAAGGCGTTTCTCAGGCAATCCAGCAGGTCGTCCGCGTCCTCCAGCCCGACGGACAAGCGCAGCAGGTTGTCCGCGATGCCCGCCGCGCGGCGCGCTTCCGCCGGCATGGCGGCATGGGTCATGGTGGCGGGATGCGCAACGAGGCTTTCAAAACCGCCCAGCGATTCCGCGAGGGTGAACAGCCCCTCCGCCCCCGCGGAAAGAACCTCGAGGAAGCGGCGCACGTCGCCGGTCAATTCGAAGCTCAGCATCGCGCCGAATCCCTTTTGCTGGCGCAGCGCGACGGTATGGCCCGGGTGGTGATTGAGGCCGGGGTAATAGACGCGGGAGACGGCGGGGTGCTTGTCCAGCCATTGCGCGATGCGGCTGGCCGTTTCCTCCTGCTGGCGAATGCGCAGCGGCAGGGTGCGCAGGCCGCGCAGGGTCAGGAAGCTGTCGAAGGGCGCGCCCGTCACGCCGATGCAGTTGGCGAGCCAGGCCAGCTTTTCATGCTGCTCCGCCGTGCGGGAGATGACCGCACCGCCCACCACGTCGCTGTGGCCGTTGATGTATTTGGTCGTCGAATGCACGACGATATCCGCCCCCAGCTCCAGCGGCTTTTGCAGCGCTGGGGAAAGAAACGTATTGTCCGCCACCACGCGCGCGCCCGCCTGCCGCGCCCGTTTGACGATGGCGGCGATGTCGGTGATGCGCAAAAGCGGGTTGCTGGGCGTTTCGATGAGGATCATCGCGGGATTGCCCTCGAAAGCCTCGTCCAGCGCGGCGGGGTCGGTCAGGTTGCAAAAGCGCAGGCGGAAATGGCCTTTCTTCGCGCGCATGACCAAAAGGCGGTGCGTGCCGCCGTAGCAATCGTGCGGGGCGACGAGCAAATCGCCGCTTTCCAGCGTCTGGAAAACGAGGTCGAGCGCGGCAAGGCCCGAGGACGTCACGACCGCGTGATGCCCGCCCTCCAGCGCCGCCAGCGCGCTTGCCAGCTGGTCGCGCGTGGGGTTGCCCGAGCGCGTGTAGTCATAGGCGCGCTTCTTGCCGAAGGATTCGAAGGAGTAATTGGTGGAAAGGTAGAGCGGCGGGGTGACCGCGCCGTGGACGGGATCTTCGTCGATGCCCGCGCCCGCGACCAGCGTCGCGTCCTTGAGGGGGGAAAAGGTCTCGGAAGCGGTGGTCGTATCGGTGGTGCCGGTCGAGCTGCTACACATGGTGTCCTCTTTCTCGCAATAAAAAAACCGACCCGCCGGTCGGTTGCAAAGAAAGCGTGACATGCGCCAAAGCGGTGCATTCTCATCTTCCAGCGAGCGCCGGGGGAATTGGCACCTTGCTGGCCGGTTTCATCCGGTTTCACAGGTTGCCTCAGCGTCAACGGGCCCATCCCTCGGCTGATCTTGATGATGGGTTCACGGTATGAGAGTTATGGAGAAGCGTCAAGCGGTTTTATCGCAGCGCAGCATAAAACCAGTCCCAAGCGGCTGAAAAACATCGTAAAAAAACTCAGACGTAATGGCTGAATTCCGGCGCGGCGGGCGGGGGTTCGGCGCCGTTCATCGCCTCGGCCGCCAGTTTCTCGAAGCGGCGCAGCACCATGCCGCCATAGACCATCTCCGCCATCAGCTCCTGTATGTTGTCGATGAGCACCTGCTTGACCTTCGGGTCGCGGTAGATGCGCATGCAGGCCTGGCAGCGGTGGGCGTACATGTCCTCCCACTTGATGCTTTCGTCCTTGGTCGCGGCCCAGGCGACGATTTTCTCCGGCCCGATCTTGTGCAGGGCGTAGAGGAACAGGTCGCTCTCCCCCTCCTCGATCGCCTGCGCCAGCGGGTTCTTGCCGTCCTGCGCCTCCTCGAGCGCAGAGCCGATCTGCAGTTCGGGAACCGTGCGCATGCCGAGCCCGCAGCACGGGGCGATCTTGCCGCTGCCCTGCACGACGTAGTTGGACAAGACGCTCTCGCAGCCGCGGCGGTGGGCGACGTTGGACTTGTTCGCGTAGAGCCCTTCCGGGTATTCCTCGATATTGTCGGGGCGGATGGGCATCCACGGGCTGCGAATGAAGGTGAAGTATTTCTCCATGTCCTCTTCGGGCGCGAGCGCGGCGAGGCGTTTTTGCAATTCCACCTCGTCGATGCGCGATTTCGCGCGCAGCTCGAACATCAGCGCGCAGGGCATCTTCGCCTTTACCGCCGCCTGCACCGCGTTCAGCACGTGCTCCAGCGGAATGAAGCGCACGTGCTCGTCGCCGGTGCTGTAGTTGATTTCCTCCAGCCCCGCTTCCTGCAGTTCCTTGATGCCCTGCGCCGCCTTTTCCGGCGTCTCCGCCCATTGCGCGTTGGAAACGACGCGGGTGGACATGCCCTTGCCCTGCGCGTGGCGGATGCTGGCGACGAGGTCGTCCCAGCGCAGCGTCGGCTCCCCGCCGGTGAAGATGACCTGCGTCATGCCCTCCGCCTTCGCCCAGTCGATGGAGGACAGCGCGGTTTCAAGCGTGATGTCGTTCTTGTCGTGCGGGCTGGAAAAAGTGCCGCATTCCGCGCATTGCGCGTTGCAGCGGTAGGTGAGCATGAGGGTGAGGTTGCGCGTGGCGATGAGGTCGTGCGTCGTGGTCATGGCGTCCTTAACGGTGAATGTTCCTGAAATGATTTGAGCACGGCTTTTCGCAAAGATAAAGCCCGCAGGCGCCATCCCCCTGAAATCTGCCTCCTTTCGGAAGGGATGCGGCTGCGGGCCTTTTTGTTACAAGTCGCTCAAGGAAAGTCTTGTTGCGGGAAAAACCGATCAGGAAAACCAGCCGACCTGATCCGCGACCGACTGCGCGTAGCTCGACATCTGCGGGATGCCGGAGAATTTCGGCGCGTTCGGGGTTGCGGGCCTGCGGCTGTCCTCGTCGCGGATATAGCCGCTGGTCACGGTGACGGTGACCGTAATGGTGATCAGCACGACGACGACGTTATAGGCCCGGTCGAAAGCGTCGCCCAGATCGCCCGCCTGCAGGCTTTCGGGATCGACCGCGTTCCACAGCGAGGCATAGGGCTTGGGCTGCACGTAAAGGCCGTTGTCCTTCATGTCGTGGTCGAAGGTGTCGTTCCACTTCTTGAAATCGACGCTGTCCATGGTGTCCGCCAGCTTCTTGTAGCCGCCGGAGATGCGGATTTCCTTTTCGGGGGCGACGTCCAGCGCCTCCAGCAGGGCCGCGGGGTTGTTCCAGTAAGCTTCGCTCGCGCTTTTCTCTTGCTGCGCGCTGTCGTAGAAGTCCGCGAGTTTCCGCAGGCCGCCATCGACTTTGAATTTCAGCTTCTGCTTGGTCATCTGTTCTTTCTCTCTCTTTCTCGTCTTCATGTTGCGTCCGTTTAGCGGACATGGTTCGGGCGTTACGCGCCCTGTCGTTTTTGCGGTACCCTTGAATGTTCGGAATTAAAAGCTTATGCCGCGTGGCCTGCCTGCTCCACCATGGCGGGAGCGTCGCGATGCAGCTTCGGTTGTCGTGGGGACTTTCGGGGAGCGGCGGACTTGAGGGCGCGGGCGACCTCATGCACGGAAGAATAAAAACCGGTAACCTTGTCCAGACCTTCCACCTTGATGATGGAACCCTTGATAGACACCGAAGCACCTCACTTTCTTTTTAAAAAATTGCATTCGTTTTTTATTAATTAAATCCTGACATGCGGAAAATAGGGCGTCAATGAAAACCGGATGAAAAACGACATTTCAAGGGCTTACGCGATATGCGCGCAAGCCCCGCGCCGCTTGCGCCGCTGCCGATCCCTATGTTGAAAAACCGAAAAACGAAGAAGAAACAGAAAGATAAAATGACGTGCGGCGGGGTGAGA
>WGNE01000046.1 GCA_016124645.1 Alphaproteobacteria bacterium
ATTCCACCGCGTCCAGTATCGGGAATTTTTTGCGGAATTTCTTGATGACATGCTCGATGACGCGCGGGCTGTCGGTATCCTCCTTCGCGAAGGTCGTCAGAAGCGTGCCGCCGCCCAGCAGCAGCCGGTCGTCGCCCGTGGGGCGGAAGTAGCTATAGACCATGTCCGAATCCCAGCATTGCAGCCGCCCGTCCGGGAAAAGCGCGTTCATCTCGCTTTCCTTCAGCGGCGCGGTGATGGAAAGGAAGGTCTGGGCGTGATAGACGTTGTCCGCATATTCGGATATGTCGCGGTGCATCTTGTCGATGCAGAAGACGATCTGGTCGCCGGTCGCGCTGGCGAGGTGGGTTTTGACGGTATGGTCCTTTATCTCCCGCACCTCGGACGACTCGAAGATTTGCACGCCCATGTCCAGCAGCAGCTTCTTCATAGCCTGCGCGTAGCGCAGCGGGTTCATGCCGTAGGTGCCGCCATAGCGCAGCGCGCCGTGATAGGCGGCGGAGCCGATGACGCCGGGCATTTCGTCGCGCGCGTAAAGCCGGCTGTCCAGCCCCATCTGCTTTCTGGCCGATTGCTCGTCCTTCATGTCGGCGATGGCGGCATCGTCGTTGGCGAGGTAGAGGCAGTCCTGCTTTTGCAGGTCGCAGTCGAAACCGTGTTCCTCGATATTGCGGCGGATGGTCTCGGCCCCCGCCGTCGCCGCGTCCCACAGCCGCCTTGCGCCCTTCATGCCGTAGCGGCGCAAAAGCTGGCAAAGCTCCAGCTCGCTCGCGGGGGTGAGGAAGCCCGAGCTTTTGCCGGTCGAGCTGCCGCCGCAGATGTTGCGCTCGAGGATGGCGACCTTCCTGCCGTGCCTGGCGAGCTCCAGCGCGGTGGAGAGCCCGGCGATGCCGCCGCCGACCACGACGACCTCCGTCTTGATGTCTTCGCGCAGGGGCGGGCAGTCGGCCTCCTGCACGTCGGCGAGGGTGGTGTACCACCAGTCTTGCAAAATCATCCGGTCTTCCTGCGTCTCACGGGGTGAAAATCGCCCGCCTGCCCGCGGCATCCATGGAAAATTCTATCACCTGCAGCCCGAAAACCGGAGATTTAGGGCGGAAGTTTTCCGATATCAGGGAAATTTTTTCACCCGCCGGAGAAACTTACTTTCAAAACAAGGGGTTATATTTATACATCTGTTTCATATCTGGTATCATGGCACCGCTATTTCCCTATAATTAGCTTTGATTGCCGGGGCGCTTCGGTATATGTTGCAGTCAGGCTGAATATGCTTGCATTTCCGCCTGCAACGACCATATTAATCAGTACATAAATGGTTCTATATTATGCTATATAGAACAGCCGTTTGTGCAGACAGGGATAAGCGTGACGCGATGATTAAACTGGGAAAACTGACCGACTATGCGATCGCCGTGATGGTCCAGCTCTCGAAAGAGGGCAGCGATGCCGCGCGCAGCGCCCACCAGCTCGCGAACAAGACCGGCATTCCCGAACCCACGGTCGCCAAGGTGCTCAAGAAACTGACCGGCGGCAAGCTGCTGGAAAGCGTGCGCGGCGCGGCGGGCGGCTACCGCCTTGCGCGCGACGCGTCTTCGCTCTCGCTCTGCGAGGTCATCGAGGCGATGGACGGGCCGATCACCATCGTCTCCTGCGTCGATGGCGTGGAGGAGGCTTGCAAGGCCGAGGAAACCTGCCCGACCCGCGGCCGCTGGGACCCCGTCAACGACGCCATCCGAGGCGCGCTGCAAAAGATAACCCTGACCGAAATGGCGGCCGGCGCCTGCCGCGCGCCCTATAACTTCATTCAGCAAGAGCCGCTGCAGCCCGCCGCGCAGGGGGAAAAGGCCGGATAAATGCCCGTCACGCAAGAGACATTGCAGACCGTCCAGTCGCTGGAAAAGAAATACGAGGCCGGCTTCGTCACCGACATCGAAAGCGAGGTCGCGCCCAAGGGGCTGAGCGAAGACATCATCCGCTTCATTTCCGCCAAGAAGGAAGAGCCGCAATGGCTGCTGGACGCGCGGCTGAAGGCCTACCGCCACTGGCTTGAAATGCCCGAGCCGCACTGGGCCATGGTCAGCTTCCCCCCTATCGACTACCAGGACGCGTGGTATTACGCCGCGCCCAAGAACACCAACCGCCCCAAAAGCCTCGACGAGGTGGACCCGAAGCTGCTGGAAACCTACCAGAAGCTGGGCATTCCCCTGCGCGAGCAGGAAATGCTGGCGGGCGTGGCGGTGGACGCGGTTTTCGACAGCGTCTCCGTCGTCACCACCTTCCGCGAAAAGCTGCACAAGGCGGGCGTCGTCTTCTGCTCCATATCGGAGGCCGTGCGCGAATATCCCGAGCTGGTGCAGAAATACATGGGCAGCGTGGTGCCCTATACCGACAACAAGCACGCCTGCCTGAACGCGGCGGTCTTCACCGACGGCACCTTCGTCTATATCCCCGAAGGCGTGCGCTGCCCGATGGAGCTTTCCACCTATTTCCGCATCAACGAGGCCAAGACCGGCCAGTTCGAGCGCACGCTCATCATCGCGGAGAAGGGCTCCTACGTCTCCTACCTCGAAGGCTGCACCGCGCCCCAGCGCGACGAGAACCAGCTGCACGCTGCCGTGGTCGAGCTCATCGCCATGGAAGACGCGGAGATAAAATATTCCACCGTGCAGAACTGGTACCCCGGCGACGAGAACGGCAAGGGCGGCATCTACAACTTCGTGACCAAGCGCGGGCTGTGCAAGGGCGCGCGCTCCAAGATTTCATGGACGCAGGTCGAGACCGGCTCCGCCATCACGTGGAAATACCCCTCCTGCATCCTGCAGGGCGACGAGAGCGTGGGCGAGTTCTATTCCGTCGCGCTGACCAACAACATGCAGCAGGCGGATACCGGCACCAAGACGATCCACCTCGGCAAGAACACGCGCTCGCGCATCATCTCCAAGGGCCTTTCGGCGGAGCGGTCGAACAACACCTACCGCGGGCTGGTGCGCATTTCCGGCAAGGCGGAAAACGCGCGCAACTACACGCAGTGCGACAGCCTTTTGATCGGCGACAAATGCGGCGCGCATACCGTGCCCTATGTCGAGAACAAGAACCCGACGGCGACGCTGGAGCACGAGGCCTCGACCTCCAAGATCAGCGACGCGCAATTGTTTTACTGCCGCCAGCGCGGCATCCCGCAGGAAGAGGCGCTGACCCTCATCGTCAACGGCTTCTGCCGCGAGGTCTTGCAGCACCTGCCGATGGAATTCGCGGTCGAGGCGCAAAAGCTGGTGGCGATCAGCCTGGAGGGAAGCGTTGGTTGAGGGGATAAGGAATACCGTTCCGCGTGCCCCTGCGCAGGCAGGGGCCCAGCTGAAGCGGGGGCAGGCTTGAGAACATGGGCTACTACGTGTACATGATGGCCAGCAAGAGAAACGGGACGCTGTACATCGGCGTGACCCGCGACCTCGCGAAACGCGCATATGAACACAAGAGCGGGGCGGTGCCCGGCTTTACGCGGAAATACGGCGTGAAAACGCTGGTTTATTTTGAGGAATACGGCCGCTTGCTGCAGGCGCGCGACAGGGAAGCGCGGATGAAAAAATGGAAGCGCGACTGGAAGATAAGGCGCATAGAAGAACTCAACCCACGCTGGGAGGATTTGTATGAAAAGATCAACGCTTGAACCGGGATCCTGCGCATGCAGGAGCGGCTTGACGACTGGGTCCCTGCCTGCGCAGGGACACGGGGTGCGCCATGCTTGAAATAAAAAACCTCCACGCGCGCGTCGATGGCAAGGAAGTGCTGAAGGGCATCGACCTTACGATCGAGCCCGGCAAGGTCCATGCCATCATGGGGCCCAACGGTTCGGGCAAGTCCACGCTGTCTTACGTGCTGGCGGGGCGCGAGGGGTATGAGGTGACGCAGGGCACGGCCACCTTCATGGGCGAGAACCTGCTGGAGCTGGACCCCGAGCACCGCGCGGCGCTGGGGCTGTTCCTGGCCTTCCAGTACCCGGTCGAAATTCCGGGCGTGACCACCACCACCTTCATGAAAACGGCGCTGAACGCCATCCGCAAGAAGCGCGGGGAGAAGGAGCTGGACCCGGCAAGCTTCCTGAAGCTTCAAAAGCAGAAGACCGCCGAGATCGGCATGGAGCCCGAGATGCTGAAGCGCGGCGTCAACGTCGGCTTTTCCGGCGGCGAGAAAAAGCGCAACGAGGTTTTGCAGCTCGCCATGCTGCAGCCGAAGCTGGCCGTGCTGGACGAGACCGACAGCGGGCTCGACATCGACGCGCTGAAGGTCGTGGCGGACGGGGTGAACGCCCTGCGCGCGGAAGACCGCAGCTTCCTCGTCATCACCCACTACCAGCGGCTTTTGGAATACATCAAGCCCGACGTGGTGCATGTGCTGGCGGACGGCAAGATCCGCAAGACCGGCGGCCCCGAACTCGCGCTCGAGCTCGAGGAAAAAGGCTATGCCGAATACACCGGACAGGAGGAGGCGGCCTGAACATGACCGGCGCGACCACAGCGAAGGACGAAGGCTTCATGCAGCAGGGCGAACCCCTCGCGGCGGCCCTGCCGTGGCTGGAAGACGCGCGCGCGCTTGAAAAGCCCGCCGCCGGCTGGGTGAACGCCCTGCGCGAGACGGGGGCCGACAGCTTCGCGCATACCGGCCTGCCGACGCCGCGCTGGGAGGGCTGGCAATACACCAACCTGCGCCCGCTCGCGAAACATAAATTCCATTACGATCCCGCGCCTGTGAATTTTGACGCGGCCGCGCTGCCCGCGCCGCTGCTGGCGGATGCGGGGCGCGTGGTGCTGGTCAACGGGCAGTATCAGGAAAAGCTTTCCACCCTGCCCGAAGGCGTCGAGGCCGCGAGCCTGATGGAGGCCGCCGCGCAGAAATGGCCCGGCATCGAAGACCAGCTGGTGCGCGTGGGCGACCTTGCGCAAACCCCGCTGACCGCGCTCAATTCCGCCTACCTGAAAGACGGCTTCGTGCTGCGCGTGGCCAAGGGCCGCGACATCGAACAGCCGGTCGAGGTTCTGTACTACAACATCGGCGCGGAAAAAGACGCGCAGGCGGCCCCCGCCATCTATCCGCGCGCGCTCTACCAGCTGGGTGAAAATAGCGGGTTGACGATCATCGAGCGGCACATGGGGCAGGGGGTTTACCTTGCCAACAGCTATATTGCTGCGGCGCAGGATTCGGCCTCGCGGCTGCGTTTTTACCGTTTCATGGCGGAATCCGGCGATGCTTTCCACTTCAGCAATACCGCCCTCCAGCAGGAGAAAAACGGGTATTTTGAAGGGTTTAGCTCCGCAACCGGCGGTGCGGTCGCGCGGCAGGAATTCCGACTTTTGTTGATAGATACGTTAAATTCCGCTAGTATCGGCGGCATATACCTGCTTGACGGTCAGCAAAGTCACGACTTCACGATACTGGCTGACCATTTTGAGGAGGGCGGAAAATCCGCCCAGCATTTTAAAGGAGTTATTGATGATCAGGCTCGTGCAGTTTTCCAAGGGAAAATACATGTACGTCGTTCTGCACAAAAAACAGATGGATACCAGTCTCATCATGCGTTACTGCTATCCGCAGCCGCAGAAGCAAGTGCAAAACCAGAACTAGAGATTTACGCGGACGACGTAAAATGCAGTCATGGCGCCACCTCGGGTTTCCTTGACCCGGTGGCGCTTTTCTATTTGCGAAGCCGCGGCATTCCCGTGGATGACGCGAA
Source organism: Alphaproteobacteria bacterium (assembly GCA_016124645.1). Classification (GTDB taxonomy): domain Bacteria; phylum Pseudomonadota; class Alphaproteobacteria; order Micavibrionales; family UBA2020; genus WGNE01. The sequence goes on from WGNE01000046.1 coordinate 5,729, forward strand.
AGACATGCTCGTCGAATCCTTCCTCAACGAAAACCTTGAAAAAGTAAGCTGCGAGCCGGTGCGCGACCTTTACCGCGCGCAGGTTTCCGCATGGCTGGCGGGGAGGCGCAAATGATGACCGCCGAAAAGCTGAAAACCATCAAGGATGATTTCCCGGCGCTCGCGCAGCTGGTCCATGGCAAGCCCGTGACCTATCTGGACAGCGCGGCCTCGTCGCAGAAGCCGCAAATCGTCATCGACGCCATGCGCCACCTGATGGAAACGCACTATGCCAACGTGCATCGCGGCGTCTATAGCTTCAGCGCCCAGACCAGCACGGAGTTCGAGGCCGCGCGCGAAAAAGTCGCGCAGTTCCTGAACGCGAAAAGCGAGCGCGAAATCGTCTTCACCCGCAACGCGACCGAGGCCATCAACCTCGCCGCCGCCTGCTGGGGCCGCGCCTTTTTGAAGGCGGGGGACGAGGTTTTGCTGACCCAGCTGGAGCATCACGCGAATATCGTGCCCTGGTATTTCCTGAAGGAACAGCTGGGTGTGGTTCTGAAGACAGTGCCCATCCTGCAAAGCGGCGCGCTCGACATGGACTCCTTCGACAAACTGCTGACGGAGAAGACGAAGCTGGTCGCCGTCACCCAGATGTCGAACGCGCTGGGCACAGTCACGCCGCTGAAAGACATCATCGCCAAGGCGAAGGCGGCGGGTGCGAAGGTGCTGGTGGACGGCTCGCAGGGCATCGTGCATCTTTCCGCCGACGTGCAGAAGCTGGATTGCGATTTCTACGCCTTCACCGGCCACAAGCTTTACGGCCCCACGGGCATCGGCGTGCTCTGGGCGCGGGAGGAGATTTTGAACGCCATGCCCCCCTACCAGGGCGGGGGCGAGATGATCGAGAAGGTCACGCTCGACAAGATCACCTACAAGGAAGCCCCCTACCGCTTCGAGGCCGGCACACCCGCCATCGTCGAGGCCATCGGGCTCGGCGCGGCCATCGACTACGTTCTGAAGAACATCGATTACGCCGAGGCCGCCGCGCATGAAAAAGCGCTGCTGACGGCGGCGGAAAAGCGCCTTGCCGATATCGGCGGGGTGAAGATATGGTCGCAGGCGGAAGAGCGCGCGGCGATACTGTCCTTTACCATCGATAACGTCCACCCGCACGACATCGCCACGGTCTTCGACCAGCTCGGCATCGCCGTGCGCGCGGGGCACCATTGCGCCCAGCCGCTGATGCAGGCGCTGGGCATTCCGGCCACGGTGCGCGCCTCCTTCGCCGTCTATAACACCATGGACGACGTGGAAAGGCTCGCGGAAGGCGTGCAGAAAGTGAAGAAGTTGTTCGCATGATGAAACAGGTCGCAGATGAGGAAATGATCCGCAACGCCGTCGGCGACGACGCGGAGATGGAGCAGATGATGCAGCCGCCCTATACGGAGGCCTCGACCGGTCACCCGCTCTGGCCGCTGGTGCGCGCCGCGATCCGCGACGTCTATGACCCGGAAATTCCGGTGAACATCTACGAACTGGGTCTCATCTACAAGGTTGACATCAACCCCGAGAACAACAATGTCTTTGTGGAGATGACCCTGACATCCCCCGGCTGCCCCGTGGCGGGCGAAATGCCCGGGATGATCGAGAACGCGGTGAAAACCGTCAATGACGTGGGCGATGTGGTGGTCGATATCGTCTGGGATCCGCCATGGGACCCGTCGAAAATGGCCGAGACCGCCAAGCTGCAACTCAACATGTTTTAACGCACTGACACATACAAGCAAACGAAGGAGACGAAAAATGAACCAGCAACTGATGACACTGACTGACAGCGCCGCCAACCACATCAAGGGCCTGATGGCACAGGCGCCCGAAGGCGAAAAATTCGCGGGCCTGCGCGTGGGCGTGACGGCCACGGGCTGTTCCGGCCTCAGCTACAGCCTCGAATACGCCAAGGAAGCCAGCCCGATGGACGTGGAGGTCGAGGACAAGGGCGTGAAGATCTTCATCGACCCCAAGGCCCAGATGTATATCGCGGGCATGGAAATGGACTACTACGAAGACAAGTTCGAAAGCGGCTTCACCTTCAACAACCCCAACGCCACCGGGCATTGCGGTTGCGGCAAGTCGTTCAAGGTCTGATCTTCGGGCCCGGCCCTCGGGTCTGATTTTTTCAGGCGAAAAGACAAGGAAAAACGGGCTCCCGCGCGGGCCCGTTTTTCTTTTTTAATCAGTGATTTATCCGAAAAATCCGGGTATTTCTTGCCCCCGTGCGCCGCAGGGTGTATCAAAAACCCATGTGGAAATTCAAGTGGAACAGAAAAGCGAAAAAGCCGGACGCGCCTGCGCCAGATGCGGGCAAGGACGCGGATAAAACCGTGCCCGAAAATAAAGCCGCCAACGACAACGCGCCGCAGCCGACCGGCCCCGGCTGGGATGCGCGGCTGCTGGCGCTGGCCTCGGGCGTGGGCATCATCGCGCAGCCGGTTTTCGCGCTGGATTTCTTCACCTCCATCATCGCGGGCGAGGTGACCGGCACCATGCTGGGCGCGGCGCAGGCCCGCCACGACAAGTCGAAGGCCGCGCTGAACGCCTGGCACGTGGAGGCCATCACCGACAAGGCCGAGGAGCTGGTGCGCGACGTGCTGGCCAAGGACCCCGCCAAGCTGACGGACGAAGACCGCATCCGCCTCGCGCTTTTCGCCGAATGGGGCTTTCTTTCCACGGAAAGCGGCACGCGCCTCAGCCCCGCGCAGGAAGCGCAGACGCTGCTGGCCCAGCTGACCATCGCCGCCGGGCAGAACGTCATGAACAGCGAGAAACTGGCCGAGAAATTCGCCTTCCCGGTGCTGGAGCATGAAGACCCCGCATCGAAGGACGGGCTGCGCCTGCTGCGCGAGGACAAGCTGCGCATGCACAAAATCCTGACCGGCGAGAAGGAAGACAAGCTGACCGGCCACCTGACCGACCGGCTGCAAAAAAAGATGGGCCGCAGCTTCCTCGACGCCTCCGTCAACCTCGCGACGCACAAGCGCTCGCTCATGCGCTCCTCGCTTTCGCTGCTGGTGGATGTTTCGGCGCTGCGTCAGGCCTGGGACATCGTGCTGGCCAAGGGGCCCGCGCCGACGGCGGAGGAATTCGTGCGCCGCATGTGCCGCGACTTGAAAAAGCCCTATGACGAGGGCCAGAAGATCACCCGCCGCGCCGCGCGCATCGCGCTCAAGCGCTCGGGCATCGAACATGAATACGCCATCGTGAAAAAGCGCGGGGGCGGCTGGCGGCACATCGTGCGCCGCAAGCGCCCGCAACCGCCGAAGCCCTGATTTTTCTTTTAATGAATGGAACGAACCGCGCTTAAAGCGTGAAGCCGCCGCGCCCGCCTGCCGCCGGTTTTTGCTGCGGCTGGTCCTGCGTTTGCGCGTCCTGCTCGGCCTTTTGCTCTTCCGCCGTCTTCATGCGGACCTTGACCGGGTTTTCGTTCGCGGGTTCCTTGATGAGGCCCAGCGCCTTCTTCACGGCATAGACGCCTTGGTCCAGCGTGGTCTTGCGCAATTCGTCGCCCAGCTTTTCGACCTTGACGATGAACTTGTAGGTTTCGGGCGACGTGCTCCACGTCTCGCTGACGACGGTGCAATGCTTGGCCAGCACGCGGCTGTCCGCGCGCACTTCCTCGGCCAGTTTCAGGAAGGCTTCCTTCACTTGCTGGCCCGCCTCCTTCGCGGCGGCGGCGTTGAAGCTTGCCTGCAGTTTCTTTTCCATGCGGCGGAAGGTATCGGCGACGACGGCCTTGCAGCCCTCGACCGACTGGCCCGCGGTATTGGTATAGCCGACGGAGATGGGAAAGCGGATCAGCGCGCCCAGCGCGTTGCGGGTCTGCTCGACGGGGAAGGCGGCGGTTTTCAGCGCCGCGCCCAGCGCGCCTTTTTTATCGCGCACGATGGGCGAATATTTGTTGATGATCTCGCGAAGCGTCTGTTGCTTAGGTTCGGTCATGATACCCTGCTTTCCCTTCCGGTGATGTTTCGTACGGGCTCATCCTACCCGCTGGACCGGTTATGTCAAGCCCCGTCTTGCAATGCAGCAAAACATTGAAATATCAAGCGAATTGCCCCGCGCACCAGCCGGAGGCCCAGGCCCACTGGAAATTATGGCCGCCAAGATGCCCAGTGACGTCCACGGCCTCGCCGATGAAATAGAGGCCGGGGGTTTTGCGGCTCTCCATGGTCTTGGAGGATAATTCGTCCGTATCCACCCCGCCCAGCGTGACTTCGGCGGTGCGGTAGCCCTCCGTGCCGATGGGGGGTATGCGCCAGCGGTGGATGTGGTCGGCCACCGCGCGCAGCTTGGCGTCCGACAGGTCCGTCAGCGGGGCGTCCACGCCCGTGCGCGCGGCGATAAGGTCGGCAAGGCGGCGGGGCAGGGCGGCCTCGGCCAGCGCGTTGTGGAGCATGGCCTTGTTCTTGTCCTGCCGCTTTTGCTTGAGTTCCCCGAAGACGTCGCGGCCGGGCAGCAGGTCGATCACGATGTCCTCGCCTTCATGCCAGTAGGAGGAGATTTGCAAAATGGCGGGGCCGCTCAACCCGCGGTGGGTGAAAAGCAGGGCTTCGCGAAACGAGGTCTTGCCGCAGGAGACCACGGCGGGATCGACCGAGACGCCGGAAAGCGGCTTCGTCAAGGCCAGCAAATCGTCGTCGAAGAGCAGCGGCACCAGCCCCGCGCGGGCGGGAATGATGTTGAGTCCGAATTGCCGCGCGACGTCATGGGCGAAACCCGTCGCGCCCATCTTGGGAATGGAAAGTCCGCCGGTGGCGATCACGAGGCTTTGGCAGGCGAAAGCCCCGCGCGTGGTCTGCGCCGCAAAGCCGTCTCCGGTTTTCTCGATGCCGGTGACGGCGGTTTCAAGATGCAGGGCCGCGCCCGCCGCCGCCATTTCGTCCAGCAACATGCGGATGATCAGCTTGGCCGAAACGTCGCAGAACAGCTGCCCCAGCGTCTTTTCGTGCCAGGCGATGCCGTGCTTTTCCACCAGCGCGATGAAGTCGCGCGGGCTGTAGCGGCTGAGCGCGGATTTGCAAAAATGCGGATTGCCGGAAAGGAAATTCGCGGGCCCGGAATGGATATTGGTGAAGTTGCAGCGCCCGCCGCCGGAGATGCGGATCTTTTCCCCCGCCGCCTTCGCGTGATCGAGGACCGCGACGCGCCGCCCGCGCTTGGCCGCCTCTATCGCGCACATCATGCCCGCGGCGCCCGCGCCGATGACCAGCACGTCGCATGCTGTCGTCATGACCTTGTGATCCTATCTTTTGCCGGGTTTCAGGCGCAGGCCCGGGCGTTGACGTTTTTGCAGCGTTTCAAGCAGCGTGTCGGCGGCCTGTTGCTGCGCCACTTCCGCGGTCTTGCCCGTTTCCTTTTGCCACAGATAGCTGGTGACTTCCAGATAGGGCTGGTGGGTGAAGGCGAAGCTGTCGTCGATCTGGGCGGAGGCGGTCTCGCGCGGGATATGGCCGAAGGAATCCTTCAGCGTGTAATCCGCCCCGGCCTCGACGAGGGTCCGCACCACCGCGACGCTGCCGAAATGGGCGGCGAGGTGCATGGGCGTCTGGCTGTTGGCGGCGGTGGCGTCGAGCGTCGCGCCGTTGTCGATGAGCAGGGCCGCCATATCCGCGTCCGGCCGGTAGGCGGCGAAATGCAGGGCGGTATAGCCCGAGGGGCCGCCGCGCTGGTTCGGGTCCGCGTCATGGCCCAGCAGCAGCCGGGCGATCTCGAATTGCTTCTCGCAGACCGCGTAGTGGAGCAGGGGCATGCCGGTATCGGGGCTGCGCACGTCGGGGTCCGCGCCGTCGGCCAGGTAGAACTCCATATTGCCCTTGTCGCCGGCGGCGACGGCGTTGAAGATATCGCGGATAAGCTCGGGCTCGTCGTATTTGCAATACATCTGCGGCGGCGGTCTTTCTTTATGCGGCGCTGGCGGGGGCGGGGTGCGGGCCCGGTCGCGCGGATTTTCAGGATATGCGCGAGCCTAGCAGGACGACGATAGTTATGTCAATGTTGAGTTTCGGACGTAAAAAAGCCCGGCTTTGGAGGAAACCGGGCTTTTTGTACCTCAAATAGGGCAGAGAAACCTGTACGGCTTATGCGACAGCCGTCATCTTGCTTTGATGCGTGGCGGTCTGGGCCACGAAGAGGGAGGGCGTCGCCAGCTTGCCGTTCTCGACGCGGGATTCGATCGCGGAAGAAAATGCGCTGGCATCACGGGTTTTTGCGAAATCCTGTATTTTGTTCAACGTCATGGCCTCACCTCATTCTGTATCGTTTTTTTGTTAGCAGGCAATTTAATTTCCCTACAAGTCCAGAATGCGAAAGAATCGAAATCCTGTCAAACGGCCCCCTGTGGATAACCGTCTTAACGGTGACAATTTCCCGTGGATTCATAAAAGGTTAAAAAAATGTTTTGAAGTATGAATCAATCATTAAAAAACGCCCGTTTTGACGGACGCTTTTTAACGATTCTTAAGATGATTCGGAGATTCTTGCTTTACAGGGAAGGCGCCTTTTGGCTCGGACCGCCTTGTTTTACTTGGTTTTCCAGCATGAATGCCTGTCCGCCCTGTACGCGGGCCTCAATAGCCGATTCGAATTGGTTTGCTTCCCCGGTACCACGATAGCCGTTGATCGTTTTCAATGTCATGATTTCCCACCCTCGTTAACTTTCGCGCTCTTGCTTAAGGTATAACGCTAATGACTCATCATGTCCCATTTTTCTTAATTCGTCAAGAAATTTGTATTCTGTAAAAATATCCTGGTCGTTTAATTCGCAGGCTACGGTACACATGTACCATACTTTGTCCTCATGCTTGGCCATGCTGACCTTCATATGCTCCTGCATGGGGGCGTGGAGGTTGGGGTGCTTGATTCCCGCCGATTCCTGCTGCGCCTCGCGCAATATGCCCGCCAGCATCAGGACGAAGCGGCTGGGGCTGACGGGGTTGTTGCGGTTGAAGCCGACATAGACCAGCTTGCTTTCCGGCAGGTAGGTCGTGGGCTGGGGCGTGGACATCACGCGGATGCTGATCTGGTTCACGCTGACGAAATCGGTGAGCTGCTGGCCGTGCGGACTGTGGTTGAGGATGTCGATCGCGGTCGCGATCATCAGGTCGTCGCTGGGCAGCGGCTGCCCCGGCTTCAGGATGTCGTGGAGGTTGGGGGTATCGTCGCTCATGCCGTTTTGTCCTTCAAGCTTATCCTTCAAGCCACATCTGCTCATAGGGGCTGTAGGGGAAGTGGATGCCGGTGAGCAGCAGGCTCTGGTCCTGGAAGCTCAGCTTGCCGTCATGCGCCACGATGATGGTGGAGGACAAAAGCCCGCCGCCGTAATACAGCGTGCCGGAAACCTTGAAATTGTGCTGCACCGTGTCCATCGAGACGCTGAGCGGCTTGAAGCTGCTGATGACGCTTTGCTGCTGGCCCTCGCTTAAGCTGTCGAGCATCGGCATCTTGCGCGGATCCTTGATGAGGAAGACGTCGCCCTCGCTCCCCTGCACGTTGCTGAAGAAGAAATCCAGATAGGGAACGACGTTCATTTCGTTCAGGCGGATGGGGTCTTTTTCGTTGACCGTGTAGATCGGGCCGGCGGTGCCATCGACGGTGATGAATTCCTCGTCGTTGCTGAGGTACATCATGCTGAAGGTCGGCATGGTCGCGTAGTTGACGAGGCGGTACAGCTTGTAATGGCTGTAGAAGGGCAGGTTGCGCCACGCGACTTCGGTCGCCTCCTTCGAGAAGACGACGGCGTCCTTGTGCCCGCTTAGCTTGTCGAGCACCTTGTGGGCCTGTTCCCTAACTAGTCGTGTCCAAGTTGGCTGCATGTAAACCCTGTCTGCGGCGGCAAGATTCCCGTTCGTCATGTTACTCACCCCATAGTCGCTTAAAAGTATAACAATACTGACCGCAAAGGAACAGGTTTTCGTGAAAATTTCGCTTTACAAGTCAGCGACTTGACGTAGTGCAAGCCGGACGATATTGGTATTCGCGGCGGGCTTGTAGGCTTCCTCGCTCAGGATGCGCCGCCAGCGGCGCGCGCCGGGCAGTCCTTGGTAGAGCCCCAGCATGTGCCGCGTGATATCCTTCAGCGGCGTGCCCGCGTGCAGGCAGCGCTCGATGTAGGGCATCATCGCCTCGATGACCTCGTCGCGTGATTTTACGTTCGGCGTGCCGAAAACCCTGCGCTCGACCTCCGCCATGAAATACGGATTCTGGTAAGCTTCGCGGCCGATCATCACGCCGTCCAGTTTCTCCAGCGCCTCTTCAATTGTTTCAATCGTTTTGATGCCGCCGTTAAGAATAATGTTTAACTGAGGAAAATCTTTTTTCAGCTGATAGACGCGCGCATAATCCAATGGCGGAACAGTGCGGTTCTCGGCCGGACTTAACCCATTCAGCCAGGCTTTGCGGGCATGGATGATGAAGGTCTCGCAGCCTTTCTCCGCAATCTTGCCAACAAAGTTTAATAAAAAATCGTAACTATCTTGATTATCAATGCCAATTCTGGTCTTGACGGTGACGGGAATGTCCACGGCCTGCTTCATCGCGTCCACGCTTTCGGCCACCACCTCGGGCTCGGCCATCAGGCAGGCGCCGAAGCTGCCGCGCTGCACCCGGTCGCTGGGGCAGCCGCAGTTGATGTTCACCTCGTCGTAGCCGTATTGCCGTGCCAGTTTCGCGCAGGTGGCCATGTCCTTCGGGTCCGAGCCGCCGAGCTGCAGGGCGACCGGATGCTCTTCGGGATTGTAGTCGAGGATCTGGAGCTTTTTCCCGTAAATCAGCGCGCCCGTGGTCAGCATGACGGTATAGAGCAGCGCATTGGGCGAAATCTGGCGCATGAAATAGCGGTCATGCCGGTCCGTCCAGCCCATCATGGGCGCGACGGAAACGGTATGGGGCGGCAGGGGGCTATGTCGGGCGCTCTCGTTCATGGGCGTATTTTATATAATACTGAACGAAAATAAGCAATCTCAAACGAAAGGGGGGCGGCTAATCTCTTGATTCCCAAGGACGGCCCGGGCGTTCAGCCCATGCCGGGCCGTTTCGGGCTGCGCTGCACGGGGGTGAATTTCTTGCCGTGCAGGCGTTCGTCCAGCTCCTTCACCCATTGGGCATCGACAAGGGCGTGGTGCGCCTTGCCGTTATGGGGCGGCACCATGTGGCGCGGGTGGCCCTTCTCGCGGAAAGTCTGGGCGACGTTGATGGGCATGGGGTCGATATTGGCGGGCAGGTTCAAAAAGTCCGGGCCCAGCAGGTTGAGCATCAGCAGGCTGTCTTGCGGCGCGTACCAGTAATGCAGCGTGGCCTGCCCCTGGCCGATATAGGCCAGCAGGTCTTTTTTTATCTGCGCGAGCGGCAGGCGCTCTTCCGGCGGCGGCAGCTGGGAGAGGATGTGCTGCGCGATGAAAGGGTTCTTCTTCGCCTCCGCCTCGTTGAATGCGTCGCTGACGGCGTAGAACGTGCGGCCGTTCTGGTCCACCACGCCGATGCTGATGAGCTCGACCACGCGCTGCGTGCGGCCATCGGCCAGCACTGCGTCGTATTCCACGAATTCCGTGTCGAAATAGAATTTGTTGGCCATGGGGGATATCCGTTTTTATTGTCCGGGCGGGCGCAGCAGGGAAGAGGTGCCGGGCGGCGTCTTGCGCGGAATGGAGGTCAGGGGCCGCCACGCGCAGTCCTTGGGGATCAGCACGATCTGGAACTGGCTGCCCACGGGCGGCAGGCCGGTGAAATCATCCGCGGGGTCGATGTAAAAGCCGCTCTTCGCGCCGCTCGTCGGGCGGGCGCGGAAATAGACGGCGGTATCCTCCATCCCGAAGTTCAGCTTCACCGCCGCGTTGACGATTTTGGCGAGCTGCCCCGCGCCGGCCAGCGGCGAATTGCTGACGAGGGCGAGGGAGAGGCTGATGTCCGGGCTGGTGATCATCAGCACCCGCGCGTCCTTGTGCGGGCCGTCCTTCACCTCGGTCGCGTATTTGATCTCCATGTCGATGAGGTAATAGCCTTCGTCCTGCCGGTGGCGTTTCAGCTCTTCGGGACTGCGCCACGGCAGCACCGGTGCCGGCGTTTCGGGCTGTTTTGGCGCTTTCGGCGTTTCGGCCTGTTGCGCGGCAGCGGGCGCGGGCTTGGCGGGCTGCTTCCTGCCCTTGCGCGAAAAGATGTTTTTCAGCCGTTGCGGGATGAATTTCATGGCCTTGCCGTCTTTCATGATCATATTTCTGTAAACGAGGGCAGATTAGCAACCGGGCGACGTTATGTCCAGTGCCCGCGGGTGAAAAAATAGGCGAAAAAATGGGGTGAAAAAAAGCATTGGATGATGCCCGTTTTATGCTTATTCTTCCCCCATGTTCAAGAACACGGGCATATAAAAGTCGGACTTAGAGAATAACGGACCGGGATGAACAGGATTCCAACCACATTGGCCATACTGGCGACGCTCATGATGCTGACGGCGGGTTCCACCGCTTCGCGCGCGGCCACGCCCGCGCCGCAGCCGCACCACAAGCCCGTGAGCGCCGCGCCCAAAGCCGCCCCGAAAAAGCAGGCGCCGAAAAAGGAAGCTTCCGCCGCGAAACCGGCCGCGAAGAAGGCCGTGCCGCCGCAGGAGGCGGGCAGCGTGTCCTCCCTGCCGGTGCCGCGCTACGTCACGCTGGGCGCGGACGAAGTGAACCTGCGCACCGGGCCGGGGTTTCGCTATCCCATCCGCCTCGTCATCCGCAAGTCCGGCCTGCCGGTCGAGATCATGCGCGAGTTCGACGTCTGGCGGCAGATACGCGACCGCGACGGGGCCGAGGGCTGGGTGCACAAGTCGATGCTTTCCGGCCGGCGCACGGTCGTCATCATGCACGCGGTGCAGACCCTGCTGGACGCGCCGCACGACGGCGCGCGCCCCGTGGTGCGGCTGGAGCCGGGCGTCATCGCCGGGCTTTCCACCTGCCAGGACACATGGTGCCGCCTGAAGGTCGCGAGCTACGAGGGCTGGCTGAAACGCAGCGACGTCTGGGGCGTCTATCCCCGCGAGACGTTTCAGCAATGAGGGCAGGAGCGAGAATATTTTGACCACGGCGGATTCACAGGAAAAACTGAAGGAGGAGGCCAAGGCCCTCTCCGAGCGGCTCGAAAAGCTCATCCGGGACGAGGACCCGCAGGCGCGGATGATCCGCAGCCTTTGCGTCTATGCCGGGCTGCTGACCGAGACGCTGATGGAATACGAAGAGCCGGACGTGGTGATGGAGCAGGCCTTCCACCGCATCGCCGACCTTCTGCACAGCGACCCCTCGGAGGGCGACGCGCCCGAGCCGCTGTTGCCGCTGGCCTATGACATCGACCACGACACCGAGCTGGGCCGCCACATGGCGCGCAACGTCGCGCAGAAGCTGCCCAAGGGGCTGGACGACGTGCACGAGATCGCCATCGCCCTCGTCATCGGCAACTTCCCGCTGTGGGAGAAAGAGGATTTCGGCCGCGACCGGCTGCTGCGCATGCTGATCGAGACCGTCATCACCGCGCTGACCTTCGAAATGGCGACGCAGGATTTCTGCGACCTGCTGATCGAGGATTTCATCGCCGACGAGCGCAGCGTGTCCGAGGGCATCATCGCCCTCGCCGCCGTGGCGGGCCACCTGTTCGAGATCGCGCGCCACAGCGCGCCGCTGCCCGACGACGCCGAATTGCAGTTCACCAACGTGATGGTGCGCGAGTCGCTGCGCCACGGCACCCCGGGGGTGAAGAACTGGGGCGTTCTGGCCGCCGCGAACGACGCACCGATCGACGACATTCCAGAATACATAAAAATTCTCAAGCCGCAGATCGACGAGTTTTTCGTGCTCATCGGCATGGAAGACGCGCTGGGACAGGCGGTGGCGGTGGCCAAGGCCGTCGGCCGGATGGTTGCCGTAATCACTGTCGAAGATGTTGGACAGATACACCCAAGTATTGCAAAATCACTGGCGAAAACCGGCATGATTCTGGGGATGCGCCACCACGGCGGCGCGCAGAAAATCTCGAACGACGACGGCGGGGCGGAATGAGCCCCATGTCGAACCCGGGTCTCCGTACAGAGGTGTGTGTGTATTGCAGGCTTGCTTCGGCAGGCGAAAAGAAAGACAAAGAACCGGAGGGCAATATCCATGCAAAACGCTCAACTGAAGGTTTCTGAGGAAACGATGAACCAGAAAAAGAACAGCTACACCTACGAAGATCTCATTTCCTGCGGCAAGGGCGAGCTTTTCGGCCCCGGCAACGCCAAGCTGCCGCTGCCGCCGATGCTGATGTTCGACCGCATCACCGAAATCAGCGAGGACGGCGGCGCGCACGGCAAGGGCCATATCGTGGCCGAGCTGGACATCAAGCCGGACCTTTGGTTCTTCGCCTGCCATTTCGAGGGCGACCCGGTCATGCCGGGCTGCCTCGGCCTCGACAGCCTGTGGCAGCTGGTGGGCTTCTTCCTCGGCTGGACGGGCGCGCCCGGTTCGGGCCGCGCGCTGGGCGTGGGCGAAGTGAAATTCACCGGGCAGGTGCTGCCCGAGGTCAAGAAGGTCACCTACCGCCTCGACCTCAAGCGCGTCATCAACCGCAAGCTGGTCCTCGGCATCGCCGACGGCGTGGTCGAAGCGGACGGCAAGGTCATCTACGAGGCCGCGGACCTGAAAGTCGGGCTGTTCGAAAATCCGCGGTCACTGTAAACAACAACAAAGGGTGTTTTCATGAAACGGGTCGTTGTCACCGGTCTCGGTATTGTCTCGTGCATCGGTAACGATCAGGACGCGGTCACGCAGTCCCTGAAGGACGGAAAATCCGGCATCGTCTTCGCGCCGAAATACGAAGAGATGGGCTTTCGCAGCCATGTCCACGGCCAGCCCAACATCAACCTCGAGGAAGCCATCGACCGCAAGCTTTTGCGCTTCATGGGCCCGGGGGCGGCTTACAACTACATCTCCATGCAGCAGGCCATCGCCGACGCGGGGCTGGAGGAGGGCGACGTTTCCAACGAGCGCACCGGCCTCATCATGGGCTCGGGCGGCCCTTCGACCAGCAGCCTGCTGGAAGCCTTCGACATCTCGCGCGAGAAGGGGGCTAAGCGCATCGGGCCTTACCGGGTCACGCAGTGCATGTCCTCCACCAACTCGGCCTGCCTTGCGACGCCTTTCAAGATCAGGGGCGTGAACTATTCCATCACCTCCGCCTGCGCGACCTCCGCGCATTGCATCGGCAACGCGGCGGAGCTCATCCAGTGGGGCAAGCAGGACATCGTCTTCGCCGGCGGCGGGGAGGAGCTGGACTGGTCGCTCACCGTGCTGTTCGACGCCATGGGCGCGCTGTCTTCCAAGTACAACCACGAACCGACCAAGGCCTCGCGCGCCTATGACAGCAACCGCGACGGTTTCGTCATCGCGGGCGGCGGCGGCGTCGTCGTGCTGGAGGAATACGAGCACGCCAAGGCGCGCGGCGCGAAAATCTACGCCGAGCTGACCGGCTACGGCGCGACCTCCGACGGCTACGACATGGTCGCGCCCTCGGGCGAGGGGGCGATGCGCTGCATGAAGCAGGCCGTCGCCACCGTGAAGGGGCCCATCGACTACATCAACACCCATGGCACCTCCACCCCCGTGGGCGACACGGCGGAGCTGAAGGCGATGAAAGAGGTCTTCGGCGCCGAGGTACCGGCCTTCAGCTCGACCAAGTCGCTGACCGGCCACTCGCTGGGCGCGACCGGCGTGCAGGAGGCGATCTACAGCCTCTTGATGATGAAGCACGGCTTCATCTGCGCCTCCGCCAACGTCGAGACGCTCGACCCCGAGGCGGAGGGCCTGCCGCTGATGACAAAGCGGCGCGACGGCGTGACGCTCAACAACGTGATGTCCAACAGTTTCGGCTTCGGCGGCACCAATTGCACCCTCGCCTTTTCGCGCGTGGAGGAATAAGCCATGACCGGGTTGCTGATGAAAGGAAAACGCGGGCTGGTGATGGGGGTGGCGAACGACCATTCCATCGCCTGGGGCATCGCGAAAACCCTGCACGCGCATGGCGCGGAGATGGCCTTCACCTACCAGGGCGAGGCCTTCGGCAAGCGCGTGCGCCCGCTGGCGGAAAGCCTCGGCGCGAAGCACGTGCTGCCCTGCGACGTCGCGAACGAGGAATCGCTCGATACGCTTTTCGACCACCTGAAAAAGGAATGGGGCAAGATCGACTTCCTCGTCCATGCCATCGCCTTTTCCAACAAGGATGAGCTGAAGGGCGATTACGTCGATACCTCGCTGAACAACTTCCTGAACTCCATGCATATTTCCTGCTATTCCTTCACCTCGGTCGCGCGCCGGGCGAAGGATTTGATGACCGACGGCGGCAGCATGATCACGCTGAGCTATCTGGGGTCGGAGCGGGTGATGCCCAACTACAACGTCATGGGCGTGGCCAAGGCCGCGCTGGAGGCCTCGGTCCGCTACCTCGCGGTCGATCTCGGCCACCGCAACATCCGCGTCAACTCCATTTCGGCGGGGCCCATGCGCACGCTGGCGGGCGCGGTCATCGGCAATGCGCGCCATACCTTCAAGTTCACGACGCAGGCCTCGCCCCTGCAGCGCCCCGTGACGCTGGAGGAGCTGGGCAATACCGCGCTTTACTTCCTTTCCGACCTTTCGACCGCGGTGACGGGGGAGAACCACTATGTCGATTGCGGCTTCAACGTCATCGGCATGCCGCGCAAGGAAACCTTCGACGCCATCGCAAGCGCGAACGGCAACGGCGGCGGCAACGGCGGCGGCAACGGGAATGGCGAGGAATAGCGGAGTTCCGGCCGGATGAAAAAACTCGTCCGCGCCATCGTCCGCTTTTTCGTGCCTTACCGCGAATTCATCGACCGTTGCTGGGACTTGACCGAGTGCAAAAGCCGGGGCAAGGCCATCTTCATCTATCTCGAGCTTTTGTTCATCGGCGTTTCCTTCAATTACGTGGCGAAATTCCCCTTTCTGGAGACTTCGGCGGCCTACCGGTTGCTGCACCGTTTCCCGCCCTCGCTCTTCATCGGCGTGGCGCTGACGCTCTGGACCATCGCCATGCGCAAATCCATGCCGCTGCGCGCGGTTTTGTCCTTGGCCGTGGCCGTTTACGGCGGCTACCGCTTCGGCGCCTGGGTCGGGCTTTTGCCGCTCATCCACCTCATGCAGCAGCCGTTGCGGGGCGAAGCGGATAACAAGGAAGGGAAGAAGGGCGCATGACGGAAAAGAAGAAAGCGGCGGAGGCCCCGCACCGCCACATCCGCGACATCGCCCCCGGCCGGCTGGAAGCTTTTTCCGACGGGGTCATCGCCATTATCATCACCATCATGGTGCTGGAGCTCAAAGTGCCCCACCGCGACACGCTGGAAAGCCTGCTGGACCAGTGGCCGGTCTTCCTCAGCTACGCGCTCAGCTTCGTCATGGTCGCGGAATACTGGATGAACCACCAGCTCTTGTTCCACCTCGTCAAAAAGGTCGATAACCGCATTTTGTGGTCGAACCTGCTTTTGCTGTTCAGCATCTCGCTCATTCCCTTCTTCACCGGCTTCATGGGCGAAAACCATATCAGCCCGTTTTCCACCGCGGCCTATTCGGGCTGGATGCTGGTCTGCTCTCTCTCCTTCATGGTCATGTTCCTCTCCGTCGCCCGCCACTTCGGCCGGGGGGAGGAAGCGCGCTGCATGCGCCGCGCCGGCATCATCAAGAACGCGGTGGCGACGCTGCTCTACGTTCTGGCCGTGCCCGCGGCATATGTGTACCCTGCCTTGTCGTTGTGCTTGAACGTGGCCGTGGCGATGATGTATTTTCTGCCCAACAGCTGGCTGGAGAAAAAAGCCGCATAACAAAAAAGGAAGCCCCCCATGCAATTCGTCATCATCGCCAAGGACCACGCCGACGCCGCCCCGCGCCGCAAGGAGGCGCGACAGGCGCATCTGGACGGCATCGCCGCGCTGAAGGCGGAGGGGAAAATGCTCTACGCCGCCGCCCTGCTGAATGATGCGGGGGAGATGAACGGCTCCATGATCGTGTGCGATTTCGCGGACAATGCCGCGCTGGAGGCATGGCTGCAAAAAGAGCCCTATGTCACGACCCGCGTCTGGGGCGATATCGACATCAAGCCCTGCAAGCCCGCCGCGCCCTTCGCCGAAGCGAAAGCGGCCTGATTCAAGCCTAAGCCCTGAGGGATGATTTTTGCGGCGCGGCGGCCAGCGCGTCGCGGAAGGCCTCGAAAATCCGTCGCGAGGCGGGGTTGATGTGGAAATCGCCTTCCGGGTGCCACTGCACGCCGCAGATGAAGCGCTTGCCGGGCAGGGATACGGCTTCCACGACCCCGTCCTCCGAAATCGCCTCCACGAACAAGCCCTTGCCCAGCGCATCGACCGCCTGTTCGTGCAGGCTGTTGACGGTGAACTCTGCGGGCATGTCCCAGCTCTCGAACAATCCGCCTTTTTGCACGGCCACCTTGTGGACCTGCCGCTCGTAGCATTTGTCGAGCGGGATATCGGGGTCGTAGCGGTGGTCGCGCTTGCCGGGCATCTCGTGGATCTTCTGGTGCAGCGTGCCGCCCAGCGTGACGTTCATTTCCTGAAAGCCGCGGCAGATGGTCAGCATGGGCAGGTCGGCGGCGATGGCGTCCTTTATCAGCGGCAGGGCGGTCGCGTCGCGCGCGGGGTCGAGCATCTTTTCCTCGAACTGCCGTTCGTGCCCGTAGCGGGCGGGGTCGATGTGCGAGGGGGAGCCGGTGAAGACCAGCCCGTCCACCACATCCGCGATTTCGGCCAGCGAGAAGCCTTCGCCCAGCGCGGGAATGAGCAGCGGGGTGCAGCCGACGACCTTGCGCAGCGCGTGCACATAGGTGTTGCGGACCGTATGGGCGGGCAGGCCGCGCAGGGTGTTGATGTTGCAGACGATGCCGACGACGGGGTTACGGGACATGATGGGTTCTTTCTGGCGGCTTCTTCAGGCGGCCGTCTGTTCGTGGACGACGAAGATCTTGCGCACGGGCGTGGTCGCCTCCCATGTGCCGGAAAAGCCGGAGGGGATGAGGAAGCTGTCCGGCGCGGAGAATTCCTGCGCCTTGCCCTTGTCGTTGGTCAGCACGACGTGGCCTTCCAGCAGGGTGCAGAACTCGTCCTCCGAATAGCTGACGTGCCATTTGCCGGGGGTGCATTCGTAAAGCCCGCTGTGGAACCGGCCCGAGGGGTCGGAGTACAAAAGCTTGTAGGCCGACTTCGGCTGGCCGGAGATGACTTTTTCCGCCTCCACATGCTCCCATTCGGGGGCTTCGAGGGGCGCGGTCGGGAATGGAATGACGGACATGGGATCATCTTCTCTGTTAGGCGCAGGCGATACGGTTTCAAGATTAACATAGCGGCGCGGCGCGTCAATTGGTTATGGACGGTTATGGCGCGGCTTGTCCGGCTTGCCGGGCGTAATCCTTGGCCTTTTGCGCGTCCTTTTCCACCCCCAGCCCCCGCGCGTAGATTTCCGACAGGCGTTTCAGGGCATGGGCGTCGCCGCGGCGCGCCGCGCGGTCGTAAAAGCGGCGGGCGGCGGGGTAGTTTTTCGGAATATCACCCGCGCCGGTGAACAGGGTATCTCCCGCGCGGTTCAGGTAGAAAGTCGCCGCCGTCGGCGCCTGCGCGATGCGCATCACCCATTTGAAGGCGCGGGCGGGGTTGCGCTTCACGCCGCGGCCCTTGTCGTAGATATCGGCCAGCGTCATCTGCGCGGGCAGCAGCCCGCCTTCCGCCGCCTTGGTGATCCACGCGAGGCCCGCCTGCGGGTCCGCCGTCATCTTCGAAGCCGCGGGCGGGGCGAGCAGGAAGCGGCCGAGGTCGAACATCGCCAGCGTGTGGCCTTCCTTTGCCGCCAGCGTCAGCCAGCGGCGGCCGCGCTGGTAGTCGGGCGGGCGCTTGTAGTCCATGTAGAAGGTGCCGAGGCGGAAACGCGCGTCGCCCGTGTCCTGCTCCGCCGCGAGGGTGAACCAGCGTTCCGCCGCCGCGTCGTCAACCGTCACGCCCTTGTAATGCGCCTCCGCGCAGAGGAAGCCGAGCCGCAGGGCGGAAGGGCCGTGACCTTTCTCGGCGGCTTTCAGGAACCATGCCTTCGCCTTCGGGTAATCCGTCGGCACGCCGTCGCCGGTGAAATAGGTCTCGCCCAGCTCGTATTGCGCCAGCATGTCGTCTTTCGCGGCGGCGCGTTCGTACCAGCTTATCGCCGCCAGCTTGTCGGTCTTGAACCCGCAGCTTCCGTCGTCATAGGCCTTGCCCGTCAGGTAGGCGGCCCGCGCGTCGCCCGATTTTGCCGCCGCCGCGTCGGGGCAGGCGGAAGGATCGGCGGAAGCGGAGCGTGCGAAGAGGCACAGCGCCAGCAGGGATGCGAAGAAGAGGGAGGTGGGGCGTGGGGCGAATGAAACTCTCATGTCAGTTTTCAGGATAGGCACAAAGGCGCGGGCTGTCGAGCGGCGGCGCGGGGAACGGATATGAAAAGCGGAACGCGCCGTGCAATGCCGCGCCGGCTTTTCGTTAAGGAATGATTCATCTTTCGGCGTCGCGGGGCGGAAGGTGCAAGAAAGATACAGGTCGAGAAAAAAATTCGCGCGAAACCCGTGACGGGAAAAAACGGATGTTTTTTGGCGTGAAGGCCGTCGCGCCGCGCGGCGGGCTGCGGGGTGATGCGCGCCGCGCGAAGGCGGAACGTCGCGCCGCGCGGAAGACCGGCGTTCGCGAAGCGGCGGTCCGGCCCGGCGGCGGCGCGGTCATGACGCCGCGTTCCGCCGGAAGAAAAACCGCGCCGCGCGGGGCGGAAAAAACGGATGAAGAAACGTCTTCCTCCGGCGGGCGGCGCGGGGGCAAAACCGTCGATGCCCGGCGGCAAGTTTTCGCCCGGCGGCGGCGGCGGTTTTTCTGGCGCAGAAAATGCGCGCGCTTTTTCGCCTGCGACGGCGGCGCGAAAAAGCGCGCGGAACGCCAGAGTGAAACGCGGATTTCCACGCCGGTTTTTCCGGCGAAAAAAACGGAGCGGCGGGGGATGCGGAAGAAAGATTTCCAACCCGGCGCGCGATGCGCGGATGCGGGCGGGATATTTGATGCGCCATTGTATTTAATGCGCGGTTTTATTGCGCAAAAGAGAAGGGCGCCTCTCTGCGGGGCGCCCTTCACTTCAGCAAAGAAAGTCAGTCAGAAGTTACTTCTTTTTCTTCGCGGTTTTCTTTTTAGCTGCCGGTTTTTTGGCCACTTTTTTGGTGGTCTTTTTAGCAGCGGATTTTTTCGCTACTTTTTTCTTGGCAGCAGGCTTTTTCACGGTCTTCTTTTTGGCGGCAGGTTTTTTAGCCGCTTTTTTCTTGGCGGCAGGCTTCTTTACTGCCTTCTTTTTAGCGGCGGGTTTTTTAGCCGCTTTTTTCTTGGCCGGAGCCTTTTTCTTGGCAGCGGGTTTTTTCACTGCCTTCTTCTTGGCGGCCGGTTTTTTCTTGGCTGCTGCCTTCTTCTTGGCAGGCGCCTTTTTCTTGGTGGTTGCTTTTTTCGTAGCCATGGTTGTCTTCCCTATTTGAGAGTTGAACGAATTAAAAAGCGCGAGGTTGGTGACGCTTTCTAATCATAATTCCATTCTAGAACGTGATTCTTAAAATTGTCAAAACAATATTCGCGGCGGCGCGCGCCGGGAGAGTGCCGGACGCCTTTGCGCGCTTCGTTTTGGAAGAGTGCGGCGCGGTCGTGCGCGCGCCGTCGCGTTTTCGTCGCGCGCCGTCTTTGCGCGCGGCGGTTCGTTGTCAGTCGTCGCTGCCGTCCCGGTCTTCGCCGCCGTTTTCACTGCCGTCTTCGCTGCCGCCTTCGTCGTCGTTCAGGCGCGCCTTCACGTCGTCTTCGCTATAGCCCTTTGCGGTCATGCAGGCCATGAAAGCCTTTTGTTCATCGGGGCTGGCGCCGCCCTGCCCATCGTCCTGCCCGTCGCTTTTCCCGTCGTCCGGCTTCATGGTGTGCGCTTCGCAGTCGCCGCTGTCGGTGAAGAAGTTCCGCACGGCGGGGGAGACGGCTTCCCTGGCCGGGGGCGGGGCGGCGGGACGGCTTTCGTTTTGCGCGGCGTCGCCCGCGGCGGGAGAGATGGCGGCGGCTTTTTGCATCGCCGCATTTAGTGCGGCATTTGGTACGGCCGCATTTAGTGCGGCATTCGGTACAGCCGCATTTTCTATCTGCGCATTCATCTCCGCGTTCCGTGACGGCGCGGCCATCCCGGTTTTCGTCGCGGGCGTTTCTTGATGCCCCGCGTTTTGTCCCGTGCTTTGCGTCGCGCGCGCGGCGGGCGGAATGTCGGAGGTGATATCGGCCTGCGCGAGGATGGTGACGCTGACAAAAGCGATCACGCCCAGAAGCGCGGCGATGCCCAGATAGTTTTTCATGGCGGTCTCCAAGAGAGGCGAGCGGTGGTCGGGTGGTGCGGCGGGCGGCAGATTCCCGCCATCCTGATGGCTGGCGGCCTGTCCCCCTGCCATTGCATGATGAGCCCGTCCGCCTGCGCACGGCAATAGACAAGCGTATGATTTATATCGTTTTAAACGCCATGTGATATTTTTGCCGCGCGCTGTGGCGGCGCGGACGAGCGGAAAAATCATGCATTGCAGGCGCTTAACCGAAAATGCGCGGACCCGGTGTCACCCGCCCGCCACTTCGCTGCAAGACGGGGCGCGAGCATCACTATATATATGTGCGCGAGAGGGCGAGGAGAGATGAGGACGGCTTGCCAAGGATTGGCCGTTTTGCGTCGTCATATCTCCGGTAAAAGCAGGAAGGAGGCGTTTTATGCGCAAAGATCTTTTCGCCACGGCGGTTTTGATGTCGGTTCTGGCCTGCACGGGCCGGGCCGAGGCCTGCATGACCCGCATCCTGACCCCGCCCGCCGAAATCCAGCCCTATCTGGACGGCAAACCGGACAGGCCGGACCCCGCGCTTTCCGCCATCGCGCAGTCTTTTCAGCGAGATAAGGAATATTACGACGCGCTGGTGAGCGATTATTGCATGGTGCGGCCGCAGGCCGACCCGGCGGGGGAGGAATTCCGGCGGGACATCGACTCCCGGCTCATCGCCCTGATCGCCCGAAAATGGCTGGACAGGCCGAAGAAATAGCCGCCGTGCCTCCAGCTCAGCCGATCGCCCGTTGCACCATGGCGCGGTAGCGGGCGCGTTCGTCCGGCTGCCACCAGATGTAGCGGTCGTTGATGTCGCGGCAGATGTCCTCGATCCCCGCGCCGTCGCCCTTCAGCGTGCGCGCCCTCTCGATCGCTTCGGCGTCGAGCGGGCCGAACTTCGTCGAGACATCATCCTGGGGGCCGTAATCCTCCGCGTCGCTGTGCGCGACGGGCTTGATGGTCTGGAACACGTCGTCGCCGGACGAGGGTTTGGAAGGTCGCGGCGCGGCGATGCCGGAAACCCCGCCCTGGAGCATCCCGGATTTTTCCTGCATCCTGCTCAGCGCCTTGCGCACCAGCGGGTTTTGCATCAGCGAGTTGAACCTGTCGAGCATGACGTCGGCGCCCTGCTCGAAGGCCTGCTTGTGCGCGGCGTCCCAGCCGGCGTAATCGTCGTGCAAGGCGCGGCAGATGTCGCCGATCGGCGCGTTCTGCGCCCTGAGCACGAGTGCGCGGATGAGCCGCGCGTGGTCGATGTCGTAATGGATGTTTTCGCCCTCCGGTCCGGCGCCGCCCGGCATTTTGATGCTGACGCGCGCGTCGGTGCCGCCGATGATTTTAAAGCCGCCGCGCATCTTGCGAAAGGCGAAGAACGGCGCGACGAGGACGTTGAAGGCGACGACGATGCCGATGAAAATGGCGATAAGCGTGTCCTGCGACAGGGGGTGTCCGGTCATGGCGGGGCTTCCTTCGTGTGTTGACTTTCAGGCGGCCGCCGGATGGCCAGCCTTCCCCAAGCCTAGCAGGTCGGAATTAACAAAAGCAAACCCGCGCCCCGACCGTCGCGCCGGGGCTTCTTGCATCAAGCCTGCCCACAAAAACTTGGACGTCCAACTAATCACCGACTTGGACGCTTTTTATGTTCAATTTTTAAGCTGCTGATTTTCTTGGAAGAAATGGTGATCCCGCAGGGATTTGAACCCTGGACCCTCTGATTAAAAGTCAGATGCTCTACCGCTGAGCT
The DNA here is from genome assembly GCA_016124645.1 of Alphaproteobacteria bacterium. GTDB lineage: Bacteria > Pseudomonadota > Alphaproteobacteria > Micavibrionales > UBA2020 > WGNE01. Next base: position 27,903 of record WGNE01000046.1, read on the forward strand.
ACGGAATCACATTCTCAATAGAGATTGGAACAATAATTCATTCCATCAAGTGGGGTCAAGAAATAGATGAATTTCCCTATTTTGTAAATTTCTTTTTTAACGCGCGGACGATATTCGGCGTCACGAAATGGCGCACATTGCCGCCAAGTCTGGCTATCTCCTTGACAAATCTTGAAGAAATAAGCTGGTGCTTGTCCTGCGCCATCAGGAACATCGTCTCGATATCGTCGTTGAGATAGCTGTTCATGCCCGCCATCTGGAATTCATACTCGAAATCCGAGACGGCGCGCAGCCCGCGGACGATGACGCGGGCGTTTTGGTCGTTCACGAAATCCATCAAAAGCTTGGAAAAGGGCACGACTTCATAGGAGGTGCCGGCCAGCTTCTTGTTGTTGGCAAGGTCGGTCTTGACCAGCTCGACCCGCTCGGCGGTCGTGAACAGGGGGCCCTTGCCCGGATTGTCCGCCACGGCCACGACGAGGTGGTCCACCACCTTCATCGCCCGCTCGACGATGTCGAGGTGGCCGAGGGTGATGGGATCGAAAGTGCCGGGATAGACGCCGATGAGCGGCGTGTGCTGGATTTTGACGGCGGTTCTCTTTTTGGGCTTCTGGGCGGTTTTGGCGGGCATGGAAATTCCTCGTTCGGTCCGGGCGCATTTTGCCCTGACGGGGATTTTACGCCGAAACGCGGGCGGTAAAAAGGGAAACTTGGCGGGGCGGGATTACTCTTCGCCGTCTTCCGCGTCGCTTTCGGGTTTCACTTCTTCTTCGGGCTCGGGGGCTTCCACGGTCTTGGTCGCTTCCCCTGCGCCTTCCCCCGCGCCGTCTTCGTCGTCGTCCACGTCGCGGATGACGGCGGCGGAGACGACCTGTTCGTCGTCCTCGATGCGGAAGAGGGTGACGCCCTGCGTCTGGCGGCCGACGAAGCGCACGTCGCCGACCGGCATGCGGATGATCTGGCCGCCATCGGTGACCAGCATGACCTCGTCGCTGTCCAGCACCTTGAAGGAGCAGACGATCTGCCCGTTCTTCTTGCCCAGCTTCATGTTCCAGATGCCCGAACCGCCGCGCCCGGTGGTGCGGTATTCATAGGCGGAGGTGCGCTTGCCGAAGCCCTTGGTGGTGACGGCGAGCAGGAAGTCCTCCTGCGCCTCCAGCTCGGTGAAGCGCTCTTCGGTCAGGGTGACGTCGCCGGTGGTTTCCTCGTTGTCGTCAGCGTCGGTGGTATCCGCGCCGTTTTCCTCGTCGTCGGCCTGGCTGCGCAGCTGGGCCGCGCGCTTTAAGTAGGCCGCGCGCTCGTCCGCCGAGGCTTCCACGTGGCGGATGACGGAGATGGAGACCACGTCGTCCCCTTCCATCAGCTTGATGCCGCGGATGCCGGTGGAGGCGCGGGACTTGAAGACGCGAAGGTCGGCGACCGGGAAGCGGATGGCCTTGCCCTTGCGGGTGGAAAGCAAAATGTCGTCCTGGTCCGTGCAGGTGCGCACGTCGATGAGCTTCTCGTCCCCGTCCAGCTTCATGGCGATGAGGCCGTTGGCGCGGATGTTCTTGAAGTCCGACAGGCTGTTGCGGCGCACCGTGCCGTGGGAGGTGCCGAAGATGACGTCGAGGTCGTCCCAGGTCTCCTCGTCCTCGGGCAGGGGCATGACGACCGATATGGTCTCGCCCTGTTCCAGCGGCAGCAGGTTGATGAAGGCCTTGCCCCGCGCCTGCGGGGTGGAGAGCGGCAGCTTATAGACCTTCATCTTGTGCACGATGCCCTTGGTGGTGAAGAACAGCACGGGCGTGTGGGTATTGGCGATGAAGAGGTCGGTGACGAAATCCTCGTCCTTGGTCTGCATGCCGGTGCGGCCCTTGCCGCCGCGCTTCTGGGCGCGGTAGGTGGAAAGGGGCACGCGCTTGACGTAGCCGGTGTGGCTGACGGTCACGACCATGTCTTCCTTCTGGATGAGGTCCTCGATGTCGGTCTCGAACTCCATCGGCACCAGCTCGGTGCGGCGGGGGGTGGCGTATTTCTCCTTGATCTCGACGATCTCGCCGCGCAGCAGGGCCATCAGCGCCTCGCGGTCGCCCAGGATGCGCAGGCATTCGGCGATATAGGCGCAGACCTCCTTCAGCTCCCCGCCGATCTTGTCGCGCTCCAGCGCGGTCAGGCGGTGCAGGCGCAGGTCGAGGATGGCCTTGGCCTGCGTTTCCGACATCTTGTAGGTATTGTCGTTGGCGACGGGGTACATCGGGTCGTCGATGAGCTTGATGAGCGGGGCGACGTCCTCCGCCGGCCAGTGGCGGGCGGTCAGCTTGTCGCGCGCGTCCGCGGGGTCCGACGCGCCGCGGATGATGGCGATGATCTCGTCGATATTGGCGACGGCGACGGCGAGGCCGGCCAAGACGTGGGCGCGGTCGCGGGCCTTGCCCAGTTCGTAGATGGTGCGCTTGGTGATGACTTCCTCGCGGAAGTTCACGAAGGCGGCGATGAACTCCTTCAGGTTCATCATCATGGGGCGGCCGTAGTTGAGCGCCAGCATGTTCGCCCCGAAGGAGGTCTGCAGCGGGGTGTAGCGGTAAAGCTGGTTCAGCACCACGTCGGGGATGGCTTCCTTCTTCAGTTCGATGACGATGCGCACGCCGTCCCGGTCGGATTCGTCGCGCAGGTCGGAAATGCCCTCGATGGTCTTCTCGCGCACGCAGTCGGCGATGCGCTCGATGAGGCGCGCCTTGTTCACCTGGTAGGGGATCTCGTGGACGATGATGGCGAGGCGGTCCTTCTTGAACTCCTCGATCGTCGTCTTGGAGCGCATCATGATGGAGCCGCGGCCGGTGTGGAACATGCCCAGCGAGCCGTTGCGGCCCAGAATCTGCCCGCCCGTCGGGAAGTCGGGGCCGGGGATGAGCTCGATCAGCTCGTCGATGGTGACCTCCGGGTTGTCGATATAGGCGCAGCAGCCATCGATGACCTCGCCGAGGTTATGCGGCGGAATGTTGGTCGCCATGCCCACCGCGATGCCGTTCGCGCCGTTGACCAGAAGGTTCGGGAAGCGCGCGGGCAGCACGGTCGGCTCCAGCGTGCTTTCGTCGTAGTTGGGCTGGAAATCGACGGTTTCCTTGTCGATGTCCTCCAGCAGGGTCTCGGCCACCTTGTTCAGGCGGGCCTCGGTGTAACGCATCGCGGCGGCGGGGTCGCCGTCCATCGAGCCGAAGTTGCCCTGTCCGTCCACCAGCGGCAGGCGCATGGAGAAGTCCTGCGCCATGCGGACCATCGCGTCGTAGATCGCGCTGTCGCCGTGCGGGTGGTATTTACCCATGACGTCACCGACGATGCGGGCGGATTTCTTGTAAGGCTTGGAACTGTCGTAGCCGCCCTCGCGCATCGCGTAGAGGATGCGGCGGTGAACGGGCTTCAGGCCGTCGCGCGCATCGGGCAGGGCGCGGCTGACGATGACCGACATCGCATAGGCGAGGTAGGAGGTTTGCATTTCCTCTTCGATGGTAATCGGCGCGATGCCCTGCGTGGGCGCGGTATTGTCTGTGGTCACGTTTCCGTCCTTATGAATCACCCGCGGCGGCCGGCGTCAGGAAAAGCGGAAGACTTTGATTTACATCAAAAAATCCCGCATACCGCCGATGGCGCGCAGATGCTGTAAAACTGCCCTATTTCTAGCATTTTCCGGGGTGTTTTCCAAATGCTAAGGGGTGTTTTCATAAGGTGCGTCAGGCCAAGGAACGGGGCGGGCAAGGTGGTGCTGGAATGCCAGCCGCAGCTCATGCGGCTGATGACGCTGGCGCCCGGCGTCGATGCCGTCATCCCGCGCGAGCGCGCGCTGCCGCATTGCGACCTCTACGCCCCGCTGCTGAGCCTGCCCGGCATCCTTGGCACGACGATGGAGACGCTGCCGGCGGAAGTTCCCTATCTCTTCGCGCCGGAAATGGCGGCGGCGACGCAAAAGGCCTTCCCGCAGGACGAAAGGCTGAAAGTGGGCCTCGTCTGGGCGGGGCAGGTCATCCCGCGCGATCGTTCCTGCCCGCTGCAAAAGATCCTGCCGCTGCTGGGTGATCCGCGCATCGCGCCCGTGAGCCTTCAGGTCGGCCCCCGAGCGCGCGATTTGAAGGAGACCGGCGCGGATGCCTTCATCGCGGATATGTCTCCGCACCTCACCGACTTCGCGGAGACGGCAGCGGTGCTGGACAAGCTCGACCTTCTCATCACCATCGACACCTCCGTCGCCCACCTTGCGGGCGCGCTCGGCGTGCCGACGTTCCTGCTTTTGCGATACACGTCAGACTGGCGCTGGCTCGATAAAATCACGACATCTCCTTGGTACCCGAGCTTTAGGCTTTTCCGTCAGACGGGAGCTTGTCGGTGGGATGAGCCGCTGCATGAAATGCACACAGAACTGCAACGGTTTGTGGATAAAACCCGGCGTTAGAAAACTTATGTATGCAGGTGCGCTTTTATCTGAACGGTGCACGGGAGAAAGTTGCTGATGATGGAAAACCGGAGGTTGTTTTGGGTGGACGGGTGCGGGGATTCGGGGTAGGGTTTTTCTGGATCAATGCTGTGAGTAAACATACGGCTCTGTACTAAATTAAGGAGACTTTTTTGCTATATCTTGCGGCCTTTTTTTTGTTCTTTATTGTAAGTTGTTTCGTTAGGCTTTGGGCGCTCCCTAAAATGAGCGGACGCGAGATTGTCATGCAGCGTCCAAATTTCATCAACATCGCAAAAAAAAGTATCCTGGACACTTGCTGGTTCCTGACGATTTTCAGCTACTTGGTTCTTATCGGCTTTGAATGGACACTGGATTCTGTTCAGTTCTACTTCCTGATCACATGGCCAATCATTATGACGTCAGTTATAGGAACCATCGCTATTCTATTTCAAAAGAGTATAAAGTTGAGCTTCGTGCGCTCAGAAAGAGCGGATTTACTGATATGTGCGTTGTTGGTTATGGGGATGCTCTTTCAAGTCTTTCATGTATTGACTCTCAACATAGAGTAACAATTCTAAGAGGATGCAATGCAATTAATATCAGAAAATCCAGAATTTAATGCTTACATACAAAAGTATATAAAAGATCAAGCGGCAAATATCAATTCTATCGCACAACAATTAGGTATTCCAATCAATGGGGTAATCAATGGAATCAATGGGGTCGGAGTAAATTGAAACTCGGAGACGGCGGCGGTGCTGGACAAGCTCGACCTTCTCATCACCATCGACACCTCCGTCGCCCACCTCGCGGGCGCGCTTGGCGTGCCGACGTTCCTGTTGCTGCGCCACACGTCAGACTGGCGTTGGCTTGACCGTATCGAATCGTCACCTTGGTATCCAAGCTTCATGCTTTTCCGTCAGACGGCAGCGTGCCGGTGGGATGAGCCGTTGCATGAAATGGGCACAGAACTGCAACGGTTTGTGGATAAGAACCGGCGTTAGAAAGCGTATGTATGTAGCTGCGTTTTTATCTGAACGGTGCATAGGAGATAGTTGGGTATGATGGAAAACCGGAGGTTGTTTTTGGTGGACTGGTGATAGGATTGGGGGTATCGTTTTTGCGGATCAATATTGTGGGCAGACAATGTTTTTCTTGATACGGTTGGCTTCTTTGTGAGCTTGCTGAGGTTTTTTATGCATGGTCTGTCAGATGTTTCGAAAAAAAATAGTAAGATTTATGACGCCGCAGATAAGCAGAGTTTACTGCGAACGATATACTATATTTGTAAGCTTTATTTTTCTAGTGGGTTTAGTTATTTGTACATTGCTGAGCTTTAAAAAATGCTCTGCGGTCCCTATCTTGCGTACATACTCAAAGTCGGAACTTGACAATATCCAAAGTGCCGCAGAAGACGGCAATATGTTCTATCAGAAAAAGCTTGGTTTCATCTATGTAGATGGAACGACAGTGACCGAGACGCAAGGTTATTCTGAATTCATGGCGACTGGAGAGAAGGTAAAGATAACGAAGATAAAAAAAGACCCGGTGCTGGCGCTAAAGTGGCTCGATAAGGCGGCGCAACAGGGCGACGAAGATGCCTTGTTGTATATGGGGAGGGTTTTTCAGCTCGGAGAAGGTGTTCCGAAGAATATTTATAAAGCCTCTGTCTATTTCAGGCAGGCCGCTAAACAGGGGAGCCCTCGCGCACAGGACCTTTTGGGAAGGCTCTTTCGCGATGGAAAAGGCGTTGAACAAGACTGCCGTGTAGCAGAGCATTGGTTTAAACAGTCTGCTCTCCGACAGAATCTTGAAGGTGCAGATGATTTATCTCGCATGTATCTCCAGGGCTGCAAAGATTTTCCGCCTGATTATAAAAAGGCATATTTTTGGGCATTTCTACCCATGCGGAAATCGGGCTTCAACCATAGTACCGTTGCTATTCAGCCGGACAATGGCGCTCCTGACACTTTCGTGACAGGGGGCGAAACTTTTTCGACCGCTCAAATCCGCCGGAAAAAGACCGTTGCACATTTAACGACCAAAGTGCGCGCGGAGTTGGATCAGCAGATACAAGAGTGGCAACCTCCATTCTTGCAGCACTCCAGCCACTTGCCCGATTATAAGCCGATGTATTTTGCAGGAGGTTCGTGCACGCAAGCAAGTTATGCACTTCCCAAATATGTTCCATACCCGGTGGCTCTTACTAGGTTCTGCGGCTCAACCCCGCCGGAAAAGCCGGAACCTGATTGCAAAACGGCGTTGGCCGAAGTGCAAAGAGGAAATATTCAAGCTCAGCTATATTTGGGGTGGAAATATTATTATGGAGATCCTCTTGATCGCGGCTGTACACAAGACAAACAAAAGGCCTTGGATCTGATCAAAAGCGCCGCAGAACAGGGGTCGCCCGAAGGACAATGTTCACTGAGCTCGCTGTACGACCCTGCAAGCGAATCCTTGGGGACTAAGGCTTTAATAACTGAGGTGCTCAAGCCGAGCTATGTACAAGAATATTTCTGGGCGAAACTTGCGGAGAAAGCCGGTCTCGGCAGTGTTGATATCATGCTTGGAGGTACTGACAAATTAACGCCGCAGCAAAAAGAAGACACTGATAAAGCGGTTAGCGCATGGCGTCCCAGAATAGATCTTAAGGCCGCCGAAACAGGAGATGCCGCACTGCAGTACTGGATAGGCATGCTCTATAATAACGGCTGGGGCTATCCGCAAGACAGCGGCAAAGCTGTCAAATGGTTCCTGCGGGCTGCAAATAAGGGGAGCCGTTACGCGCAGTTCATGCTGATTCACTCGTTCATGAAGGGGGACGGTACGGGGCAAAGCTATGCCAAGGCCTATTTTTGGTACATGGTCCTGCTGAAAGGCGATTCTCACGAGGTTCAGGACAGGACAGATTGGTACCAAAGCATGAAATATCTGAGTGACATGCAGATGCGTAAGATAAGGCAGCAAGCATTCGTATGGAAGCCTACTGATTAGCTTAATCAATGGGGTCAATCAATGGGGTCGGAGTAAATTGAAAAAATATTATTTCGCCGTCTCTGCATAAGGCCTTTTTAAAAAACCTCTCAATCCTCCCCCTCATCCCCCGCCCTCGGCGCACTAAAGCAGAAGGCGGCGATGCGGCGGAAGTAGAGGAAGGCGAGCAGGGCGCAGAAAGCCTCCAGCATGACGGCGAATTGCAGCCAGCCGCGCGTATAGACGAAGGCTGAGCCGCGCGTTTGCGAGAGCCGGTCGTAGCCGAGGGTCAGCCTGTCCCCCACGTGGCAATAGGGGCTGAACATGCTGGCGCGCACGAGCTGGTGCGCGGGAACGTAGCGGCCTTCGCCCTCTGCGCGCGCATAGTCGAAAAGATTGGCGGTATCGAGATAGAAGCGCACCGTCATGTCGCAGGTATCGAATTTTCCCGGCTTGTAATCCGTCTTCACCACCACGGCGGGGGTGAGCGCGGGGTCGGTCACGAAGGCGCCGGGCGACATGAAAAAGATATCCGACACCGGCAACAGCAGCAGGATGAAAAAGAAGATAAGGTTCCCCTTGTGCGCGAAGAAGGCGGGCTGGCTTTCGCGCAGGTCGTCCGCCAGCCGCCCCGCATCGAAAGTCGCGCCCGTGTCCGGCGGGCCCGCATCCGCGTCCTTTTGTTTCTCCAGTTCCTCGCGCTGCTCGCGGAACCGCTTCCACGGCACGGTACGCTCCCGCGCGGCGAAAAGGATGGACGCGCCGATGGCGAGGGCGAAGCAGGCCGTCTCGAAGATATAGAGCGTGGGGCGGAATGCGTAGAGCGAGCGCACGGCGTAGAAATAATCCAGCACGGCGAAGGGGAGGACGACGCGCAGCCAGTCCGCGGCGGCGTCATGCCACCCCGCCAGCCGGAAGCCCGCGGGATAGATGCGCGAGACGGCGGCGCGGGAGATGCGCCCGTCGTTTTTCGAAAGTTCCTCGTACAGCCGCAGGCTGGTCTCCACGCTGGCGCGGGCGGTGGAGCCGTCGGGCAGGTGAAGCTCCAGCACCTGTTGCGGCTTGTTCTTGCCCCGCGCGGGGCGGCGGCCGACCCAGCGGGCGCTCACCGCGTCCGACGCGAAGGCGAAAAGCACGTTGCGGCCAAGGCTGTGCAGGGCGATGAACAGCATGAACCCGCTGATGATGAGAAGATGTCCCTCGTTCAGCGTGGTGTAATCGGTCATGGCGCTTTATCCCCCGCGCGGGCGTCGCCGCGGCGCGGCCGGTTGTCAGCCCGGGTTTTTCGGGGCGGAGATGGGAGAAATTTTGGAGATCTGCTTATGCAGGTCGTTTTGCAGGTCATGCGGCACATAAGGCTTCACGCCGTAGGCAGCCGCGCCCGCGAAGGTGCCGACGATCTCGCCCGGCATCCCGGCGAGGGAGACGATGGCCCCCGGCACGAAGGCGATCTTGTCGCTGCGGTGGCCCTCGTTCAGGCCTTTCAGCGCGCTGCCGGTTTTGTGCGCCACCCATTCGCTGGGCGTTTTCGGCGGGAAGAGCTTGAACTCGAACGGCGACATGTTGCTGTAGCGGATCCACTCGGCGTTTTCCTTGGATGCGCTGTTGAAAGCCTCGTGCAGTACGCCGCTCTGGGTGAATTCCGTCTTGTGGCGGGCAAAATCATCATGCGCGCGGATGGCCCCGCTGGTGAAGGTCAGCCCGTTGACGGCGATCAGCGTGGCGAGAAAAGCGGTCTTCAATGCGGACATGGCGAAGGCTCCGTAACGATGGAAAATGCGATGCCAAGACATTCGCATATGAAGCCGCCGGGTTCAATGCGGATTAACACTTTCTTCATGGATATGGGGTAGGCTGCGGTTAAGTATTATGTCTTATCGCGGGTGACGGGCGGTGAAAGAACAGATGAACGATGCGGCCGAAAAAGGCGTGACAGAGGATGCCGCCGCAAAAGCGTCGGCGGCGGAGCACCCTTTCGCGGGCATCGACGTTTCGGAGCTGACGCTTTTCCACGGCATGAGGACGCCGCTGGAGGGCGACGCGCTGCTGCCGGTCAACGAGCGGGACATCAACGGCAAAAAAGCCAAATATCTTTTCGCGACGCCCTATGTCGCCAAGTCGCTGATGTTCGCCTTCGACTGGCGCAAGGAGGAGGCGATCGTGGGCGGCCCCGTGCGGGGTTCCGCCGACCAGTTCATCATCGTCTGCGAAAGGGAGCGGACGATGAAAAAAGACATCGACCTTTATTTGTATTCCTTCAACGGCGGCGGGCACGGGTTTGAAAAGACGACGTCGGGGCAGGCTTACCTGAAGGGCAAGAGCGACAAGAACTACGACACGCGGGAATTCGCGACGGAGAAAGCGGTGCCGGCATCCGCGCTGGGCGAGCCCCGGCGCATCCGCAGCCTCGACGAGGTGATGCAGGGCGGCCTGCAGATATTCTCGACCGCCAGATCGCGGCAAGAGCTTCTCGCCGAAGGCTTCCTCGACCAGAAATACATGGATATGCCGCCCGCGCAATGGCTGTTCAAATTGCTCGGCGACGGCTTCGTCTGGGAAAACGACGCACGCGGCGTCAACCCCAACCCGCTGCTGAAAAAATCATTCGAAAAACTCTCCGCCCGTGTGCAGCACCCGCGGCCCGAAGGCGGTTTATGAGCGTTTTGTCTTTTCCCGGTGCGGGCAGCCGGGCCAGCAGCAGGGGCGGCGCTTGCCGTCCTCGAGGTTCGACAGGCCCCATTCGATGCGGTGGCTGCGCGTTTCCTCTTTTTTCGCGGATGTGATCCAGCATATCCACTCGTTGCGGGCGAGGGGCGTGATGTCCTGCCACGTCGCCGCGGCTTTGGGGGAAGCGAGCAGCGATTTTTTCAGGTCCGCGGGCAGGTCGTGCACCGTGCCGCCCTGAAGCGTGCCTTTCGTCTTCGTTTTTATCGTTACTTTTGTCATGTGGGTTTTCCGCGCGGGCAGACTATGCAGACTATAAAAAGGTCGTCCCCGACCTTAGCCGATGGATGCGGCCTGCGTAAATCGCGGCACCCGCGCATTCGCACCTTTAGGGAAAATACCGTCACATTCATGCATCACCCCGCCATAATATTCCATGGAATATGGCAAGCGGGGCTTGCTATGTGGTTCTGGTTTGGGCATCTTCCCACGACTCAATATTAATTCCGGCCCGGTCGGGGATTCTGTACAGGGGCTCCGCCCGGAAAAACAAAAACACTCAAGAGGAAGCAATCAATGACGTTTGATATCCAGACAATCATTATCGGCTCCGGGCTGCTCGCCTTGCTTTACGGCGTGCTGACCGGTTTCCAGGTAATGTCCGCCAGTTCGGGCAACGCGCGCATGCGCGAAATCGCCGCCGCCGTGCAGGAAGGCGCCAGCGCCTACCTGAACCGCCAGTATTCGACCATCGCCGCCGTCGGCGTCGTCGTGGCCATCATTCTCGGCTGGTCGCTGGGCGCGCAAGTGGGCGCGGGCTTCGCCATCGGCGCGGTCCTTTCGGGCGCGGCCGGCTACATCGGCATGAACGTCTCGGTCCGCGCGAACGTGCGCACGGCCGACGCCGCGCAGAAGGGCCTGAAGGAAGCGCTTTCCGTCGCCTTCAAGTCCGGCGCCATCACCGGGCTTCTGGTCGTGGGCCTCGGCCTGCTGGGCGTCGCCGGCTACTACTTCTTCCTCGTCAACAAGGGCGAAACCAGCCGCGAGGTTCTGGAATCGCTCGTCGCGCTGGGCTTCGGCGCGTCGCTGATCTCCATCTTCGCCCGTCTGGGCGGCGGCATCTTCACCAAGGGTGCTGACGTGGGCGCCGACCTTTGCGGCAAGATCGAATCCAACCTGCCGGAAGACGCCCCCCGCAACCCCGCCGTCATCGCCGACAACGTGGGCGACAACGTGGGCGACTGCGCCGGCATGGCCGCCGACCTTTTCGAGACCTACGCGGTCACGGTGGTCGCCACCATGCTTATCGCCGCCAGCGTCTTCACCGACGCCGCCGTCACCAAGATGATGGAGCTGCCGCTTCTCATCTGCGCGCTGTGCATCGTTTCTTCCATCATCGGCACGTTCTTCGTCCGTCTTGGCAGCAGCGAGAACATCATGGGCGCGCTCTACAAGGGCGTCATCGCCACGGGCGTGGTTTCGGCCGGCCTCATCTACTGGGCGATCAACACGCACATCGGCATGCATGACTCCGTCACGACGGTCGATAACGTCGATATCTCGGGCATGCAGCTGTTCTACTGCGCGCTGACCGGCCTCGGCGTGACCGCGCTGCTGGTCTGGATCACCGAGTACTACACCTCGACCGAGTACCGCCCCGTGCGTTCCATCGCGCAGGCGTCGGAAACCGGCCACGGCACCAACATCATCCAGGGGCTCGCCGTCTCGATGGAAGCCACCGCGCTTCCCGTGATCGTCATCGCCATCGGCATCTACATCGCGCACCTTGAAGCGGGCCTTTACGGCATCGCCTTCGCCGCGACGACGATGCTGGCGCTGGCCGGCATGATCGTGGCGCTGGACGCCTACGGCCCCGTGACGGACAACGCCGGCGGCATCGCCGAGATGTCCGACCTGCCGAAAAAAGTCCGCGTCGTCACCGACGCGCTGGACGCCGTCGGCAACACGACCAAGGCCGTCACCAAGGGCTACGCGATCGGTTCCGCCGGTCTCGCGGCGCTGGTGCTTTTCGCCGCCTTCACCGAGGAGCTGAAGCACTACTTCGGCCCCATGACGGCGCATCCGCTGACCGTGTCCTTCCCGCTGAACGAGCCCTTCGTCATCATCGGCCTGTTCATCGGCGGCATGCTTCCCTACCTCTTCGCCTCGCTCAGCATGATGGCCGTCGGCCGTGCCGCGGGCGCGATCGTGGTGGAAGTCCGCCGCCAGCTGCGCGAGATCAAGGGCATCATGGAAGGCAAGACCAAGCCCGAGTACGGGCGCGCGGTCGATATGCTGACCAAGGCGGCGATCAAGGAGATGATCATCCCCTCGCTGCTGCCGGTGCTTTCGCCCATCGCCATGTTCTTCATCGTCAAATGGGTCTCCGGCTCCGTGACTTCCGCCTTCCAGACGGTCGGCGCGATGCTGGTCGGCACCATCGTGACGGGTCTCTTCGTCGCCATCTCGATGACCTCGGGCGGCGGCGCGTGGGACAACGCCAAGAAGTACATTGAAGAAGGCCACTTCGGCGGCAAAGGCTCCGAAGCGCACAAGGCTTCCGTGACGGGCGACACCGTCGGCGATCCGTACAAGGACACCGCCGGCCCCGCCGTCAACCCGCTCATCAAGATCACCAACATCGTGGCGATCCTGCTGGTGGCGGTTGCAGCGAAGCTGATGGCCGGCGGCTAAGCCGACAGCCTGACGGCTTGATTTGAAAAGCCCCGCGTCTTTCACGGCGCGGGGTTTTTTCATGGCCGCCGCGCGGCGGGCGGGCAGGGGGGCTTGACTGTTCCCATAAAGTCATTATCCTGTAGGGCATGACAAAAGGCTACAGACCCCAATACCCGCCCGGGATGCGTATCGCCCCTGCCGTGATGGTGCAGGAGGACATCGACGATTTCTTCAAGCGCATCGCCGAGGGCCGCCATGACTCCGCCGCGAAAACGCTGGACACTTTCGGCTGGCTGCTGGAGCACAAGGACAAGAGCCGGCAGGCGACCCCCCTCATCATCGCCGCGCGCGAGGGCCGGCTTGAAACCGTGAAATTCCTGAAAGACCGCGGCGCGGATATCGAGGCCGTGGACGGCGCGGGCATGACCGCCCTCATGAACGCCTGCGAAAAGGGCGAGGTGACGGTCGCGACATGGCTCGCCGAGAACGGGGCGCGCGCCGGGCGCGTCAACGCCGCCGGTCTTTCCGCCGCCACCTGCGCGAACGCGGGCGACTTCCCCTCGCTCGGCGAGAAGATGAAGGAATACGCGATGAAGGAAGTCGAAGGCATGCGCAACGCCTGGAAAGCCGCCGCCGGCAAAATGTCGGACGGCGCGTCGGAAGACGTGAAGCTGATGAAGAAAATCACCCTGCGCGGCAAAAACCCGCCCGCGCCTTAAATTCCCGCTCCCTTAATTCCCGTCCTTCTCGCCTTTTTTCTTGTTGAACTTGCCGAGGTTGCCGAGGAACTGCTGCACGGCGGTGTATTCCTTGCCCGCGCTGGGGGTCGTGCGGCTGACGGGGGTGACGTCTTCGGCCAGTTTTGGATCCACTTCGGAGACGTCCGTCACCATGTCGCTGCCGTCGAAGGTGACTTTCACCACGGTGCGCTTGTCCACCTTGGGCGCGAAGATGCCGGTGCGTTTGTCCACCTCGCCCACGTAATACCACGTATTGGGATCGAAGGCGGGCACGAGGGTCGGCGGTCCCCAGGCCTGCTCGACGTCCGCGCGGGTCGAGGTCATGGGGGTGACCTGCGAGAGCTTGGCCGGGGTCAGCATGTTGCCGTGCGCCGAGACCATGGGTGAGCAGCCGGACGCCGTCAGGCAGAGGGCGAGGGCGGCGAGCGATGCTTTGAGCGGATGAAACGACATGCGAAACCTCTTGTGCGGGAAACGATTTTTTATACGCCTTTCTCCCTGAAAAGACAAGATATTGCCGCCGGAATAAGGAAAACCCTTGGTTTCGGCCGTCAAACCGTGCTATAGCACATTGTTTTTTTAAGCGGTTTGAGACGAGAGTTTGACGGCAAGACAGGACCGGAACGACATGACAGTGAAAGAAAAAAGCGCGGCGGGCGTCGAATTTTCCCGCGTGATCGCGGTGGAAGGCATCACCCCCGACAAAATCCGGCACGAGACCATCGAGGCCACGCCCGCGGAATGCGCGGCGCTGGCCAAGCGCCTCGACCTGCGCGAACTGGAATATTTCCGCGCCCGCATCAACATCCGCCGCGTGGCGGGGGGCACGGCCATCCGCCTCGAAGGCCATATCGAGGCCGAGGCGGTGCAGGCCTGCGTCGTTTCCCTGCAGGATGTGCATACCCATGTCGAGAGCAGCTTCGAGACCTTTTTCAGCGAAGACGGCAAGAGCGACGATGAAATCGACTTCTCGCAGGAGGGCGCGGAGAATATCCCCGAGCCGGTGGTGAATGGCGTCATCGACCTCGGCGAGGTTTCGGCGCAGTATCTTTCGCTGGAGCTCGACCCCTATCCGCGCGCGCCCGGCGTCAGCCTCGCCGCGCAGATGAGCGAGACGGGCGGCTAGCCGCGCAACAACCCCTTCCACGTGCTGCAATCCGTCACGGCGGGCGGCGGCGGGGAAGAGGCGCC
>WGNE01000033.1 GCA_016124645.1 Alphaproteobacteria bacterium
AAGGCGGCCAAGCCTGCGGCGAAATCCGCCGCGAAAACCGCCGCTTGGACGCCGGTCGCGGCCAATACCTCGACCCCGCCCGCCGCGACGCCCGTGGTGAAAATCGCCGCGAAAAAGCCCGCGAAAAAGAAGCCTGCCAAAAAGAAAGCCACGGCGAAAAAATCGCGCAAGACACCGGCAAAAGCCGCCGCCAAGGCGAAAGCGAAAAAAACCGCGAAAAAAACCGCCGGGAAGACGGTAAAAAAAGCGGCCAAGAAAACGGCTTGAAGCCTGACAAGAAAGGGGCGGAGGCCCCGCTGACAAAAACCCCGCCGCGGCGCAAGCCGGGCGGGGTTTTCGCATGTGCGCGCAGGTTTAGGGTTCAGCCTGTTTTCTGCTCTTCCATCCAGCCGATGGCGGCGTTTTTGCGCGCCGCGCCCTTGCAGTCGGCAAGTCCGGCCGAACAGCTGATGCAGCAGAAGGCGGCGAGGCGGCAGTAATTGTCGATGCCGACCTCGGCCCCCTTGCTGGCGACGCCGGAGGATTTCAGCTGCGCGAGCGCGCGGGAAAAGGTTTCCGGCTTCATGCCGAGGCGCTGGGCGGCCAGCGACTTGTCGTAGGGGAAGGTGAAGCATCCCCCGTCGCCCCGCATGCCGGATGACAGCTGCAACAGCAGGCAGCCGACGCGCTGCGGGGCGGTCATGATGACCATATGCTCGTTTTCCATCTGCGCCCTGCGCATCTCCTGCGACATCGAACGCATGATGCGCTCCATCATCTGGGGGCTTTGCTTGGCCTTGCGGCGCAAGGTCTCCGCGGGAATCTCGAGCACGGCGGATTCCTCCGCCGCGACGGCGGAAAACGGGTAATCGACCCCGCCGAAAATCGCCGCCTCCCCGAAAACGTCGCCGCGCGAGAACAGCGCGATGATTGATTCATCGCCGTTTTCGGTGGTGCGGAACAGCTTGACCCAGCCGCTGACGACGATGAACAGCCGGTCGGCCGCATCGCCCTGATGGAACAGGCCGGTCCCGCGCGGGTAGGTCTTTGCCGCCGCGTCCCGAATAAGCTCCGCAACCTCCTCTTCCGCCAGTCCGTTGAAGAAGGAGAGGGCGCTGACGAAATGCGCCATGTGGTTTTTCTGAAGCATGCGGTTACCCCGATAGAGAAGCAAATTTCACGTGTATTCCTTCTTTTATGCGCCCCTCATGTGGCAGCATTTTGTCGGGATTGTTTCAGTCGTGTTTCACCTAAAAAAGAATATGTATTTCAAGTGCTTAATATTCTCCGGTCGCAGGCGGAAACGCCGTAAAACATGACTTGCTTTTGACTTATATCAAGAGGGGGCCGCACCGTTTCTGTTCTCATGGAAATAGAGGAACAACTTTTTTGATGATGAAAGTTTTACGCGGGGAGGACATGACGCAGCAGACGCAAAGCCTGAGATGCATGATCGGCACGGAGGACGCCGTTCTTCACGGGGACCTGACCCTGCCGGAAAGCCCCTGCGGCCTCGTCATCTTCGCGCATGGCGGCGGCCGCAAAAGCCCGCGCAACCGCTATGTCGCCGAGGTGCTGAACGAGCACGGGCTGGCCACGCTGCTGGCCGACCTGCTGACGGCGGAGGAAGAGGCGGAAGACGCCGTCACCCGCCGCCTGCGGTTCGACATACCCCTGCTGGCGGGCAGGCTTGAAACCATGGTTGCATGGGCGCGGGGGCAGGCGAATACGGCGCCGCTTCCCGTCGGGCTTTTCGGCGCCGGCACGGGCGCGGCCGCCGCCCTTGTCGCCGCCGCGCGGCAAGCCGATGCGGTGCGTGCCGTCGTTTCGCGCGGAGGACGGCCGGACCTTGCCATGGAATTCCTGCCCCTCGTGAAGGCGCCCGCGCTGCTCATCGTCGGCGAGCGGGATACGGAGGCGCTGGCCCTCAACCGCCGCGCGCTGGAAAAGCTGGGCGACGCCTCGCGGCTCGATATCGTTCCCCGTGCGACCCATTTGTTCGAGGAACCGGGCGCGCTGGAAAACGCGGCGAAGATTTCGGCGATGTGGTTTTTGACGCAGCTGGCAGACGAAAGGCAGGAAAATGCAGCAACGCTTTAAGGACAGGCGGGAGGCGGGGGCCGCGCTGGCCAGTCTGCTGGAAGGTTACGCGGGAAAACCGGACGCCTTGGTGCTGGCCTTGCCGCGCGGCGGCGTGCCCGTCGCGCATGAGGCGGCGCGGCTTCTGTCCCTGCCGATGGATATCTGGCTGGTGCGCAAGCTGGGCGTGCCGGGGCATGAGGAAATGGTCATGGGCGCCATCGCTCCCGGCGACGTCTGCCGCGTCAATGCCGATGTCCTGCGCGACATGAAGGTGCCGCAGGCGCTTTTCGACAACGTCATCGAAAGGGAAAAGGCCGAACTGGCAAGACGCAACCTGCTTTACCGGCAGGGGCGTCCGCCGCCCGAGGTCAAGGGCAAGGCCGTCATCGTCATCGACGACGGGCTGGCCACCGGCGCGACCATGGTCGCGGCCGTCGAATCGCTGCGGCAGGCGGAGGCGGCGCATATCGTGGCCGCCGCGCCGCTCGGCTCCGCCGAAGCCTGCGGCAAAATGGCGGTCGTGGCCGACGACGTGGCCTGCCTGTGGCGGCCCGAGCCCTTCTACGGCGCCGGCCAATGGTACGAGGATTTTTCACAGATGCCGGACGCGGAAGTGCTGCGCCTGATGACCCTTGCAACGGGGAAAACCGGATGAAACCGGATATCGACCGGCATGTAGAAGAAAAAAACTATTTCATGCGCGAGCGCAGGCGGATGCTCTCCCCCGACACCATGAACCGCCCGTTGCCGCGGTGGTGCAAGGTGCGCGGGTCTTTCACGGCGGGGTCGATCCATGCCTTCACCCCCTCCAGCACGAAAAGGCAGTATTTCTCCGACCAGCGGGCGTCCGCCACGCGGCATTCGATCGCGGCGTAGCATTCCGCGACGAGCGGCGCGCCGACCTTTTCGGCGGGCAGGGGCGTGAGGCCGAATTTCCTGAACTTGTCCACCCGTCGTCCCGTGGTATTGCCGCAGCCGACCACCTGTTTCGCGATCTCCGCCGTCGGGATGTTGATGACGCATTCCTTGTGCTTCTTCAGCAGGCCGTAAGTGTGATCGCGGTTGCTGACGATGCAGGCGATGAGCGGCGGCTCGAATTCCATCATCATGTGCCATGACATGGCCATGACGTCGGGGTGTTTTTCGTCTTCCGTGGTCAGCAGCACCACGGGGCCGGGTTCCAGCAGTTGATAGACCTTGCCCAGCGGCAGGTTCTTCTTTTTGCCTTGTTTTTTCGTCTCGCGGGTCATGGGCTTCATCCTCATCATCATGGCGTCAGGCGGGTCTGGTATGATTATACATCTGCCGGTTTTTTTTGAGGGAGGGCAAAGTCATGAGGAGACGTGCGGCGATTCTGGCGCTGGCCGCGATGCTGCTTTGTGGCGCGCAAGGCGCTTTCGCGCAGCAGGCGCTGACGCCGGCGCAAAGGGGGCGGCTGGAGCAGGAAATGGCCGACCAGCGCGCGCGGCAAGCGGCGCAGGACGCCGCACAGGGCCGTATCGGGCAATCCGCCGGGCAGGATGACCGGCAACAGCAGCAGGGCAATTCCGGCGACCGCGATCACGACCATGACGCGGGAACGGACGTCGATGAAGACGGCGACTAAGCTTTTTTTTTGCAAAACACCGGTTCAAGAAATACGCGCGCGTCTTTGGGAACGGTGTTTCCCGGCTGCATTGTAATTATATTTCGTTGCATGCCCGTTTTTGCCCGCCTTGCCTTGCCAAAGTCATCTTGTCCCTGTATAGATTGAATAATTCCGATTTACAGACAGAAAGACGCATTCCGATGCACGCGTTGATGATGGGCGAGGAGAAGCAGGCCCAGTTTGAAAGCGACGCGGCCGCCTTTGACCAATTGCGGCCCGGCCAGCAGCGCGCGGCCGTCTTCCTGGCGAAGCATACTTTCGCGTGCCGCCAGTGGCTGGTCGCGGCGAACGACGTGGTCATGGGCGCGACCGACTGGGCCTACGACAAGCTGGCCGCGGCTGCGGCCGTGCCGCTCAAGGCCGTGAAGCCCGTCGTTTCAAGAGCATGGCAGGGCGTCGCGCGGCGCGTCAAATCGGTCCTGCCCGCGCCGAACCCGGATTCGAAAATCAGCCGCTTCTGGCGCAAGGCGAAAGACAGGATCGGCCATATCGCGCAAAAAACCGGCGAGAAGCTGGGGCATGTGCTGGAATACCACGGCGCGCTCGGGCTTTACCGCGCGACGAAATGGGTTTTCGATCCCACCACCCCGTCGGGCAAGCCGCTTTTCGGCCACAAGACGGTCAACAAGGTCGTGGGCACCGCGCTGGGGGTCTGCGCTTTCATCGGGTTTTCGGCATGGGTCGGCTGGCTGGAGGTCATGTCGAAAGTCTGGCACGCGGAAGTCGCGGCGGCCGCTGTCAAAAGCACCGCGCCCTGGCTGGTGAAGCTGGCGCAGCAGGCCATCGCCCATCCCGTCATCACGGCCGGGGTGGCGGTGGGGCAGTTCGTCGTCGTGCCCGCCATCGCCGCCGCGCGGCAGGTGCTGAAATCGACGAAGCTGGCGCAGGGCATCGCCTACCAGTATAACCGTCGCCTGCGCACCCACCGGAAGATAAAGAAGCGCGCGCCGGTCACGCGCTGGAAGCCCTCGACCTATGTCGCGAATTTCTTTCAGGAGTTCGTCGAGAAATCGTCACCCGAGTTCTACAAGGCGCGGCTGCGCCACTTCGAGGAAAAATGGCGCAAGCGTCTGGGGCGCGGCAAGCCCGAAGAGCCGCCCGCGTCCCCACCGGCGCCGCCTTCCGGTCCTTCGCCGGTCGTCAGCCTCGACGCCAAGCGGCTGGAGAAAAATTTCAACAAGAAAGCCGCGCCGGAGCAAGACAATGCCCCCGCGCCAAAACAATCCGCACCGGGAAAACCGGATGCGGATAAAGGCCCGAAAGCGGCCTAGAGCATTTCTTTTATCTTGCCGAAAATGTCCAGCAGCTTGGTCACGTCCTCTTCCGTGTTCGCGGCGGTGAAGGTGAGGCGGTGCACCTCTTCGCCCTTCACGACCATCGGGTAGGGGCAGATGGTGGCGATGACGCCCTCGTCGAACATGAAGTTGGCGGTCTCGATCAGCTTCTCCGTATCGCTGATCTTGACCGAGACGATGGGAAAGCCCGAATTGTTGACGACCGTATAGCCCAGCTGGCGCAACCCCTTGATGCCGCGGTCGGTCAGCTCCCAGAGCTTCTTGCGGTACTGGTCGCCGCGCTTCTCGTTCACCTCGAGCCCTTTCCACAGCGTCGCGAGCGAGGCGGTGGGGCAGGGGCCGGAAAGGTCGTAGGGCGTGGAGAAGGCCTGCAAGAACGTCTTCATTTTTTTCGAGCAGGCGATGAAGGCGGCGAGCGATGAATAGGCCTTGGAACAGCCGCCGACGTAGAGGATGTTCTCGTAATCGCAGCCCGCGTGCTTCACGATGCCGTTGCCCCTGTAGCCGAAGGGGTTGTTATCGTCCGGCTTTTCGCCGACCACGCCGAAGCCGTGGGCATCGTCGATGTAGAGCAGCGCGTCGTATTTTTTTGCGAGGTCCTGCAGCGTTTTGATATCCGCGTAATCGCCCGTCATGCTATAGACGCCGTCGATGAGGATGAGCTTGCGCGGGTTGTCCTTGTGCTCCTTCAGCAGGGCTTCCAAGGCCTCGAAATCGCCCTGCCTGAAGCTTTTCAGGGTGGCGCCGCTGTCGCGCGCGATCTTGCAGCCCTCGTACATGGTTTCATGGCCGGATTTGTCGAGGAACATCACCCCCGTCTTGCCGACCAGCGCGGGGATGACGCCGATGGAGATCAGCGTGACCGTGGGCAGGATGAGCGTCGCCTCCGTCCCCACCAGTTTGGCCAGCCGGTCTTCGAGGTCGGCGTATATCTGCGGGCTGGCGACGAGGCGGCACCAGCTGGGGTGCACGCCCCAGCGGTCGATTTCCTCGGTCACGTCGAGGTCGATGTCGGGGTCGAGGTCGAAGCCGAGGTAGTTGCAGGAGGCGAAATCCGTCACCCAGTGGTCCTTGCCGATGCGGATCTGGCGGCCCTTGATCTCCTCGGCCGTCATGTTGTACTGCTTCATGCGCTTGAACATCTCGCGGATGAGGGCGCGGCGGTTTTCCTGCTCGTTGGCCTTGATCATCCTGTCTTCGGTACTCATGGCTATCTCCTGCCGTTGAAATCGGGTAAAAGGATATGATGGTACATTCTTCCTATACAGCGCTTCTGGAGCAAGTCAAATCCGGGCAATTGCGGGTCATTTCCCTGCTGGCGCCGGCGCGCAGCAGCTCGACCGCGCTGGAACGTGCGCTTCTGGAAAGCCCCTCGGTCGATTTGCAGGTCAACGACCCCTGGGCGCTCTACGACGAAGCGGCGCGCGAGCCGAAAACCTACGATTATATCCTCGATCGCGTCATGACCTCCGACGGCACGGGGAACAAGACCGTCCTCATCAAGAACGTGGCGGATTACATTCCGCCCGGCGAATGCTGGGAGCGGTGGTGCGCGCTCGCGGACGCCCATGTCTTCCTCATCCGCAACCCGCTTTTGACCCTGCAGTCGCTGTTTCGCATGCTGGTGCGCCACTATAGCGGGGATCAGGTGGTGGTCGAGCCCGTCACGCTCGACGAATATGCAAGGCGGCATGGCTTCGGCGACTGGGCCGCGCTGAAGGCCGATCTCTCCTCGGGCACGGATTTTACGGCGCATGAAGAACTGTTCCGCGCTTTTTTCACCCGCGACCAGCAAATCCACCGCGAGCCGGTGATGTATGTGCCGGTGCTGCAAGCAGCAGGCGAGGGGGCGAGCCCGGAGGAAGTCTTCGCTTACCGCATTTCCGGCTGGGAGGCGTTGGGCGAACATTTCCGCCACAGCTGCTCCATCGTGCCCGCCGGGAAGATGACGGTGATGGACAGCACGCTGTTTCGCGCCGAACCGCAAAAGGCCATGCGCTTCCTGACCCTGCGGCTGGGGCTGGTCTATGCGGAAGGCATGAGCGCGTGGCAGGAGGGCGCAGGGAAAGAAGGCACGGGGAAGGGCTTCACCACGGATTACGACGGGGCCGTGCCCTATTACGACCGCGTCCTGAACGCGCACAAGATCGAGCCGCCGACCGAGGTTCCCCCGCCTGTCGAGGCCTTCCCGCCGTTTTTCCGGCGGCACCTTGAAGGCAAGGGCGGCGCTTTCGACATTTACCGCGAAATGCTGGCGGAGCTGGACAGGCACTTCATCCGCGAATTCGAGCTGACGGAAGAGCTGAAACGGACCGACCCGTTCTTCGCCGAAAACGTGACGCGCCTCAAAGGGCTTTAGATTTTTTCGAAATATCCGCGAGCGTGATGCGGTCGATCTTGCCGGAGGACGTCTTGGGCAGGGTGTCCCATTTCTTGAATTGATAGGGCAGCATGTATTCCGGCACTTTTTGCGCGAGGAATTCTTTCACTTCGTCCTCGTTCGCCGCGTGATTTTTCAACGGGGCGTAGTGGCAATAGAGGCGGTTGCCGTATTTTTCGTCCGGCACGGCGACGACGGCGAATTCGTCCAGTCCCGCGTGCTGGGACAGCGCGTTCTCGATCTCGCCCAGCTCGATGCGAAAGCCCTTGACCTTCACCATGTGGTCGCGCCGCCCGCGGTAATGCAGTACGCCTTTTTCGTCGTAAAAACCGAAATCCCCCGTGCGCCAGAACAGGGCGGGATAGGAATGGAAAGGGCTCTGCACAAGGCATTCGCGCGTCTTGTCCTCCATGCCCAGGTAGCCCAGCGTGACCGTGCCGCCGCGGCACCAGAGCTCGCCCAGCTCGTTCGGCGCGCATATCCGTTTTTTATCATCCGCGACGACGATGATCTCGGTATCCTCCACCACCGCGCCCAGCGGAACTGGGTCGTTGTTCTGCGGCGGTTCCGGCACCCAGTAATAGGTGATGATGTTGGTCTCCGTCGGGCCGTAGATATTCGCGACCTTCGTGCCGGGCAGCGCTTCCATGACTTTTTTAAGCTGCGCGGGCGGGAAAGGCTCGCCCGCGTACATGACGCAGCGCAGCTTCAATGCGGCCTCCGCCAGCCCGCCGCGGTTGAGCAGGGAGATGAAGGTGGACGGCGTGGTGTAAAGCACCGTCACGCCCTCGCGTTCCAGCAGGGCGACGTAATCGGCGTGGCGCTGTTCGGTCTCGCGCTTCTTGTTCCAGTCGAAACAGACCAGCTTCGCGCCCGCCTGAAAAGTGTTGAAGATGTCGAAGACCGAAAGGTCGAACTTGAAAGGCGCGCGCGAGGCGATGACGTCATCCGCCGTGATGGCGAATTCCCCTTGCATCCAGTCGGTGAAGGTGCGCGCGTTGCGGTGGCTGAGCATGATACCCTTGGGAACCCCGGTGGAGCCCGAGCTGTGCAGGATATAGGCGAGATCGTCGCAGACCTGGTTGCGCAGCGGCGGCTCGTCCGCCTTCGTCTCCAGCACGGTTTCGAAGGGCACGGTCTTTCCCGTTTCGGGGACCGGCACGTCGCTGTTGAGCAAGATGACCTTTTTTACGTGCGTATTGTCGAACAGCGCGGCGTGTTGCTCATAGAGGTGGCTGTCGATGCAGATGACGTCGAGTTTGGTATTGTCAACGATCTTGGCGAGGCGCTCCGTCGGCGAATGTTCGTCCAGTGGCACATAGGCGCAGCCAAGTTTCAGCGTGCCCAGCACGGCGGCGATGCTTTCGATATGCACCGGCGCCATGATGCCGACGAAGGGCGCGTCCGGCAGCGCGGGTTTCAGCGAGGAAATGATGTTGGCGAAGCGGTTGGCCAGCGCGTCCAGCTCGGCGTAGCTCGCGGTTCTGCCGCCCTCCATGACGACGGCGGGCGCATCGGGCGCCGCGTGTTTGCTGCGGGTGAAAACGTCGTGCAGGAGATAGCGCATGGCGGTTACTTCATTTGCAGGGTGAGAATATCGGTCATCCGCCCCTTGGTGCGGCTGACTTCCGCACCGTCTTCGCGCTCGCTTTGCGCGAGAAGGTCGATATAGCCGGAGCGTTTCTCGCCCGAAAGCTCGCAGTTGAAGGCGGATTGCAGGTAGCCGTAATATACTTTCTGCAGGTGCAGGGCCTCGAAACTGTTGTTGTTCCACGCGGAAACGACGGCGATGTCGCCGGGCGCGGCCAGCTCCTTCAGGGTTTTTTGGGCATCGTCGATATAGGGGAAGACGTTGAAGAGGAAAAAGAACAGCTTGCGCCCGCCTTGGGGCAGGTCTTCCTTCGTCACGTCCTCGAAAGGCTTGGTCACGATGTGGATTTTGCTGGTCGCGGATTTGGATTTCAGCAGGGCGATGTCCTTGTTGTCCTCCAGCCCCGGCTCGACCGCGGTGTAGCTTTTGCATTTCTGGAAGGCGACGTCCGCATAGCGGAACTGCGCGCAGCCGATGGCGATGAAATGGTCAACGGGCTTGCCTGCGGCTTCGGTCTCGGCCAGCAGTTTTTCGAGCGCGGCCAGTTCCTCCGCATGATAGGGGGTGGTCAGGACGAGAGAGGTTTCCGACTACATGGCGGCGAAACAACTTTTGCTGATGGGGGGCGGAAAGGCGTCCCTCAATTCTTCCGTCAATTTATGGGGCAAGGTGTTCATATGGTTCGCAATTCGGTCAACGGGATCACGTCAGGCATGCTAGCATAGCGCTCGGTAATATGCAAAATAAAAAAGAGCTGTTTGCAGGGGTAAAAAACGCCTTGGCAGCTTTGCCCGTTTTCTTGGCGGCGCCGATGCGGCGGAAAGAACGGAAGGTCATTTTATTGATTGGAAATAAAGACTTAACAGGGGAAGCCTTCTGTGCGAATATGTCGCCGTCGTCACATTCGCACGAAAAACAAGGGAATTGCCATGATCGCATGGACAACCGCCGCGCCTGCGCTGGGCGCCGCCTTCGCCGCCTCGCTGGTCGAAGCGGTCGAGGCTTTCACCATCATCCTCGCCGTCTGGCATTTCAAGGGCTGGAAGCCCGCGGTTTCCGGCACGGGGGCCGCGCTTTTGCTGCTGGCCGTTCTGGTCGCCGCTTTCGGCCCGTTGCTGGCGCACGTACCCTTGCAGCCCCTGCAGGTGGTCATCGGCGTTTTCCTGCTGCTGTTCGGCATGGGCTGGCTGCGCAAGGCCATCCTGCGTTCCTCCGGCCTGATGGCATTGCATGACGAGGACGCGATTTTCGAAAAGGAAAAACATGCGCTGGAAGAAAGCAAGGACAAGCAAAGAACCCAAAGCTGGATCGCGGGCATGACCGCCTTCAAGGCCGTGCTGCTCGAAGGGCTGGAGGTCGTCTTCATCGTCATCGCCGTCGGCGCGGGCGGGCGCGGCTTGCTGCTGCCGGCCGCGGCGGGGGCGTTTCTCGCCGGGGCGCTGGTGCTGGCGGCGGGCGTCTTCATGCACAAGCCGCTCTCCCGCGTGCCGGAAAACACGCTGAAATTCTGCGTCGCCGTCATCCTCGTCTCCTTCGGCCTGTTCTGGACGGGCGAGGGGCTGGGCATTCACTGGCCGGAGGGCGATTTCATCATCGTCGTCTTCGCCGCGCTGATGACGGCGGTGGCGCAGGGGCTGGTCAAAACCCTTAAATCGCGCGAAGTGGAGAAAACGGCATGATGGACGTCATCAAGGACGTATTCGAGGAACTGGCCGGCATGTTTTTCGCCGATGCGCGGATGACGCTGTCAATCCTTGCGTTGGTCGGCTTTTGCGCAGTCCTGTCCCGCGGGGCATATCTTCCCCCCGTCGGCTGCGGCGCCGTGCTGGTGGGCGGCTGCGCCGTCATCCTCGCCCTCGGCGTATTGCGCAAGGCCCGGGAGCTGCGGTAAGGGCTGGCTGACGCCGATATAGATCGGGTTCGAATAAATCCACGTCATCCGGCGCGCGCCGCCGAAGAATGCAGGCATGTCCGCGCGCACCTCGATGCGGTAGGCTCCGGGCTTTGCGGCTTCGAAGCTGTATGAGCCGGTGTTTTTCCCGTTGCGGATTTCCTTGCCGTTGCGATAGACGGCGATTTCGGTATTTTGAAGCGTCGTTTTCGGCAGGGTGACGGTGAAATCCGTCTTGCCCGCGGTCTCGAAGCCGTCGCCCATCCATGCGTTTTTGTCTCCGCGCTTCGCCTTGAACATGAAGCCGGTGGCATCCGCCAGCCCGTCGATGGCGACATAGAGGTTGCCCGCGCGCAGCGCGTCATAGACGACCTTCTTGTCATGTTCGAGCGTGCCGTTGAAGGCGGCGCGGGTCACGATATGGTCATGCGCGACGGGCAGGATGTCCGCCGCCTTCGGGAACATCCAGACGGTGCGGAACGGCAGGTGCACGGCCTGGTGGAAGTCGGGCGCGTAGATGCCGACGAAAGGGCGTTTTTCGCTGACGCTGTCCCAGAGCGCCAGCGTCTTGTCCAGCCGGTGGAACATCTGCAAAAAGCCGATGCGGGGATCGAAGCCGTAGAAAGCGAGGCCGCGCAGGATGTCGGGGATGGGGGAGGTGAACCATTCGTCCGACTTGTCGATGATCTCGAGCCCGGCGATGCGCGCATCCACCGGCCCTTCCCATTGCCAGCGCGGGTTTTGCGGGTGGGCGATGAAGGTGAGCCCGCCCTGCTTTCGGATGTCGGCCAGTATCGAATCCGTGCTGTCCGTGCGCTTGTGGTCGTAGTCTTTCAGGTCGAGACCCAGCAGGTAGGAATTGTGGTGCAGCTCCGGGTGCTTGCGGGTGATCTCGACGCCCGACATGATCAGCACCTTGCCGTAAACGCCCTCCTTGCCGTCCTTCACGGCCTGCAGGTTGTTGTGCTCGGTTGCGATCATGAAATCGACGTGCTGGGCGTTCGCGACCGCGGCCACGTCCTTGTATGTGCCCGCCGCGTCCGCGGAATAATGCGTGTGCCAGTGTATGACGCCCTGATAATCGTTGTATCCGTCCTGTTTCGCCACATGCGCGGTCACCGGCAGGGCGCGGGCGATGGCTTTCACGCGCAGTCCCGTCGCCGCGCCGAGGGCGATGAGTGCGATGGCTGCGATGGCGGCTTTTTTCTTGAATGTCGCGGGCATGGGCGGGAGCCTTTACGTTTGCATTGTCATACGGCTGTTATACAGCTTTTATGGCGGCGGGGTGAAGCGAAAGCGGATTCTGGTTTTTTTCGTTCGTGCCGGCCGACCGGCCCGGCCCGGGCAGGATAACCCGGACGCGAAGGCCGTGGCCCGATTCCGGCGTTTCCAGGCGCACGCTGCCGGCGAAGCGGTGGGCGATCTCCGAGACGATGGAAAGCCCGATGCCCGAGCCCTCCGTCGCCGGGGCGCCCGCGCGGTAGAACCGCTTGAAGGCGTTTTCGCGTTCTTCGGGCGCGATGCCGGGACCGCTGTCTTCCACGACGAAGGTGCAGTCGAGCCCGTCGGCGCCGACGGTCAGGTGGATGTCACCGCCTTCGGGCGTGTATTTCAGCGCGTTCTCGAACAGGTTTTCGACCAGCAGACGCAGCAGGGTTTCATCCGCCAGCGCCATGGCGTCTTCCGCGCCGGAGAGGGAGACGTTCATTTTCTTCGCCGTCACCATCGCGCCCATGCCGGCGACGACGCTGGCGCAGGTCTCGTAAAGCGAGACGGGCCGGATGTTCATTTCTGTATGGGCGATGCGCGCTGCGCGCAAAAGCTGGGTGACGTGGCGCGCGGCGCGGTCCGTGCTTTCCAGCAGCCCGGCGATGGTCGCGGCGCGCTCCTTCACGTCTTCCGCCTGCGAGAGCAGCTGGAGCTGCAGACGGATGCCCGCCAGCGGGGTGCGCAGCTGATGCGCGGCATGGTCGGTGAAGTGCCGTTCCGCTTCCAGCGATTCCCGCAGCTTGTGCAGAAGGTCGTTGACCGACAGCACCAGCGGCCGCAGGTCGTCCGGCAGGCCGGGAAGGTCGATGGGGGACAGGTCGTCCGGCGAGCGCTGCAATATCCGCCCGCCCAGCTCGCGGATGGTGTCGAGACCGCTGCGGATGCCGCCCCAGACGAGCCCTGCGATGAGCGGGGTGAGCAAAAGCAGGGGGGTGAACAGGTCGAGAAAGATATCGGCGATGAGGTCGTCGCGCATGGCCATTTTCTCGCCGACCTGAATGAAGACCCGGTCTTGGGGGACGGCCACGGAAAGAACGCGCCAGTTCTCCCCCTTGTAATCGGTATCGGTGAACCCCTCGCGGGCGGGCGGGGTCTTCATGGGTAAGGCGGTGTTCGAATACATCAGCAGCTTGCCGTTTTTCCACACGCGCAGCATCCGGTCCGGGCTTTCGTCTCGGAAATCCGCGGGGTCCGGGAGAAGATGCTTCACGCTCAGCCTGTCCTGACTGAAGTCGATGAGGTGGGGCGTCGCCTCGTCGTCCCTGTCCGCGTCCTCGCCGATCTCGTCCTTCACCAGCGTCCAGAGCAGGCTGGCGTCGTTGCTCATCTGCGCGTCGTAGGTGTCGTTCGTCTCGTGCACGGCGCTGGCGTAGGACAACAGCCCGATAAGCCCGATGGCGATGACGATAATCGGCACGATGCGGAAGAACAGCCGCCGGGTGAGGGTGTCAGCGTACATGCGTCTCGCCGACCATGTAGCCGACGCCGCGGATGGTGTGGATGAAGCCGTTGCCGAACTTCTTGCGCAGGCTGTAGATGCTGACCTCGATGGTGTTGCTCTCGCTCACGTCTTCCGCGCTGTAGAGGGCGTAGGAAATGTCGCTTTTCGTCACGTAGCGGCCCGCGCGCTCCATCAGGATGCGCAGGATGCGGTATTCCTTGGCCGTCAGCAGCACCGGCGCGCCGGCCTTGCGCGCGACCATGCCGGCGGGGTCCAGCTCGACGTCGCCGGACTTCAGCACCGTTTCCGTCCGCCCGTGGCTGCGCCGCTGCAGGGAACGCAGGCGGGCCAGCAGCTCCTCGAGGTCGAAGGGTTTGATCATGTAGTCGTCCGCGCCGCTGTCGAGCCCCTGTACTTTCTGCGCGGGCGCGTCGCGCGCGGTCAGCATCAGCACGGGGATGCGGTTGTTCTGCTGGCGCAGGCGGGTGATGACGTCGATGCCCGACATTTTCGGCAGGTGGACGTCGAGGATCATGGCCATGTATTCCAGCTCCTTCGCGGAATAAAGGGCGGTTTCGCCGTCCTCCACCCAATCGACGCCGTAGCCGCGCTTTTCCAGCGCCTTGCACAGCGAGGTGGCCAGCGTCTTGTCGTCTTCGGCGAGCAGGACTCTCATGACGTTTTCTCCTTCGAGGGGGGCAGGGCCGAGAGCGCCGCGTATTCAAGGACGCGCGCGGCGGAAATCGGGTCTCCCGCTTCCTTGGCGGCGGAAGGGTGGCACATCATCAGCGTGCGCGGCGCGGACGTCTTCACCCATTTGTCGAGGTAATCGCGATAGGGCGATCTCGGCGAAAAGGAATAGATGCCGGTGAAGCTGTCGTTGGTCGCGAACCCCGCTTTTTCGCAGGCGCGGCGAAAGCCGGTATTGAGGATTCTCAGCACCAGCAGCTTGAAGCGGTCGTCGGTCGTATCGAAAAGCGCGGGATTGACTCGCCGTATCCACGGGCGCACGGATGAACCCGCGTAAATCTCCGACAGGGTGGAAAGGAACACGCCGCGCAGCCCCGGAAACATATGCACATGCTGGTGCCCGTCGATGAAGTCCGGCCTGCGCTGGAAAATATTGGTGAAGGCGTCATGCTGTGCGCGCAGCCGCCGCGCCACGTCGCGCCGGACGACGGCGGGCGGGAAGGGGCTGAGCATCAGGTGCGAAAGCTTGTAGGCGGGAACGTCGCCGAAAGGCTCGGTCAGGTTGAAATGCAGCCCGATCTCCGCGCCCGCGCGCAGCAGGGCGGGCGCGTATTCTTCGGCGTAGGCGCCCTCGGTCATCACGCTGGTCGCGTGGATATTGCCTTCCGTGCAAAGCTTGACGATGGCCTGCGATATGCCGGGGGTGAGGCCGAAATCATCCGCGCATATTTTGATCATGCCGCCTCCTCCTTCGCGTTGAAGGCCCAGAGGGCGGAGAGGATATAGGTGCAGACGGCCGCCAGCCCCACGGCGAAGACGAGGCCGATGCGGTAGTCGATGTGATAGACGTCGAGCAGCACGTAATAGGAACTTTCGTTCACGAGGAAGCCGATGCCTGCGACGACGGCGAAACGCCAGAAGGAGCCCGCGCCCGCCCGCGCCTTGCCGGAAAAGGTCCAGCCCCGGTGCCCGAAGTAGCTGACGGAAAAGGCGGTGAGGAAGGCGACGACGTTCGCCGCCAGCGGGCCGCAAAGCCCCGCGCTGACGATGAGCACGACGACGATCCAGTTCACGAAAAAGGCGGAAAGCCCGACGATGCCGAAGCGGAACAGCCGCAGGAACTCGGCGCGCAGGGTTTCGGGCGTATATGTGGCGCCCTTTATCTTCATGCGGCCTGCTGCCTTTCCTGCCCGTCGTTCTCGACGACTTCGGCGACGATGTAGAGGGGGCGGTTCTTGACCTCGGTGAAGATCTGCCCGACGTATTCGCCGAGGATGCCGATGGAAATGAGCTGGATGCCGCCCAGCAGCATCATGCCCGCGACCACGGTCGCCCAGCCGGGCACGTCCACGCCGAAGATCAGCGTGCGCAGGGCGATATAGCTGCCGTAAAGAATGGAAAGACCCGCCACGATGACCCCCAGCAGGCTGATGAGCCTGAGAGGCAGCGTGGTGAAGGACATGATGCCAAGGATGCCGAAGCGGAACAGCAGGACGAGCGAGGTGTATTTCGATTCATCCGCGATGCGCTCGCGCGGGGTGTATTCGATGGGGAACTTCTTGAAGCCCACCCAGTTGAACAGGCCTTTCATGAAACGGGTTTTTTCGGGCAGGCTGTTGAGCGCGTCGATGACGGGCCTCGACATCAGCCGGAAATCCCCCGCGTTGGATTCGATGAAGCTGTTCTCGCGCGAGACGATCTTGTAATAAAGCCGGCTGAGGTTGCGGCGCAGCCATGAATCCGTGTCGCGCGCGGCGCGCTTGGCATAGACGACGTCGTAGCCTTCCTGCCAGTGTTTCACGAATTGCGGGATCATGTCCGGCGGGTGCTGGCCGTCGGCGTCGATGATGACGGCGGCGTCGGTCTCCACGCTCGACAGGCCTGCGGAAATGGCGGCCTCCTTGCCGAAGTTGCGCGAAAAGCGGATGACGCGCACGGGGGTTTCGCATTGCGCGTCCGCGGCGTTTTGCGCGGTGGCGTCGCGGCTGCCGTCATCGACGACGATGATTCGGCACTTCAGCGGCAGGGCCTGCAGCACCTTGTCGAGCTCTTGCATGACGGGCACGATGGCCTGCGCCTCGTTATAGGCGGGGATGATGACGGAGAGGCTTTCGCGCCTCGTCTGCGGTGCGGGCTTGGGCATCATGAACCGGACGCTTCCTTTTTCGGCGAGATTTGATAGAGGACGTAGGCGGGGCGCGACTTGCGCAGGAATTCAAGTTCCTTGTGCTCGGCGGGCGAAATCCAGCCCGCCTGCTCGTCGGTCAGGGCAAGGAAATGCTGGCCGTGCTTCAGCCCGTAGTCGATGGCGGCGTCGATGGAATCAAACCGCTTGACCTTTCCCGCGTTGTAATACTCGATGGAATAGACGCGCAGGCCGACATAGAGCAGGTCCTGTCCGCGGCTGTCCTTCATCGCGCGGAAGTCGCGGCTGACGAAGCTGGCGGTGTGCAGGTTGTGCGGCACGCAAAAGGGCAGCGCGGCCAGTCCCAGCAGGATGATCGCGGGAATGACCGCGCCCGCGGCATAGGCCCAGCGGCGGATTTTCCCTTTCGTCACGGCCGAAGATTCCAGCGATTTCGCGATGAGCAGGGCCAGCGGCGGCAGCGAGACCAGCGGATAGGTCAGGATGATGTTATGCGCGAAGGTGAAGAACAGGTTCGGTATTAAAAACCAGCACAGCAGAAAGCGCGTCATGTCCGTCATCTGCGGGCGCCAGCCGCGGAAATAGCGGTAGAGCGAAACCGGCAGCCAGGGCAGCGCGGCCGCCAGCACGAAGACCCAGATCATGCCCAGCGGCGCCTTGTGCGCATGGCCGTAGCGGTCGCCGTCCCAGCCGGGCTTGGTGAAGCGGTCGAAATTCTCGCCGATGAGGAAGTAGTTCAAAAAGCCGGGGGTTTTCATCTCCGCCGCGATGTACCACGGCACGCCCACGGCCAGCATCAGCAGGGCGCCGGTGACGAGCGGCATGGCGCGGAAAACCTCGCGCCACTTCTTCGCCCAGCACAGCCAGACGGCGGCGGAAATGCCGGTCAGCGCCCAGACGACCGGCCCCTTGGCCAGAAGGCCGAGGCCGAGGCCGAAGAACATCCAGTACCCCGCCTTGCGCGACGGGCCATCGACCATGCGCCAGAAGGCGACCAGCACCATGGTGCAGGTCAGCAGCAGCGTCTCGTCCGTCATCACCGTGCCGGAGACGACGTAGAACAGCGACATGGTGGACAGGATGAGCACGGCCAGCCAGCGCCCCGTTTCGGAAAGGTAATCGCGCGCCAGTTCCCAGACCAGCCAGAGCACGACGAGCGAGAGCAGGAGCGAGGGGAAACGCGCGGCGAATTCATTGACGCCGAAAACCTTCATGCTGGCGGCGGCCAGCCATGTGGACATCGGCGGCTTGGCCCAGAACCAGACCCCCGGCGCGTATTGCGGGGAGATCCAGTCGCCCGAGGTCAGCATGAGCCGCGCGACTTCGCCATAGCGTCCCTCGGTCGCGTCGGTCAAGGGGAAGAAAGCCATGGAAAGAATGCGGCTGACGAAGACCAGCAGCATCAGGGGCAGAAATCCGCGGGGCAGGGCGGCGATGACATCGGACAGTTTTTTCACGGTTGTTTCTTGGTCGTTTTTTATGGCGCCGCAGGACGGCCCGCGGCTTTTTCATGCCTTGGATAATCCCCCGCGCTGAAGCCAGACTTAAACGCCGGGACGAAAAAGTACCGGGACCGGCGAGCGATTTTGAACGAAGATTATAGTGTCGGCGCGCTTTTATTAAGAAAAAAGATGCGGCAGGGGCGGTGATAATAGGCGGCACAGGTTTTCATAAAATAAAGGTATCGGGCAGATGTTGTTCGGGAAGGGGTGAAAAATAAAATATTTCAATACCTTGCAGTGCGGCACCCTTCATCTGGAAGGGCTGCGGGGCTTCATGTCTATACGGGGTGCGGATGACGGCCGGCCATGCAACAGGGAGGAACGCGAAACCGGTCTGTAGCGATCCTGCATCTCTCAATCCAAGGTTGTTCAATCCACGGTTTTCCTGCAGGATGAATTGGATATAGAATACCGCCATACGGTACTTACTCGCTCCTGTTTTAATAATTCCCCTGTCCCGTCCCGAGGTTTTCATGCGTCTGAAGTTTCCGATCACCGCCAAGCTGACCCTTCTCGTCGCCCTCCTCGTCGTGGCGACGGCCTTTGCGGTGAACATGACCTACATGAGCGGCAGCAACAAAATCCTGACCGCGAATGCGATCACCGGCCTTGAAAACGAAACGAATGCGCTCATCTACCCGTTGCAGGGCGTCGTCGGGCAGATGAAGGATGACGCGCAGCTCGTCTCCCGCATGAGCGCGACGCGCGGATTGATGCGCGCCCTGCAAAACGGCGGCACGGACCCCGAGACGAAGCAGACGGTGAAAGAGTTCGAGGACAGGCTGACCGTGACCTTCAGGGAGATGCTGGGTACCCGCGCGAGCTACGCAAAAATCCGCATTGCGGGGGTGGCGGACGCGGGAAGGGAGATATTGACCGTCGAGCGTTTCGGCAACCAGATCGAGCAGACGCCGCAGGCGAAGCTGCAAAAGATCAACGACCAGGATTATTTCCGCGACGAGCTGCATCTCGACCCCGGGCAGGTCTATCTTTCGGAAGCAGAGCTGAACAAGGAAAACGACAAGGTCACGCGGCCTTACCTGCTGGTGTTGCGCGCCTCTGTTCCGCTCTATACGCAGGACAAGGAGATATTCGGCGCGGTCGTCATCAACATGGATCTGGGACAGGCGCTTGCGGACGTCAAGGCGGAGCTTGCGAAGGACCGGCTGCTCTATATCACCAACGACCGGGGCGACTACCTCGTCAACCCCGACCCGTCGAAGCTTTACGCGACAGATCTCGGCGGCACGGACAGGATACAAAAAGACAACCCGAAGGTTCTCGCCGTCATGGGCGACCGGCAGAAGGAACAGGCGACTTTCCTGCCGGCGGATACCGCGCATGGCGATATTTTCACCTTCCGCAAGTTCCGCTATGACCCGCTGAACCCGGAAAGATACCTCGGCATCGCCATCAACGCGCCCTACAGGAACATCATCGCCAAGACGCAGGAAGTGGAGCGGAACGGGTTCATTTTCAGCGCGGTCATTTCCCTTCTGGCCGTTCTGGCGGCGATGCTGCTTTTGCGCCTGTCGATCCGCCCGCTGAACGCCATCGCGGATGCGGTGCAGCGCTACCGCCGCGGAGAGGAGGACATCAGCCTGCCCGAGGATTCGCCGGACGAGATCGGCGTGCTGGCGCGCGAATTCCGCGCCATGATGGACCAGAAAACCGCGGAGGACTGGGTCAAGGGCAACCTTGTCGAAATCTCGCGCAGCGTGCTGGGTTTCAAGAGCTTGAAGGAATTCGCCAACGCGCTCATGCAGGCGCTGGCGTCGGCGACGGATGCGCAGGTGGGGGCTTTCTACCTCAGCGGCCGTTACGACGGCAAGGGCGACGGCGACGTGGAAAAGCTGGCGCTGCTGGGCGGCTGCGGCTATACCGCGCGCGACGGCTTGCCGCAAAGCTTCCGCTGGGGCGAGGGCATGGTCGGCCAGTGCGCGCGCGACCGCAAAATCCATCTCGTCAGGGACATGCCGGAAGATTACCTCTCCGTCGCCTCCGCGCTGGGGGCGGGAAAGCCGCGCGCCATCATCCTGCTGCCGATATTGTTCGAGAACACGCTG
Source organism: Alphaproteobacteria bacterium (assembly GCA_016124645.1). Classification (GTDB taxonomy): domain Bacteria; phylum Pseudomonadota; class Alphaproteobacteria; order Micavibrionales; family UBA2020; genus WGNE01. Next base: position 19,981 of record WGNE01000033.1, read on the forward strand.
GTCGGCGTCATCGAGCTCGCCTCGCTCGGCGACTTCACGCAGAACCAGCGCGCGCTGCTGGAGCAGGTCTGCTTCAACATCGGCGTCATCGTCAACAGCATCAGCGCGGGCGTGAAGACGCAGGAGCTGCTGGAAGAGGCGCGCCAGACCGCCGAGGAGCTGCAACGCAGCGAGGAAGAGCTGAAGACGCAGCAGGAAGAGCTGGAAGCCGCGAACGAGGAAATGGAGCAAAGGGCGCAGGAGCTCGAATCCCTGAACAAGCAGATCAAGGAAGGCGGCGAGCGGCTGCGCGCCGTGGTGGACAGCGCGCTGGACGGCATCATCGCCATCGACGAGCGCGGAACGGTGCAGAACTACAACGCCGCCTGCGAAAGGCTGTTCGGCTACAAGGCGTCCGAGGTCATCGGCCAGAACATCAAGATGCTCATGCCCGAGCCCTATCACAGCGAGCACGACGGCTATCTGGAACGCTACAACCGCACGGGGGACGCGCATATCATCGGCACCTCCGGGCGCGAGGTGACGGGGCGGCGCAAGGACGGCAGCACTTTCCCGATGGACCTTTCCGTCAGCTCCTTCGAGCTTTCGGGCAAGCGTTACTTCTCTGGCACGGTGCGCGACATCACCCAGCGCAAGGAGGCGGAGGAAAGGGTGCAGAAGTACCAGGAGGGGCTGAGGCAGTCCAGCCAGTACAAGTCCGAATTCCTCGCCAATATGTCGCACGAGCTGCGCACGCCGCTTAACAGCCTGCTGATCCTCGCACGCGGCCTTGCGGGCAACGAGGAAGGCAACCTGACCGAGGAGCAGGTGGAGGAGGCGCAGGTCATCCACAACAGCGGGCTGGAGCTGCTGAGCCTGATCAGCGACATCCTCGACCTTTCGAAGGTGGAGGCGGGCAAGCTGAACGTGCTGGTGGACGATGCGCCGCTCTCGGGTATTCTTCACCATATGGAGCAGCAGTTCGAGCCGATCGCCCGCGAAAAGGGCGTCGCGCTGAAGGTGGAGCGGGAAAAGGGCCTGCCCGATATCATGCAGACGGATGCGCAGCGGGTCGAGCAGATACTCAAGAACCTGCTGTCCAATGCCTTCAAGTTCACGGAAAAGGGCACGGTCACGCTGAAGGTCGGCCGTCCTTCCGCGCAGGATGAGCTGCAGCAGGACAGTCTCGACCCCGCCGCCACGATCGCCTTCTCCGTCATCGATACGGGCATCGGCATCGGCGCGGAAAAGCTCAACGATATTTTCGAGGCCTTCCAGCAGGAAGACGGATCGACCGACCGCCACTACGGCGGCACCGGGCTCGGGCTGACGATCGCGCGCAAATTCGCGCATATGCTGGGCGGCGAAATTCATGTCGCGAGCAAGAAGGGCGAGGGCAGCGCCTTCACCCTGATGCTGCCGGAAACCCTTGTCCTGCCCGAGGCGGCGGAAGAGGACATCGACCAGCCGCCGGAAGCGCCGCCGGCAAAACAGGCGGGAAGCCGCCCGCCCGCCCGTCGCAGGGAGGCGGAGAGACGCGAGCAGGCGGGCCCCGCTCCGCGCCCGTCGGGACATTCCTTCATCGCCGACGACCGCAATGCGCTCGGCGAAAAGGACAAGACTCTTCTCATCATCGAGGATGACCCGGCTTTCGCCAAGACGCTGATGAAGATCGCCCGGGGCCATGGGTACAAATGCGTGGCCGCGGGCGACGGCAAGTCGGGCATCCTGCTGGCCTCCGAATTGCCCGTCGATGCCATCATCCTAGACCTCATGTTGCCCGACATCGACGGCATCACCGTGCTGGGCCAGCTCAAGCACGACCTGCGCACGCGTCATTTGCCCGTGCACGTCATCACCGGGCGCGACGACGACGACAACGGCGTCATCCCCCTGCGCAAGGGGGCCGTCGGCTACCTGACCAAGCCGGTGCTGGAAGAGGACATGGAAGGGGTTTTCAGGCGCATCGAGGGTTTCCTGCAGTCCTCCGTCAAGAAGATCCTCATCGTGGAGGACGACAAGAAGAGCCAGACCGCCATCCAGCGGTTGCTCAAAAAGAAGGACGTCGAGATCACCTGCGCCGAAACGGGCCGCAGCGCGCTGCAGAAGATCGCGGACGAGCGGTTCGACTGCATCATCCTCGACCTCATGCTGCCCGACATGACCGGCTTCGAATGGCTGGACAGCGTGGAAAAGCAGACGCGCGGCGAAGACTTCCTGCCGGTCATCGTCTATACCGCGAAAGAGCTGACGGAAGAGGAAAACCGCAAGCTCAACTGCTATACCGGCAGCATCGTCATCAAGGGCGTGCATTCGTCCGAGCGGCTGCTGGACGAGGTGACCCTGTTCCTGCACAGCGTCGAGGCGACGCTTTCCAAGGACCAGCTGGCGATGATCCGCATGCAGCACAACCCGGACAAGGTGCTGGAAGACCGCACCGTGCTGCTCGTCGATGACGACCTGCGCAACACTTTCGCGCTTTCGAAGGTCTTGAAAAAGCACGGCATGAACGTCATCATCGCCGACAACGGGCAGATGGCGCTGGACAAGCTGGAGTCGGAAAAGGGCGTCGAGCTGGTCATCATGGACATCATGATGCCGGTGATGGACGGCTATGAGGCCATCCGCACCATGCGCGGCAGGGAAAAATGGAAAAACCTGCCCGTCATCGCCCTGACCGCCCGCGCCATGCAGGACGAGCAGGAAAAATGCATGGAAGCCGGCGCCAACGACTATATGACGAAACCCGTGGACATCGAGCGGCTGCTTTCCCTGCTGCGGGTCTGGCTGTTCAGGCAGACGGCGGCATGATGGAGGAAAACGAGCGCGAGGATCTGGAGATCGACCTGCTGCTGGAAGGCATCCGCAGGCGCTACGGCTACGATTTCTCCAACTATTCGCACGCCTCCCTCAAGCGGCGACTGGCGCAGCTGCGCGACCGCGCGGGGCTGGCGCGCTATACCGCGATGCTCGACCGCGTCCTGCATGACGAGCGGTTTTTCGACGAGCTCTTGATGCAGATGTCGATCACCGTCACGGAAATGTTCCGCGACCCCGGTTTTTACCGCGCCGTGCGCGACGAGGTGGTCCCGATCCTCAAGACCTTTCCCTTCGTGAAAATCTGGCATGCGGGCTGCGCCACGGGCGAAGAGGTTTATTCCATGGCCATGCTTTTGCACGAGGAGGATTTTCTGGACCGCGTGCGCATCTACGCCACGGATTTCAACAAGCACGCGCTGGATGCGGCGGAGAAAGGCATCTACCCGCTGGAAAAAGCGCAGGCCTATGCGGCCAACTACCAGGCCTTCGGCGGCAAGGGCGATTTCGCCGATTATTACACGACGGCCTATGACCGCGTGAAAATAAAGGACTTCCTGAGGGAGAAGGTCACCTTTTCCTATCACAACCTCGTCACCGACGGCGTGTTCGGCGAGATGAACCTCATCTGCTGCCGCAACGTGCTCATCTATTTCGACCGCACGCTGCAGGAACGGGTTTTCCGCCTCTTCACCCAAAGCCTGCGTCACGGAGGGTTCCTGTGCCTCGGCAACAAGGAGAGCCTGAATTTCTCCGGCATAAAGCCTCTCTTCGAAACCGCCGACGCGCGCCAGCGCATCTTCAAGAAGACGGGGGAGCTCGAGCATGTATGAAGCCGTGGTCATCGGCGCCTCCGCCGGGGGAATGCGGGCGCTGCAAACCGTCCTTTCGGGCCTGCGGTCGGAATTCCCCCTGTCCGTCGCCATCGTCCAGCACGTGTCGCCATCGGCCGATTCCTACCTTGCCGAATATCTGGACGGCAAATGCGCGCTGACGGTCAAGGAGGCGGAGGACAAGGAGGCCATGGCACCCGGCACCGCCTATGTCGCGCCGCCCGGCTATCACCTGCTGGTCGAAAAAGACCGCAGCCTCAGCCTTTCGGTCGATGCGCGGGTGAATTTTTCCTGTCCGTCGATCGACGTGCTGTTCGAATCCGCCGCCGAGGCCTTCGGGCGCGGGCTGATCGGCATCGTCCTGACCGGCGCGAACGCCGACGGCAGCGCGGGGCTGAAATCCATCCGCGCGCGCGGCGGGCTGGCCATCGTGCAGGACCCCGCGACGGCGGAAGCCGCCTTCATGCCGCGCGCCGCGCTGGAAACGGCGGGGGCGGACCATGTCGCGGCGCTGGAGGAGATTCCCGCGCTGCTTGAAAAATGCGTTTCACTGAACGAAGGAGGAGCCCATGGCGCAAAGGCCAATGGCTGAAAAGCTTTCCGACCCGCAGGCGTGGGACGGGGCGCTGAAACCCAATATCCTGGTTGTCGATGACAGGAAGGAAAATCTTCTCGCGACGGAAAAGGTGCTGCGAAACCTGCCGGCGAAGATATTCCAGGCGGAATCCGGCAACGAGGCGCTGTCGCTGATGCTGCGCCACAAGTTCGCCGTCGTCCTGCTCGACGTGCAGATGCCGGAAATGGACGGCTTCGAGACCGCCCTGCTGATGCAGGAAGAGGAAAGCATGAAGGGCACGCCCATCATCTTCGTCACCGCGATCAGCAAGGAGGACAAATACGCCTCCCGCGCGGCGGAGATCGGCGCGGTCGATTACATCTTCAAGCCGATCAACCCCGACATCCTGCGCAGCAAGGTCACGGTGTATCTCGACCTTTTCGTGCAGCGCGAACAGATTTTGAAGCTCAACGACACGCTGCGCCCGTCCAACGACGAGCTGGAGCGTTTCGCCTATATCTGCTCGCACGACATGCAGGAACCGGTACGCATGATGAACAGCTATGCCGAGCTGCTCGGCGAAACCTACCGCGATGCCATCGACGACAAGGGGCGGCGCTATCTGTCCTTCATCACCAAC
>WGNE01000018.1 GCA_016124645.1 Alphaproteobacteria bacterium
AGGCGAAAGCGTGAGGAAAGTCCGGGCTCCATGAGAACACGGTGCCGGATAACGTCCGGCGGGGGCGACCCCAGGGAAAGTGCCGCAGAAAATATACCGCCAGCTTGCTTGCAAGCGGGTAAGGGTGAAATGGTGCGGTCCGAAGGTTTCGGCCGGAGGGCTTAAAGTAAGAGCGCACCGCAGGGCCGGCAACGGCGCTGGCAGGGAAAACCCCACCGGGAGCAAGACCAAATAGGGAAGGCAACGCATCCTTCGGGCTGCAGGGCAAGTTTTCAGGTCCCGCCTTCCGGGTCGGTCGCAGGAGGCGGCGGGAGACCGCCGTCCCAGATGAATGGTCATCCCGCCGCAAGGCGGACAGAACCCGGCTTACAGGCCCTCTGGCATTTTTTCTTATTTATCTTCCGGCGCGGGAAACCTGCCGTCTTGCAAAAACGCGATGGCGCGACGCCAGACCTCCGGCGTCCAGACCATCAGCGAATGGTCGGCGTTGAGCACGGTATGGTCCGTCATGCCCTCGATGCGCGTGCTGTCCACGGTGACCAGCCCGTCGTTGGGCATCGGCACGTCGGCGAGATAGTTGATGGGAAAGTGCAGCCAGTGGTTTTCGCCCGCGATGACGCCGCATTCGAAATCGACCGGCGGCAGCTTTTCATGCGCGTTTTCCGGCAAGGTGCCGAGCCCCTGCAGCGCCGTGCCGTAAAACCAGCGGAAGGCCGACCACTGGTGCAGGTAATCGGCGACCTGGCTGCCGTGATTGGGCGTGCCGATCATGACGACGCGGCCGATGCGCTTGCTGCCGTATTCCTTGGCGTAGAAGCGGATGAGGATGCCGCCCATGGAATGGCCGACGAAATCGACTTTTTCCGCCGGGATCTTCTCCATCAGCGGCGCGATATGGTCGCGCACCAGAAGATCGAAGTCCTTCTCGCGCGAGGGATAGGAGATGTTGTGAACGGTATAGCCCGCCTTTTTCAACGCGCGGGAAAGGCCGGACATCCACGACTTGCTCATGCCGATGCCGTGCAGCACGATGACGTGCTTTTCCGCCGCGTCCTTCCGCCCCTTCGCGCCCGCCATCAGGCGTCCGCTTCGGCGGGGGGCGCGCCCGCCGCCCGCTTTTCAAGCGCGGGCCAGTCGCTATAGGCCAGCAGCCAGATGAGCACGATGACGAAAAACGGCACGATGGCCAGCACGCCCCAATAGGGGTTGCGCCCCGCCTTCGTCGCCACCACGGCGGAAGAGGCCATGAGGATGAAGATGCAGATGCCCTGAATAAGCCACAAAACCCAGTGCGGAATTTCGGCGATGCTCATGCCGCCACCCCCTTTTTCTTTCTTTTCGGGCGTACCGGCAGGGCGGGCCAATTGTTGAGCGCCAGCATCGCCGGCAAAATGACGCAACCGAAAAAGGGAACCAGAAGCGTGGCGACATACCATGTTTTCAGTCCCGCGCGCCGCAAAATCCGCACCGCGGGCGCCATGACCATGGCGATGGAAATGTAATAGGCCGGCAGCGGATGGCTTAAAACCTCGGATAATGCAGGGGGCGGCATCGCCATTTCTCAGCTCTCCTTTTGCGGAATTTCATGCAGCAGCCAGACCAGCAGGGTCAAAAGCGTCAGCGCCCCCGCCTGATGCAGCGTTGCAAGGTAGATTTCAACATGCGACAACAGCGTCGAAATGCCAAGGGAAACCTGCACCAGCGCCATGGCGGTGACGGCGACGAAAAGCTTGCCCGCGCGGCGCGAGAGGTTTTGAGCCCCGCCCAGCGCCTGCCCCTTGAGCGAGGTGAAGATAAGCAGCGCGAAAGTCGAGATCGCCAGCACGCGGTGGGTGAACTGCACCGTCGCGGGCTCGGCGAAAAAGGCTTTCCACATCGGCGTATATTTGAAAAGCTCGGGCGGCAGCCAGTACCCGTCCATGGTCGGGAAGGTATTGTAAAGCCAGCCCGCGCGCAGCCCCGCGACGAAAGCGCCCCATGTCATGGTGACGGCGACGGCGGCGATGCAGAGGCGGATGAGATTGCGCACCGGCGCGTAATCCGAAGCCTCCTTCTGCGGGTCGAAGGTGAAGATGAGGCCGAGGCGGAACAGGCAGGCATAGATGAGAAAAGCCGTCATCAGGTGCGCGGCCAAGCGGTAATGGCTCACCGCCGGCTGGTTGACGAGGCCGCTCGCCACCATGAACCAGCCCAGCAGTCCTTGAAAAAAGCCGAGCCCCAGCACGGCGAGGAACAGCTTTTTCTTGTCCTGCGGCAACCGGCCCTTGAACCAGAACCACGCCATCGGCAGGGCGTAGATGAGGCCGATGGTGCGGCCCCAGAGCCGGTGGAACCCCTCCCAAAAGAAGATATGCTTGAAATCGCCGAGGCTCATGCCCTCGTTGACCTTGATGTATTGCGGGCTGAGCTTGTAAAGGTCGAACTCATGCTGCCAGTCGGCCTGATTGAGCGGCGGCAGCGCCCCGGTGATCGGGTGCCATTGCACGATGGAAAGCCCCGATTCCGTCAGTCGCGTGACCGCGCCGATCAGCGCCATCAGGAAGACCGCGCCCGCGCAGGCGAAAAGCCAGACCGCCACGGGTTTTCGCGGCGGGGTATTGGCGTTGGCGGGCGGGCGCTTGCCCAATATGTCCTTTTTCACGCTCGTCATCACATGCTCATGAACATCTTGGTTGAAACGATGACCAGAAGGACGGCGAAGATGCGGCGCAGCACTGCGCGGTCCGTCTTATGCGCGACCTTCACGCCCACGGGCGCCATCAGCATCGAGGTCGGCACGATGGCGGCGACGGCGGCAAGACTGACGTAGCCCAGCGACCACGGCGGCAGGTGCCCGCCGTGCTGGATGCCCGCCGCGATATAGCCCAGCGTGCCCGGCACCGCGATGATGACGCCGAGCGCCGAAGCCGTGCCCGCCGCGCGCTGCATGTGCATGCCGATCGCGCTCATCAACGGCACGGTCATGATGGCGCCGCCCACCCCGATCATGGAAGACGCCATGCCGATCAGGACGCAGCAGGCCCGCTGCACCGCATCGGTGAAGAACCGCACGGGCTTTTCCGGCGGGCGGATGCGCCCGAAGAACATATAGACGGCGAAGGACATCGTCAGGACGCAAAAGATGCGCTTGAGCAAAAGCCCCGGCGCGGCGGAAGCCAGCAGCACGCCCAGCGCGACGCCGGCGATGATGAAAGGCCCCCAGTTTTTCAGCCGCGCGACATCGACGCTGCCGCGCTTGTAGTGATGCAGGGCCGAGGTGCCGCCCGCGGCCACCATGATGGCGGCGGAGGTCGCGACCGCCATATGCATGGTGAGGCCGGGAGAAATGCCCATCGTCGTCATGCTGAAAAACAATGCCGGCACGTAGAGAATGCCCCCGCCGATGCCCAGGAGGCCCGAAAGGAAACCGCCCCCGCAGCCGATGACCGGCAGGAGGATGAGCAGCTTGATCAAGTCTGGATTGTCTGGCATGGGTTTCTGGTATGGGTTTTCTGGCATCCGGCCCGGTACGCGCGGCTCTCGCCTCAATATGCACGCCCGTTCTTGTTTTTATTGTCTTGGCGGTAATATAGTCCCCCGCGCCCTTTTAATAAACCTGAAAAAGCGCGCAGGCCGTGACGGGCGAAAAACGCCGGAAAATGGTAAAAATGGCCTGATGAAGAGCTGAAAACCGCTAAAAACGGCAAAACCGCCGTATTACATTTCCGCCGTGAAACCCGCGCTGCGTCTCTGGATCTGCTGCGCGCCCTTGAGCAGGCGGGAAAGCCCGAGCTGGCGGATGTCCGCCGCCGTGACCGTCATCAGCGCTTTTTTGTCGGGGGTGGAGATGAACTTGATCTCGTCCTCCTCCTGCCCGAAAAGCCGTTCGGCCACCACGTCGGGCAGGCGGTCGATGATGCGTTCCACCGCGCGCACGTTGGCGAAATGGTTGGTGCCCAGCTTTTGCCGCGCGGTTTCCAGCCCCTCGGCCACGATGTCGAGCCCCTCGGGATTGATGGTCATGCCGAGTTTTTCAAGCCGGCTTTTCAAAACCTCGCAGAGCTGGGGCGTCGTCATGTCGGGCACGGCGTGGTAATTGCCGATGTATTCCTTCAGCCCCGGCGCGTTTTCCAGCCGCTGCGACACGTCTTCCCCCGCGCCGGTAATGAAGACGACGGGCCGGTCCGCCCGGCTTTCGAGCGCGTATTGCAGGGCGTTGAACATCCGGCGCGAAAAATCCGGCGTATCCGGCCGCCCGTCGGACTGCCCGCCCGGCAGCTCGAGCAGGATGATGTCCGCGCTCTGGAACATGGCGATGAGGCTTTGCGGCTGCAGGCTCATGGTTTCGCCCACCGCCGTTTCATGGGTGATCGCGACCATCTGCGGCCCGGCGAGGCCGAGCGCGACGAGCAGCTCCGCCTCCTTGCGCGCGAAGGCGCTTTTGCCCGTGCCCTGCCCGCCGCTGAAAACCGCGCTGTGGTTCTGCGGCGCGGTCGGGGGCAGGTTTTCCTTCGCCCGCGCCTCGTCGTAGGCCTGGCGGAAGACAAGCTGTCGCGCCTGGCGCTTAAGCGCGGCGAGGCCGATGAAATCACTCTCGATCTCCGCCATCACCTCGCGCGGCTTGCGCTGTTTTATCTCGCTTATAAAGGGGTTTTCGACGCGCGGGCCCGCCTTGCCGAAGCCGCGGCGCAGGCCGGAGACCTGCCCCTCGCCCCCCGTCTCTTCCTGTTCGAGGATTTTCTGCACCAGCGCGGGGTCGGCCAATATCACGTCCATGCCCGGTCGCTTGAACGGCTGGCGCCACTGGTCGAGCTGCGCGCCGCCCTGCGCCACGATTTCCCGCTCCACGTCGTCATGCGGCGATTCAAGCCGTCGGCGCACCACCTCGTGCAGCGTCTCCAGCGCGCCCAGCACGTAGTTCACCTCCGCGCGCACGTCCACGGCGGGATTGTCCGCCATCCCCGCCAGATGCGCCGCGACGATGCGCGCGGGGTCGATCTGATAGACAGGCCGCCCGTCGGAAAGCGTTTCGTGTATCGCGTGGATGACGACGGTGGAGGTATCCACCACGTCCTCGCTCAGCAACAACTGGTCGGCCAGCGTTTCGAAATCGCGCGTCGCATGCTTGTCCTGCTCGGCCACGCGCGCGCCATGGCTGAAAAGCGCCTCGACGACCGCGCGGGTGCGCTGGTCGAACTCGTCCTCGCTCATATTCCGGCGCGCATCCGGCGGCAGCGTGTCATAGCCCGCGCCCAGAAGGATAAGGAAAGGGTTGAGCCCGCCGACCGGCGTGTCGGGCAGGACCCCCGCCTCGATCGCTTTTTCGACGAGGGCCGGGTCGCGGTGCTGGATGCCTTTTTTGAACTCGTTGATCATCAGGAAGTTGAAATCACCGGGCATGCGCTGAAAGCTCCTGTGCCTTTGAAAAGTAAAGAATCCCCGGCAAGAGTTTCCGCCGGAAGAATTTGCAATTGTCCCTATTCTAGCGGCGAGATATTACTTTTTCATAAACACAGGGCTATGGGCGGTATTAACTTTATTTATCAATGAGATAAATATCAGCCCTTCAAGCGGGGCGGGAGAGAATCACCCTAAAACCTCATGCGGCGGATTTGTAATCCAGCCCGACGTCGAAATTGGGCGCGCTGTGGGTGACGGCGCCGGAGGAGATGACGTCCACCCCCGTGGCCGCGATTTGCGGAATGGTCTCAAGCGTGATGCCGCCCGAGGCTTCAAGCGGCGCGCGGCCCGCCGCAAGGCGCACGGCTTCGGCCATGTCTTCAAGGCTCGTGTTGTCGAGCAGCACGATATCCGCCCCCTCGTCCAGCACTTCGCGCAGCTGGTCGAGGGTATCGACCTCCACCTCGATCTTCACCGTGTGGCCGGTGTTCTCCTTCGCGGCGCGCAGCGCGGGACGGATGCCGCCCGCCATGGCGATGTGGTTGTCCTTGATCATGATGGCGTCGTCCAGCGCGAAACGGTGCGGAATGCCCCCGCCGACCTGCACCGCGTATTTCTCGATGCTGCGCAGCCCCGGCGTGGTTTTGCGCGTGGCGGCTATCCTGGCCTTGTGGTTGCCCGTGGCGCGCACCATTTTCAATGTCAGCGTCGCGATGCCGGACAAGCGGCCGACGAAGTTGAGCGCGACGCGCTCGGCGGTCAAAATCGACCTTGCGCGGCCCTCGACTTCCATGACCGCGTCGCCTTTTTTGACGTCCGATCCTTCGAGCATCAGGCGCTTCACGTTCAATTCCGGGTCCACGGATTTGAAGGCCAGCTCCGCAAGGTCGAGCCCCGCGATGCACCCTTCTTCCCGCGCGTTCATCACGACTTTCGCGCGCACCTCCGCCGGAATGGTGGCGGCGGAGGTGATGTCGCCCATGCGGCCGATGTCTTCGGCCAGCGCCATTTTCACCAGAGGTTCGAGGATGACGGCGGGCAGCGGAGCGACGTTGGACATTTTCTTCTTCCTTTCAGGCCGTGTTTACGCGGCGGTTTCGGCGACGCGCGCGGGCGGGGCGAGGGTCTGCGCCGTCTGCGCCTCGATTTCCTTCAGCGTGGTGAAGCTGCGTTTCTGCCATTGCGGCAAGGTTTCGGGATAGTCGCTGCGGCAATGCCCGCCACGGCTTTCGGTGCGCTTAAGGGCGGCGACGGCGATCATGCGGGCGACGAGAGCCATGTCCTCGGTCTTCGCGTCGCGCGTTTTCGCGTTCGCCTGCAGGGCAGCCAAGTCTTCGATCGCGTGCTTCATCCCCTCTTCCGCGCGGATGACGCCGACGAGGTCGGTCATGATCTGGCGGATGAGGTGGCGTTCCGCGTCCATGTTGCCGACCGGCAGTTCGGGCAGCGACGCGGCGTTGATGGCCGAGGTTTCGGGTTTCGTTTCGAGATAGGCGGCGATATCCGCCCCCGCCCGCGCGCCCATGACGATGGCTTCCATGAGCGAGTTGGAGGCGAGGCGGTTCGCGCCGTGCAGCCCGGTGGAGCCGGTTTCGCCCGCGACCCAGAGCCCGTTGACGGAGCTGCGGCCCGCAAGGTCGGTCGAGACGCCGCCCATGTGGTAATGCACCGCGGGCATGACGGGGATGAGGTCGCGCGCGGGGTTCAGCTTCGCGCGCGCCGCCGCTTGCAGGAGCGCGGGGAAATGCGACGTGTCGATATGGCGGCAATCGAGATAGACTTTCTGCCCGCGCATGATCTGCGCGAAGATGCCGCGGCTGACCACGTCGCGCGGCGCGAGCTCCGCCGCCGGATGATAGGCGGGCATGAAACGCTCGCCCCGGCTGTTGAGCAGGTGCGCGCCCTCGCCCCTGAGCGCCTCGGTCGCCAGCGGGCAGGGGTCTTCGCCGATGTCCAGCACGGTCGGGTGGAACTGCACGAACTCAAGGTCGGCCAGCACCGCGCCCGCCCGCGCCGCCATGGCGACGCCGCGCCCCAGCGCGTGCAGCGGGTTGCTGGTGGCGACGAAAAGCCCGCCGATGCCGCCGGTCGCCAGCAAAACGGCGGGCGCGGCGAAGACGACGGGCTTGCCGTCGGACAGGCGGCGCGCCAGCACCCCTTGCAGCGGCCCGGCGTTGTTGCCGTCGCGGCGGATGAGCCGCTCGGCAGATACGCCTTCGACGAAGGTGATTTGCGGCGTATGGCGCACGGCCTCGGAAAGCGCGCGCATCAGCTCGCGCCCGAAACCGTCGCCCGCGGCAGCTTTCAGCACGCGGCGGCGGGCGTGGCAGGCCTCGCGGTTGAGCCTGAACGTGCCGTCTTCGTTGCGGTCGAACTGCACGCCAAGTTTTTCGAGCAAGCGCACGTAATGCGGCGCGTCCTCGACCAGCGCGCGCACGGCATGAACGTCGGCGGTGCCGGCGGCGGCTTTGAGCGTATCGGCGACATGGCTTTCGGTCGTATCGTCCTTATCGACGGCGATGGCGATGCCGCCCTGCGCCCAGGCGGAGGCGCAAACGCCGCCCAAGGGTTTTTCGCTCAACACCAGAACGCGCGGCGCGGGCCTGCCGTTTTTCGGCTGGGCGAGCGTGAGCGCGGCGAAAAGCCCCGCCGAGCCCGAACCGATAATAATAACATCCGCTGTTTTGACGATTTCCGGTTTCATGTTCACACCTTCGTTTTTGTCTCTATTTCGAGGCTTCCAGCATTTTTTCAACCGCCGCCTTCGCGCGGGCGGCGACGGCGAGGTCCACCTCGACCTCATGCGTATGGGTCAAAAGGCTGTTCAGGATCTTGGGCAGGGAGATGCGCTTCATGTGCGGGCAGAGGTTGCAGGGGCGCACGAATTCGACGTTCGGGTTTTTGACCGAGACGTTGTCGGACATGGAGCATTCGGTGATCATCACGACCTTGCGCGGCTGCCTGTCCGTCACGTAGTCGCTCATCGCCTTGGTCGAGCCCGAAAAATCGCATTCCGCGATGACTTCCGGCGGGCATTCGGGGTGGCCGAGCACGACCGCGCCCGGGTAGGCCTTGCGGAACTTGCGGATGTCTTCGGGCGTGAAGCGCTCGTGCACTTCGCAGGCGCCTTCCCATGTCAGGATTTTCTTCTTCGTCTGCTTGGCGATGTTGCGGGCGAGGTATTTGTCCGGGATCATCAGCACCGTGTCGCTTTCAAGGCTCTCGACGATTTTCAGCGCGTTCGAGGAGGTGCAGCAGATGTCCGATTCCGCCTTCACGTCGGCGGAGGTATTGACGTAGGTGACGATGGGCACGCCCGGGTATTTCTGGCGCAGCAGACGCACGTCCGCCCCGGTGATGGAGGAGGCGAGCGAGCAGCCGGCCTTCAGGTCCGGGATCAGCACGGTTTTTTCAGGGGAAAGAATTTTCGAAGTCTCGGCCATGAAATGCACGCCCGCCTGCACGATGAGCTGCGCGTCGGTCGCGGCGGCTTGCTGGGCGAGCTGCAGGCTGTCGCCCGAAAAATCGGACACGCAGTGGAAGATTTCCGGCGTCATATAATTGTGCGCGAGGACGACGGCGCCCTTCTCTTTTTTCAGCCGGTTGATTTCCAGCACATAGGGGGCGAAGGTCGCCCAGTCCAGCTCGTTCACCACGCGCTTGACGCGCTCGTAAAGCGGGGCGGCCTCGCGCGCGACGGCGGGGCTGTAGGACAGGCCGAGCGCGGCGGTCATCTGCTGCGTTTCGGCGGTTTTGGCGACGGTGTCGAACATCACGTTTCTCCTTCAACTTCTCTGGCAACTTCCCCGGCCGTTCTTGCTGCTTTTTGGCGCCGGATATTGTTCTGCTCTTTCTGAGTATATTTTATATACTCTATTAGAGCATAAGTCAATGAAGATATGATTAAAATGAGTATAACAAGTAAACGTTATATATCAGATACTTGAAAACAAGATTTTGCCGGAATACAGCCCACGCGCCCGCAAAACACGCCACGATGCGAATCAAGGCGTACTTTGATTACGGGAACAGGTACAGGTCAGGAGAAGGAGGGAGAAAGCTTCACGCCCGGCGCGGGGCGCTCATAGACCACGCTTTTGCGAAAGCGGAACAGCGCGGCGGGGCGACCGCCCGCCTCGGCGGATTTCTTGCCGGGAATTTCCTCGACCATGCCCGAGCCTTCGACGAGGCGGCGGAAGTTCTGCTTGTGCAGCGCGTGGCCGACGATGGCTTCCACCGTCTTTTGCAATTGCAGCAAGGTGAATTCCGGCGGCACCAGTTCGAAGACCACGGGGCGGTATTTCAGCTTGCCGCGCAGCCGCCCCATGGCGGTGGCGAGGATGCGGCGGTGGTCGTAGAGCATCGAGCGGCCCGGCACCAGCACGTAATCCACCTTGATGCCCTTGTCGCGGATGGCTTCATAGACCAGCCGCGCTTCGTAGAGCAGCTCGTAGCGGTCGAGCACTTTTTCCTCGTCCCACGGAATGTTGTCGAGGCCGAAGCACAGGTCCGCGCGGGTGCGGCGATAGGTTTTTTCCTCTTTCGTCTCGGCGGCCGCGACCCAGCGTTTCAGCCCCAGCTCGATGACGTCGCTGATGATCTTGGGCTTGCCCAGTCGCCAGTCCTCCCAGGGGAAATAGCTGTACCAGTCGCCCCAGAAGACCTTGTCGTCGGTCTTCACGCCTTCCTGATAGGTGAGCGCGAGGTAGCCGACGGAGACCACGCGGTGGAATTCGTCCGACTGGCCGGCGTAGCGGCCGCGGTTGCCGAAAGTATAGAGCTGCTCGACATAGCCGGGCACGAGCGGCGTCTGCTCCTTCACCCAGGCGCGCAGGCCCATCTCGATGGTGTCGTGCCGCGCGGGATCGAAGGGGCCGAAGGGCAGCGCGTCGCCTTCCTCGTTCGTCGGCACCACGCCGACGCTGAGCGCGTGTTCCGCGCCGCGCACGATGAAGACCTTCGGCTCGTTGTCCTGCACGGCGACGATCACGGCGGAGAGGCCGATGATGATGCCGGCTTCGCCGGAAGCCCGGTTCGTTTTGTCGTTCTTGCTGGAGGAAGCCGTGGTCATGTCGCCCTGTCCGTCTGGCGCCGCAGCGGCACGCGGGCGCGCTTGAGGTTTTTATTCGTTCTTATTGGTTCGCCTGCGCCTTCTTGTCGCGTTCCAGTTGCCTGAGGAAAACGTCGATGCCGCTGCGCGCGTTCTCCAGCTCGTAGGCGGTCATGCTGGTCCTGAGCCGGGTCATCTCGCGGAAAGCCGTCGCGTGCAGGTCCACGTCGCGCAGGGAGCGCACGGCCAGCGAGTACCACTTGTAGGCGTCCTGCTTGTTGATGTCGAACCCGCCAAGGCCGATCTCGTAGAAATGCCCGAGCTCGAGCTGGGAATAGCCGTCGTTCATGTTCGCGGCTTCCATGTAGAGGTCGCCGGCTTTCTTGAGGTTCTTGGGAACGCCCTTGCCCTCGAAATACAGGTTGGCGAGGGCGACGATGGCGGGCACGTATTTCTTGTCGGCGGCCTTCTTGTACCAGTTGCGGGCTTCGTCGTAGCTCTGCTCCGTGCCGCGGCCGTTCTCGTACATCCAGCCCACGTGGTACATGGCCGTCAGGTCGCCCTGGTTGGCCGCGTGCAGGTACCAGACCAGCGCGTCCTGCAGCCCGCGCGACGGATCGCCGCTGGCGCCGCTTTCATAGATATGCGCGATCGCCAGCTGGGCGGGAACGTAGTTTTGTTCCGCCGCGCGGCGGTACCATTCCAGCGCGGTGTTGATGTTCTTCGGCGCTCCGTCGCCCGTGCGGTACATGTAGCCCAGCGCGTATTGCGCATAGACGTCGCTTTGCGCGGCGGCAAAGCTGTACCATTTCTGCGCCTCGGCGTCGTTCTGCTGCACGCCTTCGCCGCGCAGATAGACGGTCGCGAGGTTGTATTGCGCGCGCACGTTGCCCTGCAGCGCGGATTGCAGGAACCATTGCGCGGCCAGCACCGGGTCTTTCCTGTAGGGCTCCCCGTCGCGCAGCATGGTGGCGAGGTTGTTCTGCGCCACCGCGTCGCCCATCTGCGCCGCGCGGGTGTACCATTTGAAGGCTTCCTTCAGGTCCTGCCGCACGCCGTGGCCGGTCGCGTAGATATAGCCCGTATAGACGATGGCGGGCAGGTAATCCTGCTCGGCGGATTTCTGGTACCATTTCGCGGCGCCGCTAACGTCCTGCCCCATGCCCACGCCGGCATCCATCATATAGGCGAGGTAGTATTGCGCGCGCGCGTCGCCGTCGCCCGCCAGCCGCCAGAAATTCTTGAGCGCGAGATCGTTGTCGCCGTAGTTGAAGGCGTTGAGCCCGTTTTCGAACGAGTAGGCGCTTTGCTGCGCCAGCGCGGCCTGCGCGTTCAGGCCCAGCGAGAGGATCACGGCCATAACGGTGATGTAAAACGGTCGCTGTTTCATTTTTCGGTTTTCAAGCCCCTGATCCTGAAAATGCGTCTTCGCTGCGTTGAATGCCGCAAATCATCCCGGCTAGCCAGCATAATACGACACCGAACAGTATAAAAGGCTTTGACCGCAAAATCCTGTCTTTTTTTAAGGATTTACGACGGCCTTGGCTTTTTTGGAAAAACCCGCCGCCGCATTATCGTCCGGCCCTGAAGTTTTTATCATTCGGCCATGCCGATTTTCTTATTCGGCCATGAAATTTTCTTATTCGGCCATGCCGATGGCGGACATGTAAAGCTCGAGCAGTTCCTGCTCCTCGCGGCGCTTTTCCAGATTGGCCTTGCGCAGCGAGACGATCTTGCGGATGATTTTCGGCTCGAAACCCGTGCCCTTCGCTTCCGCATAGACGTCGCGAATGTCTTCGGCGAGGGCTTTCTTTTCCTCTTCCAGCCGCTCGATGCGCTCGATGAAGGATTTCAGCCGCTGGCCCGAAACGGTGGTGGCGGCGTTGTCGTCGTTGTCCTGCGTCTGCAGATTCGTTTTTGCCATAAATTTTCCTCCCAGAAAGAGCCGTATCATAATGCCTGCCCGCGCAAGGTCAAGACGCGGAATCGGCGGCGGATGCACAATGGCGGCATAAAACGGCAGATGGAAAGATTATAACATAAAAAAGCAAGAAACGCGCGGGGGACGCAGGGGCGAGCCCCGCCTTTCGGAAAATCATCCGGCCGCGGCGTCCGGCGGCGGGAGAATCGTGATCTGGCTGTCGGCGTCCAGCTGCGCGAGCACGGCCAGCAGGTCTTCGAGCTTCAGCCCCACGCAGCCCGCCGTGGGCGTGAAGTCCGGCCGGGCGAGGTGCATGAAAATCGCGCTGCCCCTGCCCGGCTGCGGCGGGTCGTCGTTATAGCCGATGACGGCCGTGACGTCGTAGAGATGGTCCTCGCGTGTCATATGGTCGTTCTGCGCGGGATGCGGCAGGGTGATCTTCTTGTTGTAATCCGCGTGCGACGGATCCTCGCACCATCCGGTCTCGGGCGTCAGCTCCTCGACCGGAAGGCCGGTCCGCGGCTTTTCCAGCCGGTCGGCGCGGTAGAGCACCTGCCGGAAGGGATAGGTGCCCACGGGCGTCTTGCCGTCGCCCTCCACCTTGTCGATGGTCACGCCGCCCCGGCCCAGCGTGCAGTCGTAACGCTGCGCGCCGATGAAAAGGACGCCGGTGGTGGCGGTGAAAGAGCTGGTCTGCACGACGATGTTCATGCGCCATCATCGCACAGCCTTCATGAAAGGCAAGACGTGAAAGGCAAGCGGGGGGATTGCGCTCAATTCGCGGCGGCGGGAACCATGCCGGCCGTCGCCAGCCCGTTGTCATAGGCCGCGGCGCCCGCGCCCATGTGGTTCATGGCTGCGTATTTGTCCAGCGCCTCCATCATGCGCGCGGCAATAAGCCCCGGCGGCACTGCCGTTCTGGCGCTCTCCGCCGGGGCGTCTTGCGTCTGAAGGACGGGGGTGGAGCCCACGGGACGGGCGGCGGCGAATTCGTCGCCCCTGCCCGCCGCTTGCGCCGCTGTCAGCACGGCGGATGTGGAAAACCCGTTCTTCACCTGCGGAACCGGCGCTGTGTGGGATGAGGAGGACGCCAGTTCCTTTTCCGGCAAGCCCGTGCGGTGTGGGTGTGTAGAAGCAAGGCTGCGGAAATTCTTTTGTCGCGGCGACGGCGTTTGCGGCGCGCCCTTGCGGGCGAGCAGATGCGCGAGCTGCGCGTCGCTTAGGGTCGGAATGTTGTCGCCCTGCCGACCGGCGATGAGCGTGCCCCGCGCGGGGGAAGCCGGCAAACCGCCGATCGCGCCCGGGTCGGCGTTGCTGGCGGCGTTGTTATCGGCGTTATCCGCGAATTGCATCAGCCCCGGCGCGGGCGGCGTGTTCCAGATGATATGGCCGTCCATATGGCCGGTCTGTATCGGCTTGACCGCCGTGTTTTGCGCCAGCATGACCTCGGGCGCGGGCCTGCCGTCTTTTTGCGGATTGTCGAGCTTGCGCCCGGTGACCATCGCCAGCATGTGGTCGCCGATGTCGTGGCCGGTTTCCGCCTTGGTCGCGACGTTGGCGAGGGAAATCGCCCCGCCGATGGGCCCGCCGTAAAGCGTATCCCCCGCGACCTGCGCGGCGGGACTGATGGTGTCGCCCGTCAGGTGGCGGTAGATGGTGCTGATGACGGGAATGTGCTGCAAAGGGTTGATGACGTCGATGATGCCGAGGATGAAGTCGAGGAAGCTCATGTGCGATTGCCCGGCATTATTTGCCGCGTCGCCCGTGCCCTCCGCCGCGCTTGCCGTGGCCTCGCTGCCGCCCGGCATGCTGCCCGCTGTGCGCGCCTCGCCGCCGTTATTGCAGGAAAGCCCCTGTTTCACCAGCGCGGAAAAATGATCCGCTTCCGCGGCTTGCCCGGTTTGCTCTTTTTTTGTCGCAGGAGCGCCGCCCGCCGTCCGGCCGGGGCCGGACAGGCCGGGAATGCTCGATGTATAGGCCTGCTGCTCTATCATGTGACGCTCATGCTCCAGCGGGGGCTTGTTCCCCCTTCCAGCAGAACTTTGCAAACGCCGTGCCAGCAACGGGGGCGCGGGACGACACGGCTTTAACACCCTTGTTTTTAAAGAAAATTTATATCCCGCCCATGAACTGGCACGGGTTTTGCTGCTGTGACGGGGGGCGACATATGCCCCGAAAACCAAGTTTTAGGGAAACCGGTAAGGAACCATGAGCATTTCCGCACTCGATAGCGCCCTCAGCGGGCTCAGGGCGGCGCAAAGCGCGCTCAGCACGATTTCGAACAATATCTCGAACGCCAGCACCGAGGGCTATACCAAGAAGACCGCCGCGCAAAGCACGCTGGTGGTGGCCGGCGTTGCGCAGGGCGTGCAGATGGACGCCATCACCCGCAACGTGAACCAGTACCTCGTCAAGGCGCTTTTCACGCAGACGAGCGTGAGCGCGCAGGCGGACGTGAACCAGAGCTATCTTTCCCGCATCCAGGACTTCAACGGGTCGAGCGATTCCGTCTCCGCGCTCTCCAACCTCATCGGCTCCCTGCAAAGCGCCTTTTCCACGCTGTCTTCCGCGCCGGAAAGCACCAACGACCTCAATACCGTGATTTCCTCCGCCCAGCAGGTGGCGCAGAAGTTCAACGATTATTCGAAGCTGCTCACCCAGCTGCGCAACGACAGCCAGACGCAAATCACCTCTGACGTGACGGCGGCGAACCAGCAGCTCAAGACCATCGCCGCGCTGAACCTGCAGATCCAGCAGCTCGACGCCGCCGGGCAATCGACCGCCGACCTCGAGGACCAGCGCGACCAGGCGGTCAAGACGCTGTCGAAGTACATCCAGGTTTCCACTTATACGACGGATAACAAGCGGCTCGTGGTGCTCTCCAAACTGGGCCAGCCGCTGGTCGATAACGCCGCGCACCAGCTGGTGTTCCAGTCTTCCCCGCTCTCGCCCTCATCTTATTACCCCGGCGGCGGCGCGAACGGGCTCTACATCGACAGCGCGACCGGCACCGAGCTCACGCAGTCCGGCATCGGCGGGGAGATCGGCGGGCTGTTCCAGCTGCGCGACCAGACCCTGCCGACTTATCAGGCGCAACTGGACGAGACCGCGCAGAAACTCGCCTCGCGCGTCAGCGCCGAGGGGCTCGACCTTTTCGTCGATCAGAGCGGCCTCGTGCCCTCGGACACCGCGCCGCCCGCCGCCCCGGCCTACGTCGGCTTTTCTTCGCAGATCCGCGTGAACTCCGCCGTGGTGGCGGACCCGACGCTGCTGCGCACCGGCACCAACGGCGCGACCGTCGCCGAGGGCTCGAACGAGCTCATCAACCGCGTGGCCGAATACGCCTTCGGCGAATACCAGGAGCAGGACCTGACCGGCACGGTCGATATTTCCGGCAACCTGTTCAGCGCGCCCGTGAACCTGACGCAGATCAACCGCATCGCGGGCACCACCAACCTCAACAGCTATTCGCCCGACCTGACGGGCGCGTCCAACGTCAACGCGGGCGACACTTTCTCGCTCACCCTCAACGGCTCGACCCAGAACATCACGATCAACGCGGGCGACACGCCGGGCGACCTCGTCGCCAACATCAACGCGGCCTTCGGCTCGACCGTCGCCTCGCTGACGGGCAACGGCCAGCTGACCCTGAACGCCACGACCGACATCACCTTCGCCCCCGGCACGATGAGCGCGGCGGGGATCGGCGAGCTCGGCTTTTCCTATACGACCTACCCGGCGAGCGACCCTTCCTTCTCCATCACGGTCGGCACGAACAATTCGCCCGTCACCATCCCCATCACCTCGGCGGATACCGGCGCCTCGCTGGTGGCGAAGATCAACGCCAACGTGCCCGGCGTCACCGCCTCGCTCGGCACGGGCGGGGTGCTGCAGATCGTCCCGACGGACGGCGGGGGCATCCAGCTGCAGAACGTCAACGGCACGCCCCTGACCGCCATCGGCGCGACGAGCGTGACCAACGTCGCCTGGTCCTCCTTCCGCACCGCGAACCTCGGCCCCAACGCCGACCTGTCAAGCGGGCTGACGGACAGCGGCAGCATCGTCGCCTACGGCGCCGCCATGCTGGGCGCGCAGGCGCAGGACGCCGCCGCCGCGGACGACACCGCGACGAAGGAAAGCGCCTACCTCACCACGCTGGATACGCGCAACACCAACCAAAGCGGCGTCAACATCGACCAGGAAATGGCCGACCTCGTGCGCGTGCAAAACGCCTATAGCGCGGCGGGACAGGTGGTTTCGGCCACGCAAAAGCTTTTTGACGCGCTGCTCAACGCCTTCAGCGGCTAAACAGGAGAAAACGGATGACGACGACGACATTGAACCCGGTTTCCTTTCTCGGCCAGTCCACCGCGCAGATCGGGCGGCTGAACGACCTTTCCAGCACGCTGGCCGACCTCGAACGTCAGCTTTCCACGCAGAAGAAGTCCGCCACGCTCTCCGGGCTCGGCACCGCCGCGCAGGCCGTGCAGAACTACCACATCGACACCACGCAGGTGACCGGCTACCTGACCAACATCAGCACGACCACCACGCGCATCAAGGTCATGAGCCAGGCGCTGACCAGCGCCGCCGACGAGGGCCGCCAGATGATCCAGACCTTGACGCTGCAAGGGCAGAACGGCACGCAGGACATCGGCACCATCAACCAGCTGGCCAAGCAGGCGCTGTCCTTCGTGACCGACCTTGCCAATACCCAGCTCAACGGGCGCTATCTTTTCGCGGGGTCGGACGCGACCACGCCGCCCTTCGCGGACAACACCACGCTGAACAATACCTTCCAGACGCAGGTCAGCGACTGGCTGAACGGCACGCAGACCACGGCGCAGCTGACCGCGAACGTCGATGCGCTTACCACGGACGAGCTGGGACTGAACACGGGGCTTTCCGCCTCGGGCAACGTGACCGCGCATATCGACGACAACACGGACCTCGATTACACCGTCAAGGCCGACACCGGCGGGTTTCAGGACCTGATCCGCGCGCTGGGCTTCGCCGCGCAGGTGACCGCGCCCGGTTCCGCCGACACGCCGACCAGCGCGGACCTCGACACCGTGGTGAACAAGATTTTGACCCTGACGCAGGCCGCCGTGGCCAAGCTCGACAGTTCCAACGCCTCGCTCGGCACCAAGCAGGGGCTGATGCAGGTGATACAGGACAAGCACACGCAGGATACCGACACGCTGGCCAGCCTCATTTCCGACGTGGAGGACCCGAACACGACCGAGGTGGTCGCCAAGATACAATCCCTGCAGACCCAGCTGCAGGCCTCCTATCAGGTCACAAGCATCGTCAGCCAGCTTTCGCTCATCAACTACATCCACTAGGGCTAACCCGCTTGAAATAAATATTTTATTGTCAAGATCTTGCGCCCGCGCTCGGAAATCGGCACGGGCGCATCCGGTTTTGATTGACAGCCGCCCCCCGCTCTTTATGATTATGGCAATCAAAAAGAGAGGAGTGTTTCAAGACCATGGCCGACAAGCCAAGTTTTTCCCGCCGCCTGCGCGACGTTTTCGCCAAGGTCGGCTTTTGCGACAGCACGCAGGAACTCGCGCGCAAGCCCGGCGTCATCGACGCGCTGGTGCAGCGCGCGCTGGAGCGCGCCGATACGCAGGACGACCGCCCGCAAAACCCGCCCTATGCCGCGCGGCTGCGCGCCGCGCTGGACCGCGCGAGCACCTCGACGCTGGAATGCCTGCTGGAGAACGACGTGACCGTCTGCCTTGACCAAAGGTTCTCGCAGATGAAGTCCGGTTTTTTCGATACCGAGATCGTCGCCGCCTTTTACAACGACAAGGACGCGAAGGTGCTGAGCCTTTTCGACGACGGCACGGACAAGGGCTATTTCCTGCAGCGCGGACTGCTCGACTGCGCGGATGACGCGCTGAACGGCGCGGCCTGTGAAATCGTCAAGCGCAAGGACAAGCTGCCCGCGCTTTCCTTCGGCTGCATGGAATTCAACGCGGCGACCAAGACCAATACCTTCGAATGGGAAAACGCGCGCGGCTATGCGAAGGAAATCCGCAAGAACCGCTGGCTGGTCAAGCCGCCCCTGCGCAAAGGCGGAAACTCGCCGGGACAAGCTTCGGGGCAAAAACCTCCGCAAGATCCGCCCCGCCCGGACAAGCCCTGGAACCTCTAGCAAAAGGGGCAGGCGAAAAACGGGCGGGAACCATCCATCTTGCGGTCCCCGCCTTGGGCATCACGAAAATATCCTGAGAAGATTTACTTCGGCGTCACGTTGAAGATGCGCGGACGCTTGGGCTTCTGGTTGCCGTTGGCGGGCTCTTCCGCGCCCGGCTTCTTTTTCACCGGGGCGTTGACCATCAGGTAATGGCGATCGTTCCATGTCGCGCCCTGCAGGGTCTTGAAGCCGACCAGCTTGGGGTTGCCCTTGGTTTCGGGCTCGACCGACTTGCAGCCGTCCTTGGTCACGCGGATGACGTCGCCGTTGTCGGCGCGCAGCACGCGGTTGCCCATTTTCTCCATCAGCTCGGCGTTGTGGTCGCGCAGCTGCTCGTCGCCGTGGATGGGCATGACCGTCTTCGCCTTGGCGAGGCGCGCCATTTCCTCCAGCTCGCAGCGGCGGGCGTGGGCCTGCGAATAGAGCGTCGCGTCCTTGCGGGTCATGACGGTGAAGCCCTTGCCGCGCAAGATCGCCAGCAGGCGCTCGCGCGAGCTTTCCTGCCCCGGGATGGAGGGCGCGCAGAACAGGATGATGTCTTTTTTCTTGTCGAGCTTCAGGCCCGGGTGGTGGCCGTCCGCCGCCCGCGGCAGGGCGGAGCTGGGGCTGCCGGTCGCGCCGGTGACGATGACGATGTTCTTGCCGGGCTTGCTTTCCGCAAGGTCGCGCGCGGGCTTGCCGCCGGTCAGCACGCGCATGTTGACTTCCTGCCCGAGGTGGTCGGACAAGGTCATGCCCGTCTGCTTGAGCGCGGAAAGCGATTGCTCGTGCGACCAGCCCGCGACCCAGAGGGTGCGGTCGTATTCGCTGGCGACCTTGGCGATGGAGGCGACGTTTTCCTCGAAGCCGCTCATGACGGCGATGACGAAGCGCTTGCCGGGGTTT
Source organism: Alphaproteobacteria bacterium (assembly GCA_016124645.1). GTDB lineage: Bacteria > Pseudomonadota > Alphaproteobacteria > Micavibrionales > UBA2020 > WGNE01. Next base: position 19,441 of record WGNE01000018.1, read on the forward strand.
TTCTCCATCAGGTCGCGCAGGGTCTCGCGCACGTCTTCCTCGGTCGTGGGGGTGACGTCGCGGTCCGCGCCGGTTGAATCGATGAGCATGAGATCGACGGATTTATCGCCGATGACGCGCTTGAACTGGTCTTCGCTGAAGGCGGGGCCCCAGACGACGGTCTGGTCCAGCTTGAAGTCGCCGGGGTTCAGGATGTTGCCTTCCGGCGTCTCGATGAAAAACCCGACCGATTGCGGCGTGGAGTGGCTGACCCAGAAGGCCGAAACGCTGACCGGGCCTTCGCGCACGGGCATGCCGGGGGCGATGGTCAGGATCTCCGGCCATTCCTCGGGGCCGATGCCGGCGTTGGTGAATTCCTGCTCCAGCCTTTTGGCGGTATAGGGCGTGGCGTAGATCTTCGGCAGCTCGTAGCCCATCAGCAGCAAAAAGGGCAGCGCGCCCAGATGGTCGGTGTGGTTGTGGGTGAGGAAGATCGCGTCCAGCGGCTGCGCGGGCGGCGTGTCGCTGCCCTTCTTCTTCAGGTAGGGGGAATAATCCGCGATGACGGTATCGCAATCGTAAAGCGCCGGGTCTTCGGGATAGCGCGTGTCGCCGATGAGCACGCCGGCATCGACCATGATGCGCGTGGTGCGTTTCTCGCCCATGCTGTCGGTTTCTTCGTAGGCGCAGATTCCGCTGTTCGCACCGATGCGATGCTTGTTGTTACCACCCAATATATGCCAGTGCAGGGATCGACCGTCGTTGTTGTTGTTTTTACCGGACTGATCTGCGGGGGGCATTGTCATGGGTTTCACCCTCCTCCCGCCGACACGGCCGAAAAGCTGCCGCGTCGCGCCTCGGGACCGCCGTCGCCGCCGGCCTCGACTTCGTCGGCAAGGCGCATCCATGTCCAGAGGATGGCTTCGACATAGGCCGGGCGGGGCGGTTCGGGCGCATCCGCAAATCCGGGAAGGGAGACGACCATGGCCTGAACGTCTTCGAGGCTCAGCGCCAGCCTGTCCGCGTCGGGATAGGTTTGGATGAGCGCCTTTGCAATATCGTCCCGATCTGTCCAGGCGAGTTGCATCACGTTTCCTTGGGTCATTTCCATTTGAGTGATTCGAATAATAACAGGCAAATATGGCTTTGTCGATGGAGGGCGGGACGAATTGAAAAAAACATCTTTTTAAATCAAAGATTTAATAAAAGCATCCACATCACATAATGTATGAAAAATCTTCTCCGACCGCGCGGAAAGGCGAAAAACGCCGCTGATGCGCCGCAACATAAAGCCGCCGCGCGCGGCCCCGGGCCTGCGCGCGTCGCGACGGAAAACGGGAGAGAGGGTTATTAATGCACGCTGGTGCTGTGGTGCGCGGTATGGGGACGGACGTCGTCCAGCTCTTTCGAGTAGGTGGCCGCTTCCATGAAGACGCGTTCCTCGAGGCGGTGGTAGATGTCGTTCATCTGCTCCATCTTGATCGCGTTGATCGCGCCTTCCGTGCGCAGCAGCGAGGCGGGATCGTTCACCAGCTGGGAGGTGTAGCCGCTGGCGCGGAAACGGTCCTTGGTCATGGCCTGCTGGATCTCGCGATAGCTGGCGTCGGTTTCGGCGTCTCCCGGGGGAAGGCCCGCCTGCACGCGCAGGTCCTGCGTATTGACCTGGCTGCCGCCGACGCGCTCGGACATCATCTGGGCGATGACGTTGTAAATCGTGTTCAGGCGGGCGTTGTCCGCGCGGCGCGCCATCATTTCCTGCCGGCCCACTTCCGTGTTGATGATGCTGGCCGGTATGGGGGTCATCTTCGGCGGGGAGACGAAGTAGCTCATGACCGCGTCGTAGATTTTCTTGTTTTCCGGCTTGCTCATGTCCATCGTCATGTGCTGGCCCCAGAGAAGGTCGGGCAGGTCGCGGTTCTTGCCGGGCAGCGCCCCGGCCGTCGTGCAGCCCTGATCGTTCGCCGCCGGGTCGCAGTAATTCGTGACGTATTCCTGCCACTGCCATGCCTGCATCGCGCCCGGGCCGGCCGCGCCGGGGCTGCCGACTTTCTGCATGCGGGTGTCCGTGTTTTCGCGCGTCGCGGCGGAGGTATAGGCCCGCGCGAGGCGATAGGCCTTGCCCGTGCCGACGCCCTGACTGTCGAGCGTGCAACCGATTTCGGAGGGCTGGTAGCGGTGGACGGCTTCGGCCTGCCGCCTGTTATAGTCATGCAGGGTCTCGTCGATGTTTTCCGCATCCACCAGCTTGCCGAGCGTCTGGCTCTGATCGACCTGCGCCGCGCTGACCTGCTTCGACATCTTCTTCAGGTCGGGCAGGAAGCGGTTGTTCCACCAGTCGGTCAGCGCCTTGCGGATATTGGTGTCGAATTCGTAGAGGCGCAGCTCCATTTCATAGGTCGCCTCATGCGTCAGCTTTTCGTCGATGAAATTCTCTTCCTGCTGGATGAACTTGTTCAGCTCCTTCACGATGTCGCGCGCCATGGAGTTGAACTGGTTGGTCGCGTTGAAGGGGTTCTCGCATTGCGCATAGGCTTTCGACGGCGCGAGGGACAGACAGCCGATCATGAGCGCCGCCGCCATGAATAGCGGGAAGCGGCGGAAGGTCAGGGATGTCATGTCTTTCTTCTTCATGTTCATTCCTTGGTGTCACGTTTCCTTGAAGGACGGGCCGGCCGCGCGTATTACGGGTGCAGCGGCATGTCCTTGATATTCGCGTCGCGCTGCCCGCCCTGATCGCCGGCCAGCGTATTCGCGGCCTCCACGGCATAGACGTTGCTGATCTTCTCTTCCTTATCGACGAGCTTGTAGAGCAGCATCAGGTTATAGGCCTCGAGATAGACTTCCTTCTGCGTCGCCGTCGCCGGCGCGTCGCCGAGGCCCACGTAATAGGCCGGGTCCCACAACTGCTCGAGAACCGCCTGCCGCAGCTCGCGCGCGCTGGGGTTCGCCGAGGGAGTCGTCACGCCCATGCGCTGGCGCAGGGCCTGCACCTCGCTGGCGTCCGGGCCGGGCGTGTGTTCCGCCTCGATGCTATCGGCCAGCGCCATGACGGTGTTCATCTGCGCGCTGTAGCCGCGCTGCGCGAGGCGCCTTTGCTGCTGCGCCGCGTTTTTCAGCGCGTCGGTCGGCACGGGCACGGCGGGCTGGTAGCCCGTGATGTTGCGCAGCAGCGTGTCGAGGGCGACTTTCTGGACCTGCCCCTTGCTCAGGGTCTTCCCGTCCACCGTCGCGCCGCTGCCCGAGCTGAAATCATAGGTCAGATTGCCCAGCAGGGTCTTGCTCGGCAGCACGTCCGCGTCCTCCATCGCGCCGGCGGTCGTGCAGCCCGCGCTGCCGCCGTTGGCGTCCGGGTTGCAAAACAGCGCGACGTAGTTCGCCCATTCCACCTTCTGCACCTCGCCCGGCCCCTTGGCGGCGGGCGTGCCTTTTTTCGCGCTGCCGAGGTCGTCCTGATCGTTGCCGAGCGCCGTCACCACCTTGGGCAGCGTCCGGGTCGTGGTCGCCATATAGGGCGCCATGCTGTCGAAACGGCAACCGGGGTCGTTGGGCTGGAACTGTTTCCTTGCCTTGGCCTCGAGCTCCTGCATGTCGCGCGCGTTCTTGTTCTCGTCGCTGCTGTCGAAGAGGGAGTTGGTCTGGCGGACCGTGTCGTTCTTGCTGGCGTTGATCTGCGCGGTCATGTCCTGCAGCGCCTTCAGCCAGTCGGTCCAGAAATCGTCCATCCGCTTCAGGATCGTGTCTTCCTGGTCGGAAAGCTTCGTGTAGAGAACCGACTGCGCGATGTAGAGCTGCGCCTCGTAAATCACCGGCAGCGCGCCGACCGGCGCCAGGAACTGGCCGTTGAGCGAGGCCGTATCCGCCGTGACGATGCCCGCGGCGGTCGCCATCGTGGTGCCGGGCAGTTCGCATTGCGCGGCGGCGGGCGATGCGCGCAAGACCATGAGCAGGCCGAGGAAGGCGCAGGCCGCCGCGGCGCGCAGGCCCCGGGCAGATCCGTCTTTAGCGGATACGTCTTGAGCGGCTCCGCTTCCTTCTTTCTTCCGGCGATGTAAAGTCCAGTTTCTCATATCTTCACCGCGGTTCGTTACTTCAGGCTACGATTCATTTCCGTCTTCGGCAGCTGGATCTTGTCCGCCATCACCGAGACCTGGACGGCCAGCGCCAGCGCCGTGCGCTCCAGAAGTTCGTAGTAGTCGCGCAACTGCATCAGGTAGAAGCTGTTGATCGACAGTTTTTCCATCTCGATCTTCGACTGGTCGCCGATCAGGTCGTTCGCGTAATCCCCGCTGTTGAAGCGGTCCACCATATAGGCGTGCAGGACTTCCTTGTAGGACGGGTTCTTCGAGATTTCCGCCACGGGCACGCCCGCGCCCTTGCGCAGGTTCTCGACCAGCGAGCCGATATTGGTGCCCGGCGTGCGCCAGCCGATGCCCAGCATCGGCACGGTGCGGATCGCGTTGTAGCGGGCCATATAGACGCGGCGGTTCATGAAGCCCGCGATGCCGGCCGAGGTTTTCAGCGTGCTGGCCGGCAGGGGATCGACAGCCGGGTCGCCGACCATGTTCTTCACGAGTTCCTTGGTGGCCGTGGCGTAATCCGCGCCCTTGGCAGGGTCGTCCATCGGGATCGTCAGGTTGCCATAGACGAGGTCGTTCACCCGCGTGTCCATATTGGGCAGCGAGGGCGTGCCCTTGCAGGTGTTCATGCCGCCGTTGTCGTCCGGGTCGCAGAAGGTCGTTTCGTAGATGTCGTTGCGCACCGCGTGCTGCGCGCCGACGCCGGGCGCGCCGGGCGAGCCCTTGTTGTTCAGCCCGTCGTCCTCGACTTCCCTTTCCATCGCGCGGCGCACGTGGCGGCCGAATTCGCGGCCGCGGCCAAGACCGCCCGAGGCGCCCGCCGCCACGCAGGTCTTCTTGCTGGGCGTATAGGTCTCATGCGCGACGACCTGCGCCTTTTCCATGGTGTGGTTCGTCTTGGATTCGTGGGAGACGTCCATACCGTCTTCATGCGTCGCCACCTGGTGCACGCTCGCGGTGTTGATCTGGTTGGTCATGTCCTTCAGGGCCGGCAGCAGGTTGTAGTACCACATGGTGTCCCACCAGGCCATCATGTCCTTCTCGGTGTTGTTCAGGCGCTGCAAAAGCGCTTCCATCATGTAGTCGATCTGCAGGCCGGTATAGCCGTCGAGACCGCCGCCGAGCGTGACGGGCGAGCCCGTGGCATCGGTGCCGATGGCGGGCGGAATGGTGTCGGTCAGGTTTTCCAGCAGCTCGGAAAAGGCGTTCCAGATCAGGTTTTTCGCCATGGAGGCGGTGCCGGAAATTTCGCAGGGCTGCGGGCAGGGCGTCGGCGCGCAGCAAGCGCACATCCCGCCCGAGACGGTCACGGGCATGGGCGGCGGCACCATGCCCTGCGCCTCGCACTGGCCCGCGTTGTAAGCGGCGATGGAATTGTAGCCGATCAGGAAGCCCGCGAGCGCGATGAGCGCCATCGACGCCTTGCCGAAGCGGAATTTCCCGAGCCGCGCCTTCAGCGCATTTTTCAAAGCCTGCATCATTATTTCATCGGCCTGTCTGACGGGCTGCCCGAGGTATGCGTCGGGCCCTCCCTGTTGATCTGCTGGCCCGCCGAGGCGGCGAGAACCAGCGCGTAACGGTCGAGCAGGTCAAGCTCGTCGCTGAGCTGCATCGTCTGGAAAGCCTGCTGGATGACGGCTTCGCGCTCGTTGTTCTCCGGCTCGTCCACTTGATGGAAGGCGTAGGAACCGGAACGGAAACGGTCGGCCATCATGACCTGCATCAATTCGTTGTGCGACGGGTTTTGCGAAATCGTCGAGGGGTCGTAGCCCGCCGCGCCGCGCATCGCGGCGACGAAGTCCTTCAGGTTGCTGCCCGGCGCGCGGTTGGCGATGATGAAATAGAGCGCATCGTAAACCGTCTGGCGGCGGGCCTGATAGGCGCGCGAGCGCAGCATGCTCTGGCGGCCGGTGGAGTTGGTGAGCGCGCTCGGCATGATCGGGTCGGTCGCGTGCGGGTCGGCGATGTTCTGGATCAGCGCGTCGGTCGCATCCTTGGTCGCGGTATCGGTAAGATCGACGGTGTCCTTCTGGAAGACCTCGCCCGCAACGTCGAGGTCGCGGTTCACTTCCGTCCCGGCGGCGGTGCAGCCGGAAGCGCCCGCGTTGTAATCGGGATCGCAGTACTTGGTCTTGTAGTCCTTCCATGCGGCGGCCAGCGCCTGCCCCGTGCCCTGCGCGGCGTCCGAGCCCTTGGCGTTGGAGGTGCGCTTGTGTTTTTCCGCGGGCGCCTCGGCCGCATAGGCGCGGCGGAAGGCGTCGGCGCGGGTCATGCCCCCGGCGGCGGCGGCGCCCGTGCAGGTCGAGGCGGCGGGGCGCTGTTCGCGGTGGGTTTCAAGCTGGTAGTTTTCGAAGGCGCGGGTCGTGCGGTTGGCGTCGGTCACGTCGGCGAAGCGGCCCATGGTGCCCGAGTGCTGCTGGTCCATCGTGTTCCACTGCGCGGTCATGTCCTTCATCGCGGGCAGCAGGTTGTAGTACCAGAAGGTATCCCACCACCCGGTCTGGTTCTTCGTGACTTCCTTGATCTTCTGGTCGATGACGTCCTGAAAGGCGGTGCGCGCGAGAGTCATATAGGCGGTCAGCGTCGCCGTGGCGATCAGGATGCCGGGCTGGGTGACGGAACCGTCGATCGTCATAAGCGCCTGGGACATGCCGCCGGCCGCATAAGTACAGATGCTGCACACGCATTGGGCGCGGGCCTTGCACGACGTCATGAGGTTGACCGAGAAAAATCCCGCAGCCATGAACATCAGAATGCCGGCAACCATTGCGATTTTTTTAAGCGAAGCGCGGTGATTCATACCCCAAGTAACCCCAACCTGACAGTGGTCTCACCCATGAAAAGGCAAGCCAACTGCTGATACGACCATATCCTCTATCGTACCACATTTAGCTAAAATGTGACAGATTTCAAAATAAATACGTGAAATCAGAGGCTTATTTTTGCCTATTGGGCAATGTCATAAGACTTCACGACCAAGACTCTGGGACCGTCGCTGCTCTGGTGCAGCTGGCCGTAGGGCTGCGGCCGCACGGCGGAGAACTGGTCCAGCAGCTTGCCGACGGCGTCGCCGTAGGAGCCGTTGAAATCGACGTCGCCGTTGATCTTGTAGTTATAGTCGATCGACCAGTAAAGCTGCACGCCGGCCTTGTCGGACCATGTTTTCAGCACGTCGCGCAGGGTTGCGCCCTTGCTGGCGGTCCATTCGCCTTCCAGCCCCGCGGAGGCGGGAACCATGGCGGCGGGCGCCGAGGTCTGCGCGGAGGCGACGACCGTCTTGGCGCCGGCGGAGGCCGAATCGGCGGTCGAATCGGGCGCGGTCAGGTCAACCGCATGCTGCTCGTCCGCCGCGGAGGGCGATTCGGGCATGGCCGCGGGAGCCATGGAGGCCGGGGCTGCCAAAGAAGAGGAAGTGGCCGAAGAAGGCGCGGGCGAGACCGTCGGCATCTGGGCCGAGGGGGTGCCCCAGTTGCTGTTGTCCGCAGGCGGCATGGAGGAAACCGTCGCGCCCGCCATGGCCTGGTCCGCCATCGAATTGACGGCGGGGTGAACGACCGATGCCGGCGGCGTGGTCATGTCGCCGCCGTCTGCTGGCGCGGCCATCTGCTGGCGCGCGGCGTTCATGGCCTGCGTGTCGGCGGAATTGGTCGCGGTCATGTCGGCGGTTCTTGCGGGCTGCTCGTTGGCCCCCATCGAATCGTCCTTGTCGTGGTCGAAGGGGTTGATGCGCTGCCAGAAGGACTTGGGTTTCTGGCGGCGGATATCGACGGGCTTTTGCTCGGCCGGGGCGGAGGACGCGGAACCGCCCACCATGTCGTCGGGAATTTGATCGGCCTTGGTGGGCGCGGGCATGACTTGCGGCGCCGGCGCGGCGTCGGGCATTGCCTGTGCGGGCGGGGCCGGCGGCGCGGGCGGCGGGAAGTCGCCGACGACGACGACGTTGTTCTGCACGCGGTAGCCCAGCTGCTGCTGCTCCAGCGTTTCGCCCAGAACGGTCTTCCAGGGCTTGCCGCCCTGCCAGGAAACGGAGAGGCCCGGGTTCACGCCCGAGGAGAAGGAATACTGGTAGCCGGGCGGCACGATCTGCTGCAGGGCCATGACGAGCGGCACGTCGGTGCCGAAACCGGAAATGACGTCGCTGGCATCCACGGCGGGAACGGGCGCGGTCTCCACGGGCGCGGGCACCGAGGCGGGCATCGGCGCAGACATCGGCGCGGGCGCGGCATCGGGCGGCGGCATCGGGGCGGCGGGCGCGGCGGCCGTCTGGCCGTTCCAGTTGGTGACGGGTTCAAGGCCGCTCATCGACTGGTCAGGGGCGGACATGGGGGCCGCCATGGGCGCGGGTTGCTGCGCGACGGGCGGGGCGACGGGGCCCTTCCACTGGAAGCCTGCCTGCGCGGGCGTCGAAAACGCGATGAACGCCACGCCCGAAAGGATGAGGGCTTTTTTGAAAACGTGGAGCTGCGCCGCGGGCAGCGTGCCGGGCATCGTCGGGTGAAGCGTCTTTTTCATGAACTGGTCCTGCTTAAAGGCAATGTTAAATCAAACCGGATAATCAGTTATAGTCCGAAAATAAAATACAAATCAATAGGCGGGGTCGATATTGGGCGACGCGCGGCTTAAAAAATCCGCCGCGGAAAAACCGGGCGGAAACCGCGCGCGAAAACGGCGCCGCGCCGCGCGACCGGCAACATACACTCTATGAAAAAGATAAAAAGACGAGGGGCGAAGGAACGCCGGAACGCCTAGCGCGAGCCGGTGTCGATGAGCTTGCGGCGACGCGACCATATCCAGCCCGGCCGGTAGGAGCCGATGAGCCAGACCCGCAGCGAGCGCAGCGCCGCCGGGAAGGTCAGGCTTTTGCGTTCCAGCAGGTAGAAGGTGCTCATCACGAGGATGGCGAGCATGAGGGTCCACATCCGCGCGTGCACGAGGACGAGAACCACGAAAAACCCCGCGCGCGCGTCGAAGATGAAGAAACGCACGGTTTTCATAGTGTTGCGCCAGTGCCAGTCCGTCGTTACCGCCATGGTTTAATGCCCTCCCTGCGCCTGTTTTTCGGCTTCCTCGCGCGCGGCGTTCTCTGCGTCTTCCAGCGCCTGGGCTTCCTTGCCTTCCTTGGTGCCCATCGCGTACATCAGGTAATGCCGCCGCTCGATCAGGCCTTTTTCCATTGCCTCCCGGGCCGTGCTTTCCATGGTGCGCCCGTATTTGCTCACCATCTGGATCAGCTCGAAAGGCCATTTGTCGAACGTCATGTTCAGCAGCGTTTCGCGAATCTCCTCCGTAAAGGGCATATATTCGCGCAGCGCCACACGGCCACCCCCTATTTTAGGCACTAAAGTTTGCGTAACGATTAACCGCACGGTTTCCATGAGCGAAAAAGCGCGCTCAGAGCGTTCGGAGGGCTCGAAAGTCGAGACCATGCGTCGAATCGTCGCCGCCACGCCCGTGGTGTGGACCGTGGCATAGACCACGTGGCCCGTCTGCCCCGCCTCGATGGCGGCGGAAATGGTTTCGCGGTCGCGCGCCTCCCCCACGAGGATGACCTCGGGCTTGCGGCGCAGCGCGTTGCGCACCCCGGCGGCGAAGCTGGGCAGGTGGCGCGGGATTTCCGACTGCGCCACCAGCGAGCGGCGCGAGAGGACGGAATCGTAGGTGAATTCGATCGGCGATTCATAGGTCAGCATCTTGCCGCAGCCGTGCGGGCTTTCAATGAGCATCCGGTTGCCCGCCGCGAGCAGCGTCGATTTGCCCGAACCGGTCGGACCCGTGATGAGCACCAGCCCGTTACGCGGGCGCCACGCATCGACGATCGCCTTTTCGATGTTGAGCTGCTTCATCGTCGGCGGGGCGGAGGGCAGCGTCCGCATCGTCACCTGGATGCCGTCGCGGCCGTCGGCCAGGATCGCCGTCATGTTCACGCGGAAACGCGTGCGGGTGAAACGGTCGATCATGATCTCGTAGGACAAGTCGATGTCCGCGCCGCCGGCCAGGATGGCGATCGCCTCCGTGCCGTAGAGGCGGGTGATGACGGCCGTCATGTCGGCCGCGTCGAAAGAACGGTAGGTGGAGGGGTAAAGCGTGCCGTAAATCTCGCAATAGACCGCGCGGTTCGACTGGAAGGTGATGTCGGACGCGCCTTTTTTCACGCACCACAGCAAGAACGGGTCGATATGATGCTCATGGAAACGGTCAGGTTCTTCCGCCCATGTTTCCTTGAGGTCGTCAACACCCTTCTTGAGTAGGCTTACCGGTCTGCCGGCTTCCATAGATCAGCCCCTGTCAGGAATTGCGAGGGCCCGGTAATCCGCAGGGCCCGATCGCCCACGCGCATTTCGCTCTTGCCCCCGGTTACGCCGCGGTCTTCCTGCAGCGCATAGGGCTGCGAGATCTTGCCCTGCGCCAGCAACATGCGGTAACGCACCATGCCTTTGTAATCCGCGACAAGCTTGTTGAGATCGGCCTCGAAAATGCCTTCGCCCTGCTCGTAGCCCGCTTCCCAGCCCTGCTTGACCCACTGGTTCCAGTTGAGCTGCTCCTGCTTGTTCTTCGGCCAGAGCACGCGCGGCGGCGGCGGGATGTCGGTCACGTAGTCGAGGTCGAGATACTGGCGCCAGTCGCGCGGCGCGGTGACGATCTTGGCCTGCTTGTTGATCTTCAGGATCTGGTCGGCCACGGCCGCCTCGTCGCCGGTCGGCGTGATGACGGTAGCCTTCAGCTCCTCGCTGATGATCGGCGGTTCGATCATCAGGCCCGAGGGCGCGCGCACCAGCAGGGCGCGAAAGTTGAAGACGCGGTCGAAGGTCGTCTCGTAATCGCCGAGACGCTCCATGATCATGTAGCTGCGCTTGGCGAGGCCGCCGCGCGCGCCGTAGGAAAGCGCGGCTTCGCGCTGGCTGTCGCGGCGCATGTCGAGGGAAAGCGCCCGCGTGACCGGGTCGTCGGAAATCTCTTCGCCGGGGTGGGAAGCCGCGACGTTCTGCAGCGAGTCCATTTCCGGCGGCGTCGGCATCTCGCGCGTGACGGTCTGCGGCTTCGCATCCTCGTCCGCGCCGTTGAAAAGGTCCTGGTCGGCCTTGGCGTGCTTGGCGAGCAGATGCGCCTTGTACTGCGGGCTGTCGTGGTCCTTGAGCTCCTTGTCCAGCTCTTCCTGGGTCATTGCCGACCCCGACGAGGAGGACGAGCTTGCCGGGGCGGGCGCGCCGCTGTAGCCGGCGGGCGGCGTCGCCATGGCGTTGCCGATGGCCTGCTGCAGCTGTTGCTGCGTGGCGATCGTCTGCTGCGGCGATACCGACCCGGAGGTATAGGTCGGCTGCATCTGCGCCCGCGCGCCCGAGGGCGCGGCGACCAGCGCAAGCGCGGCCATCACTGCGATTGCGGGCTTAATCCCCGGAAATGGGCGCATAGTTCAACTCCACAAGACGATGGTCAGGATCCACAACAACATCGGCGCGCTGGCCGGCCTGCAGGCCGAGGTCGCGCAAAACATCGATAACCATTTTCTGCTTGGCGTTGAGCGTCACGACGACCGGCGCCGGCGGCGTGTCGCCGTTGACCTGCAGGTCGTAGCCCGCGCGGTCCGCGAGGCGGCGCATGATCGGCTCGATCGGGCCGACCCAATCGACCGTCATCGTGCGGCGCAGTTCCTGCGGCGCGTAGGGAACGGCCTGGATGGACAGGGCGGGATTGCGCGCCTGCTCGACCGAGGCCAGCGTCTGCAACGCGGCGCTGGCCTTATCGACAGCGGCGGCCATGCGCAAGCCAAGCGGATCGGGCGACGCGACGAGTTGCTCGTCCACTCTCGGATGCACGGCGCAGCCCGCCAGGAGAAGCGAGACGCCGACCGCGCTGAAAAAGGAAATTGTTTTGCTCATGAGAAATTTTTCCATCACTGTCCAACAACAGATTGAAGACTTTCGTCAGACCATGATGATAACGACTTTTGAACACAAAGCAAACAGGCAAGCACCTGTTTTCCCAATTTTTTTCCCGCGCGTCGCGGCGCGGGTAATCTGGAAATATTCAAGGGGAGGATTCCGCGGCCGAGGATTCCGTTCAGCCGGGCGGATAGCTGCGCGAAGCCATCACGAGATCGGAGGGCTGGCGGACGAGACGGTAAAGATGCATGGCGCCCATCACCTTGTCGCGGTAGTTCTTGCCGCGCCACGGCGTGGCGGAATGGTAATGCGCGATGCCCCCGGCGAGGCTGCCGGTCTCGTTCATCTTGCTGCGCAGGATCCAGGTGCCCACCCCGATGTTGACGCAGGCGTCGTCGCGCACCCAGCGCAGCGCGGTCTTCTCGCTCACGCCCCAGTAGCGCGAGAGCTGCGGCACCCAGATCGTGTTGATCTGCATGGGGCCGAGGTCGTAGGTGCCGTTGGTATTGGCCACCGCCTGCCCCACGCGCCCGCCCTCGACGTGCAGCACGCCGAGAATCACCGTCGGCGGCACCGAATAGGTCTGCGCCGCGGTGAAGATGCAAAGTGCCAATGCCTGTGCCGTGATCATTTCAGTTCAGTCCGTATCCTGTATTCATGTCTTCCGCGCCGTCACTCGTTGGGCTTCATCAGCTCCGACATGACGAGCAGCGGGTTTTCGGGCTTGCCGACGATGACCGTCAGCTTGCCGTCCGCCAGCCGGCGGTAAATGACGAAAGGCGAGCCGCGCGGCTTCCATTTCGCCATGAAGGCGTTGTTGGCCTTCATCTTCTCCAGCGCGCCGGTTTCGATCTTCTTCACGCCCAGCGCGTCCTTGTCGCCCTTCATGTAGGCCTCCCAGGCCTTGCCCGGGTCATCGACCGACAAAAGCGCCGCGCCGCCGTTGAGGTTGGCCTCCGATTTGCCGAAGGGCAGGATGCGCAGCTGCAGGTTTCCCTTCTCCTCGTCGGGCGCCAGCGACTTCCAGAGCTCCTGGCAATGGTCGCAGTTGACGTTGACGATCATGTAGAGATAGGGCGCGTCCGCCTTGCCGACCCGCGTCCAGTTCGCCTTTTCCAGCGCGGCGTAGAAATATTCGGACTTGGGCAGCCCGCTGTCCGGGTTGTCGGCATTGGGCAGGGCGGCCTGCGAGCCCTTCTCGCGCGCGTGATAGGCTTCCAGCTGCATCTTGGTCACGCTCTTGCCCTCGGGGTCGAAGAGCGAGCCGCGCAGCATCGCGCCCTCGGGCGTGGAATAGACGACGGAGCGGAACTGCTTGTTCTTGTCGAACATCACCCAGCCGTCCAGCCCGTAGGCGGTGCCGAGGTAATCGACCTTGCCGCCGTCGCGCTCGAACTTGCGGATCTCGGCGTTGCGGAAGTTCTTCACCGCCTGCGCGCGCGCGGCCCCGCCCGCGAGCAAGAGCGCCGCCAGCAGGCACAGCACGGCCGGCAGGCGGGAGGAAAACGGCTTGTCTTGTTCGATGCGCTTTTTCATGCGGCGGCTTTCGTCTTTCCTGAAAACACGGCGGCGTCCTGCGCCGGCGGCCCCGGATTGTTCAAAACTTTTATGCCCCTAAAATAGTAAAGAATCTTTTGACGCACAACGAAATTGCGGGATTTCTCCCTTTCGTGCAAATACGCCGGACCCGTTATAGCATTTTTCGCCGCAAATGGCGAACGGATACCATATGACACCCCCTCCGCATCCATCGGCATACCTTTAAATATTATATGCGCGCAGGAAAAGGGTGGCGCGCGCCTTATGTGAACTGTCGTTCACAGCTTGAAGCCGCCTTGCTTGCCTTCCTTTTCCGGCTTGTCCTTATCCTTGTGCTGGATGGTCACGGGCTTGAAGACGCGGATGGCCTTTTCCGTGCCCGCTTCGGCGGCGGCGTTGAATTCCCCTTTGGGCGTTTCTTCCGGCGCGTCTTCGGGCTTCGCGACGATGGCCTGCATCATCTTGCCGCGCAGCGCTTCGTCGTTCGTCACTTCGGTGACGCGCCGGATCGCCACGTCGCCGCCGTTGTTCTGCGCCAGCGGGTCCGCGCCGTGCTGCACGAAAAAGCGGATGGCGTCGGGGTTCTTTTGCGAGATCGCGGCGAAAAGCGCCGTGTTCTTGTAACTGTCGCGGCAATCGACGTCTCCCGCCGCGATGACAGCCGCCGCCGTGTCCGCGCGAAAGAAAATCGCCGCCCAATGCATGACCGGGCGCGCGCCGCCCTGCGGCGGCCAGGCATCGACGGAAGGATCGCCGCCGAGCCGGATGCAGCCTTCGAGCGATTCAAGGTCGTAGCGGCTCAGGGCGTCGTACATGGCCGCGGCCAGCGCCCTTTTCTGCTCTCCGCTCAGCTTCTTCTCGCTCACAGCTTGAACCCTCCGCCGTCGTTCTTTTTGCGGCCGTCACCTTTCCGGTCGTCCTTGGGCGAAAGGGTGAGGGGGCGCGCAACGCGGATCTCCTCGCGCGTCGCGACGTCGTTGAAGCCTTTGCCGGCCTCGCTCGCGGCTTCCGGCGCGGCGTTCTTCGGCGGCGCGTCGGGCAGGGCGCGCAGCAGGATGTCGGTCATTTTCTGCATGGCGGCCTTGTCGTTCGCGGATTTCAAAAGGTCATAGGCCGTCTTGCCGCTGCCGTCCTTCAGGAAAAGATCGGGCTTGCGGTTGAGGATGAACTGCAAAAGGGCGGGATTTTCCTTCCACACCGCCATCATGACCGGGGTGCGCCCGGAACCGTTGCGGGTGTTGATGTCCGCGCCCTTCTTCAGGCAAAGGTCGATGCGCTCATAATTGGCCGCATCGACGGCTTCGAGCAGCGCCTGGTTGACCATGTCGTATTGCTCCCGTGAAACGCCGCCCGTTTCGGCGCGGCCTGATTTGTTTTCCTGTGCCATGACCCCCGCCCCCTAAAGCTTGAAGCCGCCGCCGGGCGGCCCCTTGCGCGGGCTGATCTGCAAAGGCTTGGAGACGACGACGCCCTGCGTGGTTTCCACGGGCGCGCCCGCGTTGTCGTTGCCAACGGCTTCGGCCTTGCCTTGCGGCGCGGTCTTGTTGGCGTCCGGCATCGGGGCGATCAGCGCGTCGATGATCTTCTGGCGGTCGGGCACGTCGCCGGCGGAAAGGCGGCGCGCCATGTCGAAGACCATCTCGCCGGCGTTGTTCACGGCCAGCGGGTCCGCGCCCCTGGAAAGATAGTATTTCACGCGCGGCAGGTTGCCGTTGCGCACGGCGAGCATGAGCGGCGTGCTGCCGGTATGGCTTTTCACATCGACCGCGACGCCCTGCGCGAAAAGGAAGTCGGAAATCTTTTCGTCGAAGCCCTCGTCCAGCATGCAGTGGTAGAGCGGCGCGCGCCCCATCGTGGATTCATACTTCGGGTATTTGATCCTTTCGGAGACGTTGCCGACCGTCATGTTCACGTCCGCGCCCTTGGCGACGTAAAGCTCGACGTGCTGAAGGTCGCGGGCCTTGACGGCCTCGACCAGAAGCTTGTTGAGCGTTTCCTGTTGCGGGGAGGTCATAGCGAGAACCCTCCCTGCCCGTTCTTGCCGCTCTGCGGCTTTTCTCCGCCCTTGGGGGTCACGACCAGCGGCTTGCGGCGCACGGCGAACTCGTCGCCGGTTGTCAGCCCCTTGCCGTCCACACCTTCGCGCGGCGCGTTGTCGTTGAAGGCGTCCTGCGCGACCGGCAGGGCCGCGATCAGCATGTCGATGATTTTTTCCGGCGTGACGGCGGCCGGGCTCCCGGCTTCGTAGCCGTTGGCCGCCTTGCGCGCGAGGTCCAGGATGGTCGTACCGCCCTTGTTGGCGGAGAGCGGGCTTGCGCCCAGCGAGAGCAGCTGCTCGACGGCCTTG
Source organism: Alphaproteobacteria bacterium (assembly GCA_016124645.1). Lineage (GTDB taxonomy): Bacteria > Pseudomonadota > Alphaproteobacteria > Micavibrionales > UBA2020 > WGNE01. The sequence continues at coordinate 35,262 of WGNE01000018.1, forward strand.
ATGTTGCGATTGCGCACGGCGAGCCCGAGAACCGTATCCCCGTCGTCGTTTCTGGCCTCCAGCGGCATGCCCGCGCGCGCCAGCGTGTCCATGACCGCGGGGTCGTAATGCTCGTAGGCGTAATGGGAAACGGGACGCCGCTTGAAGTTATAGCTGTCGCGGCTGCCGGTGGTCACCGTGTAATCCGTCTGCGCGCCATGGGTGATGCAGGCGGCCACGCGCGACTGGTTGCCCTTCGACACCGCGTCGGTCAAAAGGTCGTTCAGCGATTTTTGCTGCTGGGGGTCGAGGGCGTCGCTCATTTGTCCTGCTCTTGTGGTCCTGTACTCCGGCGGGGCGCCCGCCGGGCGGTGTGCGCGTTATAAAAAGGAATATGTCCGCCATCATACAGACCGTATATTGTTATGTCAATCGGAACCGGACGGACAATCCGCAGGAATATCAGTACGTTATACGATTTTCAGCCGGGCGGCGCGCCGGCGCGGCGAATCCGGCCCGCCGCCCGCCCTTTCCGGGGCGGCAAAACCGGACGGAACCCGCGCGCCCGGCGCATGAAAACCGCCTGATTTACGATTTTTTCATTTCAAGCTGTTGTGATATAGTCGCGCTACCGAACAGACATCACGAACGGACCGGAACCATATATGAACCGGCATGACGACGCCCCATCGAAGGAGAGGCCAGATATACCCATGCAAGCCGTCCACCCGCGTGAAAAGATACAGCAAAATCCCCTCGTCGCCATCGAGATCGTCGATCGGCTGAGCCCGGCCGACCTCAACGATTTGAGCGATGCGACCGACGCCGCGATCGAGGGCGGGGGCGGCTTTGGCTGGATGGTGCCCCCCGCCCGCGAAGTGCTGGAACGCTACTGGCGCGGCGTGCTGGTCGTGCCGGAACGTCATTTGCTGCTGGCCCGCATGGACGGCGTGGTTTGCGGCGCGGCCCAGCTGGTGGAGCCCAGCCGCCATAACGAGGCGCAGGCCTTTTCCGCCCAGCTGCTGGCCTGCTTCATCGCCCCCTGGGCGCGCGGCCATGGCGCGGGACGCAAGCTGGCCGAGACGGCGGAAAAGCTGGCGCTGGAAATGGGCTACAAGGTCTTGCAGCTCGACGTGCGCGAAACGCAGGACGCCGCCATTCATTTATATGAATCTATGGGCTACCGCCGCTGGGGCGTGAACCCCGCCTATGCGATCGTCGGCGGCAAGATGATCGCCGGCTACTTCTATTCCAAGTTCATCGCCCCGCTGGAAACGACGGCCGCGCCCTAGAAACCCCGCAGCGCCACAAAGGAAATCCGGCCGGGACTCGGAAAAAGCTTCCGCCTTGCCCGGTTTTGGGCGGCGGCCCGCTTTTCATCTTACGGACAGCTTGAAAGACCTTCCATAACCTGCGTTGATTTCTGAAAAATTACGGCTGCGGCACCCCCCGCGGCAGCGCGGCGGCGGGCCCGGAGGGGCGGGTTTGAACGCCGTTCATTTCATTGCCATAACTTGATTTTATTGAGGAATCCCGGATGATTCTCTGGATTTCCGCCCTTTTTGATTAAAAACCGGTTAATGCATCGTCGAATGTCGATAATATTGTTTCAAAATTAATATTTTTTGTAATGATATTTCAAAAAACTTGCATAATATTGAAATAAAATAATACACAATGTCCTTTTTCTATAATTTCAGCTTGCGTAAATCCATAAGCACATTTACCTTACGTAAACGTAATAAGCAAAAATAAACCACACCAAAACCCCTTAATGCCACAAGGAGTCCAATACAATGGCGAATGACAACAACGGTTACCACGGCTACCGATATCTCGTGGACGCGAAAGATTCTCGCGAATACGCGGTGCGCTACAACAACGGGCGTCCCACCAAGCCCATTCAGGTCTTTGCGCAGGATCAACGGCAAGCCAAGTTCAATCGGAACGAAACCGTTTTCGCGTTCGACGACAAGCCCGATTTCAAGCCCGACGGCAAGGGCGGCGTCATCATGTCCACCGTGGGCTTCCAGATCACGACCGGCCCCGACAGCGAGCCGAACGGCATCAAGCAGGTCGGCCTCGACTATGCAGTGACCTTCAAGGCCACGCCGGGCGGCGTCGAAGTCGCCTACGAGCTGACCGCTGAATCCAAGGCGGACATCCAGAACGCCGTCGAGGAGATGGACCTGAACCCGAACTTCCCCGCGAAGTTCACCGACACGCTGGATCCCTCGGAGCTGGGTCGCACCACGATGGGCGCGCCCGCCGTGACGCCCGCGCTGCTGCGCAACCTCGCCTTCCCCCCGCAGCGCATGAGCACGGATGCGATCTTCGCGCGCCGCAGCGTCGAGGCCACCGAGGAAACCCCCGGCTTCAACCCGCAGCCGAGCCAGCCCAAGCCGACGACCACCAAACCCGGCACGGACATCGTTCCGGCGAACCAGAACAAGCCGACGACCGAGTTCAACAAGCGCGTGCGCGTGGCCATTCCGCCCCCGCCCGAGCGTCCGAAGTACTCCGATGCGGCGATCGAAGCCGTCATCCGCCAGTACTGCAGCGACTTGAGCGAGAAGGCCGACCAAGGCCGCCTCGACCCCGTGGTCGGCCGCGACGGCGAAACCGCGGACAGCATCAAGATCCTCTCGCGCCGCAAGCAGGCGAGCCTGTGCTTCACCGGCGACGCCGGCGTGGGCAAGACCGCGATGTTCTCCGCAATCGCGCAATACATCGCGGACGGCAAGGACGTTCCCGACAGCCTGGAAGACGCGCGCGTCCTGCAGCTCGACCTGCAGGCGATGAACGCCGGCGCCAAGTTCCGCGGCGAGTTCGAAGGGAAGCTGAAACCCCTGATCGACGGTCTGCAGGAGCGTGAAGGCTACCTGAAAGGCCGCAAGATCATCCTCGCGATCGACGAGATCCACTCGCAGCTGACCTCGGGCAAGGCCGAAGGCGGCACCGACGCCGGCAACATGATGAAGCCTTTCCTGACCGCGAAAGGCATCTCCGTCATGGGCACCACGACGGGCGAGGAATACCGCAAGCACATCGAGAAAGATCCCGCTCTCGCCAGCCGCTTCGAGCAAAAAGTGCTGGGCGAGCCCGATCGCCAGTCCACCGAGGTCATCATGCGCAAGCTGTGGCCCCTGGTGCGCGATCACCACGGCATCGAGAAGGACCTGTCCGATGAGGAATTCAACTACCTGATCGACATGACCAACCGCTACGCCCCCAACGAAAGCCAGCCCCGCAAAGGCGAAAAGGCGATGGACATGGCGGCGGCATCGGCCAAGTTCCGTCACAGCGACGTCATCGAGCGTCAAGACATCATCGCCGCCGTGGCGCAGATGTCGAAACTCTCGGCCGACTTCCTGAACCAGAGCGACCACGACCGCTTCCTGAAGATGGAAACCGAGATCCCCGAACAGGTTCTGGGCCAGCCCGGCGTGCAGAAAGTCGTCGATGGCCTGATCGGCGCCCGTTCCGGCCTGAACGACCCGAACCAGCCCTGGGGCTGCTTCGTCCTGCAGGGCCCGACCGGTACCGGTAAAACCGAGCTTTGCAAGGCTCTCGCCCGTTACCTCTTCGGCACGGAAGACGCGCTGATCCAGGAAAACATGGCCGAGTACAGCGAAAAGCACAGCGTTTCCCGCCTGATCGGCGCGCCTCCGGGCTACGTCGGCTTCGACAGCGCGGAACCGGCCCTGACCGAACGCATCCGCCAGCGCCCCTACTCGATCCTCCTGCTGGACGAGATCGAGAAAGCGCACCCTGACGTGTTCAACGTCCTCCTGCCCGTCCTGAACGACGGCAAGATGACCGACAACCAGGGCAAGACGGTTCTCTTCAACAACGTCATCATCGTCATGACCAGCAACCTTGGCGCCGCTGAAGCCATGAAAGTGCTGGAAAACGGCGGCGGCGCCGGCGCGACCTTTACGTCGGGCGAGAAAGAGAAGACCCCGAAAGAGCAGGAAGAGATCCTGTCCCGCATCTACGAAAAGGCGCGCGGCAAGTTCTTCCGCCCCGAGATGGTCAACCGTATCGAGGAACTGGGCGGCTTCGTCACCTTCATTCCGCTGGCGCAGCAGGTCATTCACAACCTGGTCGAGCGCGAGCTGAAAAAAGTGACCGACCGCGTTTCGGATCCGACCGGCATGAACCTGAAGGGCGTGACGCTGGAAGTCAGCGACGCGGCCAAGCAGCAGCTGGGCACCGAAGGCTACAACCCCGCGATGGGCGCGCGTCCGCTGCGCAAGGTGATCCGCGAGAAAATCGCGAACCCCTTCGGCAAGTGGATGATGGCGAACAAGGAAGAAGTTCTGAAGTTCGCGGCTGAAAACGGCGGCGCGAAGATCGTCCTGAACTCCCTGGACGAATTCAAGCCGAAACTGGTCGCCGCCGCTCCGGCAGCGCCGACCGCGGCAGCCAAGACGTCCAACGACAACACCGCGAAAAAACCGGCGGCCAAAAAGCCCCGCAAGCCGCGGACCAAGAAAGCACAACCTTGATGCACTAAGTGTTTTGGTGAAACTGACGGGGGCCCCCTTAAAAGGGCCCCCTTCTTTATGCGCGACATCCGGTTTTTTTCGGGTCAGCCTGCGGCGGGCGGGGCGGGACGGCCGTTCGCCGCGCGCATGCTTGCGCCGCCTGCGGCGGGAAGAACGGCGGGATTTTGCGCAGCGGGATTTTGCGCAGCCAGGGCGGCGTCCAGCACCTCATAGACATAGGTCGGGCGTCCGTCGGCATGGCTTTTCCGCCACGACGCATCGCTGGCAAGGACGTACATCTTCTTCATGTCGAGGCCGAGATAGGGGTTTCCGTCCGCCTTCGCCTTTTCGCGATAGGAAAGGACCGAGGGATCATCCGCGCCCAGCTGCTGCGCGTAGCGGGCGATATCGGCCGCCTGAAAGGCCCAGGCCATCTTCTGCTCGCCCTGCAGCATGGATTGCAGGCTGTAGATCGCCGCGCCCTTGGTGAAGCTTTCGCCGGAGCCGATCTGCCCGGCAGCATCCAGCGCCGCCTGCGTATAGCCCGCGGACTTTGGGCCGAGCGGCGGCGCGAAGGAACCGTTGTCGATGTCCCGCAGGTAGTTCATCAGCTCGACGTCAAGGTAGAAGCGCCGCCAGTCCGCGCTCTGGAATATTTCCTTCCACGCCGCCGCGCCCGCTTCGCGCAGCGATTCTTGCTGCGTCTTGCCCGCCGCGACGCCCGCCTTGTAGGTATCGTCGATGAGGCTGTACATCTTCGCGTCGCCATAGGGCAGGCCCGGCGCACTGCGCTGCATGTCCTTCCAATAGCCGTCGTCGCCGGCCAGCTTCGCGTCATAGGCGGTCAGGAATTCCATCGTCATCGCCGCGGCTTCCACGGCGGTGTTGCGTTCCACGCGCATCTCGATGGTCCAGTCGAGGCTGTAGGACAGCAGCCCGTTTTCATCCTGCGCCGCGTGGGTCAGCTCGTGCGCGAGCTGCAAGACGCGGTTCTCGCCCTTGCCCACCGGGCCGGAAACGACGAGCCGCGACGAGGCGAGATATTGCGCGGCCACGCCGCCCGGCAATTTGTCGAGCGCGCAGAAATCTATCTTCCGCCGCGCGACGAGGTCCATCAGCGGCTTGCCCGTCATCGGCAGCTTTTTCAGCGTGTCCAGCGCGTCGGCCACTTGCTTTTCCTCGGCGCGGCGCGCGGGGGTTTCCCCGCTCTTGTCGTCGTTCGCGGCAAGGCGCAGCCCTTCGGGCGTCAGGCACAGCTCCTTCATGTAATAGGTGGCCTGCTGTTGCGGGGTGGAGCCCTCGGGCGCCTTTTGCAGCGCGTCCGCCTCGTTTTGCAGGAACAGTTGCTGGGTATAGGACAGGGGCGCGGTTTGCGGCGCGTCGGCCCGCGCGGGCAGCCCCGCGAGAAGCGAGGCCGCGGCCAGCGGCACGATGACCGCCTTGCGCGCGGCTTTTTGAAAACGCTCCCGCAGGGGGCGCTTTTTATCGGGCTTCTTTTCCGTCATATCCTGACATCAGTCTGTTTTGAGACGGCCAGTGTACCAGCCGGGGCGGATTTGACAAGATATGAACGGCGTTAAGAAAACCGCGCCTCAGGCCGCCTGCTGGACCATCCGCCCCAGCTTGCGCCCGCCCAGCAGGTGCAAATGCAGGTGCGGCACTTCCTGCCCGCCGTTCAGCCCGCAGTTGGAAATGACGCGGTAGCCGGTCTCGTGCAGGCCCTCGTCGCGGGCGATCTGCCCCAGCGCGCGGAACAGCGCGGCGATTTCCCCGGGCGCGGCCTTTTGCGTGAAATCGTCCATCGAGACGTATTCGCCCTTGGGCAGCACGAGAATGTGGCTGGGCGCCTGCGGGCTGATGTCGTGGAAGGCGAGCACGTGGTCGTCCTCATAGACTTTCTTGCACGGGATTTCGCCGCGCAGGATCTTTGCGAAGATGTTGTTGCTGTCATAAGCCGGTGCGGTCATGGCGCGCCCTCCGTTCGCTGTTGATATTGCACCGCAAGTCTAGCAAACTTGAAGGAGCGTTGGAACAGGGCAGCGGCGCGGGATTTGCCGCCGCGCAACGGGGGGAAGAAAAGATATGTTCGATACCGTATTCAACGGAATGATGGCCTTCAACCAGGTGATGATGCTCTTCGCGGGCTTCATCCTCTCCGCCATCGGCCTCGCGCTTTTCTTCAACGCGCTGCACTGGCATATCCACGCCGAGCGCGTGCGCGGCGAAATCAAGGGCGTGCAGAAGAGGGGCGGGTTCTACAACCTCGTCTATGGCTACATGCTGTCGGACGGCACGACGCATGAAAGCGTGTCCGACGTCGGGTCAAACGCGATGCCCAAGGCGAATACCGGCGACCCGGTCGAGCTGCTGGTCTTCCCCGCGCGGCCCGACAAGGCGCGCCGCGCGAGCAACACGAAATGGTTCGTCCTCTTCGGGCTTGCCTTCCTCGCGCCTGGGGCCGCGCTGTTCTACATCGCCCTGACCAAGTACAAGTTCACCGTCATGACGCCCGTCGTCATGGGCCTGCTGGGGCTGATGCTGGCGGCCAAGATCGTGCGGCTGTTCAAGCCGGGCGACCTGCGCAGCGCCTCCGCGCTCAAGAAGGCCTTCGTCGAAAGGCGGAACGCGGCGCAGGGCTCTTCCGCCTTCATGACGATGGAAGAGGCGCGCAGCGGGCCCGACGGAAAAAAAACGCTGGCCCAGCAACGCAAGGGCGCGAAGGTCGCGGCCCCCATCCTGCTTTTGTTCGGCGCGGGGGCGATTGCCTTCGGCATCTACATGACGCAAAAAATCGAGCGGCTGGAAAAACACGGGTTGCGCGCGCCGGGCGAAGTAGTGCGGCTGGAAAGCCGCCGCTCGGGGTCGGACAATTCGCTGTCTTATTACCCCATCGTGGATTTCACGCCGGACGGGGGCGGCGCAGCGGTGGAGTTCAAGGGCAATATGGGCTCCAACCCGCCATCGTATGAAAGCGGGGAGAAAGTGACGGTGCTCTACCTCGATGACGACCCCAAGGGCTCGGCCATGATCGACAGCGGCTGGAAGAACTGGATCATCCCCGGCATCCTCGGCGTCTTCGGCGCGCTGATGCTGCTCATCGGCTTTTCGCAACTACGGTTGCTGACGGCAAAGACGTTGTGAGCGAAAAAAATCGTAAAACGAAAAAATAAGGGCTGCAGTCCCATCCCCTGACCTGCAGCCCTTGAAATTGACGCCTCGATGAATATAAAGGCGTTACCCCAACATGAAAATATACTTTCTTATCCCGCCGAATTCCTTCTTGCTTATCAGGCGCCCGCGCCCATGCCGGCCTGCTGCTTTTTCGCCGGGGCGGTTTTCACGCCCGCCTTGGCCTCGGCGATGACCTGTTTGACCTTCTCGAGCCCGCGCTGCAGCTCGGAAACCGTTTCCGCGTGGGCGGGCAGGCTTTTGAGCTGCGCGATCCTGAACTCCATGTTCTTCTGGCTGAGCGTGACGATGCCCCCGCGTTCGTGCAGCGTCTTGCTGCCCGCCGTCTTGAAGGCCTTCATCAGGCTTTCCGCTTTTTCCTCCTCGCCCGGGTGGACGATGATGAAGCGCGCCTGAAACTCGCCGATGCCGTTGTTCGCCGCCTCGTTGCGGATGACGTCGTCGGTGAACCTCATTTTTACCGTATCTTGTGCCATTTTTTATCCTCCAGAGCGCTTTCTCTAATCAAAAGGCTTTTCGTTGTTTTCCGCGTGGCGCCTTGTCGTCGCGGTATCTGTAAAACCGGGGTTTTTCCGTGCCCGCTTTCCAAATCCTATATAAGACTTTATGGCAATAAAGTTAACGATTGGTTACCTTATTGAATATTTGCCCTTTTTCACAGCAGGCGTCATTTTCGCCGCCTTTTATACGCATGAAACCGGGGTGTCGGATGTCGAATAATATTGACTTATGTCAACTGGTTATACAAATATATCCCTGTAACCGACATCGCGCTTTCGATTCTTGCCGAAACGGGGAAAAAACCTTTCGCATCGCACCCCGCGCGGGTATGATGCGGCGGCATTATCTTAACGCGCTTTTAGAGTATTGAAACGGACAGCATTTCGCCGATGAAGAAGAACAAGCCGGAACAGCAGGACAAGACGGGGAAGCCCCTTTCCCCCGCGCCCGCCGTGGCCGGGCTTGAAGCCCCCGTCGCGGATGTTCCCCCCGCCAACGACAACAAGGACGAAACGCCCGCGCCCAAGAAGAGCTGGCGCGAGATTTTCAGCTGGAAGAACGTCAAGGCCTCGATTGCGCGCAAGGCACGCACGGTCAAGACCTATGCGGTGGAAATCTTCAACGAGCACGACCTCTGGGTCGAGGCGCTGGCCGTCAAGGGCGGCGCGAGCGCGGTCGTGGCCGCGGGCATCGTCGGCCTCTCCTATGTCGTGGCCCTGCCCTTCATGGTGGCGGCGGGCGGCATCGCGCTGTGCGGCGCGCTCATCGGCCTTGGCGCCTATGGCATGGCGGCGGGCGGCGCGCGGGCCTGGGATTCGCTGAAAGCCACCATCGCGCGCATCCGCGGCGTGGAGCCCGAGCACCACGAGTTCCCCAAGAAGCGCGACATCTTCCAGCGCCTGCAGAACACGAAACTCATCCGCAAGATCCGCGACAGCAAGATCGCCAAGACGATCACCGCCACCCGCGCGTGGAAAGTGACCGAGAAATTCATGCGCCAGAGCGAGGAAACCATACTGGGCGGCCTCGCGCTGGGCGGGGCGGTCGCGACGCTCGCGGTCGGCGGCGCGCTGCTGGCCACGCAGGTGCTGGTACTGCCCGTCGTCGCCATCGGCGCGACGGCGACCTTCGCCGCGGTCGAGGCCGTGACGATGATCGCCAGCGGCGCCTACGGGCTTTATCTTTGCTACGACAACTACAAGCACCGCCGCGCGGAAAAACAGGCGGCGCGCCTTGCCAGGCAGACGCAGGAGAAAGCCGCCGAAACCCGCGCGCAGCTGGGCGCCGAAGCCGCGCTGCAAAACGCCCTGCAGGACAAGAAGCAAGATAAGAAGCCCGGCGGGAAAAAGCCGCTCAGCGACAGTTTCGCGCGCGAAGCCGCCAATACCGACGCATCGCCCGTCAAACCCGAAGACCCGGCGCAAAAGGCCCAGCCCGCCTCCGTCAGGCCGGAACCGAAGAAGAAAGCGCCGCCCGGCCGCTGATCCGCCGCCCGGCTTCTTGAAAAATTATGAGCCCTTGGCGTAATAATCTTTCCCGAACAAGGGCTTTGCCGCCAAAGCCGGACCAAAAACCGGGGCAAAAACGCTTGCGGGATTATGAAATAGCCATTAAAGTCACCCCATCAGGACAACACCCTCTTTACGGCCCCCTGGCCGAAGCTTTCGAAAGGACACTTCCTTGAGCGCGACAGTCGAAAAAGAAACCACCGCCGCCGCACCCGAAACGAAACCCGCGAAATCCGCCTCCAAGCGCATCGCCCATTGGCTGCTGCCGCAGGTCGATGCCGATTCCGCCCTGCTGCCGCCCGACAAATGGATCAAGGACACGGTGCGCGAGATCATCAAGACCGACAAGCCGCTGCGCAAAACGCTGGGCCGCATGCTTGGCTTCGCGGGCCTCGGCATCGCCGCGATCGCGGGCGGCATCACCGCCGCCGTGGTGCTTTTCCCCGCCTCCATCCCCATGGCCGTGGCGGGCGTCGCCGCGCTGGGCGTCACGGGCTTCGCCGCCAAGAAGATCAACGACGGCGTGAAAACCTTCAAAACGGAAATCATCCCTTCGCTGAAGGAAACCGTCGGCAAGAAATATCTTGAATACAAGGCCGCCGAACTGAAAGCGGAGTGGAAGAAACGCCAGGAAGCCTACCGCGCCAAGAAAGCCGCCGAGAAAGCGGAAAAAACCGCGCGCGAAGCCGAAGCGAAAAAAGCCGCCGAGCTTGCGCAGGCCAAGGCCGAACAGGAAGCCGCCGCGAAGGCCGAGGCGGAAAAGAACAAGCCCAAGTCCGAAAAGGGCTTTCGCGGTTTCGGCAAGCGGATGTTCGACGAAGCCATGAAGCGCGTGAAGCAGTTCGACGAAGGCGCGAAACCGGACCCGAAACCCGAAACGCCGAAACCCGCCAATACGGACACGCCCCCCGCGCCGAAGAAAAACGGCACCGACCCCGCGCCCTGATTTTCGCGGCGGCAAGAACCCGAAAGGCTCCTCACCATGGCGCATGAAACCACCGTCACCGTCCGTTCCAACGGCAAGGGCAAGTTCACGCAGGACGTGAACGCGAGCGGGCACAGCTTCACCGGCGACGAGCCGGAGGACCTGGGCGGGCTGGACGAAGGCCCGTCGCCCTACGATTTGCTGCTGGCCGCGCTAGGCACCTGCACCTCGATGACGCTGCGCATGTACGCCGACCAGAAGAAATGGGACCTGCAGGAAGTCGCCGTCACCCTGACCCACCGCAAGGAGGCGGGACCGGACGGCAAGAAGGTCGATGTCATCACCCGCGACATCGCCGTGACCGGCAACCTCGACGAGGCGCAACGCCAGCGCCTGCTGGAAATCGCCGACCGCTGCCCCGTTCACCGCACGCTGGAAAGCAAGCCGACCATCGTCAGCAGCATCGCCGCCGCGCCCGCCGGCAAGGGGCCGGAAGGCGGCAAACCCGCCGCGCCGCCGCAAAAACCGCCGCAAGCTTGACCCCTTCTTGATCCCCTTTTGAATTTCCCTTGAAAAACAAAGGCGCGAGCGCGGGCGCCCTCCATTTCCCGGCTTGACTTTTTATGGAATATAAGTCATGTTTGCGCAGCAGTAAAACCCGAAGGCGAAGGCGACGGAACAGACATGAGCCCCCGCGACGAAAAGACAGACAACGCCAGAACCGGCTTGCCCCCGGTGGATCAGGCCGTGTTCGCAGCCTTCATCGACAAGGTCACCGAAGGCGACATGCCCGCCGTGAAAAGCGCGCTTTCCGACACGCCCGCGCTGCTCACAAGACTCGATTCCGTGGGCTGGATTTCCCTGACATGGGCGGCGGCCACGGGGCAGGCGAAAATGGCGCAGCTGCTGATCGATTGCGGCGCGCCCGTCGATCATCCCTCCGGCAACGGCCATACCCCGCTGATGTCCGCCGCCGAAACGGGCGACGACAAGATGGCCGCCCTGCTGCTGGCCGCCGGCGCCAACAGCAAGCTGACGGACAATGACGGCCGCAGCGCCGCCGATTACGCGCGCGAGGCGGGGAACGAAAAACTGGCCGAGACCATCGCCAGCCATGTGCCGCCCAAGACGCTGACGCTGGAACGCGACCTGCCCGTCACCCATGCGATTAAAATCAGGAAACCCGCACCATGACGCAAAACAGCAACGCCGCCTCTTTCAACGCACCCGCGGGCAAGAAGCTCAAGCGCATCCCCGGCTTCATCGTCGATAAACGCGACGAAGGCGGCATGACGATGCTGATGGAATGCGCGCGCCAGAACCTCATCGCCGAAACCATACAGTGCCTGGACGAAGGCTCGGACATCAACGCGAAGGACAAGGCGGGGCTCACCCCGCTGCTGCACGCCCTGCTCAACGGCAAGCCGGACGTCGCCGTGCTGCTCGCCAACAAGGGCGCGGACCTCACCGTGAAAACCGCGCAGGGCATGAACGCGCTGATGCTCGCCTGCCAGCAGCAGCGGGGCGGCAAGATGACCGAAGTCATCGAAACGCTCATCCGGCGCGGCTCCCCGCTTGACGAACGCGGGCACCTGACCTGCATGACGGCCCTGCACCACGCCATCAATAACCGCGACATCTGGGCCGCCGAGCGGCTGATCTGCGCGGGCGCGGATTTCGACACCATCGGCAACAAATTCGGGCATACGGCGGAAAAAACCGGGCTGCAGACCTTCTCCGACAAGAAGGACCGCGACTTCTTCACGAGCGCGATCGAACAGCGCCGCACCGCCGCCGCGCGCGCCGCGCAGGAAGAAGCCGACCGGCGCGAGAACGAACTGCGGCAGACCGTCGCCAAGGCCACCGTCCTGCAGCGCGAGGTCACGCGCATGAAACCCCTCACCTTGCGGCGCAAGGGGCAAAAGCCGCCGGGAGGATGACGGCAGCACCGAAACGGCGCAAGAATCTGTCGTTAATGCCTGTTTTTACTGTGTTTTCGGGCCAAAAAGGGCTTTCACTTCCCCTTTGCGGCCCATATACTGAGAGCAGAAAATCAACCCCCTGTCGTTTCAGGGCCATTATTTCGAGTTTTTAAGGAGAGATAAAAAATGTCGGTCAGCTACAAAGGCAAATCACCCAATGCGCTGTGGTACGGTCTTCAGCACGTCAAGGCCTTCGGCAAAAGCTTTTCCGACTACGGCACCAAGACCGAAGCGCAGCAAGGCGCGAAGAACGTCGGCTTCATGTTCGGCAGCCTCATCGGCGGCGGGCTGCTGGCCGGCGTGGGCGCTTTCGCGGTCGTGCCGCTGCTGCCCTCCTTCATCTCGCTCATCGGCATCTATTCCGCCTTCCACTTCGGCATCAAGGCCGTGCGCAACTTCGCCAACGTGAAGAACAGCGCCTCGCATTACTCCTACATCCAGGAGCAGGAGCAAAAATGGCTGGAAAACAAGTCCAAGCCCTCGCTGCTGCAACGCCTGAAAAAAGGCCTCGGCCTCGGCAAGAAAGCCGACGGCCAGAAAGCCGCCGAAGCGCCCAAGGCGGAAGGCCCGATCAGCAAGGGCAACGTCTTCAGCGGGGAGGATTCCAAGCTGGGCAAGAAAGGCTGGTCCTTCGACTTCAACGACAACGCCCCCCCGGGCGGCAAGCCCCCGGCCAACGACAGCGCGCCCCAAAAACCCGCGCGCAAATGGAACCGCAAGCCCAAATCGCCCTGACGCGCGGCGCGCCGGGCCGGATTCTGCCGGGATTTCCCGGCAGTTTTTCGTCAACATACTGAATTTAAAGGGTTTTATTTTCAAGAAAGTCTTTGACAAACAGACTTATGGGAATATACTAACCCCGTCATTTTTAAAAGACGCCGCATAAGCGGGCGATTCTTCACCACCACGACGAAAGGCGCAGAAATGTCGGTCAAATACAACGGCAAATCCCCCAGCAAGCTTTGGTACATCTGGCAGAACACCAAGGGGTTCGCCCATAGCATCACCAACCCCGCCACCAAGAAAGACGCCAAGGCGGGCGCGAAAAGCGGCGGGATTTCCGCGGCCGTTCTCCTCGGCGGCGGCGCGATCACCAAGATCGGCTTCATCGCCATCATGCCCATCATCCCCACCGTCATTTCGCTGGCCGCCGTCGGCGGCGCGGGCTATTTCGGCCTGAACGCCTACCGCAAATTCAAGCTCATCAAGAAAAGCTCCACCCACCAGACCTACATGCGCAAGCAGGAACAGAAGTGGCTGGACCGCAAGAACCGCGCGCCGCTGTTCACCCGCATCAAGGAAGGCATCGGCAAGAAAATTGATTCCATCCCCCGTCCGCTGCTGAAGATCGCCAAATGGGGCGGCATCGGCACCGCGCTGGCGGGCGTCGCCGCTTCCGGCGCCGCCGCGCTCAACGCCTTGGGCGTCGGCGCCTTCTCGACCGGCGCGACCGCGACCGCCGTCCTGGGCGGCATCGTGAAAGCGGGCGCCATCGTCGGCCTGACCGCGACCGCGGCCCCCGCCGTGGCCGTCGCCATCGCCGTGGCCGCCATTCCGGTCGGCATCGCCGCCGCCGTCACCGCGAGCAAGATCGCCTATCGCACCGACCCCGAGCGCTTGAGCTTCGGCAAGAAAAAGAAATGGGCCATCGACGAGCAGGAAGACGCGCCCAAGAAACAGCTTTCCAGCACGGCCGAACCCGCGCCCGCGCCTGCGCAGCAGCAGTCCGGCGCCTTCAACGACAACGCCGCGCCCAAGAAGGAAGAGCCCGCGGAGGAAGACACCGCGCTTTCCGAAGCCCGCAAGAAGGCCGCCGCCGAACGCCGCGCCGCGCGCAAGAAAGCCGCAGCCGAAGGCGGAAAGCGTTTCGGCTAGGACGCTCCAAAACATATTCAAGGAAAAACCCCGCAGCAATGCGGGGTTTTTTCATGGGCGGGTTTTAAAAAGAAAACATCTAGCCGCGGCCGATGACGGCGTAGAGCGCCTTGATCTCCTCGCGCGGCAGGTCGCGTTCCTGCGCGGGGTTGTATTGCGCGACGCGGATTTTATCGGGCATCACGCGCAGCAGCCGCTTGATGTAGGCGTCCCCGTTCTTCATCTCGATCACGCAGTCGCGCCCGGGCTCCGCCGGGCGGCCGGGGTGGACATAGACCAGCTCGCCGCGGTAATAGCGCGGCTCCATCGAATCCGAAAAGACGTAGATGGCGAAAGCGTCGCGGATGCCGATCTGCGCGGGGTGGCGCGTCACCCAATCGACCACGCCGCCGTCGTTGCCGAGGTTGAGCCCCGCCCCGTCGAGCCCGAGGTCCTCCGCCCCCGCCGCATAGCCATAGACCGGCACCGGCCCCGTATGCCGGGCGGGCGGGGCGGGCGGCATGACCCCCGGCGCCTCGGCGAAACCGCGCGGGCGCGAACCGCCGTGCTGCTGCGGGGCGAAACCCTGCGGCGCCGGGCCGCCGCGCAGGTCGAGCGTCGCGCCCAGATAAGCCTCGATCACCGGCACTTCCTCCACGCGGATGTTGCGCTGGCCGTGGATCATCCGGTTCACCTGCGCGGGGTTGAGCCCCATGTGCTCGGCCAGTCCCCGCTGGGTGAGCCCCGGCGTGGTTTCAAGCAAATGGCGGATCTTTTCATGAATGCGCTGCATCATGCATTTACAATAGTGCAATTTTTAGTTTGATAAAAGCGCAATTTTATCATGTTAAAAAATCATTAATTTTCAGTTAATTAAAAAGTTTTAGCGCCTGCAACCTCAAATTGCTCTGGACAATAAATTGCGAATAACGCAATATTGTCGGGTTCCTGATTCGAAACGGCCAGACACAGGGGAAAGCCCGGCGCAAGGCCGGGGAGGGAGGTTGGATGGACTGGTACAAGGCCTATCACGGCATGCCTTACGACGCCCGGATCGCGGCGGTCGCAAGGCGCGCGCAGATCCGCCGGGCGGAGGCGCTGGCGCTCTGGGTCGCGCTGCTCGACCGGGCCAGTCAGGGCCGCCCGCGCGGGCAGGTCGGGGAGGTGGACCCCGAGGAACTGGCCGTGCCGCTGGAGCTGGAACCCAAGGACGCCGCGCGCGCCCTGCAGGCCTTTCGCGACAAGGGGATGCTGACGCAAACCGGCGCGATCGGCGGCTGGGAGAAGATGCAGGCGACTTCCACCGCCCGCGTGCGCCGCCACCGCAGCCGCATGGCGGGCCTGCGCGCGGAACAGGAAAAGCGCAAAGAGCGGGAAGAGCCGCCCGCCGCCGCGAAAAACGAAAAAGAAGACGAAGAAGACGCGCTGCCCCCGCTGAGCGCGCTCGCCGCCGCGCCGCCGCCGCCCGCGCTGGAACCGGACGACCCCGCCGAGATCGCCCGCCGCCGCCTGCGGCTGCAACGAAAACTGCAGGCGACACGCCGCCCTGCAAAAGACCGCAACGACAAGCCCCGTAACGACAAACCCCGAACCCCAGAAGGAGACCGTTGATGATCATGACCGGCGACGACCGCAGAGAACCCGATGCCCTGCCGCCCAAAACGCCCGCAGCGGCGGGCGGCAGGAGAAAAAGCACGCCGCGCGTCACCGCTTCTCGCGACCCCTTCACCGATCCCCTCGCCGATCCCCTCGCCGATCCATGGGCGGACTGGAAGCCGCAATGGCAGGCGTTGCGCAAACAAAGCAAAAAGGGCAAGCGCAAGCCGCCCGCATCCAAAGCCGGCTCAAAAACCGGGGCCGCGCCCGCCACCCCGCATGATTTTCAGGAACGCCACTCGCCGACCGAGGGCGTGACCACGCGCCTCACCCCCGACCGGCGGCAGGAACGCGGGCAGCGCCGCATCGTCGATGCGCGGCTGTGGGAGGCGATGAGCGCGCCGCAGCAAAGCGCGGCCCTCGAGATTTCCCGCGCCTTTGAAACCATGGGCAAGGGGCTGGGCTACGTCACCTCGGACTGGGAGCGCATTCCCGGCTGCGCGGGCCCCAATGACGCGGCGGAGGCGCATATGCGCCGCGTCGATACCTATGTGGAATGGACGAAACGCTGCCACCGCGAGAAAGTCAGCCATTCCATGGTCATCGACGTGCTCGTCTTCGGCTTTTCCTGCCGCGCGCTCGACCGTGACCGGCGGGTGCGGCCCGGGGCGGCGCGCGACAACCTGCTGGCCGGGCTCTCGATCTATTGCGCGCTTCGGGGCTGGCCAGAGCGGTAAGCCCCCGCTATAATCGCGGGCATGAAACGCCATGACAAAAAGCAGGATACGCCCGCGCCGAAACCGCCGGTGCCCGACGCGCTGCGCGACTTCATCAAGAGCGTCGCCCCGCAAAAGGACGCGCCGCTGAAGGAATTGCGCGAGCGTTTCGCGGATGCGCGCAACCACGACCCCGCCCTGCACACGCCGATACCCATCAACTACCCGCACGGCAGCATCGAATACATGGTCGAACTGCGCATCCGCGAATGGATGCGCCGCAAGGAGGCGGAGGACGCCCGCCTGCGCCGCATCCGGCAGGAGCTGGAGAAGAATCGCGGGCCGCACCGCCCCTCCGGCCCGCCCCCGAAAGCCCCCTGAAACAATCTTGCGCGACGCTTTCGCCGCACCGCCGCTTTTTTTCTTCTTTTCCCGCGAAAAGCCCTTTATGGCCGCGTTTTTTAACAATCCGTTAAGATTGTCCTGATACCTTTGAATCATTGATAAAGACTTTGTTTTGATGATTTCAACGAGGACGCCGATGACCGACATCCAGAAAACGACCGAGGGGCTTCGCGCGCAGTTCACCAGCAACGCGAAACTGCCCAGCCACCAGATCGCGGATGCCGAGAAATTCATCTCCTCCCTCAAGCAGAACGGCAAGGCGCCAGATGCCAAGACGCTGGAAAACGGCAAGGCGCTTTTGAAATCGCTGGAAAACAGCACCGAGCTTTTCGCCTTCAACGCCACCGTGCTGGCGGCGCAGGAAAGCAGCGGCGACCATGACCTGGACGCGCGGCTGAAAACCATCAGCTCCGGCGTCGAACAGGCCGAGCGCACCACCACCAAGCTGCGCCAGACGCTTGAAGCATACGGACGCTAAGCGCGGCATACGGAATTCTTCGTCTATCTTTCCTTGATTGCTATCTTCCTCCTTAAAGCGCCCTCGCGGCGCTTTATCTTTAAGCCGTATAGAAATTTTCCGTAAGATTAATACCCTCTCCCCTTCACCAGCATTGCGCCCCGTTGCGGCCTTGAAACGCCGCAATCTTTGAGCCGCAATCTTTGCATTGACAGGCGCGGGCGATTCTTATATCCATAAACCCGTATTTATCTCCCCTTGTTCGAAAGCCCCGCCGATGAAATTCCTGCCCCGGATCAAAAAAGCCTTCAACTGGATGGCGTCGCCGGCCGACCGCAACTATACGCTGGGCGAGGTTTTCCAGCATTTCGCGGAAAAACGCCCCTATGAAACGATCCGCGACAACCGCCTCGGCTTCACCAACGCCGGGCGCATGACCGAACGGCTGCATGTCGCGGCGGGCGTTCTTTCCGCCGGGCTGATCATCGCGGGCGCGCCCCTGAGCCTGACCACCCTCGCCATCGCGGGCGGCACGCTGGGGCTGTACAAGGTGATGGGGCTCGCGGGCGGCAAGCTTACGGATCTGGCCGTTTCGGGCCGCGCGTACACCCCGCCGACCGTACCGCCGCGCCTCTAGGCCCACATCTTTATTTTCATAATTATTATTCGTGCGTTCCGCCCTTGTGGAGGGAGGCTTGAATATGTATAGTTATTTCCCTAACACGGACATCAAGAATCGCAGCCCGCGCAACGGCGCCTTCGCCGCATCCGCGCCTGCAAAAAGAGACGAACGGAAGACCGCAACTTGGCCCTTTTCAATTTCAACCGCCACGGCAAAAAGCGCAACGCCTCGCAAAAGCCGGACGCGAAAGAGCTTCAGAAGGAACTGACGCAGGCCGTCATAAAGAACGACCTCGACGGCGTGCGCCGGGTGCTGGACACGGCGTTCTGGGCGAAGCTGGACGACGTGCGGCCGGACGGCTTCCACCTGCTCATCGCGGCGCAGCGCGACAACCGCCCGCTGGCCCAATTGCTGGTGACGCATGGCGCGAAATGGACGGGGGAAGAAGCGCGGATCGTGCGCCTGAGCGTGGACAAGGAAAAACTCGACCACCTCGACACCGTCTTCAAGGCCGGCGACATCAATACGCATTTCTCGACGGAGCAATTGCGCCATTACGATTTCATGACCGCATTGCACTGGTCGCTGCGCATCAAGCAGCTCACCAAGGACGAACGGCTGGTCTTCGGCTATGACGACAAGCTTCTTTCCGGCATCCTGCGCGAGGCGGAGCGCAACCCCTTCGCTATCGGGTTCCTGACCGGGCAGGAGCGGAAGTTCGACAAGGTCATCGAATTCCTCGACCCCGCGCTGGGCGACGGGACCCGCAACAACCCGCTGGACGTGAGATACGACTTCCTGCGCCTGCTGGCCGTGACCAATACCAAGACCGCCTTGAGCTTTCTCGACACGATGCGCGCGGAAGGCTTCGCGGTCAAGCCGATCGAGGTGGAAGGCTTTTCCCTCCGGCGTCACCCCGAGGCCATCGCCGGGCTGCGGGCACGCGGGTTGCTGGCGCAAACGAACCCGCGCCGCCTTGAATTGCTCGAGGACTGGAGCACGCTGCAGGAAAAGGTCGAATGGTCCGGCCGTCCCTTCACCCACAGCCCGGAATATGTCGCCGAGCGGCATGCCGCGCTCGACGATGCCGCCGGCTATCTCTTCGGCCGCCGCCAGCCCTTGAGCGAGCGGGAGGCGGAAAAATTCATCGCGCTGCACGAACGCCGCGCCGCCGTCACCCCGCAGGGGCTGGCGCGCATGGAAGCCGCGCTCATCAAGCACGACTTCTTCACCGGCGACGCCTGGACGCCCGAACGCCTGAAGCGCCTTGCCGCGACGCCGCTGCAGGGCAGCGATATCTGCGAGACCTTCGGCAAGATGGCGCTGGCCAAGGAAATCGCGCAGAACGGTTTCGATGCCTATCTCAACAAGAAAAGATTCGACAAGCTGGCCGAGGCGATCGAGCGGGACGCCATCCGCCCCGACGCGCGGGTCACGACGCGCGTGCTGCGCTACCTGAAGGACTGCCTGCGCCGCGACGAGGTGACGGAGGATATCGAGAAGGTCGTCAAGACCCTCTACGAAAAAGGCGCGGATTGCAGCTGGCTCGACCCGATGGAATTCCTCGGCAAGCGCGGGCCGGGGCTGGCCACGACGCTGCGCGACCCCGGGCTCGTCTATGCCGAGAACTTAGACCTGCAGCAGGTCATCGCCCGCACCGGCGGCGGGCTGCAGCTCGTCACGCCGCCCGGCGGCAAGCATTACGACTATACCGAATTCGCCTGCCAGCTCATCCTCGAGATCGCCGAGCCCGCCAAATACGTTGCCTTGCACGACAAGAGCGCGAAAGGCGCAAAGGAAAAAGACGGGGAAGGAAACGAGCTGGGCTACCAGCAGCTTTTCATCCGCGAATGGATGAGCAACCTTTCGCTGAAAAACGGCGTCATCACCTATCGCCGCCGCCGCCCCGGCGAAAGCCCTTCCAGCGAGGCGCCTTCCAAAAGGCCGCTGAAATCGCCGCGCCGCACCTATGGCCGCGGGCCGCGTCCCGGCTACTGACCCTGCCGCAAACCGCCTTTTCGCTCTCGAAAGCCCCGCAAACCGCAGGGAATGCTTGTGCTTTTCAGGCATTGTGGTATTTTACGGGCAGGGATAAAAGCATATGAAAAAAGATCCGAAGAAGAAGCCGGATGGCAAAAAGCCGGGCTTTTTCAAGAAAATCAGCAATACTTTCAACCGCGTCGCCAAGCAGAAATGGGGCGGCATCTTCCGTCATACCCTCAGCGACCTGCGCAGCCCGAAAGAGATCTTGCTGCTGCTGGGCAGTTCGGTCGTGCCGGGCGGCTGGGTCGGATACGGCGCGTACCGCATCGCCAAGTACAAGATGGGCAAGAAACCCGCCAACGACGACAATCCGCCGCCGGAAGGCAACAAGCCGGATGCGCAAAAAGCCCCGAAAAAGGGCAAAAAGCCCAAGCCCCCCAAACCGCCGCAAAAATAACGCCGCGCCTGTCGCCCCGCAGATTTCCGGCATCTATGTGAAATATTATTGGCGATAATAAAAGATTTCCTCTTTTTTGAACAGGTACTTGCGAAAACCGACCTCCGGTTGTTCGAAAATGTCGCGCGCCCTCCCGTAGAATCAAGTTGTGGGTTTTATTGACGTCAACGAAAGGGGAGACGACATGACCAAGACCGCTTCGGTACGACCTGGCGGCACCAAAAACAAGACCGCTTCCGCCCGGAAGAGAGATCTCGACAGCATCTTCACCGGCAAATCGGCATTCATCTTCGCGCATGACGGCGCGGGCAAGCGCAAGGGGGAAACGAAGGACCTGATGTCCGCCTTCTTCGGCGCGAAGCCGGAAACCAAGCAAACCAAGGCGCAAAAGCCGCAAGCGACAAGCGCGGCGGATAAAAACAAGCTTCCCGCAAAACAGCTGAAAAAGCCCGCGCCGCAGCGACATCCCGCGTCGCTGGGCCAGTGCTTCAGGAACGCCAGCCATCACGACGAGCAGCATTTCTACGGCGATCTGGAGCATGTGCTCTCCGCCCTGCTCGCGCTCGACGGGATGCAGCGGCTTTCCGCGCAGCAAAAATTCTGCCTGACCGAAGAGCTTTCGCGCCGGCTGCTGATGAAGATGATGCAGCCCGGCAAGGCCTATCTCAGCACAAGGTTCAAGGCCAAGGCGCGCGGCATCGCCAACCGCAAGAGCCCGCGCGCGGAAATCCGCATCCGCACGCATAAGTCGAAACGCCACCGCAAGCATATGGCCCCGCCGCGCCCGAAGGCTTTTCCCGCCCCGCAACCGCGTCTTTAGGCCCGGCGAAAACAGGCGAAATGTCGATTTATTTCAAGCGAAAACAAGGCGTTGAATACTTGATATTGCCATATATCTTTGACGCGGCTGGGGTACTTGTGTATATTATATGTAGAGACGGCTCCCGTTTACGCGGCGGGCCGCACATGCCGGGCAGGGCATGGAGAATAACGCGGACATCCGGCGGCGCGCAACGGATGCCGCGTCACGAATGCGCGCAAGGAACTATGAGGGGACAAAAATGACCGACGCCGCCAAAAGCGATTTCATCACGGAAAAAACCGCCAAGCAGGACGATCCGAAAATCGCGCCTTCCATCAACGCTTTCCCGCAGGAGCTGAGCGACGAGATGTTCGCCGCCATCGAGAACGGCGACACCGTGCGCGTGCAGGAGCTGCTGGAGGAATACCCCGGCATCGAGAACGTGCGCGACGAGACGGGCAAGACCCCGCTGATCGAGGCGGCGGAGGAAAACCGCGAGGAAGCCGCGCGACTGTTGCTGCTGAAAACAGCCGACCCGGACGCGCAGAACGACTTCGGCATGACCGCGCTGATGTACACCGCCACCAACGGCAACGTCGCGATGACCGAGATGCTGCTGGAGGCGAATGCCGACGCGCTGCTCATGAACTCCAACGACGAGCTGGCCGACGACGTCGCCCGCCGCCGCGGCAACTTCGCGCTGGCCGCGCGCATCGTCCAGCGGCAGGAAATGCTCCGCCACCAGCGCGAAGAGGAACAGGCGCAGGAACTGGCCGAGGAGAAGCGGCTGGAAGAGGACATCGCCGTGCTTTTCATGGCGAAAAAGGAAGCCGACATCGCCTCGGACTTCGCCGAATCCTCCGCTTCGCGCTTCATGCACAGGATGGCGGACGCGCTGCACCTCTCGCAGTTCATCTACCACGAGAAAAAACCCGGGTCCGCGGAAACGCAGGCGGCGGAAAAGCCCGTCTCGCGCTTCATGCACAAGGTGGCGGACGTGCTGCATATCTCGCAGTTCATCTACCACGACGCGCAAAAAACGCCCGGGGCCGCGATCCCCGGAGAGAAACCGGAAACGCCGGAGACGCCGAAAACCGTTTCCGCCCCGCGCGCGGCGGTCAACAACATCATGCGCCACTTCCGCCCGTCTTGATTAAGGCGGCAGGACGCAAACGGCAAACGCCGCGGGCAAAAAAACCGCGGCGTTTTGCATGAACAGGATTTTTTAAACTCAGGCCTGCGCCGCGACGCTTTCTTCCTGCGCCCTGTTGTGGCGGCGTTTCTTCTTTTTCGCCTGCCAGGCTTCGAAGCACCGCAGGTCGTGCATGTCGCCGTAGCGCAGCTCCTGCATTTCCAGCCACATGCGCAGGTAGGGATTACCGGGCGAGGGATTGAACTGGTAGATCTCGTAAACCTCCGACACGCGCACGTCGCGCAGGAAGGGCAGCTGCTCTTCAAGGCAGCGCTTCACGGTTTCGCCCGCGGCGGCGGTGCCTGCGGGCCCGGCCTCGGTCTGCATCACGAAGGCGACAAGGCGGTGGATGGCCGCCGCGCCTTCCTGCGCAAGCTGCAGGCCGGTCGTGAGCGAAAGGATTTCATTGAGGTGGAAAGCCTTGGGGGCCGTGACGGGGGAGGGGGCGGAAGACGAAGCGGCGGATTGCGCGCGGCGCGCGGGCGATTCTTGTTTTTCCAGCATCCTGACCTCCTTGCGCCGCAGCAATTGCGTGCTATCCCTCTTTACGCCCCGCAGGACCGCAAGGTCAAGAAATCATTCGAAAAATCGGTAGTGTCTCAGTTTGAAAATTAACGAATTTGAACCTTACGGCCTGTTATGCCATACTTAGAGGATGGCGAAGAACCCAAAAAGACCAAGAGACCCTAACCAATTAGGCAAGCTGATAGCTGATATTGCTACAGGTGAGGCCGAGAATACGAAGCCACAGGAGAAAGACCCTGCCGCCGTTGCCCTTGGTCGTAAAGGGGGTCAATCAAGAGCAAAAAGCCTTACACCGGAAGAGCGTAAGGCTATCGCTGAAAAGGCGGCCAAGAAGCGCTGGGAAGAAGATTAAACTAGATCGCTATAATCATCATCCTCTTGATCTGCCAGGATTTCTTTGTCCAATTCTAACTTTTTAATAAGCCGATCTATTTCTTTCGGGCCAATTTTCCCACTCACAATAATCCGATAGGTTGCGCCCTGCGACAAAATTCCGTCCTGTAATACTCGCTCACCAGCCATAGTTTTACCCTTTTGCCCCGCTTGTGCTGCTGTAGACAGCGGGGGATTGAAATGGGTTACATTGTCACTCTTAGCAGCTACCTCTTTTATATCTTTTTCTGGAGGTGATTGGCTAGTATTATTTTCAAGGTCAGCATAGGTAATTGTTTCTTTATATTCAGATATTAAGGCATCGGCCGCCACTTCGCTGAAAGGGGATTCTCCGGCCTCACGACGATCTAAAGTCAGATAATTCTTTAATACAACCTCTCCGGCAGAAGCCCCATATTTTTCCCATAGCTCCTTATGTATTTTTGGAAACAGGGCAGTACGAGACAGGGCTTCTTTGCGTTTTTCTGACGCTGGATCGGCATCTTGGACAATACGCAAGGCATCATTCGTAAGCTGAAATTTACGCTTATCTCCACTCCCCTCATCGTTAAGTAAGCCGAACTGGAGGAGTGCGGCGGCGGTTTGCAATAGACCGCTACTTTTTGCGCTATATCCCCAAGCATTAGCAAGTACAGCAATGCCGACGGGGTGGTGCTGTGCTGTAGCATGGAGTGATTTCGCGCGCTCAATAGCTTTAGGCAAAGAGATGAATGGGGCGGGTGGGCTGCGTAAGCGTCCCGTCTTTTCATTCTCAGGTTTTTTTACTGCGTCAGTCATCTTCGATTCTCCTTATGTTAGGAGAGTAAAGAACTATGTCAGGGAATGTCAAGATAAAAAAAAGAAGTGCCTATCTGATTTTTATCTTGAAGCTATCTCCATGGGGCGCTATAAATAGTGTGAAGGAGGTCGCCATGACCAGAAGAGCAATAGGCCGGATACGTCAGAAAATGCGTGAATTGCCCGTATTCCGGCCTGTAACGAAAAGAGCCAGTCCCGATTCGTAGTCGGTCTGGCTCATGGTATTCTCGCTGCTCCCCCGACATGGTTCGCCCAGTCGGGGGTTCTTCTTATAAGATACCTAGTAAGCCCCCATCGGTCAATGCCTATTTTCAGAATCATATGGGAATCGCTTTATGCTTGACGCTAAGTATAAAGTTCAGTATAATAAAGATATGAACAAGAAATCGACACAAGAACGCGCTCAAATGCTCCAACTGCTCGTAGAAGGCAATAGCCTCCGCGCCGTAAGCCGTATTTCAGGCGCATCCATCAACACCGTTACCAAGCTGCTGGTCGAGGTTGGCGAGGCTTGCGCTTGGTATCAGGACAAGAACCTGCGCAATCTCCCCTGCAAGCGCGTACAGGTCGATGAAATCTGGTCTTTTGTGTATTCCAAGCAAAAGAACGTGCCGGAAGGTATGGAAGGCAGCGCAGGGGATGTTTGGACTTGGACATCAATTGATGCAGATACGAAGCTTGTTCCCTCATGGTGCATTGGTAGCCGTGATGCAGAAGTCGCAGGCGATTTTATGAAGGATTTAGCAAGCCGCATGGCTAGTCGTATCCAGTTAACCTCTGACGGACATAAGCCTTATTTGTCGGCTGTTGAGGGCGCATTTGGCGCGGATATTGACTACGCCATGCTCAGAAAAATCTATGGTTCAAATACGGAAGGCCAGAAGCGTTACAGCCCTGCTGAGTGTGTAGGGATTAGCAAAAACGCCGTGAACGGAACACCGGATGAAAAGCATATCAGCACCTCGTTTGTAGAGCGTCAAAACCTGACGATGCGTATGTCTATGCGCCGTTTTACACGTTTAACCAATGCTTTCAGCAAGAAGGTCGAAAACCACGGCCACGCTATCGCCCTGCATTTCATGAATTACAACTTCTGCCGTATCCACAAAACGTTGCGGGTTAGCCCCGCTATGGCTGCTGGCGTGTCTCA
>WGNE01000063.1 GCA_016124645.1 Alphaproteobacteria bacterium
GCATAACGGCAATACGCTCAATTACTACAGCCTGAAGGAAGAGCTTTCGCGCGATTTTCACCGCCAGCTGCTCACCGCCAACGACCTTGAAGTGCTGATCCACTACTGGGGCCATTTCCTGATGAACGGCGCGCCGCTGCCCACGCAGGCGACCTTCAGCTTTGACAATATAAAACGCGCCGCCGCGCGCATGTTCGATACCGTCATCGGCGGCTATGCCGTGGTGGGGATGATGGCGGGGCAGGGCATGGTCGCCTTCCGCGATCCCAAGGGCATCCGCCCGCTGGCGCTGGGCGAGCGCATGGAGGACGACGGCACGAAGACATGGTGCCTTGCCTCCGAAACCATCGCCATGACATACCTCGGCTTCACCTACCTGCGCGATGTCGAACCGGGCGAGGTCATCTTCATCGACACGCAGGGCAACATGCAAAGCGAAGTGGTGCACCAAGACAAGCAGCGCGCGCATTGCATGTTCGAATGGGTTTATTTTTCCGGCGCGGAAAGCGCCATCGACCACCAGACGGTCTATGGCGCGCGGCTGCGCATGGGCGAAAGGCTGGGGCTGAAGGCGCAGGCCGCCATCGACGCCGGGGAGATTGCGCCCGATGTCGTCATGCCCGTGCCCGACACCAGCCGCCCCGCCGCCATTTCCGTCGCCGACGCGCTGGAGCTGCCCTACCGCGAGGGGCTTATCAAGAACCGCTACGTCGCGCGCAGCTTCATCTTGAACAATCAGGACAAGCGCGAGAACGCGGTGGAGCTGAAGCTGAGCCCCGTGCCCGGCGAGATCGCGGGCAAAAGCATCTTTCTTATCGACGACAGCATCGTGCGCGGCACCACCTCGCAGCGCATCGTCATGCTTCTCAAGAAATACGGCGCGAAGGAAGTGACGCTGGGCATCACTTGCCCGCCCATCCGTCACCCGTGCTTTTACGGCATCGACTTTCCCGATCCCGCCGACCTCGCCGCGCACGACAAGACGGCGGAACAGCTGGCGGCGGAGCTGGGGGTGAAGAAGGTGATCTACCTCGACGAGCAGGACATGGCCGAGGCCATCGGCATTTCCCGCCTCTGCATGGCCTGCGTCAACGGCAAGTACCCGACCGCGGTGGCGGAAGGGGATGTTTTCTCGAAGGAACGAAAGAAGGCGCGGGCGGCGGGATAGCGGCTTTGCGCATAACGGCAACATATTTTTTCAAGGAGGGTAAAATGAAAATCTTTGTGGTCTTTGGCAGCCAGTCGGATGAAAACGTGTTCCAGCCGCTCGTGGCGTCGCTGGAAAGGGATTTCGACACGGAATTCGCGGTCATCTCCGCGCACCGCAATCTCGAGCAACTGCAAAAAACTGTCACCGGCTGGAAGGGCGACGCCATCATCGCGGGGGCGGGGCTGGCCGCCGCGCTGCCCGGCGTGGTCGCCGCCATGACGCCGCTGCCGGTCTTCGGCGTGCCGGTCGAAGCGCAGTTCGGCGGGCTCGACTCGCTCTGCTCCATCGCCCAGATGCCGCCGGGCGTGCCGGTCATCACCTGCGGGCCGGGCCGCGCGGAAGACATCGCCGTCTTCCTGCGCCGCTATGACGCGAACGCGGACGCGAATCTCGGCCATATCCATTTCGTCATGGCCAACCCCGATTACATTTCCCATCCCGACCTGCTTGCCGAGATCGAGAAGGCGAAAAAGCTGGCCGCCGAAAAGGGCGCTGCCGTCACCCTGTCGGACAAGCCGGCGGCGGACGTGATGAACGTCTATCTCGCCAGCCGCGCGGAAGACGTGCAGCCCGACGCCTTCGGCCTGCACGTTCCCTTCATGCCCAAGGATGAAACCAAAAAGCCCGAAGCCTATTTGAAGGTGCTGGACTGGACGGGCAAGGGCGGGCTCTGGCTCGGCGTCAACAACACGCGCAACGCGGTTCAATCGGCCCTGCGGCTTGGCGCGCGTGCGGCGCAACGCCTGAAGGGCGCGGCGTAAGGGATATAAATAGAAAAGCGAAGGAGATTACCATGGCTCTACCCGAAATCATCTACGAAGGCTCGGTCAAGAACGTGCGCGGCGTGCGCGGGCAATCGCCCTACGTCTTCGAGTTTTCAGACCGTTACTCGATCTTCGACTGGGGGCAGATGCCCGACCAGCTCAGCGACAAGGGCGCGTCGCTGGCCTTCATGGGCTGGTTCTTCTTCGACTACCTCGGCAAGCCCGAAACATGGGCCGAATGGCAGGCGCCCGCCGAACTGGCGGAGGAAGGCCAGCTGCGCAACCTGAAAGAACGCGGGCTGCGCCACCACGCCATCGGCCTTGTCGATCATGGCGGGACGGAGATGCCGCTGGAGCGCGAAATCCTCTCGCCCACGCGCTGCCTCGCGGTCGAACCCGTGGAAGTCATCGAGCCGACGCCCGGCCAGCAAAACGGCAAGCTGGTCTGGGATTACGCGGCCTATAACGAAAAACCGGAGAATGCGCTGGTGCCGCTGGAGGTCATCTTCCGCTTCGGCGTGCCGGAGGGCAGCTCGCTCCTCTCGCGCACGGGCAACGCGGAATACTGCAAATCCATCGGCCTTTCCGCGCCGCCCAAACCGGGCGACGTCTTCGAGACGCCGGTCATCGAGTATTCGACCAAGCTCGAAACCTCCGACCGCTACGTGACGGTGCAGGAAGCGCAGGCCATCGCCGGTCTTTCGGCGGACGAGTTCCGCAGCCTGACCGTGCTGGCCAAGCTGATCGCCCTGCGGCTGAAAGAGTGCTTCGCCGGCATCGGCACCGAGCTGTGGGACGGCAAGCTGGAATTCGCCTTCGGCCTGAAAAACCGCAACGGGCTGCGCGACTTCATGCTGGTCGATACCATCGGCCCGGACGAGCTGCGCCTCATCAAGAACGGCCAGCACCTCTCCAAAGAGGCGCTGCGCGGCTTCTACCGCCCCACCGCATGGTACAAGGCGCTGGAAACCGGCAAGGCGCTGGCGAAGGAACGCGGCGAGAAGGACTGGAAACGCATCTGCGTCGATGAGCTGAAGGCCGTGCCGCCCATCCTCGCGCCCGGTGTGAAGCAGCGCGTGGAGATGGTCTATAAAGGCATCGCCAAGGCTTTGTCCGAAAAATACCTCGACCGCGCCATTTTTGCCGACGCCTGGGCGCTGGATGAAATCGCCGCCGGTTTCGCGGAGAAGAAACAGGACGTGGCATGAGCGGTCAGGCGGTCATCCTCCTGCTGGGCGGCGGCGGGCGCGAACACGCGCTGGCATGGAAAATGGCGCAATCGCCCGATGTGGCGGCGATTTACGCCTTGCCCGGCAACGACGGCATGGCCGCCATCGCCAAGGTGAAATGCATTCCGGGCGACCCGGCCTCGGTTTCGCAAGTGCTGGCGGCGGCGGAGGAACTGAAACCCGCGCTCACCGTCATCGGCCCTGAAAAGCCCTTGGCCGCGGGCGTTTCCGACGCGCTGGCGGAAAAAGGCTTCGCCGTTTTCGGCCCTTCGTCAGCGGCGGCGCGGCTGGAAAACTCCAAGATCTTCGCCAAGGAATTCATGACCCGCCACGGCATTCCCACCGCGGGCTTCACGATCTGCGAGGGTATCGAGGCGGCGCGGGCGGCGCTTTCCGGCTGGAACGTGGAAGCCGAAGGCGTCGTCATCAAGGCCGACGGGCTGGCCGCGGGCAAGGGCGTGGTGGTGACGGATGAGCGCAATATGGCCGAAACCACGCTGCACGATTTCATGGCCAACCCCGAATGCAGCGTGAAGGCCGATAAAGTCCTTCTGGAGAAAAAACTTTCCGGCAAGGAAGTTTCCGCCTTCGCCCTCTGCGACGGCGAAAAATTCGTGACGCTGGGCTATGTCTGCGATTACAAGCGCGTGCGCGACGACGACCAAGGCCCCAATACCGGCGGCATGGGCGGCTACGCGCCGCAGGACTGGCCATCCGAATCCGCGCGCAACTTCGTGGACGAGAACATCTTCGCCCGCGTGGTGGCGGGCATGAAAGAAGAGGGCGCGCCCTTCAAGGGCATCCTCTTCGCCGGGCTGATGGTGGAAGGTGACGCTGTGAGTGTCATCGAGTTCAACACCCGCTTCGGCGACCCGGAAACGCAGATTCTGATGCCGCTGATCGAGGGGGACATCGTGCCGTTGCTCTCCCGCGCGGCTTCCGGCGCGCTGGCGGATGAAGACAAGGTAACGCTGAAAAAAGAATGCGCCGTGCATGTCGTCATGGCCTCCGAAGGCTACCCCGAAACCCACGGCACCGGCATGACGCTGGGGCAGAAGATCGAGCTGCCGGAAGGCCTGTTGCAGCGCGGCGCGAACGACAACGAGATGCTTTTCGTCATGGGCGCGCGCAACCGCGACGGCCAGTGGACGAACGAAGGCGGGCGGGTGCTGGGCGTGACCGCGCTCGGCGCCTCGATGGAGGAAGCGCGCCGGCGCGCCTATAGCGCCATCGACGCCATCACCTTCCGCGGCGCGCACTGGAGGCGGGACATTGGCCAATAGCCTGAAAGCCACGGCCGAAAACCCCTTGCGGGCGGCGGTTTTCGCCTCCGGCACCGGCACGAATGCCGAAAACATCCTGCGCCACTGCGCGGAGAATCCCGGCATCGAGGTCGCCGTCATCATCACCGACCAGCCCTATGCGGGCGTCATCGAGCGGGCGAAGAAATTCGGCGTCCCCTGCGAGGTCGTGCCCCGCCGCAAGGGCATGGACAAGAGCGCGCATGAAGCGGATATCGCCGCCGCGGTCGAAAAATCCGGCGCGACGTGGATTTTCCTCGCGGGCTACATGCGCATCTTGCAGCCGGAGTTTTTGAAGAAATTTTACGACGCGGATATGGGCGTCAACCGCATCGTCAATATCCATCCCTCGCTGCTGCCCGCCTTTCCGGGGCGCGACAGCTATCTGGAGGCTTATAACGCGGGCGTGAAAATCTCCGGCGTCACGCTGCATTTCGTCGATGACGGGGTGGACAGCGGCCCCGTCATCATCCAGCGGGCTTTCGAGCGGCGGGACAACGAAAGCTTCGAGAGCTTCCGCGCGCGCGGCATGGCGGTGGAATACGATATCTACCGCGAATTTCTCTCGCATCTGGCGGCGGGCGACTGGCGGGTGGATACGGTGCCCGGAACCGACCGCAAAATCGTCTGCTTCGGCGGCAAGGACGAAAAGGAACAGGTATCATGAGCGAAACGGCGGTCAGGGTAGAGGTGCGCGACAACACGCAAGGCAAGCAGCTGGAAAAATGGACCCGCGCGGCCAACGACTTCCTCGGCGTGCCGCTGCAACGGCTGGAGGAAGTGAAGGTCTATAAGGTCGCAACGCAGGGACGGATGAAAGACGCGCCCGCGCTGCTCGGCGGCATTTTCGTCGATCCCGTCCTGCAATCCGCCGCCTTCAGCCACGCGAACGACGCGGAGGCGGGCGAAAAACCCGGTTTCATCGCGGAAATTTCCTACCGCCCGGGCGTGACCGACAACCCCGCCCGCGCGGCACAGGAAGCGCTGGCGCTGACCGGCGTCACGGCCACGGTCGCCAGCGGCAGCCTGTATTTTTTCTACGGCGATATCGACGCGGCGGGCGCGCGGAAAATCGCGGGCGAATTGCTGGCGAACGAGCTGATCCAGAAAATCGACGTCTGGAGCCATGACGACTTCCTGAAAAACGACAGGTTCGACAAAGTATCCTTGCCCCGCGCCGTGTTCTCTCACCCCGTGGAGGTCGAGGCGGTTTCGCTGGAGTTGGACGACGGCGCGCTCGCGCTGTTGAGCAAGGAGCGCTTCCTCGCTCTCACGGTGGAAGAGCTGCACCACATCCGCGATTATTACCGCCGCGAGGACATCCGCGCCGCGCGCGAAAAGCTGGGCCTTCCGCCCGCCGCGCCGACCGACGTCGAGATCGAGATTTTCGCCCAGACATGGAGCGAGCATTGCAAGCACAAGATCTTCGCCGCCAAAATCGACTATACCGGGCCGGAGGGCGAAAAGCGGGAAATCGACAGTCTTTATAAATCCTATATCAAGAAGGCGACGACGGATATCAAGGCGGCGCGCAAGCTTGACTGGCTCATCTCCGTCTTCAGCGACAACGCGGGCATCGTGCGCTTCGACGGCAAGGTGGATTTGTGCATCAAGGTCGAAACGCACAACAGCCCCTCCGCCCTCGACCCTTACGGCGGGGCGCTGACCGGCATTCTGGGGGTCAACCGCGACATTCTGGGCTGCGGCCTCGGCGCGCGGCCGATCGCGAATACCGATGTTTTCTGCTTCGCCCCGCCCGACATGCCGCGCGGGGAAGAGGCGGAACTGATGCCGCAGGGGCCAAAGCCGCCGCGCCGCATTCTTGACGGCGTGCACAAGGGCGTGGAGGACGGTGGCAACAAAAGCGGCATTCCCACCGTGAACGGCGCGTTTTTCTTCGACCGCGATTACGCGGGCAAGCCCTTGGTCTTCGTCGGCACGGCGGGCGTCATGCCGCCGGTCCTGCCGGACGGCAGGCCGTCATCGGAAAAGAAGCTTTCGGCGGGTGACCGCATCGTCGTCATCGGCGGCGCGGTGGGGGCGGACGGCATCCACGGCGCGACTTTCAGCTCGCTGGAGCTGGACGAGAACGCGCCCGCGACGGCCGTGCAGATCGGCGATCCGCTGACGCAAAAGCGCGTTCTGGACTTCCTGATGGAGGCGCGCGACGCGGGGCTTTACAGCGCCATCACCGACAACGGCGCGGGGGGCCTCAGCTCCAGCATCGGCGAAATGGCGCAGATGTCGGGCGGGGCCAGCCTCGACCTCGCGCTCTGCCCCGTCAAATACCCGGGCTTGTCCCCGTGGGAGCTGATGGTCAGCGAAAGTCAGGAGCGCATGTCCCTCGCCGTGCCGCCGGAAAAGCTGGCGGGTTTCATGGAACTCGCGGCGCGCCGGGGCGTTTCGGCCTGCGACCTCGGCGCATTTGATGCCAGCGGGCTGCTGACGGTGCTTTATAAGGGCAAGATCGTGGCCTCGCTGGATCTTGCCTTCCTGCACGATTCCCTGCCGCAGATGCAGCTGCGCGCCGTATGGAACGGGCCGAAGCCCCGCGCGCGCTGGTCGGAAAACACCGCGCTGCGCGAAGGGCGCATGCCCGCGCCGGAAAAAGCCGGGCCCGCACTGCTCGCGCTTTTGTCGTCGCCCAATATCACCAGCAAGGAAAAATGGGTGCGCGCCTATGACCATGAAGTGCAGGCGGCCACGCATTTGAAGCCCTTTACCGGCAAGGCGGCGGACGGGCCTTCGGACGCGGGCGTCGTCTGGCTCTATCCGCACGGCGGGGAGAAGGAAAACGGCGTCGCCATCGGCTGCGGCCTTGCGCCGCGCCTTTCGCCCGTCGATCCGCTGCGCATGGCGCAATGCGCGGTGGACGAGGCCGTGCGCAACGTGGTGGCGTCGGGCGGCGACCCCGACACGCTCTGCCTGCTTGACAATTTCTGCTGGCCCGACCCCGTCGAAAGCGCGAAAAACCCGGACGGCGCCTACAAGCTGGGCCAGCTGGTGCGCGCCTGTCAGGGGCTTTACGACATCTGCACCGCCTACGGCGCGCCGCTGGTCAGCGGCAAGGACAGCATGAAGAACGATTTCCGCGGCAAGGACGCGCGCGGGCAGGACATCGTGGTCAGCGTTTTGCCGACCCTCATGGTCACGGCCATGGCGAAGGTGCATATGGGCAGCGTTGCGGGCAGCGCTTTCCGCGCGCCGGATGACCTCATATATATACTCGGCGCGAATATGGCGCAGGGGCTGGCGGGTTCGGAATTCGCGGCCATCTACAAGGCCGAAGACGACCTCGGCCCCGCCATCTCGCCCGAGCGGAACATCCGGCTATATCGTCTTCTTCACAAGGCGATGCGCGCGGGACTGCTGCGCTCCGTCCACGACGTTTCCGAGGGCGGGATGCTGGTGGCCGTCGCGGAAGGCATGATCGGCGGACGGCTGGGCGCGGCGCTTGAAACCGCCGCCGGCTTCGACGTGCTGTTCAACGAGGCGCCGGGGCGTTTCATCGTCTCCGTCGCGCCCGAAAAAAGCGCGGATTTCGAAACCGCCATGGCGGGCACGGAATTCAGCCTGCTGGGGCGCGTGACGGCGGCGGAAAAGCTGGCCCTCAACGAGCGCGAGGAAATCCCCCTGCAGGATATCGTCACCGCATGGAAGAAAGGCTTCTGACATGAGCATGAAGAAGCCTTTGTTCATCGTGATGACCGGCGACGGCATCAACTGCGAGCGCGAAACGGCCTTCGCTATCGAGCTCGGCGGCGGCGCGGCGCGCGTCATGCACGTCAACGACCTGCTGGAGACGCCGGAAGTCCTGAAAGAGGCGGACGGTTTCGCCATTCCCGGCGGCTTTTCCTTCGGCGACGAGCTGGGCAGCGGGCAGATCATGGCCCTGAAAATCCGGCACAAGCTGGGCGAGGCGTTTTTCGCGCTGGTCGAGCGGCAGGGGCCGGTCATCGGCATCTGCAACGGGTTTCAGGTGCTGGTCAAGCTGGGGCTGCTGCCGTACCCCGCGCGGCGCGATGAAAGGCTGCTGGCCCTCGCCCCCAACGCGGGCGGCGGCTTCATCGACCGCTGGGCCGCGCTCGAGGTGCAAAAAGACAGCGTCTGCCAGTGGACGCAGGGGCTGGAAAAATCAACCATCGAGCTGCCGATCCGCCACGGCGAAGGGCGCATCGCCTTCCTGCAAGGGGGGGAGGATGAAATTTACAGGCAACTGAAAGCCGAAGGGCTCATTCCGCTGACCTATGCGGAGGACGTCAACGGCTCGCACGGGCGCATCGCCGCGCTGTGCGACCCCACGGGCATGGTGCTGGGCATGATGCCGCACCCCGAGGCCTTCGTTTTCGGCGAAACCTACAGGCAGACGGGGGAGGCCGCGCCGGTCAAGGGCGACGGGCTGCTTTTGTTTGAAAACATCATCAACATCATGAACGGACGGGAGACGCAAAATGCAAGACGCGCAGGGTAACGATGGTTTGGTCAAGGTCGCGCGCGCGCTGGTTAGCGTCAGCGACAAATCCGGCCTGAATGAGCTGGCGGAAAAGCTGCAGTCGCTGGGGGTGGAAATCATTTCCTCCGGCGGCACGGGCAAGTACCTGCAGGAATGCGGCATCGCCTATACCCCTATCGAGAAGGTGACGGGCAACCCCGAATGCTTCGGCGGACGCATGAAGACCCTGAGCTTTCAGGTCTCGAGCGCGCTTTTGTTCCGCCGCGGCCATGAACAGGACGAGGCGCAGGCGAAGGAACTGGGCATCGCGCCCATCGACCTCGTGGTCTGCAACCTCTATCCCTTCGAGGCCGTCGCGCGCAAAAGCGGGGACTGGGCCGAGATCGTCGAGAACATCGACATCGGCGGGCCGACGATGATCCGCGCCGCAGCCAAGAACTACGCCGCCGTGGGCGTGGTGACGGACCCTTCGCAATACGGCGCGGTCATCCGCGACCTCAACGAGACGGGCGGGCACCTGCGCGCCGCGCTGCGCGAGAGCCTTTGCCTCGACGCTTTCCGCCACACGGCGTGTTACGACGGCCTCATCGCCGCGCGCATGGAGGACGAATGGAAGGCCGAGCGCCGCAGCATCGTCATCGCGGGCGACGGCGGCAAGGAACTGCGCTACGGCGAAAACCCGCACCAGAAATCATGGGTCTGCGCCGACCCCTTCCACCCCGGACTCGCGGGGGCGGAACCGTTGCAGGGCAAGGCTTTGTCCTACAACAACCTGCTGGACGCGGATGCCGCGTGGCGCAGCTGCGGGGACGTCGCGGCGCTGGGGCAGGCGGATTTCCCCGCCGCCGTTTCCGTCATCAAGCATTTGAGCCCCTGCGGCCTCGCCCTTGCGAAAACGCCGCTGGAGGCGCTGAAACTGGCATGGGCGGGCGACCCCGTCAGCAGCTTCGGCGGCATCCTGTGCTTCAACGCCGAGGTGGATACGGACGTCGCGGCCTGGCTGGAAGACAAATTCGTCGAGGTCATCGTCGCCCCCGGCTATTCGGCGGCGGCGCAGGAGATATTCTCCGGCAAGAAGAACCTGCGGCTCATCGCCCTGCCGACCTATACGGGGCAGGACAAGGCGATGATGGTGCGCTCCATCTCCGGCGGCTGGGTGGTGCAGCAAGAGGACGAGGGCGCGGACGCGGAATTCAACGCCGTCACCGGCACGGGCTTCCCGCCGGAAAAATCGGGCCTCGCGCGTTTCGGCGTCATGGCCTGCAAGCACCTGAAGAGCAACGCCATCGGCCTGTTCAAGGCCGAGGATAAGGGCTACAGCATGGTCGGCGCGGGCATGGGCAACCCCAACCGCCTCGTCAGCATGAAGCAGGCGGTGGAAAAAGCGCATGAGAACGGCCACGCGGACCTTTCGGACGTGGTGCTGGTATCGGACGCTTTCTTTCCCTTCCCGGACAATATCGTCATCGCGGCGGGGGCGGGCATCCGCTACATCGTCCAGCCGGGCGGAAGCATCAAGGACAAGGACGTGATTTCCGCCTGCAACGACGCCGATATCGCCATGAGCTTCACCGGCCGCCGCCACTTCCGCCATTAAGGAATCCCGTATGACCCAGCCTCAAAAAACCACCTACAAGGACGCGGGCGTCGATATCGAGCGCGGCGATGAATTCGTCGAGCGCATCAAGGCCAAGGTGCAAAGCACCTATGGCGATCGCGTGGCTTCGGGCATCGGCGGTTTCGCCGCGCTCTATAAAATGGGCGAGGACAAGCTGCTGGCCGCGGGCACGGACGGTGTGGGCACGAAAGTGAAAATCGCGCAGATGCTGGACAGGCACGATACCGTCGGCATCGATCTCGTCGCCATGTGCGTGAACGACGTGATTTGCACCGGCGCGAAGCCCCTGTTCTTCCTCGATTATATCGCAACCGGCGTGCTGGAGCTGCCGGTGGCCGAAGCTTTGGTCACGGGCATCGTCGAAGGCTGCAAGCAATCCGAAGCCGCGCTCATCGGCGGGGAGACGGCGGAAATGCCGGGGCTTTACGGCGCGGGCGAATACGACCTTGCCGGTTTTTGCGTGGGCGAGGTGGAGGTCAAGAACCTCATCGACGGCAGCCGCGTCAAAGCGGGCGATACGCTCATCGCCCTCGCGTCTTCTGGCATTCATTCCAACGGGTTTTCGCTGGTGCGCAAGCTGGTGAAGGAGGACGAGACCGCGCTGCTTGAACAATGCCTGACCCCCACGCGCATCTACTGGCCGGTGGTGAAGGCTGTCTTGCCGCAGGTGAACGCCATGGCGCATATCACCGGCGGCGGGCTGTCCAACATTCCGCGCATGAACGATGCTTTCGACTATATCATCGACTTCCTGCCGGGCCTGAACGACATTCCACCCGTCTTCGGGGAGATGGTGAAACGCTCCGGCCCTGAGGGGAAAGACCTTTACGAGACGCTCAACATGGGCATCGGCTTCGTCTTCGCGACGTCCGAGCCTGATGCGCTGTCGCAAAAGCTGGAAGAGCTGGGCGAGAGGTTCTGGCGCATCGGCCATGTGGAGAAGGGCAGCATGTCGCACGTGCGTGAAAAAGGCATGTCGCACGTGCATGAAAGTGGCATGGCGCGGGTCAGCGCTAACGGCATGGATTTTTCCTGCTGAACCTAGCCCAGCCCAAAAATCTGCAAATGATCGCATAAAATCTTGGTGCCGATGGCGATGAGCAAAATGCCTCCCGCCATTTCGGCCCTGCGGCCCATTTTGCTGCCAAGGAAGTGACCCGCCATGATGCCGAGCGTGACCATGAGGCAGGTCGCAAGCCCGATGGCCGCCGCCGTGCCCCAGATGCTGACCCCCAAAAGCGAGAGCGTGACGCCCACCGCCATGGAATCGAGGCTGGTGCCGAGCGCGGTGGTGAGCAGCACGCCGATGCCGTGGCGCTGCGGTTTTTCTTCCTCGGGCTTGCCGTGCAGAGCCTCGTAAAGCATCTTGCCGCCGATGAGGGCGAGGACGGCGAAGGCGATCCAGTGGCTGGTTGCCGCCACGTAGCGGCTGGCGGCCAGCCCCGCGGCCCAGCCCAGCACGGGCGTCGCCGCCTCGACAGAGTCGAAGATCGCGCCGGTGCGAAAGGCGTCGCGGATTTTCGGGCGGCGCAGGGCCGCGCCCTTGCCCACGGAAACGGCGAAAGCGTCCGTGGACATGCTGAAAGCGAGAATGGCGGTGGAAAGAACGTTCATGGCGCGCCTGTCATCTTTTGCCCGGACTTCATGACCATACATTCCTCGCCCGCGCCGTCCGGTTTTGCGCGTCAGGAATGTATCGGTCTTGCCAGGCGGCGCTTGCCGCTGGTCCAGCCATGCGCCGCGAAACGGGGCGGCGCAAGTATGTTGACTGGACCCCTTGTGAGAGGTGAAGGAGGCTACTCCCCAATAACGCCGCCTTTTTAGGCGGACGGGGCGGCAAAGTCAAGACTTAACGTAACGAAAATAAAAACGCCTAGTTTTCAGTGCGATAGTTCGGCGCTTCCTTGGTGATGGTCACGTCGTGGACGTGGCTTTCGCGGTAGCCCGCGCCGGTCATGCGCACGAATTTCGCGCCGCGCTTCATGTCTTCGATGGTTTTGCTGCCGGTATAGCCCATCGCGGCGCGCAGGCCCCCGACCATCTGGTGGATGACGTTGCCGATGGGCCCTTTGCTGGGCACGCGGCCCTCGATGCCTTCGGGCACCAGCTTTTGCGTTTCCTTCACGCTGCCTTGCGAATAGCGGTCGGCCGAGCCCATGACCATCGCCCCGACCGAGCCCATGCCGCGGTAGGACTTGTACGAGCGGCCCTGGTAGAGGAAGGTCTCGCCCGGCGCCTCGTCCGTGCCGGCGAAGATGCCGCCCATCATCACGCAGTCCGCGCCCGCGGCGATGGCCTTGGCAAGGTCGCCCGAATTGCGGATGCCGCCGTCGGCGATGACGGGGATGTCGTGCTTCGAGGCTTCCTCCACCGTGTTCATCACGGC
>WGNE01000029.1 GCA_016124645.1 Alphaproteobacteria bacterium
ATTCGGCAATACCAGTTGCGATGCGTCACATCGCCCCTGCGAAAAATGATCAGGCCGGGTTTCAGCTCCTCTTTGTCGATGATGAACGCCATGCCGTTTGCCTCGGTCTGTGCAGTTTCTGTGCAGGAATGCGGTGCTAAGCCGTTGATTTACCGTTCCTGTGCATATCTTGTGTATATTATTATATCAAAAAATACTATTATATTACAGTCATTTATTGGATAATGGTCATTCCCGCGAAAACGGGAATCCATCGTGCAGTGAGAAGGACGCGTGGTTTTGGATCCCCGCTTATCAGGGGATGACGAGGAAAGAGAGCGAGACAAAAAAAGCCCCGGCCGTAACGCCGGGGCTTTCGTTTTGGTGAAACGTTCTTTATTCAAACGTTTTCGTTTATGCGCCGGGGGCCTGTTTTTTCGGGTCCGGCTTTTTGGCCTCCGCGGGTTGGGGCGCGGGGGTTTGCGTGGCGGGGGCTTGCGTCGCCGCGGCTTCGTTGAAATCGCCCGCCAGCATTTTCTTCAGGCTGACGTAGTCGGTCTTGCCGGTGGGCAGCTTGGGCATGTCTTTAAGAACGTGGATGTCCGGGTTCTTCGGCAGGCCGAGGACGGAGCGGCCGGTTTCCTGCGCCGCTTTCGCCAGCTGCTCGCGCTTCAGGTCGGGGTCGGTGGTGAAGAGGGCGATGGAATCGCCCTTCTCCGCGTCCTGCTTCAGCACCGTCGCGTTCGCGACGTCTTTTTTCAGCGAGGCGGCGTTGGCCACGTTCTCGACCGCGTCGAGCGAGACCATCTCCCCGCCGATCTTGGCGAAGCGTTTCGCGCGGCCGGTCAGCTTGACGTAGCCGTCTTCGGAGACGTTGACGATGTCGCCGGTGTCGTGCCAGCCGTCGGGCGGCGCCTGAATGACGCCGGGGTTGTCGTTTTTGAGGTAGCCCAGCATGATGTTGGGGCCCTTGATGGACAGGCGGTAGCTGTTCTCCATGTCGGGCACGGGCTCCAGCTTGGTCTCGATGCCGGGCAGGAACTTGCCGACCGTGCCGCGCTTGTGCGCGCCGGGCACGTTCATGGCGACGCCGGGCGCGGCTTCGGACAGGCCGTAGGCCTGGTTGGGGCGCACGCCGAAACGCTCGACATAGGTGTCATAGGTCTCGTCCGACAGGCGCTCGGCCCCCGCGAAGACCATGCGCAGCGGCGCCAAGTCCTTGTCCGAGGCGTTGCGGGCGTAGAGGTTGAGGAAGGTGTCGGTCCCGAACATGATGGTCGTGTCGTAGAAATAGACCAGCTTGGGGATGATCTTGCCGTCCAGCGGAGTCGGGTACTGGAAGCTGCGCAGCCCCTTGACCATCGGCATCACCATGCCGCCCGTCAGGCCGAAGGAGTGGAAGATCGGCATGGCGTTGAAGATGCGGTCGTTGGGCGTATAGGGGGTGACGGCGTGCACCTGCGCGACGTTGGCCAGCAGGTTGCTGCCGCTCAGCACCACGCCCTTCGGCGGGCCTTCGGAGCCGGAGGTGAAGATGATGGCGGCGGGATCCTTGCCTTCCGGCTTGTCCTTCGGGCGGGGCAGCCAGCCGCGCGACTGCATGACGGCCTTGATCTTGGAGAAGAAGCCGATTTTCTTCTTCACGTCTTCAAGATAGACGATCTTGCATTTTTTCGAGAGCTCCTCGATCTTGTCTTCCAGCTTCGCCATCTTCACGAAGCGGCGCGAGGTGACGACGGTTTTCAGCGAGGCGGTTTCGGTATAGGACATCATGTCCTTGCTTTCCGCCTTGGCGTTGAGCATCGTGGGCACGCGGCCATAGGCCTGCAGGCCCCAGAAGGCCACCGCCGCGCCCTTGCTGTTGGGCAGCAGGAAGCCGACGTTCTCGCCCTTGGTTGTTTCCTTCGCCAGCTTGCCGCCCAGCGTATAGGCGCCGGTCAGCACCGTGCCGTAGTTCAGCGGCGCACCCTCGGCGTCGTCGAGGATGTCGTATTTGCGGCCGAAATTGTCGGCGGCGTCGTGCAGCGCGTCGATGAGCGAGCGCTTGGGGTCCAGCGCGTTGACCGGCAGGTCGTGCATGATTTTTTCGAGCTGGTCGTGGCGCATCTTGCGGCGCGCCTTGCCGGTGACGTCATCGGGCAGGTCGAGCTCGACCGGCGGCATGATGGTGGTCGAGAGCTTGGGGAAAAGCTTTTTCGGGTAGTTCTTCAGCCGCGTGGTGCCGAAGGGCAGGTGGTTCAGCCCGTTCATATAGACGGAGATGATTTTCGCCTTGGCGGTATCCGCAACCGTGGCGGCGCCGTCGAAGATCTGCATCAGCGTGCCGGTGGTGGTCAGGCGGCCTTCGGGGAAGATCATGACGGGCTTGCCGGCCTGCGCGAGGCGCGAGAGTTCGCGGATGGCCTGCGGGCGCGTCGTGTCCATCGGGTAGAAATCGACGCGGTTCATGAAGAAGCGGGTGATCGGGTTCTTGGTGAAGGCTTCGTACTGCCCGGTGTCGATGGCGAAGGCGGGC
The DNA here is from genome assembly GCA_016124645.1 of Alphaproteobacteria bacterium. Classification (GTDB taxonomy): domain Bacteria; phylum Pseudomonadota; class Alphaproteobacteria; order Micavibrionales; family UBA2020; genus WGNE01. The sequence continues at coordinate 2,495 of WGNE01000029.1, forward strand.
TCGACCGGCAGGGCGGCGGCCAGCAAAAGGCCGTCGAGGAAGGAGGTGTGGTTCGCCACGATCAGCAGCGGCTTGCCTTCCGTGCCCTTGAAGTTTTCCTGCCCCGTGATCTCGTTGCCGTAGAAAACGCGGAAGCCGAGGCGCAGGGTGGCGCGCATGCCCTTGTTGAACTGGCGGCCGATCCAGCTGCGGCGCGGCAGGGCCGGGGTCTCGCGCTTGGTTTCTTTCTTGGGCTCGGCGGCGGCTTCTGCTTTGACTTCGGTTTTCGGCTCGGTCTTGGTTTCTTCGGGCACGGGGGGCGTGGTCTCGGGCATGGGCGGATAACCTTTTCGTGTTCAAATGATCTGGCTGAAACGTCCGATTGCCCGGAAGCCCTCCGGGGACGAATCAAGATGCCATAATCTAGTGCCGTATTATGCTTAATGTCAAGGCGGGATTTTGGCATATTTCTGAAATAAACCGCCAATTAAGGGCTTGACCCCTTCCCATAACCGGATATAGTGGGCGCGCCTTTATATATTCGTATTTTTGAACACGGAGTCCCCGTTGAAACCCAGCTTTAACGCCGCCGCCCGCCTGAAGGGCATGATGAAGCTGAAAGCCGGCCACGTCATCGACGGGCAGGGGAACCATGCGTGGTATTACCACCTCAACCTCCACCGCGCGGACGGTCCGGCCTGGATCAGCAAGTCCGGCACGAAGAAATGGTTCAAATACGGCGTCATGCACCGTGGCGACGGTCCCGCCATCGAATGGGCGGACGGCGACAAGGAATGGTACGTCGATGGCAAGCGCCACCGCGAAGGCGGCCCCGCCATCGAGAAGACCGACGGCTACAAGGCGTGGTATGTCGAAGGCAAGCTGCACCGCGCGGACGGCCCCGCGATCATCCACCCCGACGGCAAGCGCGAATGGTACAAGGACGGCGTCGTCTGGAAGGAAGGCGAGGCGGTGACGACCAAGATAGAAGCCGCGCAAAAGGCCCAGCAGGTCGAGGAAGCCGTGAAGGGCGCGACGGTCGCGGAAGAGAACATCCAGATACTCAAGCCGATCAAGCTGAAAAAGCCGCAGAAGAAGGACGGGCAAAGCCCGGCGCCCTGAATTTCCTCTAGCGCCACCCCGGACTTGATCCGGGGTCCAAAAGCCCGTCAGGGCGTCATATGGTTCACATGCGCGGCGGACGCCGCGCGTTGGACCCCGGATCAAGTCCGGGGTGGCGCATGTGGACTTAATTCCCGCCGTTTTCCCGTGCCGCTCGCCGCGCGGCGCATTCGGCCTTGAAATCTTCCAGCATTTTTTGCCGCCTTGCGCGTTCCGCGTCGTCTTGCGGCGCTTCCAGCTCCACGCCGTAATTGGCGGCGAGGTAGTCGCGGCCCAGCGCGCTGAATTCCGCGTCCATCATCGCGGCCTGCTTGATGATCTCGCGTCCGCGCGCGGGGTCCGCGGGCGTACCGTTGCCGTGGAAGACGCACATGCCGTATTCGCGCAGCGATTCCCGCTTGCCGTGAAGATAGGCCGATTTCTCGAAGCAGGCGATGGCGCTGGCGTGGTCCTTTTCGTCCTGAAAGGCGCGGCCCATGCCGAAGAGCGCGTCATGGAAGCCTTCCTTGACGGCGCGGCCATACCAGCGCACGGCGAGCTTCAGGTCGATAGGGGTGACGGCGGCCTGTGCGATCTCCCCGGTGCGGCAGATGTCGCCCATCGCCGCCATGGCGGGCGGATGCCCGGCCTTCGCCGCGGCCTGATAGGCGTCGAAGGCGCGCTGGACGTCCTGCTTGCAGTTCTCGCCCTTCGCATTGGCCTCGGCCAGCCTGAACAGGCGCTGCGCGTGTTCCTTCTCTTCGCCCGGCAGGGGCGGGGGGAAATCGTGACCGAAGGCGGTCATTCGAAAAACTCCGTGATGCGGCGGCCGGCAAGGGGCCGCCTGAAATAAAGGCGTCAAATCCTGAACGAAAGCATAGCACAGGCCCGGCGGAAACCGGAACAGGCGGATTGCTCATGAAAAAGGAGGGGGCGCGCGCGTCAGATTTCCTCGTCCACCGCATGGGCCGCTTCCTCGCCGCCCTTGGCGACGCCGACGCGCGCGGGGCGCAGCAGGCGTTCGTGGATGGTATAGCCGGGCTCCATGACCTGCACGATGGTGCCGGGGACGGAGCCGGGCATTTCGACCTCGAACAGCACCTCGTGCATGTTGGGGTCGAACTTGTTGCCCATCGCCTCGATCTTCTTGATGCCGTTGGCGGCGAAGACGCGCAGCAATTCGCGCGCGGTCGCGTCCACGCCGACGTAGATGTTCTCCAGCTCGGGGCTGGCCGCGCGCTGCTCGGGCTTGATGGCCTCCAGCGCGCGCTGCAGGTTGTCGGCCACGCTCAGCATGTCGCGGGCGAAGCCGGAAACGGCGAATTTGGCCGTGTCCTCGCGGTCGCGCTGGCTGCGGCGGCGGGTGTTCTCGGCCTCGGCCAATGCGCGCAGGGCCTTGTCCTTCAGGTCGGCCAGTTCCTGTTCCAGCCGGTCGGCGCGCGCTTCGGCGCTTTCCGTCGCGCTATCCGCGCCGGCGTCGTCACCGGCTGCGTCTTCTTCCGCGCCGTCCAGATCGGCGGCTGCCTGCGCCTCGTCCGTCTCCGGGTTTTCCGGGAGGTTGTCGGCCGGGTCCTGATGCTGCGGGTCCGGGTGTGTCATGATGCCTGTCTCTCGCTTATGAAAAGATGTCGGTTGCTTTGATAACAATGGGGGTTTTCATGCCAATTTTCAAGGCCGAAGGCAAGCCCGCAAGGGGGGCGCGACAGAAAGGCGGCTCCCGTCAAAGAAGCCGCCTTTCAAGATTAAGAAACTGTTCGCCGGTCGTCAGCCGGGCGGGGTCACCACGACTTTCGCCGGGCGGATGACGCGGCCGTTGATCTCGTAGCCTTTCTGGGCCACGTGGATGACGGTCTCGGGATCCACGCCTTCTTTTTCCTGCGCGGTGATCGCCTCGTGCTTGTTGGCGTCGAATTCTTCGCCCTCGGGGTTGATCTGCTTCACGCCGTAGCGGTTGAAGACGGCGGTCAGCTGCGAGAGGGTGAGTTCAACGCCTTTCGCCAGCTTGTCGAATTTCGGGTCTTCATCGCGGTGTTTCTGTTCGATGGACTTCAGGCCCAGCTCCATCGTATCGACCACGGGCAGGATGTCCTTGATGAACTTTTCAGCCGCGAATTTCTTGTCTTCCTCGGCCTTGCCTTCGAGGCGGGCGATGATCTTCTTGCCTTCCGCGTTCGCCTGCATCAGCTTCAGGTTGTCGGCCTGCGAGCGGGCGATGCGGGTGGACATGTCGGCCAGCTTCTGCAGCAGCTCGTCGCGCTCGGCGCGCAGCGATTCGATGGTGTCTTCCGGCGTATCGCCCTCGTCGTCGAGGTCGCCGAACAGCTCGTCCATCTTGCTCTTGTGGGCGGCGTCGTCGGCGGCGGCGGGGTTCTTTTCAGGCTTGTTGTCGCCGTCCGAGGGCTTGTTCAGGTCGGTCATAACTGTCTGGCTCCGTTTCTTTTGATTGTCATATTGTTTAAACCATAATCACGGGGGAGTCAATGGATTCTTTCACAGGATTATCAAGGATTTGACCGATTTCAGGTGCGATTTTCGTCTGTTTTTACAGGGGGATGGGGCAAAAGAGGCCTAGCCGATGAGCTTGCCGATGACCTGCGAGGTGTAATTGACCACGGGAATCAGCCGCCCGTAGTTGAGCCGCGTGGGGCCGATGACGCCGATGGCGCCGACCACGCGCGCGTCCTGGTTCTTGTAGGGCGAGACGATGAGCGAGCAGCCCGAATGGCTGAACAGCTTGTTTTCCGCGCCGATGAATATCTTCACCCCGTCGCCGCCCGAGGTTGCCTGCAAGAGCTTGAGCATCGTCTCCTTCGCCTCCAGCGCCTCGAACAGGCTGCGGATGCGCTCGAGGTCGGCGATGGCGGTCACGTCGTCCAGCAGGTTGGCCTGCCCCTTGATGAAGAGGTGCCCGCCCGCGTCCTTGGGCGCGAGGCTGGCGATGCCGGCCTCCACCACCTTGGCCGTCAGCGCATCGAGCTGCGTCTGGTCGCGCGCGAGTTCCTCCGCGATATGGGAGGCCGCCTGTTCCAGCGTCTTGTCCGCCATGCGCGCGTTGAGGTAATTGGCCGCGCGGGTGAGCGACGTCGCCGTGACATCTGGCGAAATGTCGAGCAGCCGGTTTTCGACGATGCCCGACGAGGTCACCAGCACGGCCAGCGCGCGCCCGGGGCCGAGATGGACGAATTCCACCTGCCGCACGGGGTCTTCGGACTTCGGCGCGAAGACCAGCCCTGCGCAGGAGGACAGGCCGGAGAGGAAGCTGCTGGTTTGTTCAAGGATGTCGGTCAGCGAGCCGCCGCGCGAGGCGGCCATCTTTTGCTCGATCTCCTGCCGCTCGCCCGGCGAGAGATTGTCGATCTCGAGCAGCCCTTCGACGAAGACGGTCAGTCCCGAATCGGTCGGCAGGCGCCCGGCGGAGGTATGGGGGGAATAGAGCAGCCCCATGTCCTCCAGTTCCGCCATCGCGTTGCGGATGGTGGCGGGGGAAAGCTTCATGCCCAGTTTTTGCGAGATCGCGAGCGAGCCGACGGGTTCGCCGGTCGCCATATAGGCGTCCACCACCAGTTTCAGTATTTGCCGCGTCCTGTCGTTCAATGCGCCGATCATGCCCTTAATATATGGCCTGCGGGACGAAAAAAACAATGAATTCAACGGCGCGATAAAAGATTGACATAACTCTAAAAATCCTTATAGTCTTAGGTCACAAACCGATATAAACCTGTGGTAACAACCGGATTTTCAACAAGAATCAGCCATGACCCAAAAACGCGATTATTACGAAGTCCTTGGCGTCGAGCGCACCGCTTCGGCCGACGAGATCAAGAAAGCCTATCAAAAGAGCGTGATGCGCAACCACCCCGACCGGGTGAAGCACAACGCCAAGCTGAGCGACGCCGAAAAGGCCGAACGCCTTGAGCTGTTCCAGCTGGCGACGGAAGCGGAAAAGATCCTGAGCGATCCTTCCGCGCGCGCCGCCTACGATCAGTACGGGCACAAGGGCATCGACAACATGAAGGCGGGCAAGAACGCCGGTTCCGGCCAGAGCTTCGCCGACGTCGCGGGCCCCACCATGCGCCGCACCTACAGCGAATCCGACACGATGGACTTCTTCCAGAAACGCCACGAGCAGCGCGAGCAGGGCAAGGACCCGGACGCCAGCCTCGGCGACGGCCTTTCCGCCGCTGAACGCCGCCAGCGCGCCGCCGAGGAACGCCGCAGGCGCCGCAACGGCGGCGGCACGGAAACTTCCGCTTCCACGCCCGTCGTTTCCACGCCCGCCGCCACGGAAACGGTCGAGGAAGATCTCAGCGACAGCTTCCAGCAGGTGGCCGACAAGGTCGCCGATACGACGCAAAAACTGCGCCAGTCCGGCACCGCCGCCATTCCCCTCGACAAGCTCGAAGCCTTCCGCGACAGCCTGAAGGATTTCATGGGAGAGGTGGACAAAGCCATCGCACGTGCTAAAAAGGGCGGGCCCGCGCTTTAACGGCCTGAAAACGGCTTTCGGCGCGGCACAGCAACAATAATAACGAAAGAGCCCGACAATGCGCCCCTCCGGCCGTGCGGCGGACCAGCTCCGCGCCATCATCCTTGAACCCGGTTTTTCCAAACACGCCGAAGGCTCCTGCCTTGCGCGTTTCGGCGATACCCATGTGCTCTGCACCGCCACGGTGGACGAGCGCGTGCCGCACTGGATGAAGAACAAGGGCCGCGGCTGGGTCACCGCCGAATACGGCATGTTGCCGCGCTCTACCGGCTCGCGCACCGACCGCGAGGCCGCGCGCGGCAAGCAATCCGGCCGCACGCAGGAAATCCAGCGGCTCATCGGCCGCTCGCTGCGCGCCGTGGTCAGGCTCGAGGCGCTGGGCGAGATCCAGATCGTGCTCGACTGCGACGTCATCCAGGCGGACGGCGGCACGCGCACCGCGGCCATCACCGGCTCCTACGTCGCGCTTCAGCAGGCGGTGAAGCATCTTCTTAAAATCGGCGCGCTGAAGGAAGACCCCGTCATCGACGCGGTCGCGGCGGTGTCCTGCGGACTTTACAAGGGCGAAGCCGTGCTCGACCTCGACTACGCGGAAGATTCGAACGCGGAAGCCGACGCCAATTTCGTCATGACCGGCACGGGCGGGCTCGTCGAGGTGCAGGGCACGGCGGAACACCGCGCCTTTTCGCAGGAACAGTTCCTCGACCTCATGGCCCTCGCGCGCAAGGGCGTGACCGAACTGGTCGCGGAACAGAAAAAGGCGCTGGCCGCTTAAAATATTTTCGGAGAATTTCGATGACGCAGGACAACGCACAACCCAAAGACAAGACGCCGCGCGCCTTCACGGGGGACGAGCTCGTCGTCGCCACCCACAACAAGGGCAAGCTGAAGGAATTGCGCGAATTGTTCGGCGACAAGATCAAGACCATGCAATCCGCCGCCGACTTCGGCCTTGAATCGCCCGAGGAAACCGGCACCACCTTCATCGAGAACGCGCTGATCAAGGCGCAATACGTCGCGAAGGAGACGGGCAAGCCCGCGCTGGCGGACGACAGCGGCCTTTGCATTTCCGCGCTGGGCGGCGACCCCGGCGTCTATGCCGCCGACTGGGCCGAAAAGCCCGACGGCACGCGCGATTTCTACATGGCGATGGAAAAAGTCCACGCGGGCATGGGCGACAACCCGGACAAGAAGGCCTATTTCGTTTCCTGCCTCGTCCTCGCATGGCCGGACGGCCACTATGAGGCGGTGGAAGGCCACGCGCACGGCAGCATCACCTGGCCGCCGCGCGGCGATCAGGGTTTCGGTTACGACCCCATCTTCGTGCCCGAGGGGGATACCCGCACCTATGGGGAAATGGCGTCGGCGGAAAAGGAAAAGACCAGCCACCGCGCCATCGCCTTCGAAAAAATGATGGCGAAATGCTTTCCCTGAAAAATCCCGCGCCCGAACCTGCCGGTCTTGCGGTCTATGTCCACTGGCCGTTCTGCAAGTTCAAATGCCCTTATTGCGACTTCAACAGCCACGTGCGCGAGACCATCGCGCATGGCGACTGGGCGGAAGCCTACCTGACAGAATTGCGCCACTACCGCGAACAGACGGGGCCGCGCCATATCTCCTCCGTCTTTTTCGGCGGCGGCACGCCCTCGCTCATGGAGCCCGAAACGGTCGCGCGCGTCGTCGATGAAATCGATGCGCTCTGGGGATTGCCGCAGGGCACGGAAGTGACGCTGGAAGCGAACCCGACCTCGGTCGAGGCGGGCAAGCTGCAGGGCTTCAAGGCGGCGGGGGTCAACCGCGTTTCCTTGGGCGTACAGGCGATGAACGACGCGGACCTTAAAAAGCTTGGCCGCCAGCACACGTCGGCGGAGGCGCTGGCGGCGGTGAAGACGGCGGCGGGGATTTTCGATCGCTATTCCTTCGACCTCATCTACGCAAGGCCGGACCAGCGCGTGCAAGACTGGCGCGCGGAGCTGGACGAAGCGCTCACATACGCGCGCGGGCATCTCTCCCTCTACCAGCTGACGATAGAGGAGGGCACGCAGTTCCACACCCTGCACAGCCGCGGAGAGCTCGTCATCCCCGACGACGATACGGGCGCGGCGTTTTACGAGGCGACGCAGGAAATCATGGATGCGGCGGGCCTGCCCGCCTACGAGGTTTCAAACCATGCGAGGTTCGGCGATGAATCGCGCCACAACCTCGTCTATTGGCATTACGGGGATTACGCGGGCGTCGGCCCCGGCGCGCACGGGCGGCTGACGATCGAGGGCCGAAAACTCGCCACCCGCGCCCACCGCGCGCCCGAGGTCTGGCTGGAAAGGGTGCGGAAGAACGGCCACGGCGCCCACCCGCAGGAAGAAATAAGCCTTGAAAAACAAGGGCGTGAATTGGTGATGATGGGGCTTAGGCTCATCGGGGGCGTTCCCGTGGAACGGCTGGAAAAGCAGGTAAAACAGCCGTTTTCAGACTTTCTTAACCCCGAAAGGGTAAAACTGTTGATAGACGGGGGTTTTCTCGAAACTTCCGATGACCGCCTGTCGGCAACCCCTGCCGGACGCCAGCGATTGAATGCGGTGCTGGCGTTTCTCTTCACCGGATCATCCACGGCCAGTAACGATATATGATGCAGGTAGCCTTTGAAACAGACCCGGAAGCGTTCTTGCGCAAATGCGGCGATTTCTTAAAGCAGAACGAGTCCGAGCATAACCTCATCCTCTCCCTCACCGGCGCGGCGCTGAAACGCCAGGAGGCGGGGGCGGATCCGGGCATTCGCTTCATCACCCTGTGGAACGACGAAGGGCTGGTCATCGCCACCGTGCAGACCCCGCCGCACAACCTTATTCTTTCGCGCGCCGCCCAGCCGGGGCTGGAACCGCTGGTCGAGGTGCTGGCGGGGCAATCCTACGAATTTCCCGGCATCGTCGGCCCCAGCGACGTGGCGGCAAGCTTCGCCGAGCTCTGGACCGCGCGCACGGGGCAGTCCTTCAAGGGCTATATGGACCAGATCATCTATTCCCTTACCAAGATCATTCCGCCGCCCGCGGTGGAAGGCGCGATGCGCCCCGCGAAACCGGAAGAAGCGCCGCTGATCGCGGAATGGATCGGCAATTTCGCGCGCGACGCCTTGCCGAAGACGGAGCATCTCGCCGCCCCGCAGGCGGAAAAGAAGGCGGTGGAAATGATCGGCGAGGGGCGCGTCTTCGTCTGGGACGTCGGCGGCCGCCCGGTTTCGCAGGCCGTGGCTTCCGGCACCGCGCAGGTCGCGCGGGTCAACATGGTCTATACCCCGCCCGAAGACCGCACCCACGGCTACGCCAGCGCGCTGGTCGCGGCCCTGAGCCAAAAGCAGCTCGACGAGGGGCGCGCCATGTGCTGCCTTTACGCGGATGCGCGCAACACGGTCTCCAACTCCATCTACCGCAAGATCGGCTACGAATTCGTCGGCCGCTCCAGCCTTTACGTTCTGGATACGCCGGAAGAATAACCCGGGCCTCTCCCCCCTTCGTCATTCCCGCGAAAGCGGGAATCCATGTCGATGTTCAGAATGCCGCAAGGTTTTTGGATTCCCGCTTTCACGGGAATGACGCCGTTTTGAAAGGCGGGAATTTTCAAAGATCGAAAGACTGCGGCGGCGGGCGTTTTTTCTTGGGGGAGGCTTCCTCCGGCCCCTGCAGGTAGTCAGCGACGATGGCGTCGATTTCCTTTTTCAGCGCGACGCCGGTTTCGGCATAGGCGTCCTTCAAAAAGGTGAGGGCCATCATGGACTGGCGGCGCATCGCGGCCACGTCCCCGGCGCTCGGGCCTTTCTTGGCCAGCGGGTCTTTTTCCGGCAGTTCGCCCTTCGCGCCCGCGCCTTTTTTCACGGCCTCGAAAATCGCGCTCAGCTCGGGGTCGGACAATCCGCCGTCGTCGTCCTGCAGGCCGAAGGCGCTTTCGGCGTCGCTGGTCGCGATCTTGTCCTGCACGGCCTTGGTGCTCTTCGGCAGGTCTTCCTCCGCCGCTTCGATGAGGCGGCGGGCGTAGAACACGGCTTCCGCCGCGCCGGTGTCGAATTCGTAATTGGTGTAGCCGGCCTCATACTTCGGCGGCTTGACGTTGAAGCCGTTGGCGATGGCGGCGTTGCGCAGGCTGGTCTTGCTCAGCGCCTCGGTGAACAGGCCGGGCTTGCCGCCGGGCGCGCCTTCCTTTAAATGCCGCAGACCCTTGCCGAACAACGACCAAGCCTCGCGCTCCGCGCCTTCGCGCACGGCGGTGGGGGCCATGGTATGGATATCGACGATGAGCCGGGGGGCGATGGAATTCACGTGCCTGTCGATCGCCGCGATGATGCGGTCATAGGTCTTGCTGCGTTCTTCGGCATACTGGATTTCGGCTGGATCTTGAGGCATCGGCATTCCCTGAAAAAACATCCGCCCGGAAAAAACCCTTTCCGGTCAATGCTATATTTATACCAAATTCGCGCGATTCTTGCAATTAAATTACATAATATTTTGATATCCGGGACAAAAATGACCTGAAAAGGGGCCAGAAGCGCAAGAAACAAGCGCAGGAAAAAGGGCGGCCCGCGAAGGCCGCCCCTTTGCTTGTTTTCGACCTTCCCTTACTGCGGGGGCGGCTTGTGCGCCTGCATCATGGAGCCGGCGGCGCCCATGACCTGCCCCATCGGCTGGCCGTTCATCATCGGCTGGCCTTCGGGGGTGAGCTCGAACTTGAAGACGCGCACGGTCCGCCCGTCGGGCGATTTTTCGACCTGGCCCATCATCTGCAGGATGCTGAGCCACTGCGCCGCGCCCATCAGGTGCGGGGAGGAATCGGGCGCCTGCGAGAGCGCCTGAACCTTCTGCAGCAGCTCGTCCAGCCCGACGAAGGAAAGGTCGAGATGGCCCACGGCCTTCAGGGGCGAGGTCATGCTGGCGGCGAATTCGCCGTCCAGCTTGGTCGTCAGCTCCTTCGCGTCGAAATGCGTGTCGCTGATCTTGACCGTCGCGCCCGCGGAAGCCAGCGCGGCGGGGATGGTGGCAAGGCTGCTCATCATCTGCATGCTGGCCTGCTGGCGCATGGCCGCGCGCGCGGCGATGTCGCCGGGGGTGTCGGGCATGGCGTGCTCGCTGAAGCTGCTCTGCACGACCTGCGAAACTGCGTTGGTCAGGGTTTCGCCCATGGTCTTCATCGGCAGGTTGGCGAAGGCGATGTCGAGGTTGCCCGATGCCGGGATGGCGTCGGCCAGAATGTCCTTCGGCCCGCCGCCGTCAAAACCGAAATCGGCGAAGTTGAGCGTGGCGTTGGCGCTGCCCTTGTCGCTTTGCAGCCCCGCGGTCTTCGCATGGCTGGTGAACTTGCCCAGCGTGACGTGCAGGGGCTTCGCGGCGGGGTCGGCGTCTTTCGGCGGGTTGAAGGTCATGTCGAGCCCTTCGATGCCGTAGGTGGTGTCCATGCCGTCAAGATAGCCGGTGGCGGCGGTCATCATCGACGCGGTGATCTTCGATGCGTCCTCCGGCGAGGTCTGGGCGCCGTCCGGGCTGCTTTGCTTGATGGCTTCGATCAGCTTGTCCTGCGCCGTCTTGCGGGCGGTCAGGTTCATCTTGTTGACGGTGCTCGCCAGCTGCAGTCGCGCGAGCTTCGCCTCGATGTCGCCCACCATCGGGCCCTGGCCCGAGACGGCAAGGCCGTTCATATCGACGCTGATCGGGCCGGACCACGTGTCGGGCCCGTCCTTTTTCAGGTCCATTGTGCTCTTGATGTCGGGGATGGTGATGGAGAGCGGCGTCTCGCCGGACGACTTGGCGCTGACGTCCTTGTATTCCGCGTCCATCTGCGTCAGCGTCGCAAGGTCCGGGCGCCATGTGCCGGTGAAATGCTGCGAGCCGATGGTGATGTCGCCGACCTTCGCGCCCTTGCCGTCGTCGATCTCGATCGGGCTGGGCAGGGCGAGGGTGGTCATGTAGCTGCCGTCCTCGCCGGGCGACATGTTGGCCACGATGGTGCCGATCTTCAGCGCATAGACGTTGGGCGCCTTCAGCACCACGTCGGGCAGCCTGACCTCGTAATAGCCGTCCTTGGGCGTGACCGTGACGGGGCCGCCCAGCGTGAGGCCTTCCATGTTGTGTTCGGCCAGCGCCTTGGGATAGGCCATGGAATCCTCGACGGTCTGGCGCAGCGTTTCCGCGCCCTTCGCGTCCACGTCGGCGGCATAGGCCTGCGGCATCGCGGTCGTCAGCATCAAGGCCAGCATCAAGCTTGTCATTTTACGCATCGTTAGCACCCTCGTTGGTCAAAATAAAAATACCGGCAGGAGTCGGAAGCCGGAAAATGGAGTCTTCTCCACCACTATGCAATAAAACCGTTAAATAAACATTATAGATTCAACCGCTTTTCCGCGTGCGGGGCCGCGAAAGCCTGTTGAAATAGACATAAATCAAGGCTAGAACATATTTCTGGCGAATCCCGCGCGGGGGAACGCCCCGGACCGATAAAGATATGAAAACGATGTCGATTTTAAAGCACATGATCATGCCGCTGGCGCTGGCCGTCTTCCTGCTCGCGCCCGTCCGGCCCGCGCAGGCGCAATACGTCGCGACGGCGGAGCTGGAAAGGGACTGCCTGAGCAAGAACAAGGAGGACATCGCCGCCTGCGTGAACTACGTGGCCGGGGTCATCGACTACCACGTCATGCTGCAGTCGCTGGGCACCGCGCCCACCATCAGCTTCTGCCTGCCCGCCAACCTGACGAAGGAGCAGGCGGCCGTCGTGGTCATGGCCTATCTGCGCACCCGCCCGCAGCACGACGCCTTCATCGCCGCCGCCGCGATCCCGCTCGCGCTCAACAAGACCTTTCCCTGCCGCGATCCGCACAGCAAAAAGCGCTGACGCATGACAGCCGCGAACAAGCCGACCGCCGAAAAACACCGCCGCGACGGCAAGCCGCCCAAACGGGGCGCGCCGCTTTTCGAACTGGTGACGGAATTCAAGCCCGCGGGCGACCAGCCGCAGGCCATCGCCGACCTTCTCGAGGGCATCGAGCGGCAGGACAAGAACCAGGTGCTGCTGGGCGTGACCGGTTCGGGCAAGACCTTCACCATGGCGCATGTCGTCGCGCGCTCGCAGCGCCCGACCATCGTGCTCGCCCCCAACAAGACGCTGGCGGCGCAGTTGTACGGCGAGATGAAGGAATTCTTCCCGAACAACGCGGTCGAGTATTTCGTTTCCTATTACGATTACTACCAGCCCGAGGCCTATGTGCCGAAAACCGACACCTTCATCGAGAAGGATTCGGCGGTCAACGAGCAGATCGACCGCATGCGCCACGCCGCGACCCGCGCGCTTTTGGAGCGGCGCGACACCATCGTCGTCGCCTCCGTCTCCTGCATCTACGGCATGGGGGACGTGGAGACGTACCAAAGCATGGCCTTCGATGTTTCCGTGGGGCAGGAAATCGAGCGCAACGACCTCATCCGCCGCTTCGTGGATTTGCAGTACAAGCGCAACGACATCGATTTTTCCCGCGGCGCCTTCCGCGTGCGCGGGGATATCGTGGAGCTGTTCCCCGCCCACATGGAGGACCACGCCTGGCGCATCTCCCTGTTCGGCGACGAGATCGAGAGCATCACCGAGATCGACGCGCTGACCGGCGAGAAGACCGACAGCTTCGACGAAGTGCGGATCTTCGCCAACAGCCACTACGTCACCCCGCGCCCCACGATGCAGCAGGCGATAAAGCAAATCAAAATCGACCTGCAGGCAAGGCTGGAAGAGCTGCGCGCGCAGAACAAGCTGCTGGAAGAACAGCGCCTCGCCCAGCGCACGCAGTTCGACCTTGAAATGATGGAGGCGACGGGCATGTGCCCCGGCATCGAGAACTACTCGCGCTACCTCACCGGCCGCAAGCCGGGGGAGCCGCCGCCGACGCTGTTCGAGTACCTGCCGGAGGACGCGCTGCTCATCGTCGATGAGAGCCACGCGATGGTCCCGCAGCTGCGCGCCATGTTCAAGGGCGACCGCTCGCGCAAGCAGACCCTTGCCGATTACGGCTTCCGCCTGCCCGCCTGCGTCGATAACCGCCCGCTGATGTTCGAGGAATGGGACGCGATGCGCCCGCAGACGGTCTTCGTTTCCGCCACGCCCGGCGACTGGGAGCTCACGCAGACCGGCGGCGTCTTCGCCGAGCAGATCGTGCGCCCGACGGGCCTGACCGACCCCGAGGTCATCATCCGCCCGACCGAAAAGCAGGTGGACGACCTGCTCGCCGAATGCAAGCTGGTGACGGAAAAAGGTTTTCGCGTGCTGGTCACCACGCTGACCAAGAAGATGGCGGAAGACCTCACCGAATACATGACGGAAACCGGCATCAAGGTGCGCTACATCCACTCCGACGTCGATACGCTGGAACGCATCGAGATCATCCGCGATTTGCGCCTCGGCGTCTTCGACGTGCTCATCGGCATCAACCTTTTGCGCGAGGGGCTCGACATTCCCGAATGCGCCCTCGTCGCCATCCTCGACGCCGACAAGGAAGGGTATTTGCGCAGCCGGACCTCGCTCATCCAGACCATCGGGCGCGCGGCGCGCAACGTGGAGGCGCGGGCGATACTCTACGCCGACCGCATCACCGGCAGCATGCAGCAGGCGCTGGACGAAACCGCCCGCCGCCGCGAAAAGCAGAAGCTCTATAACGCCGAGCACGGCATCACCCCCGAAACCGTGAAGAAGAAAATCACCGACATCCTCGGCAGCGTTTTCGAGCGCGGGGACCACGTGACGGTCGCCGTCGGGGACGAGGACACGCCGCACCTCGTCGGCAAGGACCTCAAGGCGCATATCGCCGCGCTGGAAAAGAAAATGAAGAAGGCCGCCGCCGACCTCGAATTCGAGGAAGCCGCCCGCCTGCGCGACGAGATTCACCGCCTCGAAAAAGCCGAACTCGCCTTCACCGGCGCGGCGCTGGACGAGGACGCCTGATCTTCGGTATCTCCCCCGTTCGTCATTCCCGCATGGATTCCCGCTTTCGCGGGAATGACGAGCGGGGGCCGGGAAAGTCACCAGCCCGCGGCGGGGTCGTAGGGTTCTTTTTTGCGCGGGGGCGGGCAGCGCTTGCGCAGGTCGAGGTTCACGCCCTTGCTGTCCGCCGCGGCGATGTCGTCCGCCAGTTTCAGCGCGGCACCCGCAGGGTCGCGGCGTTCCGCGTTCAGACGGAAGATTTCCTGTATGCTGCTGCGCAGGCTGCGGTCGCCCTTGACCGTCGCGCCTTTGTGAACGGCGATGACGACGTCGCCGCCCTGCGCCGTGATGCTGGCGATATTCGCGCTGTTGCAGATGAAGTCCTCGCCGTCTTCGTCCTTCAGGATAACGAATGACATGGCGGTTCCTTAAGCCTGCGGGCCTTTCGGCGGCTGGGGCTTCTTCGGCTCGGGCTTTTTCGCTTCAGGCTGCGTATCGCCGATGACCGGCGGCTGCGGCTGTTGCGCAGGCGGAATGATAGAGCCCTGCTCTTTCGCGCGCTTGAGGAATTCCTGCACGCGGGTCAGCTCGTCCTGCGAGCGGCCGGCGAGCGAGGTGAAGAACTTGGTGATGCCGCGCAGGCTGGCGCCGGGCGCCTCGATGGGGGTCATTTCCATCTGCAGCACGTCCTGTATCTCGGGGTTGGCGAAAAGCGCGCGCGTCCATTCCAGCGTGTCCTTGATGTCGCGGGCGTATTTGCCGCCGTTGCGCTCTTCCGATTTCGCGACGATTTCGTCGAGAAGGGCGATGGTCGATTTGCCCTTGGTCGAGATGCCGAGCTTGCCGGCGACGGCGAGGGAGAGGATCTTCACTTCGAGGATGACGGGCAGAACGTCATAGGCCGTCATGATCGCGCCCTTGCGCGGATCGGACAAGACGTTCTTTTGCTCGCGCATCGCGTTGCCGAGATCCTTGGTGAGCAGGTCGGGGTTGTTGGAGTGCAGAATCGTCGGGCCGTGCTTGCGGGCCATGTTGGTGAAGACCATAGCGAGTTTCAATTGCGGCGGTATGAATCTGAATCCCATGGGGCATCCCTTTCAGTGCTGGACAGTCTTTTGATGTTTTAGAAATCTGCACTTTGTTAACATAAGGGGAGGGGCGCGTCAACGATATCCGAACGATAGGGGATGGAAAAACGCCCGGAAAAGGGCCGGGGCGGCGGCGCGGGCTTTCGATTTACATAATCTTATAATTTATAGCGGAACGAGGCCCATCCGTTGCGGCGCACGGTCGAATCATCCGCCCGGAAAAGCGGGGCGCCGCCGCGCAAACCGTTCCGCCCGCCGCCCGCATTTGCGCGCAAGCCCCCGAAATGCCTGCACAAGTCAACTATCGCTCCCGAAACCCCCGTCCCGCCTGTACAGCGGCGCGCTTTTACATTATGTTTAGATTAGCAGGGTGAAACGTTATTTCAGGAGTTTGAGCGACGATGCAGGATCGGCGCAGGGCTGCCAACATCACCACCGACCAGGACATGATGCGTTGCGTTATCGGTTCGGACGGGCTGCTCGCCTACGTCAGCCCGGCCTTGGGCTGGGCGCTCGGCCGCACGGCGGGCGACGTGATGCACAAGCCCGCGGCGGAGCTCATCAAGATCGTTTCCTGCCTCGACGACAAGCATCAGGACACGGCGCTCACCGCGCTTTCTTCCGGCTATTACGAGGTGGCGCTGCTGCGCTCGGAACGCGACCCGCTTTCCGTGCCCGCGCGCATCGACCGCGTGGACGGCCCTGCGGGGCAGAAGCTGACCGTCATCTGGTTCGACCCCGACGGCAAGATGAAACGCCAGAAGGGCGAGATGCTGAGCAAGGCCGCGCAGGAATTCGCGCTTTTCGTCAGCGAGACCCGCGTCAAGGACGTGGCGAAGCTGGCGCAGACCAAGCCCGACCTCGGCTATATCTCCAAGGCGGACGGGGAGCTGCGGCACTTCCTGAACCTCAGCAACGACCTCTTGGGCGTCTATCGCCGCGACATGTCCTTCGTGCGCGTCAACTTCGCCTTCAACCGCATCCTGGGCTATACCGACCCGGAACTGAAACTCTTTCCCTTCAGCGACCTCATCCACCCCGAGGAGCGCGAGCCGATCTTGCAGCTGATGCAAAAGGTCGTCCACGCGCCGATGGACGAGGAGGTGCGCATCGACTTCGAATGCCGCGCGCGCTGCAAAGACGGCACCTTCCGCTGGATCGAGTGGATCCACAAGGCGGCGGGGCAGCACATCTACATCGTCGGCCGCGACGTGACCGAGATCAAGCAGCACGAGATCGAGCTGCACCGGCGCGAGCAGCAGCTTTCCGAGGCGCAGAAGATCGGCCGCATGGGCCACTGGTACTGGGAAGCCGGGCAGAACGTGCTGGAATGGTCGGACCAGATCTTCGCCATCTTCGGCGTGGAGAAGGAAAAATTCACCCCCACCGTCGATGGCGTCAGCGCGATGCTGCTGAAACGCGACCTCGGCCGCATCTACCGCGTGTTCCAGCGCGCGCTGGTGCGCAAGCGCGACTACGAGCTTGAATTCAGCATCCGCCGCCCCGCGGGCGGGGTGCGCTACGTGCGCTGCGAGGGCCGCTGCAAGGTGGACCCCAAGACCGGCAAGGTCGAAGCCCTTTTCGGCATCATGCAGGACATCACCGAGCGCACATTGCACGAGCGCGCGCTGCACGAGGCGAAGGAGGCGGCGGAAAGCGCCTATGCCTCCAAGACACGCTTCCTTGCCAACATGAGCCACGAGCTGCGCACGCCGCTCAACGCCATCATCGGCTTTTCCGAGATGATGCAGCGGCAATTGCTCGGCCCCGTCGGCAACAACCGCTACCTCGATTACATCGGCGGCATCCGCCAGTCGGGCGAGCACCTGCTCGACCTCATCAACGACATCCTCGACATGTCGAAGATCGAGGTCGGCAAGTACGAGCTTTACGTGGAAGAGCTGAACCTCGGCAAGATCATCCGCCTCGCCATCCACATGGTGGAAGGGCGCGCGCATGAATCGCAGGTGCGCCTGCAGGCCGAGGATCTGCCCGACGACATCCACATCATGGCCGACCGCCGCGCCATCATGCAGATATTGCTCAACCTGATGTCGAACGCGGTGAAATTCACCAACGCCGGCGGCTCGGTCGATGTGCGCTGCTTCCGCGAGCTGGGCGGGGTGGCCATCGTCGTCTCCGACACCGGCGTCGGCATCCCGAAAGACAAGCTGAAGGTCGTGACCCTGCCCTTCGAGCAGGTGAGCGGCGAGTTCACCCGCAACCACGAAGGCTCCGGCCTCGGCCTCGCCATCACGAAAGACCTCATCGAGCTGCACGGCGGCACGCTGGATATCGACAGCGACGTCGGGGTCGGCACCATCGTCACCGTGCTGCTGCCCGACAAAGTGCCCGACAGCAAGAACGTCCGCCATGCGGACAGCGAAGAAGTGGGGGCCGAATATGCGGGTGAAAGCGAGAAAGCTTTCGAGACGGCGGAATAGTTCTCACTTCCTGAAAATCAGATCCCCGAAACGTCGCCTTGGCTGGCGCGGAAGAGGGGGTTGGCGCGGCCTTGCTCGAGCGCGGCGAGGCAGGCCTGCAGCCCGCTGTGGTAATCGGGGTAGAGAAGCTGCACGCCCAGCTCGTCCTTGATGCGGTCGTTCTTCACCCGCTTGTTGTCTTTATAGAAGCTGCGCACGATGGGCGCCATTTCCGCCTGGTCGAACTTGACCAGCGGCGGCGGGTCGATGCCGATGAGGTTGCAGGCAAAGGTCACGACCTCTTGGCTCGAGCTCGGCATGTCGTCCGCGACGTTATAGACCGCGCCGGGGTTCGGGCGGTTCATGGAGGCGATCAGCGTTTCCACGATGTCTTCCACATGGATGCGGTTGAAGGCGTGGCCCGGCTTGTCGATGCGCCGCGCCGTGCCCGCGCGCACGGAATCGACCGCGCTGCGCCCGGGGCCGTAGATGCCGGAGAGGCGGAAGATGTGCAGCGGCAACCCGTCCCCCACGTAGCAGGACAGCCATTGCTGCTCCGCGCGCAGGCGCAGGCTGCCGCGGCGGCTGTCGGGCTCGGGCGGGGTGTTTTCATCCACCCAGCCGCCGTCGTGGTTGCCATAGACGGCGGTGGTGGAAAGATAGCCCGCCCATTCCAGCTTCGGCGCGCGCGCGAGATCCTCGCCGTGCACATCGACCACGGGGTCGCCCTCGCTGCCAGGCGGGATGGACATGAGAACATGCGTCACGTCCTCGAAGGCCGCATAGGGGTCCATGATGGTGCGGTTCTGGTCGTAGAGCATCGCCTCCATGCCCTGCGCTTCCATGAAGTCGCGCTTTTCGGGGTCGGTCGTGGTGCCCGCGATCTTCCAGCCGAAATCGCGCAGGCGCAGCGCCAGCCACGCGGCGGTATAGCCGAAGCCGAAGCAGAAAAGTTTTTTGCCGTTCGCGGCGGGGGCAATTCTGTCGTGCGCTTCTTGCGTCATTCACCCACCCGCTTGAAGAATCAGAAATCGAGGTTCTGATAATGGCTGGGCGGTGAGAAGCCGGGGATGGAATCTTCCAGCAGCGGCTTGAAGCTGGGGCGCGACTTGATGCGCACGTACCAGTCCTTCGCCGCCTTGTGCTCGTCCCACGGCACGTCGCCGATATAGTCGATGGCGGAAAGATGCGCGGCGGCGGTGATGTCGGCCAGCGACAAATCGTCCCCCGCCAGCCAGCGGCGGCGCTCGGTCAAAAAGCCGATGTAGTCGAGGTGGTAATGGATGTTGGCGTGGCCCGCGCGGATGGAGGGACCGTGCGGCTCGCCCATCTTCAGGAACCGTTTCATCATTTTCTCGCCGACGAGGTTCTCCGTCACCTCGGCGTTGAACTTGTGGTCGAACCACGAGACGAGGCGGCGCGTTTCCGCGCGCTGCAGCGGGGCCGCGCCCATGAGGTCGATGGTATTGTAAACCTCGTTCAAATATTCGCAGATGACCTGGCTGTCGGTCAGGATGGTGCCGTCGGGCTCGATGAGCACCGGCACGTCGCCCGCGGGGTTGATGGCGAGGAACTCCGTGCGCCGCTCCCAGATCTTCTCGATCTTGAGGTCGAAGTCGAGCTTCTTCTCGGCAAGGGCGATGCGCACTTTCCGGGACGCAGGGTGCAGCCAAAGGTGATACAAAGTTCTCATTACGTGAATCTAACGTAAGGAGGGGCTAAATTCCAAACCTAAAATCAAGGGGTTGGGGTCTTTTCTTTTTCCGCGGGGTTTTCCGGCGCGGCATCTGCCGCGGGCGCGGCGGTTTGTTTTGCGGAATCGCTGACGGCGGTGAGGTGCACGGCGACATCGACCTCGTTTGCGATAATGGTGGGGTCGGCCCAATCCCCTTGTCCCAGCTTGAATTTCGAGCGGTCGAGGGTGAGCTTGCCGTCCATCACCGCCTGCTCTTTACCAGAGTCCGCGCCGCTCTCTATTTTCGAGAACGCGAGGGTGAAGGGCAGTTCCACCGGCACCGTCACGCCGCGGATGGTCAGGCGGCCTTGCGCCGTGAAGGCGTTTTCCCCGGTCTTGGTGAAGCCCGTGGTCTCGAATCGGGCGGCGGGGTATTCGGCGATGTCGAACCAGCTTTTGGACTTGATGTTCTCGTTGCGCTCTTTTTCCCCCGCGTCGATGCTCGCCGCGTCGATATCGACGGTGACGGATGAATGCGCAAGATCGTCCGCATCGAAGAAGATGGCCGGGGTGAATTTTTTGACGCTGCCGGTGAATCTGTCGCCCATCTGCGAGGCGGTGAAGGTGATCGCGCTTTTATCCGCCACCATGCGCCATGCGCGCGCGGCGGGTTTTTCCGCCTCCGTGTCGCCTGCGGGGGTGGCAGAGGCGGCGGAGCCGGGCGCAGCCCCGGGTTGTCCCGCGGGCGCGGGGGAGGGCGGGGTTTTCGCGATCATTTTCGCGGGTGCGGGCGCGGCGCCCAGCAGGAAAAGCGCGAGGCAGAAGGAAAAAATCAGTTTCATGTCATGTTCCAGAGGTTGTGCGCGCCGTCTTGTCCGTCTTGCGCGTCATTCGCCCTTGCAAAAGGGCAGCATGCGGCGCAGGGTCGAATCCTTCTCGATGATGTGGTGCTTGAGCGCGGCGGCGGCATGCACCGCGATGACGCCGATGAGGATCCACGCGACGGTCGAGTGGAAGTCCTCGAGCGTTTCCTTCAAATCGTGGTTCTTGGCGACGAGGTCCGGCAGGGTGAGCGCGTCCAGCCCGAACAGCTTCACCGGACGCCCGGCTGCCGAGGTCAGCCCCCAGCCCGAAAGCGGCAGGGCCAGCATGGCGAAGTAAAGGAAGTAATGCGCGCCCTTCGCGGCCACGCGCTCCCATTTCTTCATGCCGTCCACCAGCCCCGGCTTGCGGGTATAGATGTGCCAGATGATGCGCAGCACGGTCAGGCACAGCACGATGATGCCGAAGCTCTTGTGCATCGTGACGAGTTGCAGCTTGGTGTGCATCGTGGCGGGGGAGTTGGGCATGTCGCTGAAATACAGCCCGACGCAGATGAGGCCGATGACCAGAAGCGCCGAAAGCCAGTGGAAGGTCTTCGTGACGGCGCCGTATGATTTGTCCGTGTTCTTGAACTGCATGTGCTGGCGTTCTCCCCTTTGCCGCTTTGTCCTCGCATTATAATGACACCCGCGGATAAAACGGGCAAGCTGAATGCGGCTTGGCAATCAAAGGTTGTTTAAATCAGGAGGCGGCCTTCCGGCTTTCGGCTTCCTGCTCGGCGAGGTAGCGTTCCAGCCAGTGGATGTTGAAGTCGCCCGCGCGGAACTGGGGCACCTCGATGATGCGCTGGTGCAGGGGGATGGTGGTGTTGATGCGCTCGATCACGCATTCCTCCAGCGCGCGCGCGACGCGCATCAGCGCTTCCTCGCGCGTCTTGGCGTGGACGATGAGCTTGGCGACGAGGCTGTCGTAGGTCGGGGGCACGCTGTAGCCCTCGTAGATCGCGCTGTCCATGCGCACGCCGAGGCCGCCCGGCGCGTGAAAGCGCGTGATCTTGCCCGGCGAGGGAATGAAGGTTTCCGGGTGCTCGGCGTTGATGCGGCACTCGAAGGCATGGCCCATGATCTTGATGTCTTCCTGCGCGAAGGGCAGGGGCTCGCCCGCGGCGACGAGGATCTGCTCGCGCACGAGATCGACGCCGGTGATCATCTCGGTGATCGGGTGCTCGACCTGCAGGCGGGTGTTCATTTCAAGGAAATAGAATTCGCCGTCCTGGAACAGGAATTCCATTGTGCCCACGCCGCGGTAGCCCATCTTGCGCACGCAGTCGGCGGCGAGATTGCCGATATAGGCGCGCTGCTCGGGGGTCAGCGCGGGCGAGGGGCCTTCCTCGATGACTTTCTGGTGGCGGCGCTGGATGGAGCAGTCGCGCTCGCCAAGGTGCACCGCGTTGCCGTGGGTGTCGCCCAGAAGCTGGATCTCGATGTGGCGCGGGTCGGGCAGGTATTTTTCTAGATAGACGTCGCCGTTGCCGAAGGCGGCCTTCGCTTCCGAGGTCGCCATGGAATAGGACGAGGCGAATTCATCTTCGCTGCGCGCGACCTTCATGCCCTTGCCGCCGCCGCCCGCGACCGCCTTGATGAGCACGGGAAAACCGACCTCCTTCGCGATCGCGAGGCCTTCCTCCACGGAAGACAGGATGCCGGGCGAACCGGGGATGAGCGGCAGGCCCAGTTCGCGCACGGTGTCCTTCGCCACCGCCTTGTCGCCCATCTTGGCGATATGCTCGGGGCTGGGGCCGATGAAGGTGAAGCCGTGCTCTTCCACCATGCGGGCGAATTCCTCGTTCTCGGCCAGGAAGCCGATGCCGGGGTGGATCGCGTCCGCGCCCGTCACCGTCGCGGCGCTCAAGATCGCGGGAATGTTCAGGTAGCTCAGGCGCGAGGGCGCGGGGCCGATGCAGACGCTTTCGTCCGCCATGCGCACGGCCATGCCGTTCGCGTCCGCCGTGGAATGCACGACGACGGATTCAATGCCCATTTCCTTGCAGGCGCGCACGATGCGCAGCGCGATTTCGCCACGGTTGGCGATGAGAATTTTTTTGAACATGGAATATCTAAGTCCCGGTGGTTGGTGCGTGTTTTCGGCTTACTCGATGATGAACAGCGGCTGGCCGAATTCGACCGGCTGCGCGTCCTCGATCAGGATGTCCACGACCGTGCCGGATTTCTCGGCCTTGATCGGGTTCATGACCTTCATCGCCTCGATGATGAGCAGGGTGTCGCCCTCCTTCACGCTCGCGCCCTTGGTGACGAAGCGCGGCGAGCCGGGCTCGGCCTGCAGGTAGGCGGTGCCGACCATGGGCGACTTGACCGCGCCCGGGTGGTTGTCGTGGCTCAGCGCGGCGACGGCGCCGGGCGCTGCCGCGGGGGCGGCTGCTGCGGCGGGAGCGGCGGCGACGGCCGGGGCCGCGACGGTCTGCACGGGGGCGGACTTTGTCACGCGCAGGCTTTTGTCGCCCTCGGTGATCTCGATCTCGGACAGGCCGGTTTCGTTCAGCAGCCCCGCCAGCTTGCGGATGGCCTCATGGTCGATGTACATGGGGGGGGTGGTTGGGGCCATGGCTTTGTCCTCTCCGGTTTTGGTGTCCAGTTTTTTTGTATTGGGCATGGTGCGTTCGTTCCTTGGGGGTTAAGCGTCGTCGTCCAGCAGCGCGCGCATGGCGTTCAGGGCCAGAATGTAACCCTGCCCGCCGAAGCCGCAGATGACCCCGCGCGCGAGCGGCGAGATATAGGACTTGTGGCGGAAGGGTTCGCGGGCATAGGGGTTGCTGACGTGAACTTCGATGATCGGCGCCTCGATGATCTTCAGTGCGTCGTGGAGGGCGATGGAGGTATGGGTATAGGCGCCGGCGTTGACGATGAGGCCCGAGCAGCCCTCGCGCGCCTGCTGGATGATGGTGACCAGCTCGCCTTCGTGGTTGGACTGGCGGAAGTCGATGGTCAGCCCCAGCTCCCCCGCGTATTCCTCGCATTCGAGCGCGATGGCGGAAAGGTTCTGGAATCCATAGACGTCCGGTTCCCTGATGCCGAGCATGTTCAGGTTCGGTCCGTTCAATATGAGTATATTGTGGCGTTGCTTGGCCAAGCCATTCCTCGTGGTGCCGTTATTCCGTTAACGGCAAAGGTTATAACACAGGTTGCTGCGGCGCGGAGAAGGAAAAATTACTTTTCCATAATCATAAAAACAAGAAGGTTTATGACCCACGCCGTCCGTCCTTTAGCGCGCGGGACCGCCGGGCGCGCCGGGAACGGGCTTGGCGGCGGGGATCGGCGCCTCGCATTTCGCCTGCGCCGAAGGGGGCAGCTTGTCGAACATTTCCTGCGCGTGCCGCTTGCCGCTCTGGTTCAGGTCGCTGATGGCGACCGAGGTGGCGGAGCGGTACATGCTGCCGTCGTTTCCGGTGTTGATGAGCAGGATGCCGTTGCGGAAGTCGTAGGTATTGGCGTAGCTCTCGTATTGCGACTGGTAGGGATAGCCGGGCTGCAGGTCCACCACGACGCAGGCGTCGGGATAGGTGCGGTAGCCCTGCGCCTGCTCGGCGGCGACATGGGCCTGCGCGGCCTGCTCGGCGGGGGAAGGCGCGCAGCCGGTCAGGAGGGTGACGCCCAGCAGGCAGGCGCCCGCAGCCTTGGCGAATTTCGATTTGAGTTTCTTGTTCATCGTTTTTGTCCTTTTGCAGGAAGAGTTATGTAACTGCCCGGATGCTAGCACAAACAGGCGGGGCGTAAAGCGCATTCGGCCGGACGTCATCCATTCAATTGATACATAAGAGAAAAATATGTTTGTGTACCGCGCGGGAAACATATTGTCATAATATTAACCCTTGAGGGTTATCATGGACGGGAAAGACTCAAGCGACGGAAACCACGGAGAAGCCTATGAAAGACGACTTCAATATCCGCCGGGACACGAAGGTCAGGATTTTCCTTCCCTTGCCGGAATTCGGCGGCGGCCGCAAGGGGCCGCGGGCGGTGATGGATCTCGCGCAGGCGAGCGACGCGGAGTTTCAGGACATCAAGGACAAGGTGGCGGGGCTGTTCTCCGATCCCGGCCTGACCCGCTGCGACGCTGCCGACCGCGATGCGTGGCGCGTCGAGCTCGACGGAAAGATTATCGGTTTCAAGGAGAAAGAGCCTTTTTCGGCGACCGCGCCTTTCCCCGCGCTGCTCAAGGCGTTGGACCAGGCCAATATCGACCACGTCGAGCGGCTGCGCGAAAAGCCCGTGTCGCTGGACAGCATCGGCAAGCTCACGGCCTCGCTCTTCGGTCCGCCGAAGATTTAAAAAAAACGGCATCATCCGGCCTGCAGGCAAAAAAAAGCTGTCCGCGAGGGACAGCTTTTGAAGGCCCAAGGGCCAGTAACGGGCCGCTCTTCGCCGTGGCGGGTGCGGCCTTCTGGGTATTATCAGTTCAATCAGGCCTTGGGACCAGCCTTGGGTTTGCGCGTGCGCTTTTTCGGCGCGGCGGTTTTAGCGGTCGTTGCTTTTGCCGCCGGTTTCTTGGCGGCGGATTTTTTGGCGGGGGTTTTCGCCTCGGGAGCGGTTTTCTCGGCTTTGGGAGCCTCGGGCGTTTCTGCAGCGGGGGTGGGGGTTTGCGTTGCCGGCTCTTGCGTGGCTTTCGCGAATTCCTCTTTCAGCGCCGCATCGACGTCGTCGATGAGTTTCAGCGCGCGCAGGGCGACTTCATCGACCTTGGGGCCGTATTTTTGTTCCAGCTGCTCTGCGGTCTGCAGCGCGCTCATGAGCGCCACAGTGCCGAGCTGTTCGGCGGTCTGGGCGGTTTCCTCGATTTTCTGGATGGTTTCACCCAGTTTCTTGTTGGTTTTATCGGCGAAGTCGTTGGCGGCTTCCTTCAGGGCGGCGAGGGCGGCCTTGCCGGCGGCGTCTTTGAAAAATTTGTCGAATGCCATGGTTGGGGGTCCTTTTATCAAATTTTATCGCATGATTGCGGGGTCGTTTTCGGGGCGGCACGGACAGGGTTTTCGGTCACACCACTCTGCCGGCACGGGAAAAGTTGTACGACTTTTGGAATAATATGTCAAATATTATTATGGATAAAAATATGGCGAAGCCGGGGGCTTTCATGAACGAATGGAATAAAATCGCGGCAAGCGGGGTTACATTCATAAAGTCTTGTCTATTTTCCGCGTAGAATTGTAAGGGCGGGGGATATAACCCGCGCATGAAGCACAGAAGAAGCGAAGGAATCCCCGCAATGTCCGTCACCGTCGTGGTCAATGGCGTTTTTTCCCTTTCCGGCCAAGGGCTTGCCGTCGCCGTCACGGTGCGCGAGGGGCTGGCGCAAAAGGACATGTACGCGCTTTACGAAGACAGCGTGCTGCAGATCACCGAGGTCAAGGACAAGAAAAAGGACAGCGTGCTGCCCGAGGCGGACGAGACCGCCAGCGCGGGGGAAGACGCGGGGCTGGTGCTGCGCGGCGACCCGCTGCCGCCCACCTTGCCCGCGGGAACGGTCTTGCAGTTCGACGCGGCCGAGGCCTTCACCGCGAAGACCGGCCGCGCGGTGACGGACGCCAATGCGCCCGCGCCGGGGTTCTTCGCAAGGCTTTTCCGATGCCGCCGCGGCCCGCGCGATCAAAAGGCGAAAAGCGCGTAAAGCCTTGCGGGGCAGGTATAAAGAAAAAGACCGCCGGCACAATACGCGGCGGTCTTTTCCTTGTCTTTAGTCTTTCGCGAAGCGGAAAAACTTAGCCCTGTTTCGGGGTGTCCGATTTCGGGGCGGGTTTTTTCTGCGCGCGTTTTTTCGAAATGACTTCCTCGACCTTGTTGACGGCCTTGATGGTCTGCTCGTCGATCTTGTCGCTCAGGATAGCTGCTTTCTGTTCGGCTTTGGCGGCCAGTTCCGTGCCTTTTTCGACGGCTTTGCCGAAGGCTTCGGAAGCGGCTTTCTTGCTTTCCGCCAGTTTCTTTTTCCAATCGAATGCCATGATCTGTGACTCCTCTATATGCATCGTTTTTTTTGGCTTGGACTCCGGCATAGCAATAATATGCTCTTATGTCAACGCCACAGGGGGAAAAGGGGCAAAAAATTCGGGCAAAAATCATTGTTTTGCCAAGTTTTTATCCCGTTTGCGCCCTGAACGCCCGTTCAGGAGGGGGTAGGGGGGTCAGGCGGTTTCCGGCGGGTAATCGACCTTCACGAAGTAAAGCCCGCAGGCGGGGGCGGTGGGGCCGGCCTTGGTGCGGTCCTTGGCTTCCAGCACCTCGCGCACCCAGCCGGGCTCGCGCTTGCCCTGCCCGACCATCTCCAGCGTGCCGACGATGTTGCGCACCTGATGGTGAAGAAATGATTTCGCCTCCGCCCATATCTCCACATGGCGACCTTCGCCGATGGCGCCGGGCACTTCCACCGCCTCCAGCCGGTCGATGGAGCGCAGGGGAGATTTCGCCTGGCATTCCGCGTCGCGGAAGCTGGAAAAATCATGCGCGCCCAGCAGGTGCCGCGCCGCTTCGTTCATCGCGGAAAGGTCGAGGTCGAAGCCCACGTGCCAGACGCGGTTGGCGAAAAGCACCGTATCCGCCCGCCTGCCCATGATGATCTTGTAGCAGTAATAGCGTTTCTGCGCGCTAAAGCGGGCGTGGAAATCCTGGCTCACCCGTTCCGCCGTCACCACGGCGGCGGCGTGGGGGCGCATGTGGAAGTTGGAGGCATCGCGCATGGTTTTTTCGTCCACGTCCTTTTCAAGATCGACATGGGCGACCTGCCCCACGGCATGCACGCCCGCGTCCGTGCGGCCCGCGACATGGGCGCGCACGTCCTCGCCGGAAAAAGCGTGGATGGCGTCTTCCAGACATTCCTGCACGGAATAGGCGTTTTCCTGCCGCTGCCAGCCGGAAAAATGCGTGCCGTCGTATTCGACGGTCAGCTTCCAGCGTTGCGTCATGACAGCTTGCCGCCGATGGAGAGATGCGCGCCGTTGACGAAGGAGAGTCCGTCCATCGGCTTGCGGTCCTGCGGCTGCAGGCGGGTGATGCGCAGGCTGCCTTCGCCGCAGGCGACGATGAGGTGGCGGTCGATGACTTCGCCCGGGGCTCCCTGCTTGCCCGCCGCTTTTTCGATTTGCGCTTCCAGCACTTTCACGCGCTGCTCCCCGTGCAGGCACCAGACGCCGGGCCAGGGGGTGAGGGCGCGCATCTGC
The DNA here is from genome assembly GCA_016124645.1 of Alphaproteobacteria bacterium. GTDB lineage: Bacteria > Pseudomonadota > Alphaproteobacteria > Micavibrionales > UBA2020 > WGNE01. The sequence continues at coordinate 30,228 of WGNE01000029.1, forward strand.
CGCTCTATCTCGCCTGCGGATTTGTTCCAGTCGATGCGCCCGTCGTCCTTGTTCAGCATATGGGCGTAGGTGACGCCTTCTTCGGGCTGCGGCTGTTCTTCGGGCATCCGCCCCGCCGCCAGCGCGCGGATGGTCTTGACGGCCAGATCCGCGCCGATCTCCGCCAGCGCGTCGTGGAGGCTGGAGGCCGTGGTGGTCGCGGTAATCGGCGTCTCCCCGCGCATCAGCACCGGCCCCGCGTCCAGCGCTTCCTCGACGCGCATGATGCAGACGCCGCTCTTGTCGTCGCCCGCCATGATGGCGCGCTGGATGGGCGCGGCCCCGCGCCAGCGCGGCAGCAGGGAGGCGTGGATGTTGATGCAGCCGTGCCCCGGCGCGTCCAGAACCTCTTTCGGCAATATCAGCCCGTAGGCCGCGACCACGGCGATGTCGAGGTCGAGCGCGGAGAATGCCGCGCGCGCTTCCGGGCTTTTCTTCAGGCTTTTGGGGTGATGCACGGGAATGCCCAGTTCCTCCGCGCGCTTGTGCACGGGGGAGGGCTGCAGCTTGTAGCCGCGCCCGGCGGGCTTGGGCGGCTGGGTATAGACCGCGACGATCTCGTGCCCGTCCTCTTGCGCCATGTCCCACAGCGCATCCAGCGCGCGGACGGCGAAAACGGGCGTGCCCATGAAGGCGATGCGGAGTTTCCGGTTTGTCATGATACAGGGGTTCCTTCCACCTGCGCCGCGCCAGAGAACGTGCGCGCGGAACGCAGGGATATATCAATGGTCATCATGCCGGATGCCATCGCGACCGGCAAGCCCAGCCAGAATGGGAAACGGAAGAAGGCGGTGCCATTAATCAGCTGCCGGAACAGGAACAGAAAAGGAATAATGCTGGCGGCATATACGGCGAAGCCGTAGGCCGCGCCCATGCAGCGCGCCCGCATTTTCGTTATGTTGGAATGTGCTATGTCGCGGCTGAGAAACAACGTCATTCCGTATGCTGCCAGAAGGTTTACGGGGAGAGATATCAACAGGCAAAGGGCAGCCAAGGGAAGACCTATGGCCAGAAGTGTGATGAACGGGCCGGATACGATATCCAGATCTTTATTGCTTGCGGTGACGTGAATTGAGAAGAAAAGCGCCGAGAGTAGGGGGAAAGAGCTGGCGTAAAGGCTGCCGGCCAGTGCAGCTTTAAAGGCTGTGACAAGCGCAAAAGCCTGTCTCGATTTTGCAAGCGTGGCTGTCAAAGGATATGCGTATCCGCGAGGTCTTCCGCGTTTTCCTTGGTCCATTTCTTCAGCCTGCGCATGATCATGTTGCGCTTGATCTGGGAGAGGTGATCGACGAAAAGCACGCCGTCGAGGTGGTCGATCTCGTGCTGCAGGCAGGTGGCGAGCAGGCCGTCGGCCTCGATCTCCTCCTGCTTGCCCTCGTAGTTCACGAATTTGACGCGCACTTTTTTCGGCCGCTCGATCTCGGCGAACTGGCCGGGCAGGGAAAGGCAGCCTTCGTCATAGACGTTCGGCTCGTCCGAGGACCAGAGCACCTCGGGGTTGACGAAGCATATGGGCTTGCCGCGGCGCTTTTCCAGCGGCAGGTCCTCGTCGTCCGGGCCGCGCGGCTGTTCGACGTCCAGCACCAGCAGGCGTTTGGAGACGCCGACCTGCGGCGCGGCGAGGCCGATGCCGGGGGCGTTGTACATCGTCTCCAGCATGTCGTCCATCAGCTTCTTCAGCTCGTCGTTGACGGCCTCGATCGGCTCGGCGACTTTTTTCAGGACGCTGTGCGGCGCGATGTATATGGGCATGATGGACATGGGCTTTCCCTCTCTTGTCGGCTTCTTTTTAAATAAAAGCGCGGGGGCGACAAGTCAAGGAAATCGGCGATTTCCGGCGTGTTTCGGGCGGTTTCGGGGCGATAATCAGGCCTTTTTGGCCTCTTTGGCGGGGGCGTCGCCGTCTTCGCCTTCACCTTCACCGTCCCGCGCATCATCGTCCTGCCGGAGGAACTCGGGCGCGGTCAGCTGGCGGGGGGACTGGTCGAGCTGGTCGAGAACCGGCAGGCGGCCGTCGTCGCCCGAGAGGGTCTGGTGGTCGTGCATCTCGCGCGCCTTGGGCAGCACGTTGCGCTCGAGCGAGCCGACGCCGTCGTTATAGCTTTTCATCGCGCTGGACAAACCCTTGCCGATTTTCTGCATATGCTCGCCGAAGACGGAAAGCCGCTTGTAAAGGTCGCGCCCGAGGTCGGAGATTTCCCGCGCGTTCTCCGCCAGCTTTTCCTGCTGCCAGCCGTAGGCCACGGCCTTCAGGAGCGAGATGAGCGTGGTGGGGGAGGAGGGGATGACTTTCTGCTCCACGCCCGCTTCCAGCAACCCGGGGTCGCGCTCGATGGCTGCACTGAAATAGCTTTCGCCCGGCAGGAACATGATGACGAATTCCGGCGTGTCGAACTTCTGCCAATAGGCCTTGCTGCCGAGCTGCTTGATGTGCTCGCGCACGTGGCGCACGTGGCGGTCGAGCGCGGCCTCGCGCTCCTGCTCGCTCGCGCCTTCCTTGATGGAATCCAGATAGGCCTCGATGGGCGCCTTGGCGTCGATGACGATGCTCTTGCCGCCGGGCAGCTTCACCACCACGTCGGGGCGCTGGTTATCGACGGAGACCTGCTGGTCGTAGTGGATGCCCTCGACCAGCCCCGCCATTTCAAGGGTGCGCTTGAGCTGCATCTCCCCCCATTGCCCGCGGGTGGAGGGCGAGCGCAGGGCCTGCACGAGGCCGGCGGTCTCGCTGCGCAGCTTGTCCTGGTCGGTCTTCATGGCTTTCAGGTGCTCGCGCAATTCGCCGTAGGCGCCGTGGCGTTCCTTTTCCAGCAGGGTGACTTTTTCGTCCATCATCTTCAGCGTGGTCGCCAGCGGATCGACCGTGCCCTTGATGTTCGCCTGCGCGGCGGCCTGCATCTGGGTGAAGCGTTCCTGCGCGAGGGACAGGAAGTTCTCGCGGCTGGCGTTCAGCGCCTCGAGGCTCATGGCCTTGAAGTCCGCGCTCATCTGCTTTTTCGTCTCGGCGATGATGTTGACCTGTTCCTGCAGCGCGGCGGCCTGGTTCTTCAGCTCGCTTTCCAGCCGCGCCTTGTCCTGCAGGGCGGCCTGCAGTTTTTCCTCCTGCGCGGCGGTGCGCCCGGAAAGGGCGGCGCGTTCGTTTTCGGAAAATTCGAGCTGCGCCTTGGCCGCGCTGGGCAGCAGGCGCGAGGCCGCCAGCCCCGCCAGTAACCCGCAGACCAGCCCGCCCGCCGCACCTGCCAAAAGCGAGAGGATGTCCGGCGTGAAGGTCATGGCGGTCCTTAATATAAGTGCTGGTGGAACGGAAGAGAATCGGCAGGTGCCTTGATGGGGCGGATTATAGGACAAATGGTCGCGCAATACATATAATAATATTGGCCATAAAATGAAAAAAACTTGCCAGTTATGTCAAGCAAACGAAAGAAAATATTAGCAAGCGGGTGTTCAATAAACTAAATTAGCTTTCTGGAATGTTGAGGGCATGAAAAATTCGCCTTATCCATCCATCTGGAAACAAAGTTTCGCAACGCTTACCGAAAGAAGGGCATCACCATGGCCAGCAATGAAGTCACCAGACACCTTATCATCGATATCAAGACGGGCTACGCCTATGGTATCAAGATGGACGGTGACGGCAACTGCAAGGCGGTGCAGCCGCTCAACAGCGCCATCGAATCGCTCGACGGCCGCGTGGTCAGCAAGTTCGGCCCGCTGCTCTCGCAGAACGACCCCTTCGGCCGCCCGCCCAAGACCGACATCCTGCCCTACGGCAAGACGACCTACGCGGTCGAGCTGACCTCGGACGGCAAGACGGGGCAGATGTTCACCATCGTCTGGCCCGAAAAGGCCGATGCCGACAAGGGCGTGCTGCCCGTCGTCGCGCACAAGGAGCTGCCGGACGACCTCGTGAAGGCCGGCATCGCGCCGCGCCCCGTCATCAAGCAGGGCAAGGGCGCGGGCGTCGATGACGAGGAAACGCTGAAGGAGGCGCTGGCCAACATCGACGCCATGATCGGCCTCGAAAGCGCCAAGCGCGACATCAAGCAGAACATCGCGGTCGCCCGCTTCAACCGCATGAAGGAGGAAATGGGCCTTTCGACCAAGTCGATCTCGCGCCACATGGTCTTCACCGGCAACCCCGGCACCGGCAAGACCACCTTCGCCCGCGAAGTGGCGAAGGTCTATCACGCGCTGGGCTTCATCGAGAAGGACACCGTGCATGAAGTCAAGCGCGAGGACCTCGTCGCCGGCTTCGTCGGCCAGACCGCGCTGAAGACGAAAGAGCAGATCGAGAAAGCCAAGGGCGGCATCCTCTTCATCGACGAGGCCTATGCCCTGTCGCGCGAAGCGGGCCCGGGCTCGGACAGCAAGGACTTCGGCCGCGAGGCGATCGACACGCTCGTCGCCGCCATGGAGAACATGCGCGAAGACCTCATCGTCATCGTCGCGGGCTACCCCGAGCCGATGAAGAAATTCATCGACGCCAACGAAGGCCTGAAGTCGCGCTTCATGACCTACATCCAGTTCGACGACTACAACATCAACGAACTGGGCCAGATCATGGACGTGATGCTGAAAGACCGCGGCTACACCATGACGCCCGAGGCCCACGAGCTTTCCGTGAAGCTGATCGAGGAAGAGCAAAAACGCGCCAAGAACGACTTCGGCAACGGCCGGACGGTGCGCAACCTCGTCGAGAAGGCGGAAAAAGAGCTCGCCATGCGCCTCGAGACCGAGAACAAGCTGGGCAAGAACCACGGCCTGACCGACGACGAGCTGAAGAAGGAACTGACCACGCTGACCCTGGCCGACATCAAGGCCATCGACCTCAGCGGCCTCAGCAACCTGAAAGGCCCGAACAAGGTCAAGACCGGCTTCGGCTTCGACATCGACAAGCCCGAAGCGGCCAACGCCAACGAAGGCGGCAAGCCCGCGGCGACGGCGAAGAAAAAACCCTCGGCCCGCGCGCAGTTCGGCCGTTAAGGGATAACATAATAGCAAGGACGGCAGGGGCGGGCCTTAAAACCCGCCCCTGTTCCTTATTCGGAGGGGCTTTTCCGGGCGGTCCGGCGTGGTTGAGTGCCGCCGGTTTTCCTGCTATTGCTTGTTTTGAACACTTGCATATATGCATTATCAGGGGGCTTTCATGCAGGACTACCTGGACGAACTGGAATCTCAGAGCATCTACACGCTGCGCGAGGCCTATAACCGCATCAAGCCGCTGGGAATGCTCTGGTCCATCGGCAAGGATTCGACCGCGCTGCTCTGGCTGATCCGCAAGGCCTTCTTCGGCCATGTGCCCTTCCCCATGATCCAGCTCGACACCGGCATGGAACTGCCGGAGGTCTATGAATTCCGCGACTGGATCATCAAGGAATGGGGCTTCGACTTCATCTGCGAGCAATGCCCGCCCGAAGAGGAAATGGACCAGACCCTGCCCCCCAACACCCGCGCCGCCGCGCGCAAGACCGAGGGGCTGAAAAACCTCATCGGCCGCGAGGGCTTCAAGGGCATGATCGTCGGCATCCGCCGCGACGAGCAGAGCATGCGCGCGAAGGAGCGCGTCTTCTCCCCCCGCAGCTTCGACGGCACATGGGATTACAAGGACCAGCCCGCCGAGTTCTGGGACCAGTACAAGACCGAATTCCCCGAAGGCACGCATGTGCGCATCCACCCCATCCTGCACTGGCGGGAAATCGACATCTGGCGCTATACGCTGCGCGAGAACATTCCCATCGTGCCGCTCTACCTTGCGCGCGACGGCAAGCGCTACCGCTCGCTGGGGGAAAAGAACATCACCGTGCCGGTCGAAAGCAACGCCTCCACCATCGAGGAAATCATCGCCGAGCTGGAGACGACCAAGCAGTCCGAGCGCGCCGGCCGCACGATGGACAGCGAAACCGAGGACAGCTTCGAGCGCCTGCGCCGCAGCGGCTACATGTAAGACGATAAGGAGTTACGGGCAGATGGCTAAAAAAGAGAAAACCGAAAGCGCGCAGGAACTGGCGAAGCTGGGCGTCGTCATCGTGGGCCACGTCGATCACGGCAAGTCCACCCTCATCGGGCGGTTGCTGTACGACACCGGTAGCTTCATGGAAGGCAAGTACGAGGAGCTGAAGGAGGTTTGCGAGCGGCGCAACGTGCCCTTCGAGTGGTCCTTCCTGCTCGACGCCTTCCAGGCGGAGCGCGATCAGGCCGTCACCATCGACACCACCCAGATCTGGTTCAAGACCAAGGCGCGCAGCTGCGTCATCATCGACGCGCCCGGCCACCGCGAGTTCTTGAAGAACATGGTCTCCGGCGCGGCCTTCGCCGATGCCGCCATCCTCGTCGTCGATGCCAAGGAAGGCGTGCGCGAGCAGACCAAGCGCCACGCCTACCTGCTGCACCTGCTGGGGCTCAAGCAGGTCATCGTCGTGATGAACAAGATGGACCTCGTCAGCTACAGCGAGGAACGGTTCAACGAGGTCAGCGCCGAGACCGAGGCCTACCTTGGCGAAATCGGCCTGACCCCGCTGCACGTCATTCCCGTTTCCGCGCGCAGCGGCGAGAACATCGCCGCGCCTTCCGAGAACATGCCGTGGTACATGGGCGGCATCCTGCTCGACGTGCTTGATACGCTTTCCCCCATCCCGCCCGCGACGGAACGGCCGCTGCGCCTGCCCGTGCAGGACGTCTATCGCTTCGACGAGACCCGCATCATCGCGGGGCGCATCGAGTCGGGCGTGGTGAAGGCGGGCGACACGCTGGTCTTCTCTCCCTCCAACCGTCAGGCGACGGTGGTCTCCATCGAGAAATGGAATTCCCCCGGCAAGATTGCCGCCGCGGGCGCGGGGGAGAGCATCGGCCTCACGCTCGACCAGCCGATCTACGTCGCGCGCGGCGACGTCGCCAGCCACGAAAAGCAGGCGCCCATGCTCACCAACATCTTCCGCGCCAATATCTTCTGGCTGGGCAAGAAGCCGCTGAAGGCGGGGCTGAACTACAAGATCAAGCTCGCCACGCACGAGGCGACGGTGACCGTGCAGTCCATCGACCGCGTCATCAACACCGACGACCTTTCCCGCGCCGAGCGCGACAGCGTGCAGACCAACGAAATGGCCGAAGTCACCTTCCGCAGCCGCGAGCTGCTGGCGCTCGACCCTTATCTTGAAAACGTCAAGCTGGGGCGCTGCGTCGTCATCGAGAACTACGACATCGTGGGCGGCGGCATCATCTCCATGGAAGGGCTGCCCGACCTGCGCCAGACCATGTATGCCAAGCAGGACAACATCTACGCCGTCGATCACCTGCTGACCGGCGACGCCCGCGCGGCGCGCAACGGGCACACCGGCGCCGTCGTCTGGCTGACCGGCCTGTCGGGCGCGGGCAAATCGACGCTGGCCATGCGCATCGAGAACGTGCTGTTCAACCGCGGCATGCAGACATACGTGCTGGACGGCGACAACGTGCGCACCGGGCTTTGCGCCGACCTCGGCTTCACGCCCGAGGCGCGGATGGAGAACATCCGCCGCGTGGGCGAGGTGGCTGCGCTGATGTCGAACGCGGGGCTCATCACGCTCACCGCCTTCATCTCTCCCTTTCAGGCCGACCGCCGCAAGGCGCGCGACGCCGCGGGCACGCGCTTTTACGAGATCTACGTCAAGGCGGACCTTGAAACCTGCGAAAAGCGCGACCCCAAGGGGCTTTACAAGAAGGCGCGCGCGGGCAAGATCCCCGAATTCACCGGCATTTCCTCCCCCTATGAGCCGCCCGAAAATCCCGATCTCGAAGTCGATACGGCGACCCACGGCGTGGACGCCTGCGTCGAAATGGTCGTGAACTTCATTCTGGACCGCGTGCGCGCCGACGCCAACCCGGCGAACGCCACCCAGCAAATCCCACCCGCAAAGGCAAAAGCATGACCGATCTTCTCACCCTTGCGCGTTCCCTCGTTCCCGTC
>WGNE01000049.1 GCA_016124645.1 Alphaproteobacteria bacterium
AAAATAAAATATTTTATTTTAATATCAAGTAGATAGGAATGGTACTTGTTGTTTCCTAAACGCTAGGTCGCAGGTTCGAATCCTGTCGGAGACGCCATTTACCCCGATATTCAAGCCCCTGAAAAAGTTAATATTTCCGTGATTCAGGCTGCGATTCCAACCATATAACTTTTCCATATTGACGAATGCGACTTCGAGGGGTAAAACTGTGGCCAGAGTTTTCGATTGAGATAAATACGGAAGGAACAAGGCCATGAACAGGAAAATCAGGTCACTCGTCGCGGCATTCACGATTGCCACCGCCGGCATGACGGGGCTCTGCGCCACGGCGAACGCGCAATCGGTTCCGGTCTATCCGCAGCCCTCCACCGTGCAGGCCGCCACCACCGCCAATTACGTCAGCCAGCAGGCGATCAACGACGTCGCCTACAACATCGGCGTGCAGGACGCCTATTACGGCGCGGGCCTCGGCTTTACCGACGCCTATGCCAGCACCGGCGAGCATATCGGCCTCGCTTTCACCCTGGACGGCAGCCGGGCGACCATCACCCGCGCCTACAACATGAACAACGGGGCCGCCGCCCAGCAGTTCTACGCCGAACGCCAGAACGCCGCCAACATCGATGCGCGGGTCGCGGCGAACCAGAATTCGGGCTATTACAATGGTACGCCGAACTACCAGCTGACCCGCTCCTATGAAGTCATTCCGCCGGTCGTCGCCGCCGTCGGCATCGGCTGGATCATCCACGACATCGCCGACCACGGCCACCACGACGGCAACCGCCGCATCATCCAGCCGCCGCGCCGTGATTATCGCGGCTACGACAACGACCGCCATGAAAAGCCGCGTTTCGACAAGCCCCGCTACGAGAAACCCCGCCAGCAACAGCAGCACTTCAAGCCCGCCCCGCGCCAGAAGGGCGGCGGCCACCACCGCTAAGGACGGGGCCATGAGCGAGCAGGCGAAAGAGCAGGGGATGCCGCTCATCTCCTGGGACGACTTCATGAAGGTGGGGCTTTATTTCGGCACCATCGTCAAGGCCGAGTTCTTCGCCGAGGCGCGCAAGCCTTCCTACAAGCTCTGGATCGACCTCGGCCCCGAGATCGGGGTAAAGAAATCATCCTCGCAGATCGCGAAGCAATACAAGACGGCGGAGGAACTGCTGGGCAAGCAGGTGCTTTGCGTCGTCAACTTCCCGAACAAGCAGATCGGCCCCTTCATCTCCGAGGTCCTGACCACCGGCGCGGACGACGCGGAGGGCAAGACCGTGCTCGTCGTCCCCGAGGGCAAGCTGCCCAACGGCGCGCGCCTGTACTGAGTTCCCCGTTTTCCCGAAAAACGAAAAAAAATCCCCGCGCAGGGTTTCCCGCTTTCGCCCGTGACAAGGGTGCGAAACGGCGAATGACGCCTGTTTCGCTTCTTGAAACCAACCACAGGTGACTGACATGAAAAAGATATTCTTCGCATTTGCAACGCTGGGCTTTCTGGCCCTGTCAACCGGCGCGCAGGCGCATGAATACAATGCGCAGAACGTGCTGACCACGACGCTCTCGACGGACCCGCTGATCACCCTCAGCCTCGCGTCCCCCGCCGTCCGCCCCGCTCCGGTGGTCGAATATGCGCGGCCGCGCACGGTATATGTGCAGCCGCAAACGGTGAAATACGTGCGCGTGCCCTATGGCCAGTGGAAGAAATACCATCGCGAAGACTGGCGGCATTCGGAATGGCGCCACGGTCATGACCGCGATTACGACCATGACCGCCGCTGACCCCCTGGCGCGACCGGCCTGCTGACCGCCTTGCGGCCGGGCCGCGACACGCATGGGCCGTCCCTTGCCAAAAGGGGCGGCCCATGCCCTGTCTTTTGACTTCGCCACGGGTTTCGGATAACAATAGAGGGGACATGACGCCGTTCCACGCCGCTTCCGCAGGGCTTTTCGCCGAATGAAAGTACACGCCACCCCCTTCATGCACAAAAGCCTCGCGCAGGACGAGACGCTGGTCGCGGTCGCCTATTTTCATCCCTTCTACATGTACGCCGCCTTCGGGCTGCTCGCGCTGTGGACGCTGGTGGGGCTGGGCGGGCAATTCGCGCTGACGCATTTTTTCAACGCGCATCCCGAAGTTCTTTTCGATCAGGGCATGCAGCAGGGGCTGATGCGCATGGTCGCGACGCACCGCTACGTCGCCACCCTCGCCGGCTTCTTCATGGGGCTGTGCTTTTTCGTGCCGATGTACCTGAAAAAAATCTCGACAGAGATCATCCTGACCGAGCGCCGGCTGCTCTACAAGCGCGGGTTCTTCACCGCGCGGGTCGAGGAAGTGGACGTCGAGCAGCTGGCCAGCGACGACGTGCGCCAGTCGATCATGGGGCGGATGCTCGATTACGGCTCCATCCATGTGCGCTGCATCGAGGCGACGGACCTCTACCTGCCGCCCGTCTTCCATCCCTATCATTTCAGCAAGGCGCTGGAAAAGGTCAAGAACGACTACCGCGACCAGTACATGAAGGTCGAGCGCCTGCGCCACCACGGCACGAGCCCCGCCGACAATACCCTGAAGTAAAAATTACGGCGCGTGCTTGCGTTGCGCGGGCTGCTGCTGCTTCCTGTCCGCGAAGGGCGCGGGCGGGCCTTGCAGCCCGTATTCCCTCAGCTCCGCCAGCAGGCTCTTCAGGCTGAAGACGGGCGCGTAGCCGATGACGTCGCGGGTGAGGGAGATATCCAGCACCTTCGGCTTGCGCGCGGGGTCGAGGCCGGAGGACACGGCCAGCTCGTAATCTTCCGCATAATGCTTTTTGAAGGTGCTGCCGGGCCCCTCCGCGTCCCAGTCGTTCAGGTCGTCATGCGTGTATTCATAGGCGCCGTCCACGGTCAGCACGGGGGCGGGCTCGGGCAGCGGCTCATCTCCTTGCAGCCGGTCGATGGATTTGACGACGGCCTGCTTCACGTCATCGACGTGCACCGCGCCCTTCATGAACCAGTTGGCCCATTGCGCGTAGTCCTCATAGACAGCGCGGTTCCAGCTGGGAATGAAGGCGCGCGGGCGCAGGGTGATGATTTCCATTCCATGGCGGTGGGCATAGGCGCGGCACATTTCCTCGCCCAGTATTTTCGTGTGCCCATAGACGCTGTAGGGGTCATCGACGCTGGTCGAGGAAATGAAGACGAATTTCTTCACGCCCGCTTCCGCCGCCGCCTGCAGCACGTTGAAGGTGCCTGTGACGTTGAGGTCGTGGAAATCCGCGGGCGTCTTGCCCTGCTGTTCGTGGATGCCGTGCCAGGCGGCGATATGCACCACGCAGTCCGCGCCCTGCATCGCTTTTTTCACCGCCTCGCGGTCGAGGATGGAGCCTTGGATGAAATCCGCGCCCTCCAGCTTGGGCGGGGCCATGTCGATATTGGCGACGTCGTCGCCGCGCGCCTGAAGTTCCTGCGTGAGCAGGGTGCCAAGATCGCCGGAGCCGCCGGTCAGAAGAATGCGCATGCGTCTTTCCTTTCAAGATAGCCCATTATATAGTTGCGGGCGGGAGAATGACAATGACGCAGGCGCAAGAGCAAAAGACGGACTGGGCGGGCATATTCGAGGCCAAGGCGCGGGAGATATACCCGGACGCCGATCCCTCGCACGATATTCTGCACGTGCGCCGCGTGGTGCGCACCGCCCTCGCGCTCGCCGCGCTGGAAGGGGCGGACGTCAATATCGTGCTGCCCGCCGCGTGGTTCCACGACTTCGTGACCGTGCCCAAGAACGACCCGCTGCGCGCGCAGGCCTCGCGCCTGTCGGCGGATGCGGCGGCGGCCTACCTTGAAGGCGTGGGTTATCCCGCGCAATACATGGAGGGCATCCGCCACGCCATCGCCGCGCATAGTTTCAGCGCGGGCATCGAAGCGGAAACCGTCGAGGCGAAAGTGGTGCAGGACGCGGACCGGCTCGACGGGCTCGGCGCCATCGGCGTCGCCCGCTGCTTTTCCACCAGCGCCCTGATGGCGCGGCCCTATTACTGCGAGGGCGACGTGCTGGCCGAAAACCGCGCGCCGGACGACAAGCAATTCGCCGTCGATCATTTCTTCGTGAAATTGTTCAAGACGGCGGAAACCCTGCAAACGCAGGCGGCACGGGAGGAGGGCGCGCGCCGCGTCGCCTTCATGAAAAAATATCTGGAAGAATTCGCACGCGAAACGGGCGGATAATTTCTTACCCGCCCGCTTTGGCTGTTATCAATGTGTGTGTTTTTTTAAGGGCTGAAATGCCAGCCGTGACGGATGACGGGGCGCAGCGCGCTTTCCGCCAGCGTGTCGCGGTGAATCGGCTGCACGGCCATCGGCGTCGGCTTTTGCGCGCCGGGCGGCTTGTAGAGCTGGAGCTCTTCCACCATCGGCGAGATGCCGGAGGCCTCGAAGAGTTCCATCAGCTCATGCGCCAGCTCTTCCGCGCGCTCTTTCGAATCGACGCGGGCGATGTGCATGTTGCTGCCCTGGCTGCTTTCGAACTGCGGGCGGTCCTTGCCGTCGGTGGAGAAGTGGCGGTGCAGCAGGCGGTGCAGCGCGGGGTTCGACAGCGGGCTGACGGCATCGACGTCGTCGGGCTTGCCGGAGACGAAGAAGCGCAGCTCCCATTTGCCGTCCTTCGCGTCCTGCGGGTCTTCGGCGGGCGAGAGGCTGAACAGGCTGTAATAAGCCTTGCCGGCGCGCGCCTGCGCGACCATGAACTGGGCATTGATGTTGTTGTCGGGTTGCAGGGACATGAAAACCTCCCCTTGAAAAGCAACGTTTGGAATGAATTTGATGGGCCGACTATGCCGCAGCGCGTCACGAAGGGCAAGGGGCGTTTAAGACTTTTTTAACGATTTTCTCAATAATCATAATAAGTTAGGCCGTAATACGGTAATTCATCCGGTCCGCTTTTTCGTCCCGTATGCCGCATGATGGCGGATGACGGCGCGCAGGAAATCCGCGCGCTGTTTCGCCTTGGCCCGCAGGGGGATGTCGAGGCGCAGCCATGCGCCGTCTTGCTTCACATCCGCCCAGCGCGCGTCCCCCTTGATGTGAAAATGCAGGAAACCGTCTGATTTCATGTAGAAAATGCCGGGCTTCGGCTCGCGCAGCCCTTCAAGGCCGCGGATGGTTTCCAGCTCCGCCTTAAGGTCTTCCAGCAGGTCATAGGGGCAATGGGCCATTGTTTTTCCTGCCTGTTTTGCGCGGGGGGTCCGATTTTTTCCGGTTTTGATTGACCCGATTTTTAGCGTTATGATAAATTCCGGGCTGTTCAATGATTTCGACGATTATGGCAGAGAAAGGCCCGTTCCCGCAATGACCCGCACGCCCGAAGAAAAAGAGGCGCTTGACGCCGCCCTCGGCATGGGGCTGCGCGCGCGCGACGCAGAGATGACCGGGCTCGCGCTCGACAAGGGGGCGGACCCCGATTTTTTCGTGCGCGAAGCCGCCGGGCGCAACGGGGTGGATATTGCCCTCTACCGCAAGGCGCTGGAGAAAGGCGCGGATGCCGGACAAATGCTCTACAGCGGCGTGCGCCACAACGACATGGCCGTCGTGAAGCTGGCGGTGGAGCAGGGCGGGGCCGCGCTGGACCTGAACCTGACGCCGCCCGATACGCCGCGCGCCTTCGCGCTGTCGGAATGGGCTTACAACAACTATGATGCGAATATTTTCGCCTATCTCGTGAAAAAGGGCATGGATATCGACATGCCGGGCACGGAAGGCTATACGGCGCTGCTGCATGCGGTGGAGGACATGCGCGTGTCGCGCATCGATGAGCTCCTCGCGCTCGGCGCGGACCCGATGAAAAAGAATGACCGCGGCGAATTCGCGCTGCGCCAGGCGGAGACGCTGCGGCGCGGCAGCGGCAACAACTTCGACATCAACCGCAACGGCATCGTCAAGCGCATGCTGAAAAACATCTCCGACGTCGGGGCGGAGCCGCGGCCCGCGCCCGCCTCGAACGGCTTCAACGACGTCGCGACGCGCGAGACCATCGACGTTAAAAAGCCCCTCACCCTGAAGAAAAAACCCGAAGAGGGCGGCGCCGGTTTCAAGCTTTAGACTCCACCCGCCCCGCGCGCGGGGATCTGGAAGGCCGTGAGGCCGCCTCAGCCCTGAAAATCGGGGTTCCTTGCGATGAAATCGTCGAGCCCCTTGCGCGCCGTCCTGCGTATCTTGTTCTGGAAGGGCGGCAGCCAGCCGAGCAATATGCCCGGCAGCCCCAGCGCCATGCGTTGCCAGCGCCAGAAATCGAAGTCGTCGTCGTGGCGGATGATGAGGTCTCCCTCGAAAAGAAAACGCGCGAAAAGCAGGTTGCGCACCTTGCGCCCCGTGGCGGAAAAAGTGTAATCCGCCTCGCAGCGCGCGCTCCCTTCGTTTCCTTCGACTTGTATATCGTGACAGCGCGCCTCGAGGTCCTTGCCGCGTTTGAGCAGCATGTGCCACATGGCGGCGGGCTCCTTGCCGCGCAGCTCGCCGAAGACGGGGTCGGAGAAAACGACGTCCGGGTGATAGCAGGCCGCCATGCCCGCCGCGTCGCGCTTTTGCAGGCTGGCATAAAACCGCTCGATCGTCTGTCGTCTCTCGTCGTTCATTTTTGACGCTCTTTCCCGTTGCAACAGGTATGATTGTATGGCGAATGCGCCGCGAAGCCATGGTTTTTCGCCTCCCTTGACATAAGGTGCGGCGGTGTTCTTGATTTCGCGCGGGTTTCGCCATATAAATCAGCATTCATATGTCACAGCCGGAAGGGGTTGCCGCAAGGGGTAGCCGCCGCCGCGAGACGGGAGAATATAAAGTCATGAAGCGTTTCCTGAAGTTTCTTGTTTTGGCGGTCCTCGGCTTCGCGCTGGGCGCGGGTGCGGCATGGCTCGGCAACCGCGGCAACGGCCCCGCGACGCCGGCGCCGGTGACGACGGCCGCGAAAAACGGCGCGGACAAGAACGCGCCCGTGAAATCCATCCTGCAGACGGACGACAAGGGCAACATCGTCATGCCGGAAAAACCGCTGAAGCCCGCGGATGCGGAGATGGCGGGCAAGATTTCCACGCCGGAGAACAAGGCGGAGGACGACAGCAACCTGACGGGCGTCGAGAAGATCATCGCCGACCAGACCCTGACCGGCGGCCCCGCCGACCCCGACAAAGCCAAGAAGGCGGACAACACGGAACCCGCCGCTGCGGATAGCGACGATGTGGGCGACAAAGCCGCCGCCGGCAAGAAAGTCGTGACCATGCCGACGGGCGTGGGCGAGGGCTATTTCTCCCTGCTCGACCAGCGCGGCAACCCGGTGACGGAAAAATCATGGCCCGATAAATACCTGCTGGTGTTCTTCGGCTTCACCCATTGCCCGGACATCTGCCCGATGACCCTGCAGCGCATGAGCGACGTGCTGGACAAGCTGGGCGACGAGGCGCAGCAGGTCCAGCCGTTGTTCATCACCGTGGACCCCGCGCGCGACACGCCCGACGTGCTGGCCAAGTACCTGTCGAACTTCAACAAGCAGATCCTCGGCCTGACCGGCAGCGAGACGCAGGTGCAGGACGCGGAGGAGGATTTCAAGGTCTATGCCAAGAAGGGCGAACCGGACAAGAACGGGGACTACGACGTCACCCATACCAGCTACGTCTATCTGATGTCGCCCGGCGGCAAGATGGCCGAGCTGTTCAAGGCCGGCGAGACGGTTGACGAGATTCTGGCGAAAATGAAGCCGCATCTGGCCAACCCGGACATCAACCGCACCGCGCCGCCGGCGCCAAAATTGCCATAATTTTGGCTTATTTTCGATAAGTCGCACGATTGCTTCCGTCGCTGGATTTTTATGCCGCAGGCATAATGATTTTGTTGAATAGAATCTTCAAACCGTGCTAAATGCGGCAGCAATGAACTGAAGTCCGCGTGTCGGACGAGGACTGAAACCCGTCGGCGCACATTATATACCGGTGATGCCGCCGATGACCGGGCAGGGCTTCGGCCCGGTATGAAGCGGAAATTTCAGCGTAATTTACCAGAGTGGAGAGGGCTTAACTTTGGCAGGGCAAACAGGAAATCAGGATATCGCCAGACGCTATGCGGCGGCTTTTTTCTCGCTTGCGCAGGAACAGGGCCAGCTCGACAAGGTTTCGGCCGACCTGAAAATCGTCCGTTCGCTGCTGGATGAAAGCGGCGATTTCTCCCACTTCGTGACCAACAACACGCTGCGCCGCGCCGACCAGATCGTCTCCGTCGTCGCCATCGCCAAGCACCTGAAGCTTTCGGAACTGACGGAAAAATTCCTCGGCGTCGTCGCGGAAAAGCGCCGGCTGCTCGCGCTGGGCGCCATCATCGCCGCCGTGCAGGACATGATCTCCGACTTCAAGGGCGAGGTCGTGGCCCATGTCACCGCCGCGCAGGCGCTGGATCAAGCGCAGATGGACGAGATCGCCGCCAGCCTGAAAAAGGTGCTGGGCAAGGACGTGCAGGTGCAGCTTCACGTCGATGCGGACATCATGGGCGGGCTCATCGTCCGCGTGGGTTCGCGCCTCATCGACAGTTCGGTGCGCACCAAGCTGGACCGCCTGCACCGCACGCTCAAGAACAACAGTGATTTATCGGATAAAGCAAAAATGAGAGAGGTAGCTTAAACCATGGAAATCCGTGCAGCAGAAATTTCCTCCATCCTGAAGAGCCAGATTGAAAAATTCGGCGTCGAGGCGGATGTGGCCGAAGTGGGACAGGTCGTCTCCGTCGGCGACGGCGTCGCGCGCGTCTATGGCCTCGACAAGGTGAAAGCCGGCGAGATGGTCGAGTTTTCGAACGGCATCAAGGGCATGGCCCTCAACCTCGAAACCGACAACGTCGGCGTGGTCATCTGCGGCGACGACCGCGATATTGAGGAAGGCGACACCGTGCGCCAGACCGGCGAGATCGTTTCCGTGCCCGTCGGCAAGGAGCTGCTGGGCCGCGTCGTTGACGCGCTGGGCAACCCCATCGACGGCAAGGGCCCCATCAAGTCCAAGGACCTCAAGCGCGTCGATGTGAAGGCCCCCGGCATCATCGCCCGCAAATCGGTTCACGAACCCATGCAGACCGGCATCAAGGCGCTCGACGCGCTGGTGCCCGTCGGCCGCGGCCAGCGGGAGCTGATCATCGGCGACCGCCAGACCGGCAAGACCGCCATCGCCGTCGATACCATCCTGAACCAGAAGGACATCAACAAGGGCGATGACGAGAAGAAGAAGCTGTACTGCGTCTATGTCGCCGTCGGCCAGAAGCGCTCGACCGTGGCGCAGCTCGTCAAGACGCTGGAAGACAACGGCGCGATGGAATATTCCATCGTCATCGCCGCCACCGCGTCGGAACCCGCGCCGCTGCAATATCTTGCGCCCTACACCGGCTGCACGATGGGCGAATACTTCCGCGACAACGGGATGCACGCGCTCATCATCTACGACGACCTGTCGAAACAGGCCGTGGCCTACCGCCAGATGTCGCTGCTGCTGCGCCGCCCGCCGGGCCGCGAGGCGTACCCCGGCGACGTGTTCTATCTCCACTCCCGCCTGCTGGAGCGTGCGGCCAAACTGAACGACGATCTCGGCGCGGGCTCGCTGACGGCGCTGCCGGTCATCGAAACCCAGGCCGGCGACGTTTCGGCCTATATTCCGACGAACGTGATTTCCATTACCGACGGCCAGATCTTCCTGGAGACGGGCCTGTTCTACAAGGGCATCCGCCCCGCCATCTCGGTCGGTCTTTCCGTTTCCCGCGTCGGCGGCGCCGCCCAGACCAAGGCGATGAAGCAGGCTTCGGGCACCATGAAGCTCGACCTCGCGCAGTTCCGCGAGATGGAATCCTTCGCCCAGTTCGCCTCCGACCTCGACGCGGCGACGCAGAAACTGCTGGCCCGCGGCACGCGCCTGACGGAGCTGCTCAAGCAGCCCCAGTACAGCCCGCTCGCCATGGAAGAGCAGGTCGTCTCGATCTTCGCGGGCGTCAAGGGCTTCCTCGACAATATCGCGGTGCGCGACGTCAACGCCTTCGAGGAGCAGATGCTGGACGAGATCCACAGCAAGAAGGAAAACATCCTTGAATCCATCCGCAAGGAGCAGAAGCTGACCGACGACAACGAGAAGGAGCTGACCGCGTTCCTGACCGCGTTCGCCGAAACCTTCGTTTCCGCCCGCAAGGCCGCTTGACAAGAAAGGCTGACCTGAGATGCCAAGTCTGAAGGAATTCAGGAACCGGATCGCCAGCGTGAAGTCCACGCGCAAGATCACCTCGGCCATGAAGATGGTCGCGGCCTCCAAGCTGCGCCGCGCGCAGATGCAGGCGGAGCAAAGCCAGCCCTATGCCAAGCGCATGGCGGCGATGCTGGCGCGCCTGGCTTCCAACATCAACATCGGCGCGCACCTGCCCGTCCTCATCGCCGGCACCGGCAAGGCCGACGTGCACCTGCTGGTGGTCGTGACGTCGGACCGCGGCCTTTGCGGCGGCTTCAACGGCTCCATCTCCCGTCTCGCCCGCCAGAAAATCCGCGAACTGCGCGGCGAGGGCAAGCAGGTCAAGCTGCTCTGCGTCGGCCGCAAGGGCCGCGACGCGCTGAAACGCGAATTCGCCGACGACATCGTCCATTCCTTCGAGGGGCTGGGCCGCAAGGGGCTGGCCTTCGACGAGGCGGCGCAGGTTTCGCAATACATTCTCGACCTGCTGGACAACGGCGGCTTCGACGTCTGCACGGTGCTCTACAACCAGTTCAAGTCCGTCATCGCGCAGGAACCCGTGGCGCAGCAGATGATCCCGCTTTCGGTGGAAACCCCCGCGAGCGAAGGGGCGAAAGAGGAAACGCCCGCCGAGACGGAAGAGAAATCCGGCCCCGTCGCCATCTATGAATTCGAGCCCGGCGAGGAGGAAATCCTCGCCAGCCTGCTGCCCCGCAACCTTTCGGTGCAGATCTTCCGCGCGCTGCTCGACAGCGCGGCGGGCGAGCAGGCCGCGCGCATGACCGCGATGGACAACGCGACGCGCAACGCGGGCGACATGATCAACAGCCTGACGCTGCGCTACAACCGCGCCCGCCAAGCCTACATCACCAAGGAACTTATCGAGATTATTTCCGGCGCCGAAGCCGTATAAAAAGACAAAAGGATCAAGAGGAGAACGACAATGGTTAAACTGGCTTCCCAAAACACGGGCGCGCACGGCAAGGTAACACAGGTGCTGGGCGCCGTCGTCGATGTGCAGTTCGAAGGCAAGCTTCCCGCCATCCTGAACGCGCTGACGCTGGACAACGACGGCAAGACGCTGGTTCTTGAAGTTGCGCAGCACCTTGGCGAAAACACCGTGCGCTGCATCGCGATGGACTCGACCGAAGGCCTCGTGCGCGGCGCGCCCGTCGCCGATACCGGCGCGGCCATCTCCGTGCCGGTCGGCCCCGAAACGCTGGGCCGCATCATCAACGTCGTCGGCGAGCCGATCGACGAGCGCGGTCCCGTCAACGCGAAAGAGCACGCGCCCATCCACCGCGCGGCCCCCGAATTCGTCGATCAGTCAACGGAAACCGAAATCCTCGTCACCGGCATCAAGGTCGTGGATCTGCTGGCGCCTTACGCCAAGGGCGGCAAGATCGGCCTGTTCGGCGGCGCGGGCGTGGGCAAGACGGTCACCATCATGGAGCTCATCAACAACGTCGCCATGAAGCACGGCGGCGTGTCGGTCTTCGCCGGCGTGGGCGAGCGCACCCGCGAGGGCAACGACCTTTACCATGAAATGATCGAAGGCGGCGTCATCAAGCTCGACGGCCCCGGCTCCAAGGTGGCGCTGGTCTATGGCCAGATGAACGAGCCCCCCGGCGCGCGTTCCCGCGTGGCCCTGACGGGCCTGACCGCCGCGGAATACTTCCGCGACCAGGAAGGGCAGGACGTCCTGTTCTTCGTCGATAACATCTTCCGTTTCACGCAGGCCGGCGCGGAAGTGTCCGCGCTGCTGGGCCGCATTCCCTCCGCCGTGGGTTACCAGCCGACGCTGGCGACCGACATGGGCGCGCTGCAGGAACGCATCACCTCCACCAACAAGGGCCCGATCACCTCGGTTCAGGCCATTTACGTACCCGCGGACGACCTGACCGACCCGGCCCCCGCGACCTCCTTCGCCCACCTTGACGCGACGACGGTTCTTTCCCGCCAGATCGCCGAACTGGGCATCTACCCCGCGGTCGATCCGCTCGATTCCACCAGCCGCATCCTCGACCCGCGCGTCGTCGGCGACGAGCACTACGAAGTCGCCCGCGCGGTCCAGAAGACGCTGCAGAACTACAAGGCCCTGCAGGACATCATCGCCATTCTGGGCATGGACGAGCTGTCGGAGGAAGACAAGCTGACGGTCAAGCGCGCGCGCAAGATCCAGCGTTTCCTCTCCCAGCCTTTCCACGTGGCGGAGGTCTTCACCAACCAGAAAGGCGTGTTCGTCGCGCTGGAAGACACCATCAAGGGCTTCAAGGGTATTGTCGATGGCGAATACGACCACCTGCCGGAAGCGGCCTTCTACATGGTCGGCACCATCGATGAAGCCATGGAGAAAGCCAAGAAACTGCAGCGCGAAGCCGCTTGACCGAACGGGCCAAAACGAACAGGCCAAAACGAACAGGCCAAAACGAACAGGCCAAAACGAACAGGCCAAAACGAACAGGAATGACGCGATATGTCTGATGCAGCCGAAACAACAGCCCATTCGATGACGGAAGACGGCAACGCCGCCGCCTTCCAGTTCGAAATGGTCTCGCCGGAAAAAATCCTCGTCTCCGAGAAGGTGACCATGGTCACCATCCCGGGCGAAGCCGGCGATTTCGGCGTGCTCGCGCGCCACGCGCCGCTGCTTTCCTCCCTGCGCCCCGGCCTCGTCACCGTGACGCCGGCGGAAGGCGAGGTCATGCGCTTCTTCGTGGCCGGGGGCTTCGCCGACGTCTGCGACAACCACTGCGCCGTGCTGGCCGAGCAGGCGACCGACATCGCCGAATTCGACCGCGCGGAGCTGGAGGAAAAGCTGCGCAACCTGCAAGACGACCTCGCCTTCGCCAAGGACGATACGATGAAGACGCTGCAGGTCAACCGCGAAATCGCGCTCGCCAAGGCCCGCATCGAGGCGCTCGACCTCGCCGCCTGACGTTTTTCCGTTCAAGCAAAATCAAAAAATTCCCTCTCCCCAGCCCTCTCCCGCGAGCGGGAGAGGGAGCGAACGGCTTTAATCCCCTCTCCCGCAGGCGGGAGAGGGTTAGGGAGAGGGCCGGACCCGAAGGTTCGGCCGGCGCGCGGACATATTTTATAGCCTCGGTATGGGTTTCCCTCTCCCTCTCGTTGGAGAGGGGGCCGCAGAGATTGTCAGGGCCGCGGCTTTTTGACGATGCGGATGGGCGCCATCGGCTTCACGTCGTTTTTCAGGCGCACGTCCATCACCGCGCGCAGGGCCGCGTCTTTTTCTTCCTGCGCCGCCTGCGCCAGCTCCGCCGTCACGCCCGGGCTGTCCATATCGACGGCGACGGGGATGTGCTTTTCGAATTCCGGCTTGCCGGCCAGGAAGCCCGCCACGCCGTCGCGGTCGCCGCAGATGACGACCGTGCAGTTCTTCTTTTCCATCGCCTGCAGCGCGAGCGAGGTGAAGGTCGCTTCCCGTGCGAGCCCGCCGATGCCGGTGACGATGACCAGCGTGTCCTTCGCCTGCTGGAAAAAGGCCTGCAGCATCTGGTCCGACATCGGCCCGCCGACGCCGATTTCCTGCGGCACGCCCTTCAGCGCTCCCTTGCCGATAAGGGCGCGCGCGTACATCCGCGCCTGCTCGTTCGCCGCTTCCTCGTCATCCGCCGCGATCGCCTGGCTGGGCGGCCGCGTCCCCTTCGCGGTTTTATCGACGGCCTGTTGCAGGGGCGTGACGAGTTTCATGGCGGCAACCCCTTTTTCATGATATTGAGGCGGCGCATCGGCTTGATGTCGCGCCGCAGGGTGACGTCGGAAAGATTTTCCAGCAGACGCTCTTTTGCCAGCCGTTCTTCGCGCTCTTTCTTTTTCTGTCTTGCACGCATACGCGCCGCCTTGCGTTCCGCCGGGCTGGTCATGTCGTATTCGGTGCATTCCGACTTGGTGAAGCTGCGCTCGTTCTTTGTCAGGGTGAAAAGGGTTTGCGCGCGCGCGGCGTGTTCGCGCATGAATTTTTCCGTCGTGTCGGCATAGCCCGTCATGACGATGACGCATTCGCCCTTGTCGAGAAGTTCGACGAGGGCGCGGCCTATGGCGTCCGGCGTGCGCACGTGGTCGATTTCGTCGATGATGAGCACGCCGCCCTTCGCCTGCGCGGCGGCGTCCATCAGGTTTTGCGCATTGTCGAGACGCGATCCGTCCAGCCGGATGGCGGGCTTGTCGGCGATGATGCCTTCCTCGGCCAGAATCTCCGCATATTCGCGCGCCATGACGGTTTTGCCGGACCGCGGCGGCCCGACGATCATCCGGTGCAGCGACGGGAAAGCATCCATGCCCAGTTTTTGCCGCTGCGCGGCTTGTTCTATGGTCTTTTCAAATGTATCCGTCAGCGACATCGGTGAGCCTTGCAAGCCTGTCCTCAATTTTCGTCAGTCGGGTGTATTTTTACAGAAAAACCTTAAATTTACCTGAATCCCGTTGTTTTCAAAGGGGTTATGATGTGCGCGGGGCAGGGGCTTTCATACCGCAGCGCAACGGCCTATCTTATTGGACAGGAATTGCAATCACGCAGCTATAAAGGAGAAACGCCATGTCCGGCGCCACCGCCCAGAAAACCGAAGCTCCCGCCGCCATGAAGCTGAAAGACCCTGCGCTCTTCCGCGACCTTGCCTATATCGACGGGCAATGGGTGAAGGCAGACAGCGGCAAGAGCATCGCGGTCATCAACCCCGCCACCGGCGAGGTCATCGGCGCGGTGCCCAACCTTGCGGGCGCGGAAACCAAGCGCGCGATCGAGGCCGCGCAAAAGGCCTTCGAAGGCTGGCGCGCGCTGCTGGCGACCGAACGGGCGGAGGTGCTGCACCGCTGGACCGCGCTGATGCGCGAGCATCTGGACGATCTGTGCCGCATCCTGACGGTCGAGCAGGGCAAGCCCCTCGCGCAGGCGAAGGCGGAGATCATGAGCGGCATCGGCTACGTCGATTGGATGGCCGAGGAATGCCGCCGCGTCTATGGCGACATCATCCCCACCCACAACAAGACGCACCGGCTGGTGACCATGAAGCAGCCGGTCGGCGTCTGCGCCATGATCACGCCGTGGAACTTCCCTTCCTCCATGATCACGCGCAAGGCGGGCCCCGCGCTGGCCGCGGGCTGCACCGTGGTGCTGAAGCCTTCGGAAATGACGCCGTTCTCCGCCCTTGCGCTGGCCGAGCTGGCCGAACGCGCGGGCATGCCCAAGGGCGTGCTGAACATCGTGACCGGCGACGCGCCGCCCATCGGCAAGGAAATGACCGAAAGCCATATCGTGCGCAAGCTCAGCTTCACCGGCTCCACCGCGGTCGGCAAGATGCTGATGGCGCAATGCGCGGATACGGTCAAGAAAGTCTCGCTCGAGCTCGGCGGCAACGCGCCCTTCATCATCTTCGACGACGCGGACCTCGACGCCGCGGTGCAGGGGGCGCTGGCGTCGAAATACCGCAACAGCGGGCAGACCTGCGTCTGCGCCAACCGCATCTTCGTGCAGGACGGCATCTACGACGCCTTCGCCGAGAAATTCACCGCCGCCGTGAAGGCGATGAAGATCGGCAACGGGCTGGAGGAGGGCGTGGACCTCGGCCCCATGATCAACATGAAGGGGCTGGAGAAAGTCGAAAGCCACATCGCGGACGCGACGGAAAAGGGCGGCAAGCTGATGACCGGCGGCAAGCGCCACGAACTGGGCCAGAGCTTCTTCGAGCCCACCGTGGTTACCGGCGTCACGACCGAGATGAAGTTCTTCCGCGAGGAAACCTTCGGCCCGCTGGCCCCGCTGTTCCGCTTCAAGACGGACGATGAAGTGGTGAAGCTGGCCAACGACACCGAATACGGCCTGGCCGCCTTCGTCTTCTCCCGCGACATGTCGCGCATCTGGCGCGTGACCGAGGCGCTGGAATACGGCATGGTCGGGGTCAACAGCGTCTCCATCGTCTCCCCGCAGGCGCCCTTCGGCGGCTGGAAACAGTCCGGCATGGGCACCGAGGGCTCGCGCTACGGCATCAACGATTACCTTGAACTGAAATTGATGTCGCTCGGCGGGGTCTGAAAAAGCCATATTCCGAACGCGCAAAAGGAAAAGCCCGGATGGTCAAAATCCGGGCTTTTCGCATAAAACACTTAATGGCGTCTTTGTGTGTGTAAGTGAAGATCCGTCAAGCGTTTAAACTGTGATTATGGATTTGTTGTATGCCGCATCGCGATTCAAGTCAAGAAAAAATCTTGTCATAAGTAAGAAGCATTCTCATTCGCAAAAACGGTTTTGCGCGTCGGCCGGAAAGACAAAGGCTTACGGCGCTTGTTCCGCGCGGGCTTACGGCGTTTGCCTCGCACGGTTTTTCCGAAACCGCGCGAGAAAATTAACCTGAACAAACGCGCCGGAAAAAGTTATCATGTGAAGCAGGGGACTTTTGGGGAATAACATGGAGAGTGAAGACGGCGCGGCGCCCGACGCCGCCCCAGCCAGACAGGAACAGCCTGCCAGACAGGAACAGCCTAACCGTGTTTCGGCGCCCGTCGCCGAAATGGGAAGCTATGCCCTGCTGCCCTCCAGCGTCAGCGGGGGCAAGGTGCTGCTGGGGCAGGACATCGAGATATTCCCCGACAAGCAGCGGCCCGAGTTTTCCAGCACCGAAACCCAGGCCTTCGCCGCGAAGGACGGCCGCGCGCCGGGCGAGCATTTCGCGCTTTTGTGCCGCAACAGCCGCGTGCCGCGCGTCACCGCCATCGGCTCCTACAAGAACATCCGAAACCCCAACGTCCTGAAGCTGCACGACGCGGGCATCGTCTATTGGCCGGCCGAAAAGCGCCAGCGCCTCGCCCTCGTCTTCGACCAGCCGCAGGGGCCAAGGCTGCTGCAGGGGCCGAAGGCCAAGCCAATGCCCATGCGCGACGAGCATATCATCTCCAGCCTCATCATGCCGGTCGTCTCCGCCCTGATGGAGTTTCGCAGCGCCGGCATGGCGCATGGCGCGCTGTGCCTTGAGAACATGTACATGCCCGAAGGCGGCGACGGGGTCGTCATCGGCGAATGCCTGTCCACGTCGTCTTTTTTCCGCCTGCATCCGGTCTATTGCACGGTGGCGCGCGGCATGGCGCAGCCCTCGGGCCGCGGCGCGGGCACGCTGTCGGAAGACCTCTACGCGCTGGGCATCTGCGTGGCCATGGTGGCGCGCGGCGTGAACCTGATGAACGGCGCAAGCCCGCGCCAGATCATCATGGACAAGATCGCCGAAGGTTCCTTCGCCTACGCCACGGGGGGCGAGCGCATCCACGGCGGGCTGACTGAATTCCTGCGCGGCGTTCTCAACGACGACCCGCGCCAGCGCTGGGACCTCGACGAGGCGCTGCGCTGGGTGGAAGGCCGGCGCATTCCCAGCAAGGCGCAGAACATACAGGTGCGCGCGGCGCGGCCCTTCGTCTTCCGCGAGGAGAAATACTGGGACCTGCGCTCCATCGCCTACGCTTTCTCCGAATACATCCCCGAGGCGGCGGCGGCGCTGGAAAAAGACCATTTCGACCTCTGGATCAAGCGGAACTTCGACGACACGGCGCTTAACGAGCGCATCGAGAAAGTCCGCACGCGCGAGAAGGGCGGGCCGCGCGACAAGCTGGTTTCCGCCATCTGCATGGCGCTCGACCCGCGCGCGCCGGTGCGCTACCGCGACGTTTCCGTCATGCCCGACGGCTTCGGGGCGGCGCTGGGCGAGGTGATGTCGCGCGAGGGCGACGTGCAGAATTACGCGGAGATCATCTCGAACCAGATGGTGCATACCTGGGTGAGCGAGATCTTCGACGAGCTGGAAGACCCCACCGGCATCATCTCCCGCTTCGAGAAATGCCGCAACTTCCTCGTGCAGAAAATGCCGGTCTATGGCATCGAGCGCGTCCTCTACCTGCTCGACAAGGAAGTGAGCTGCATGAGCCCCGCGCTGAAAAACTACGTGGTGCTGGGGCCGGGCGGGCTCTTGATGGCGCTGGAGGACATGTCGCGCCGCAGCGACAAGCCGCACGACATGCTGGACCGGCACATGATGGCCTTCATCTCCGTGCGCGAGCCCAAGATGATCGACCCGCACCTCGGCCACGTCGTCTCGCGCGATCGCGGCTACCAGATCGTCGGCATCGCCCGCACGCTGGCGGCGATACAGCGCCGCTTTTCAACCGGTCCCGTGCCGGGGGTGGGCAACTGGCTGATCTCGCTGGTCAAGCCCGCCATCGACCGTTTCTACGACCGCGACCTGCGGCAGGACATCACGCGGCGCATGAACAAGCTGAACGAAAGCGGCGACCTTGCCGCCATCCTCGACCTCATCGACAACCTGCAGCTGGTGCGCGAGGACATGCAGCGCTTCGCCATGGCGCGCAACGAATACGCGGGGCTGGTGCACGAAAAGGCCGTGCTGGACGACCAGTTGAAACGCCGCGGCACCTTCGGCCGCGCCACGGGGCGGCAGGTGGCGATGATGGTCTCGATCCTGCTGGGGTCGGTCTGCATCATGGGGTATCTTTTCATGCGGCTGGGAGGCTGACGGATGGCGGCGACGGAAAAAAAGAGCAAGATGCCCTTCAGCGTCCGGTTTGCGCTTTTCTGCCTCATGGTGGCGGGGGCGCTGGTCTTCCCGACCACGCTGTTGCTCTGCACCTGCCTCGTGCCGACCTTCGTCGCCGCGGTGGTCGATCCGCATCCGCAGAAGACGGCATGGGTCACGGTGGGCTGCATGAATTTCACGGGCACCGTGCCCGCATGGTTCGACCTTTGGAGCAAGGGCAACGATCTGCACCAGAGCCTCGCGCTTTTGATGGATACGCATACATATCTCATCTCCTACGGCGCGGCGCTGGCGGGCTGGGTGCTCTATCACAACGTGACCCCCTTCGTGGCGGGGATGATGGTGATGAAAAGCGAAAAACGCTTGAAAGACATAGACAAAAGACAGCGCGAACTTATCCGCAAATGGGGAACGGACGTCAGCGGGAATTGAGGTCCGAAAAGTTTTAGATAAAATTTAAACAATTGAATTTGTTTGTCTTTTTATCAAAAATTAACGCGCGTTTAATGCTGCGGGGGTAGAATAATAAAATGGAGTCAGGCGCGGCATGCGCGGCTGGCGTCCGGGGGCGAGGGCGAAAAGAAGATGCTGGAACATTTCAAAAGATACCTCACATCGGATAACGACGGCGTCGTCGCGATCGAATTCGCGCTTGTCGTCATGCCTTTCATCATCCTGCTGGTCGGCATTGTGGAGATCGGGCTGTTCTACGCTTCGGGCGCGCTGCTCGAAGGCGCCTCGGTGGATGCCGCGCGGCTGATTCGCACCGGCCAGGTGCAGGACGCATCCGACCCCGAAACGGCCTTCAAGCAGGAACTGTGCAGCCAGGCGGCGGCGCTCATTCCCTGCACGGACATCCAGTACGAGGTTATCGACCTTCCCTCGGGCAGCTTCATCGACGCGGAAGACTACCAGCCGGTGGTGGACAGCGACGGCAACCTCGTGCCGCAGGGGTTCGACGCGGGCAATTCGAACGACGTGGTGATGGTGCGGACCTATTACAAATACCACTTCATGACGCCCTTCATCGGCGAAATGATCTCGGGCAAGATCGGGCAGGACTGGATGGGGCAGATGTCCACGGTCGTCATCAAGTCCGAGCCCTACAACTTCGGGGAAATGTAGAATGCGCGGGCTGAAGCACATCGGCGGATGGATGCGGGACGAGGGCGCGACGGCGGCCATCGAGGCGGCGCGTTTGTTCCCCCTGCTCATCCTCATCCTCTGCGGCATGGTGGATGCGGGCATGGCGGTGGCGACCGACCAGAAGGCGACCGATGCCTCGCAGATGATCAGCGACCTGTTGACCCGCAACCCGACCGTGACCGACGCCGACATCACCGACGCGATCGAGGCGGGCAAGCTGGCGATGCTGCCCTACAGCACCTCCAGCTACGGCGTGGACATCATGGGCATCCAGTACATCGGCACCGATCTCACGCCGACGATAGAGTGGCACCCGACGCCCTACAACATGGACGAGAACACCGACATGCCCGATCATTCCGCGGGCCTCGGCGCGCAGGACGAAGGCGTGGTGGGCGTGACGGTGCAATATGTTTTCGAACCTTATTTCTCCTACTATTTCGTCGGCCCGATCACGATGCGGGAGGAATCATACGCGCGCGGTCGCAAAGGGAAGTTTGTGACCAAGTCGTGACGGGGCCGTGCGGCAAGGCCTTAAAGGAGGCGCCAATGCTGAAGAACAAGAAGCTGGATGTTCTGCTTTCGCAGATGCGCGAATGGGCCGCGGATTCCAGCGGTTCCATCGCCTTCGTTTTCGCGCTTTCCCTGCCCATGATCATCGCGGCGGCGGGGCTGACGGTGGATTTGTCGCAGGCCTATAACGTGAAGGAGCGCCTCGGCGCCGCGCTCGACAAGGCCGCGCTGGCCGCGGGCAGCACCGACGGCACGGAAAGCGACATCGACGACCGCGTGCAGGCTTTCTTCGCCGCCAACTACCCGGAGGAGAAGCTGGGCACGCCCTATGACGTCACCACCACGCTGGGCGACAGCACCGTCACCGTTTCCGCCCACGCGCGGGTGAACACGAGCTTCATGAAGATACTGGGGCAGGACAGCATCGACGTCTATGCCCAGACCACCGTCAAGCGCGAGGTCGCGGGGCTGGAGCTGGTGCTGGTGATGGACAACACGGGTTCCATGGCGCAATCCGCGGGCGGCAGCGTGAGCAAGATCGAAGCGGCGAAAAACGCGGCGACCTCGCTGGTGAACATTCTCTACGGCCCGTCGTCGAACGTGCCGAAGATGTGGATCAGCCTCGTGCCCTTCTCGCAGGACGTGAACATCGGCACGCAGAACAGCGCCTTCCTCTCGGGCGATTCCAACGACTGGGGCCCGACGTCCTGGGGCGGCTGCGTCGAAATGCGCGGCAGCGGCATGGACATGACGGACGACCCGCCCTCCACCGGCGCCTTCACGCCCTATTACGCGGCCTGCAGCACCAGCGAATACAACAACAACGGCCAGAAGAACCAGTGGTGGTGGACGACCTACACGACGACGGGATGGCACGGCACCACCACGCATTACAGCTACTGTTCTGGCAGTTCGGGCGTCAACTACCTCTCGCCGCTTGACACGGATCAGGGGCCGAACGCCTATTGCGTGCAGCCTCTCACCCAGATGACGCAGGACAAGCAGACCATTCTCGACGGCATCGACTCGATGGAGCCGAAGGGCAGCACTTTCGTCAACTCGGGGCTCGTCTGGGCCTGGCGCATGCTTTCCCCGCGCTGGCGCGGGACATGGGGCGGGGATATGCTGGCGAACGACCTGCCGCTCGATTACGACAGCCCGGCGATGAACAAGGTCGTCATCCTGATGACGGACGGCGACAACAGCTTCGGCGGCAGCGACTATACCGCCTATGGCGACTTGAACGAAGGCCGGCTGGGCACGACCTACAGCAGCACGGCCAACTCGATTCTCAACGACAAGGTGGCGTCCCTGTGCAATACGATGAAGTCGCACGACATCACGATCTATACCATCGCGCTGGGCAGCAACATCAACACGACGAGCGCGGACATGCTGCAGACCTGCGCTTCGAAGTCCACCTATTACTTCGCCTCGCCCACCACGGACGACCTACAGGGCGCCTTCGAGACGATCGCGAACCAGCTCAACTCGCTGCATATCACGAACTAAGCCTTTGTTTGATTGACATAAAAGCCGGGCATCCGCTGCCCGGCTTTTACTTGCGGGGAGGGGGTTATGTTGCGCTACGGAAATACACGCAATTTTAAATACTTTTTAAAATATCAAATTTTATGCAAATAAAAGACGTAATGACTTTAAAAAATCATTTTCTATATTTAAAAATTAACTTGGAAGCATGCAATATTTACTGAAATTTAACTGATTCAGGGCTATGATAGAACTATAAGGCTTGGGTTCAATAACACAGATTTAACAAACTCCATGGAGGGTAATATGCTGTTGAAAGTATGGTCCAAAATTGAAGCGTATCGTTCGGCTGAAGAAGGCGCGACCGCCATCGAATACGGCCTGATCGCAGCAGGTATTTCTCTGGTGATCGCGGGGGCCGTCTATGCCTTCGGTAGCCAGTTGAGCGACCTGTTCAGCGGCCTTGGCTCGATGCTGACGGCGCCGTAAGCCGCAAGGCTTCGCAAAGTTTAAAAGCCCGCCGTGCGAACGGCGGGCTTTTAACATCCGGCAGGGGAATTGCGCATGAAATACAGGATGATGGCTTTGAATCTTTTCTTAACGCTCTGATAAAGGGTATCATCGTACAATAAAGAAGAAGAGGCGTTTTATATGACGGGATATTCGATGATCGAAACCATTCTCAGGCCGTGGCGCAGGCTGGCTTCTTACGCGGCCTGCCGCAAGGGCAGCACGGCGATCGAATACGGGCTCATCGCCGCGGGCATCGCCTTGGCCGTGAGCGTGGGCGTCTTCTTCTTCGGTGCGACGCTCAGGGATTACTTCAACTACTTCGCCGACTACCTTTCAAACCCGGGCTAACCCGTTTTTTTCATACGTCAGTATGTGGAGCTTCCCTTGCGTGAAGGGGGCTGTTTCTTCGTGTTTGTATGCTAGGATGAAACTCGGGCTTTAAAGGACGGGAAAACAAGGGATGCTTGCGACCATTCTCACATTCGCGCTGACGGCGGCGGTTTTCGCCGTGACGGTGATGAGTTGCGTTTCCGACGCGCGCAGTCTGCGCATTCCCAACATGCATTCCCTCGTCATCGCCGGCTGTTTCCTTATGGCCTTCCTCATCACGCCGCAGTATTTCGGCAAATGGTGGGAGCATCTGGGAGGGTTTGCCATTATATTCGTGATTACTTATATAATGTTTATCTTTAAAATGATGGGCGGCGGCGATTCAAAGCTGGGCTCCGCGCTCGCGCTCTGGGTCGGGCTGCGCGGGGTCGTGCCTTTCGTTTTCTATATGGGAATCATGGGCGGGGTGATCGCGCTGTTTTCCTTGTGGATGAAGCGCAAGAAGCCCTTCGCGAACCCGCCGGCGGGCAGCTGGATGGCCGAGGTGCAGGCCGGGCGCAACGCGCTGCCTTATGGAATCGCGATCAGCTTCGGCGCCTGGGCGGCCATGCTCTACACGCCGCTGTTTCATAACGGATTGCATGAACTTATTAAAATAATTCATTAAGAATCCACAATTTTTTCTGGACAAGACATGGGGTTTTCGTGCAAAAATATAAACGGGTGGATTTTCGATTTGGGGAAATATCATGAATAGAAGCGTTTTAATGATCATGGGCGGTGCGCTTGTCGTCGCAATCGTCGTCGCGCTTTTCGTGCAGTCGAAACTTGCACCCAAATCCAGCGCGGAAGTCTCCGACAAGAACCAGGTCCTCGTCGCGACCAAGAAGCTGATGACGGGCGAGACGCTCAAGCAAGAAGACGTGCGCTGGCAGCCCTGGCCCGACACGGCGATGTTCAAGGGCGTCATCCGCAAATCCGACGAGCCCGATACCGCCAAGCTCGACGTCTATGACGCGCCACTGCGCCGTAACATTGAATCCGGCGAGCCGGTGACCAAGCAGGCGCTGATCCCCGACGTGAAGGGCGGCAACAACTTTCTCGCCGCCTCCATCGGTCCCGGCATGCGCGCTCTCGCCATTTCGGTGAAGGCGAACACCACGGCGGGCGGCTTCGTCGCGCCGGGCGACCATGTGGACGTCATTCTTTCCTACAGCACGCAGATTTCCGGCGACGATAAAACCTATGCGGAGAATTTCGCCAACCGCTACGCCAGCCAGACCATCCTGAGCAACGTGCGCGTGCTCGCCGTCGATCAGAGCGCGAAGGACGAGGACCGCGAGGCCAAGGTCTCCAAGACCGTGACGCTCGAGGTTTCGGAAAAACAGGCGGAAGTCCTCTCGCTTGCCGACCGCATGGGCCAGATCACGCTGGCGTTGCGCCGCATCGGCGACAACAGCGTTTCCGTGGTCAAGACCCCGGTGACGACCGACGCGACGACCAGCAACGTGCTGCGCCGTCTGCGCGAGATGAAACAAAAAGCGGATTCTGGATATGTCAGGCTCTACAGCGGAACGACGGTGCAGAACGTACCCGTCCGTCCTGATGCGGCAAATTAACGCCGGAGAGCGGAAAGGCAGGAACACAACATGAAACACCGTTTCACAAAGTTTTTGATGATACCGGTTCTGGCCGCGCTCATGCTGGGCGGCTACACGGTTCTGGCGCAGGGCGCCGTGACCATCAACCGCACGGTCAAGCTGACCGTGGGCAAGGCCGATACGGTCAACCTCGGCACCGCCGCCTCCGACGTGCTGGTCGCCAACCCCGCCGTGGCGGACGTCGGCTCGCTGCGCTCCAACCGCCTTTACATGGTCGGCAAGAGCGTGGGGGATACCAACGTGCTGGCTTTCGACGAGCAAGGCAACCAGCTCGCCAACATCAACATCCAGGTCCGGGTGGACGAGCAGACGCTGCGCGACACGCTGCATGAATTCTTCCCGAAGGAAAACATTTCCATTCATACCGTCAACGACAGCATCATCCTGAAGGGCGAGGTCTCGACGCCTTCCGTCGCCAATCAGGTGCGCGACCTCATCGGCCGCTTCGTGAAGACGCAGGGCCAGAGCCTCGTCGATCTCATGACGGTCGAGGGCGAGCAGCAGGTCATGCTGAAGGTCAAGGTGCTGGAAGCCAACCGCAATGTGCTGCGCGAATACGGCTTCGACACCGACTACAAGTCCGGCTCTTCGAAAAGCAACTTCTCGACCAACGGCGGCGTGGGGCTGACGGCGCTCACCCAGTTCGCGTCCGGCAAGCTGTACTGGAACGACACGGGAAAGTTCGGTCCGCTGCAGGTGGCCTTGCAGGGGCTGGAGCGCGACGGTCTCGTCAACACGCTGGCCGAGCCGACGCTGACGGCAATTTCCGGCGAAACCGCGGGCTTCCTCGCGGGCGGGGAATACCCCGTGCCCGCCGGCCGCGACAGCCAGGGCAACGTCTCCATCGAGTTCAAGCAGTTCGGCGTCTCGCTCAACTTCAGCCCGACGGTGATGGAAAGCGAGCGCATCTCGCTCCAGCTTTCGACCGAGGTCTCGGAAAAATCGGACACCGACAGCGTGACCTTGCAGAACACCATCATTCCCGGCCTGACCGTGCGCCGCGCGCAGACGACGGTGCAGATCGGCAGCGGCGGCACGCTGATGATCGCGGGGCTGCTGAAATCCAGCACGGTTGATAGCATGAACGGCTTCCCGGGCCTGAAGGACCTGCCCATCATCGGCGAATTGTTCAAGTCCAAGTCCTTCCAGCGCGGCGAGTCCGAGCTGGTCATCCTCGTCACGCCATATATCGTGCAGCCCTATGCGCAGGCGAGCGCGGAGCGCGTGCAGACCGGCGCGGCCGACGGCCGTCCGCAAAGCATCATCGAAACCAGCGCGCCCGCGCCTTCGGGCGGCGGCACTGCGGCGCCGGTTTCCAGCCCCGTGCAAGGCCCGGCGGTCGCGCCGCACCGCGTGAAGAAGGCCTATTACGCCCCGCAGGGCGACCAGCGCACGGCGGGCGTGAGCATCCGCAACGCCGGCCCGCTTGACGGGGATGACGCGGAAGATATCCATTCCGCTGCCGAGGCCAAGCCCCTGCCGCAGCTCAAGCAATGGGGAAGCGCGCCCGCGAGCGGCACGGCGGCCGCCGCACCGGTCACGCCTGTAACGGCGGAGCATATCGCCGCGCCGCAACCCGCGCCGGTGAAAAAGACGCCCGTCGGGAAAGCCGCCGTGAAAGAACCGGCGGCGAAAAAAGAGGCAGCCGCGACGCCGTCGCCCAAGCCTGCCGCGCAGGCGACGGTCAAGGAGCGCGCGGTCGCGGTCGAGCGCGAAGCGGTTCCGAGCTTTTCCGCCGGCGTGAAGGACGACCGCACGGCGGGCATGGAAATCCACGCCGCCCGTCCGCTGCAGGCCTCGCAAGCAGACCCGCTTTCGTACTCTTTCATGCGCGGTCTGAAGAAAGTTTACGGCCGCAAGGCCCCCACGGGGCTGGGCGGCGGCGCCGGTTACGGCTATATTGTAGATTAAGGGAGAAAGCACCATGCGTCAGCCAAGCTTCTGGTCGGGATTACTGGCATCCTGCGGCATCATCGTGTCGCTCGCGACGCTTTCCGCCTGCGACATGACGACGCCGTCGCAGGTCAAGACCGGCGAGATCCGGGTGATGGACAGCATGAAGACCGTCAGGGTCGATGCGCAGGCCGTTGACGAGCAGCAGGTCGCCGTCATCGCCGACGACTACCGCGCCACCGGCAAAAGCCGCGTGATGCTGCTGCTGCCCTATCTGGAAGGCAATCCCGTCAATCGCGTTGCGGCCCGGCACCGCGGCGAAATGTACAAAAAAGCGCTGATGAAGCGCGGGGTGGGCGAGGTCGAGGTTTCCTATCTCGCCGTGAAGGACCCGCAAAAGGCGCAGACCGGCGTGCTGAGCTACATGGCCGAAACGGCCGAGGGACCCAAGGACTGCACGCCGCTGGTCGGCTACAACGGCGGCGACACGCGCACGGCGATGGAGAAATACGGCATCGGCTGCGAGATGAAGACGGCCATCAGCCGCATGGTCGTCCAGCCCTCGGACCTCATGGGCAAGGGCGGCACGCCGCAGGATGAATCCCGCCGCGAGGGCGCGGTGGTCGAGAAATACAAGGCCGGCACGCAGAATACGCCGCTGCAGGGCACGCTCAGCGCCAGCACGGTCGGATCGGGAGGCTGACGGGGAATGGCCGATATCACCGCCGCATTGCTGCCGACATCGCGCGTGGACTTCTACGTGCTGGACGACGGCACGGAAGCGACCGCGCGCAAGCTGTCCGACGACTGGCGCTTCGCGCGCGTGGACGTGCAAATCACGCGGGCGGGCATCGATCATGCCATCAACACCTACGGGCAATACGCCTCTCCCGAGCTGATCATCATCGAGACCGACGACATCAGCGACGCCTTCATCGAAAAGCTGGGCGGGCTGGCGGGCGTCTGCGCGCAGGGCACGGACGCCGTCATCATCGGCCCGATGAACGACGTGCATCTGTACCGCAGCCTCGTCGGCATGGGGGTGCGCGATTACCTCGTGCGTCCGGTGGGCGAGAAGGACCTGCTCCACATCATCGCCCGCGTGCTCGTCGATAAGCGCGGCACGGCGGGCGCGCGGCTCGTCGCCGTCGTCGGCAGCAAGGGCGGCGTGGGCACGACAAGCGTCGCGCAGGCGCTGGCCTCCATCATGGCCGAGCAGCTCAAGCAGAAAACCCTGCTGATGGACGCGGCGGGCAGTTCCGGCAGCCTCGGCATCGCCTTCGGCGCGGAACCCGCGACCAACTTCGCCGAGGCCGTGCGCATCGGCTCCGAAGGTACGGAAGACGACATGAAGCGCATCATCCAGCCCGCGACGGAGCAGCTTTCCCTGCTGGTCTGCGGCGGGGAGGCGATGCTCTCCGACCGGCCGGACCCCGACGGGGTCGAGGCGTTGGTCACGCGTATCATGCAGAAATATCCCGTGGTGGTGATGGACCTTTCCGGTTCCTCGGTGCCGATCCAGAAACGCATCCTCGCGCTCGCCGGGCACGTCGTGGTGGTTTCCACCGCGCAGCTGCCCGCGCTGCGCAACTGCCGCACGCTGCTCAACGAGTTGCGCCACATGCGCAACGGCACGGAAGGCACGGAGCTCGTCATCAACATGCAGGGCGTCGCCGGCTCGGACGAGGTGCCGCTGCGCGAGTTGAAGAACGCGCTTGACCGCGAGCATTCGGCGGTCATCGCCCACCTGCCCAAGATCTTCGCCGGCAGCGAGGCGGCGGGCAAGGGCGCGCTCAGCATCAAGGGCGGGGACGACGTCTTCAAGCAGCTCGCCGATATCGCGTCGCGGGCCTGCGGGGCGACGGCGAAGGAAGAGGGCGGGGACGACGGCAAGTCCGGCGGGCCTTTCGCCTTCCTGAAAAACATCGGCAAGGCCACAAGCAAATAGCCGCCGTCGGATAAAACAACGAGAGGCCGTTTCAGCAGATGTTCGGAAAACGCCCAGACGACAAGACGCCGGGACAGGCGACGGAAAAGCCGCAGCAGCCGGCCAAGCCCGCCGCGCCGCCGCTGACGCCCGAGCCGCCGCCGCAAGAAACGCAACCGGAGGCGAAGCCCGAAGCGCCGCCCGCCGCCGCGACGGAAAAGCCGCCCGCGCCGCCCGCCGACGCGGCGCCGCCGCCGCAAAAATCCGAGCCGCCGCCCGCGCCCAAACCGCCGCCGCCGAAGAAAAAAGCCTCGGACGAACCGCCCATCGGCGGTCACCAGCAGGCGGCGCCGCCGCCCAGCGTCGCCAACCCGCGCATGGACCGCGCGCGCAAGCGCATATGGGCCGACCTGCGCGACGGCATCGACCTGAAATCCCTCGCGCGCATGGACGCGGAGGCCGCGCGGGCGGAAATTTTGTCCGCCGTGCAGGAAATCGGCCAGTTCCGCGGCCTCGACGTCACCCCGGCCGAGCTGGCGCAGGTCGCCAAGGAAGCGGCGGACGACATGCTGGGCTTCGGCCCGCTGGAAGAGCTGCTGGAGATGGACGGCATCGCCGATATCATGATCAACGGGCCGAAGACGATCTACATCGAGCTGAACGGCAAGATCCAGCGCGCGACCATCGAGTTCCGCGACAACCAGCACCTTTTGACCATCTGCCAGCGCATCGTCGGCGTCATCGGCCGCCGCGTCGATGAATCATCGCCGATATGCGACGCGCGCCTCGCCGACGGCTCGCGCGTGAACGTCATCATCCCGCCGCTGGCCATCGACGGCTGCGCGATGACCATCCGTAAATTCGCGAAGGAAAAGCTGACCCTCGACAAGCTCGTCGAGTTCAAGGCCATGACGCCCAATTGCGCGGAGATGATCAAGATCGTCGGCAACTGCCGCGCCAACGTGCTGGTTTCCGGCGGTACGGGTTCGGGCAAGACGACGATGCTCAACTGCCTCACCCGCTACATGAACCAGGGCGAGCGCATCATCACCTGCGAGGATGCGGCCGAGCTGCAACTGCAGCAGCCGCACGTCGTGCGCCTCGAGACCCGCCCGCCCAACCTCGAGGGCGTGGGAGAGGTCACGATGCGCGACCTCGTCAAGAACTGCCTGCGTATGCGTCCCGACCGCATCATCGTCGGCGAGGTGCGCGGGCCCGAGGCCTTCGACCTCCTGCAGGCCATGAACACGGGCCACGACGGCTCCATGGGCACGGTCCACGCCAACAACCCGCGCGAGGCCCTGTCGCGCATGGAGAACATGATCGCCATGGGCGGGCTGAACCTGCCCATCACCGCCGTGCGCGAGCAGATCGCCTCGGCGATCAACGTCATCATCCAGGTGCAGCGCCTGCGCGACGGCTCGCGCAAGGTCACCCATATCAGCGAGATCACGGGGATGGAGGGCGAGGTCGTGACGATGCAGGACCTCTTCCGCTTCGATTTCGAGGGCGAGGACGAATACGGCCGCATCATCGGCAAGCAGAAATCCTCCGGCCTGCGCCCCATCCTCTACGAGCGCGCGCGGATGTTCGCGCTGGAGAAAAAGCTGCTCGACGTCATGGCGGAGGCATATACCTGACATGAACGGCTCCGTTCTCATGCTCATCATTATCGCGATACTGGTGGCGGGCGGCGTCCTCGCCTACGTCACCAGCGCGCGCCAGCAAAGGCGCGACCGGCTGATGTCGGTCATCACACGCGACAAGAACGCGGGCGCGGGCGGCGGCGATGAGAGCAAGGACAAGCAACTGGCCCGCCAGCGCGCGGATATCGCAAAAAAGCTGAAGCAGGCCGGGCAGGAAGAAGAGAAGAAGAAGGACAAGACCACCATCCGCGAGAAGATGATACAGGCGGGCATCGAGGCGCCGGTCTCGCGCTACTGGCTGGGCTCGCTCGCCGCCGCCGTGGTCGTCTGGGGGCTGACCTCGACCATGACGAGCTGGCCGCAGATCGCCGTCATCCTCGTGTCCTTCACCGCTTTCATGGGCCTGCCGCGCTTTTTCCTGAACTGGAAGGCCGCGCGCCGCCAGAAGAAGTTTTTGGAAGAGCTGCCCGACGCGCTCGACGCCACGGTGCGCCTTTTGCAGGCGGGGATGCCGATGAGCGAGGCCATCGCGATGGTCGCGCGCGAATACACCGGCCCGCTGCGCGAGGAGATGATGCGCATCTACGAGAACCAGAAGATCGGCGTGCCGCTGGGCGAGGCGGCCTACCAGACCGCCAAGCGCATTCCGCTGACGGAAGTGCACATGTTCGCGACCGCCCTGCAGATCCAGAGCGAGACGGGGTCTTCCCTGAGCGAGGTTCTGGGCAACCTCTCGCAGGTCATCCGTTCGCGCTTCAGGCTCAAGCGCAAGGTCAAGGCGCTCTCGTCCGAGGCGAAATCATCCGCCGCCATCATCGGCGCGCTGCCGATCATCGTCGCGACGGGGCTCTACTTCGTCAACCGCTCGTATATCGAGGTGCTGTTCGACACGCGGCAGGGCCACTTCGTGCTGGCCGGCGCGATCGCGTGGATGTGCGTGGGCATCCTCGTCATGCGCCAGATGATCAACTTCAAGATATAGGGAGGCGGCATGGATTTTTTCAACCTTGATTCGAACGCCTATGTCGTGATGCTCTCCGCCGTGGCCGCGGCCATTTCCTTCGCCGCCTTCGCCATCCCCCTGCTGGCGCGTAAGGAGAAGAAGGAGCGCTTCAAGGACGTCATCGAGAAAAAGCGCAAGGCGCTTTTCGACCAGGCGCGCGAGCAGATCGAGAAAAAGCAGACCCGCCAGCAGCCGGAGATTTCCGCCGCGAAATCCATCGCCGTCTTCTACAAGCTGCAAAGGCTGGCGGGGGAGGCGAGCCATTCGGCGCGCGACCTGATGCTGCGCGCGGGCATCCGCAACCCCATGGCGCCGCTGTTCTACCTGATCTCGCGCATCGTCCTGCCGCTGGTCTTTGCGGGCATCGCGATGCTGTTTCTCTCCGCCGGCAACCACGACGGGGAAATGAGCCACACGAAGATCGCCCTGATCATTTTCGCGGCGGCGGCGGCGGGGTTCTTCCTGCCCAGCCTGCTGATGAAGAACACGGCCGACAAGCGCCAGCTTGAAATCTCCCTCGCTTTCCCGGACAGCCTCGACATGATGCTGATCTGCGTGCAGGGCGGCATCGGCATCGAGGCGGCGATCAACCGCATCGCCGAAACCGTGTCCGAGCATTCGGAAGCGCTGGCGGAGGAACTGGGCATCCTGAGCGCGGAGCTGGGCATGCTCAACGACCGCAAGGCCGCCTTCAAGGGCTTCGCCGACCGCGTGGGCAGCGGCCCCGCGCGCTCCTTCGCCAACGCCATGCTGCAGGCGGAGCAATACGGCACCTCCGTCTCCAAGGCCCTGCGCGTGCTGGCCAGCGAAACGCGCGAGGTGCGCATGGCGACGGCGGAGCAAAAGGCCGCCTCCCTCCCGCCGAAGCTGACGGTGCCGATGATTTTGTTTTTCCTGCCCGCGCTCTTCGCCGTCATCCTCGGCCCCGCCATCATCCGCTTCGTGACGCGATAGGGGATATCCTCAGGCAAACAAAAAACGCGCCGGTTTTCACGGGCGCGTTTTTTGCAGGCTGAAAGAAAGCCGGGTTATTTTTTGCGCAGGCTGACGGGGGGCTTGGGCACCACGTTCTTGCGCAGGTCGCTGACGATCTGGATGTTGCGGGCGATGGCGGTGTTGTCGGGCGACATCACCAGCGCCTGGCGCAGCGTGGTCAGCGACTGGTCGAACATGCCTTGGCTGGCAAGGCAGAGCGCGAGGTTGTTCATGACCGAGGTCTTGTCGCCCTTCCAGCCGTCGAGCGCGACGCGGAACAGCTTTTCCGCGCCCTTGTGGTCGCCCTGCGCGTCCAGCACCACGCCCATCAGGTTGGCGCTTTCGCCGCGCCACGGGTTTTCCGTTTGCGCGTCCAGCATCGGCGCCAGCAGCGCATGGGCGTCGTCGAACTTGCCGAGCGCGATCTGGTCGGCGGCCAGCTCGTTCGCCAGCTGCGGGTCGAGCGCGGGCGCGGCCACGGGCTTGCCGTCCTTGTCCGCGGGCGGCAGCGTATAGGGGGTCAGCAGGAAGGCCGCCTGTTCGGCGTCCCCTGTCTTGCGCAGCATCTGCGCGTAGCCGATGGAAATGCTCATGTCGCGCTTGTGGCGTTCATGCAGCTTCTTGTAGAGCTCCAGCGCTTCCTTCGTATGGCCGCCGGCCATCGCGTCCGCGGCGGCGGTCTTCAGGTGCGCGTCGGTTTCCTTGTAGTCGCCCGACAGGCTGTCGCCGACCTTGGCGATATCCGTGTTCGGCTTGATGTTGGTGCAGCCCCCCAGCGCCAGCAGGACGGCCAGCGGCAAGACGGCCAGCGCCGTATGGCGAAGGGATTTTTGGAAGGTGGCTTTGTTTGTCGTCGTCATCTGTGTCATCCGTCCGTTCTTCGGGTGGCGGGGCGGGGTCATTCAGGCCCGATGCCGGGCTGGACCTGAACCCGCACCGGCTGCTGCTGGAATTCCTGCGGAATGTCGCTGTTGGAGCCCGTGGTCGTCGAACTGCCGCTCGCGATCGGGGGCGGGGGCGCGCTGCTGCCCTGACCGGGCTGGACGGGCGTCACTTCATAGCAACCGTCCGGGCAATAGTAATAGGTGTCGCTGGAGCAGGAAGTGGAGCCGGTGCACATGCGGCGGATGCGCACGTATTTCTTTTGCACGGCGGTCACGATGATGTTTTTCTCCATCACCACCTGTCCGCGGCGGTCCAGCACGGTGAAGGCGGTGCTGCCCGGCAGGCGGGGCATGATGACCAGCAGGCGCGGCGTGTCGAGCGCGATCGACGCATGGTCGGGGTTGGTCACGATGACGCTGGCCGCGTCCTGGTCGAGGCGCAGCAGGTAGGTGCGGTCCGGCGTGATGCGGATGCTGCCGTCAGCGCCCACCACGGCCTGTTGCGCCGCAGAATCGTCGTTTCCGGTATAAGGCATGCCCCCCGCATAGGCGCCGCCGGCGGCGACGAGCAGGAAGGTCAGAACCATCATGAAAAGAGGCCAGCTTTTGCTCATTTTTGTGCGTATCCCGTAAAACCCCAGTACTTCTTATATGATGCTCTGAAAGGGGGAGTAAAGTAAAGTAAATATGCCATTGGAATCTATGGTTTTTTCAACATTAGGGAAATTGAGGGGGCTGGCGGGGCCTGCGAATTTCCCGCTCAATTTATTGTTTTTTACTGGCTTTTTCGGCGTTTATGGATTATTGAAGGCTGGCGAAAATAGCACCAAGGGAAAAAGATTAACATAATAATTGACAGTCGCACTGAGTCGGCTGTATAAGGTTTAGACATAATTGTTAGTAACTTGGTTACTATTCTGGGATACCCTTTATGGAATGGCCATGACGGGTGTCCTTCAACGACAGCTGAGAACCACGAAATCTCAAGGGGTACAGACATAATGACGAACGAAACGACGGCGGCACAGAATTCGCAACAAGTTCAGGTTCATAGCGGCGAGAAGACCGAAGTCTCGATGACCGAGGGGCAGGCGCTCCACATCGCGGCCACGGGCGAGAGCATTCAGGGCATGACGCTGGGCCAGAACGGGGAGCTCGTCATCAGCTTCTCCCACGGTTCCACGCTGGTGGTGAAAAACTTCGCCGAAATGGCGACGCAGGACCATCCGCCCTCCATCACGCTCCCCTCGGGCCAGACCGTCGAGCTCGCCAGCATGCTGCAGACACTGCAATCCGCCGACCAGAACCACGCCGACGCCACCCCCGCCGGCACGGTTCAGGAAGTCGCCGACATGCACCAGCACGCCGCGCCGGAGCACATGGTCACCATCCACGAGCCGAAGCACGGCGAGAACGTCGTGGTCAAGCT
Organism: Alphaproteobacteria bacterium; assembly: GCA_016124645.1. GTDB lineage: Bacteria > Pseudomonadota > Alphaproteobacteria > Micavibrionales > UBA2020 > WGNE01. The sequence continues at coordinate 34,163 of WGNE01000049.1, forward strand.
CCATGACGGCGCCGATTACAAATTCGCCTTCGACATGACGGAAGCCGCCTCGGTGAAGAACCATGGCGGCGAACTTGTCATTACCTTCAAGCACGGCGGGGAGATCATCATCCCCAACTACGGCGACATGACCCACGGCGCCCACGTGCCGCAGATGACCATGAACGACGGCACCCAGCTCAGCGTCAAGGATTTCGGCGACATGCTGGCGGCCGCCACGCAATTGAACCAGGTCGAACCTGCCGCCGGTAACAACGGCGGCGGCGGGGCCGCGCCCGGCGGCTTCGGCTTCGAGAGCGTGTTCCAGTCGAACGCGCTGCATTCGCTCGACCCCATCGGCCCCATCGCGCCGACCGCGCTGCAATACCAGGCGCCCGACCGCCTGCCCGAACCCGGCCTGACCGAAACCCTGCACGCGCCGACACTTGAAGTCGCCGACGTCTGGGTGAAGGAAGATCATTCGGTGCAGCTCGACGTGCACGCCGCCCTGAACAACCCGCATTCGGGCGACCATCTCACCATCACCATCACGGGCTTCGACCCGAGCTGGATGGTCGATACCTCGACCTCCGGCGGCACCTATGACGCGGCCACCCACACATGGACGCTGGACCTGCCCGCTGGCACGAACAGTTTCGACGGCGGCCCCACGGTCACCCCGCCTGCGCAAAGCGACGCGGACATGACGGGCCTGCAGGTCACCGCGACCTCGACCAACGGCACGGACACCATGACCACGACCGGCACGGAAAACGTCTTCACCGACGCCGTCGTCGATCCCGTGACCGTCACCGCCTCCAACGCGAGCGGTGATGAAAACCACACCATTCCCCTTTCCATCAACATCGGCGCCAGCGCGGATACCGACGGTTCCGAGCATGTGACCAAGGTCGTCATCAGCGGCGTGCCCGCGGGCGCGACCCTCAACCACGGCACCTATGACGCGACGACCGGCGACTGGACGCTGACGCAGGCGGACGTGACCGGCCTGACCGTCACCCCCGCGCACGGTTGGCACGGCACCATGGGCCTGACCGTGGCCGTGACCGAGCAGGAAACCAGCCTCTCCGGCCTCGAGAACGATTACACCGACAACACCGCCGTGACGACGACCCAGCTCGCCGTCACCGTCAACGACACCATCGCCAAGCCGACCGTTTCGGCGACCGACGTCTGGGTGAAGGAAGACCATTCCGTCCAGCTCAACGTTTCGGCCCACCTGAACGACGCGCAACCCGGCGACCACCTGACCGTGACCATCGCGGGCATCAACCCGGCATGGACGGTCGATACCTCGACCTCCGGCGGCACCTATGACGCGGCGACCCACACCTGGACCATCACCCTGCCGGACGGCACCACCAGCTTCTCCGGCGGCCCCACGGTTTCCCCGCCCGCCAACAGCGATGCGGACATGACCGGCCTGACCGTGACCGCCACTGCCAGCGACGGCACCGTATCCTCTTCCGCCAGCGCGACCGAAAACGTCTTCACCGACGCGGTCGTCGATCCCGTGACCGTGACCGCGCATGACGCGAGCGGCAACGAGAACCACGCCATCGCCCTCGACATCTCCGTCGGCGCGAGCGCGGATACCGACGGTTCCGAGCATGTGACCAAGGTCGTGCTGACCGGCGTGCCCGACGGCGCGACGCT